>NZ_MLCN01000032.1 GCF_001982605.1 Alkanindiges hydrocarboniclasticus | reverse complement strand
TATTTATATAGTTATTTTCCTAACTCAAGGTTATTGGCTATTTTTCGAGTCTTTGGTGGAGATCTAGAAGAAACAGATCAAGGATCAATAGGAACGCGAAGTGATTTATTCCTAGAAGCTTACAGTTTTTTTCTAAAAAATCCAATTTCTGGTATAGGTTTAGGTAATTTTAAAGCTTATTCAGTTTATGGATTTGATTATCCTCATAATGCACATTTAGAAGTTTTTACTGAGAATGGTTTATTTATCGGAATAATTTACTTATTATTCATAGCTTATGGTTTGTTTATTTCAAAATCTTTCCTAAGAATTATTATATTTTACTTTTTATTGGTTTGCACCTTTAGTGGAGATTTAGGCTATTTGAGATTTGCCTTTATCTTTATATTACTAAGTATTTGTATTAATAAAGAATCTAAGAAAGATGATTTTAAGTATTCCCAGAAATATCTTCACAAGAGTTGAAATATGAAAATAATCTATCTACATCAATACTTTAATACGCCAAATATGTCAGGCGGTACTCGTTCTTATGAGTTTGCCAAACGTTTGGTTCAGAAAGGTCATGAAGTTCATATTGTTACTTCATGGTGTAGAGAGACTGATCAACAGGATTGGTTTAGCACTGTAGAAGATGGAATCAATGTACATTGGTTTCCTAATGCTTATTCAAATCGAATGAGCTTTAAGCAAAGAATAATAGCTTTTTTTAAGTTTTCGTTTGTTTCTGCAATCAAAGCCGCAAGTATAAGAGCTGATATAGTATTTGCTACTAGCACACCACTGACGATTGCGCTACCTGCAGTTTATGCTGCCAGACGACAAAAAATTCCCATGGTCTTTGAGGTTAGAGACTTATGGCCTGAAGTGCCTATTGCCATGGAAGTCCTAAAAAAACCTACCCATAAATATTTTGCTAAAAAATTGGAAAAATGGGCTTACAAGAATGCTAAGGCTATTATTGCTTTATCGCCAGGAATGAAAGAAGGGATATTAAGTACAGGATATCCAACTGAAAGAGTGGCAGTCATTCCTAATAGCAGTGATAATGATTTATTTAGTATCAATCCTGATGAAACCTCTACTTATCGCTTAAGTATTTCTTGGCTGCAAAATAATCCTTTGCTTATTTATACTGGTACTTTTGGTTTTGTAAATGATGTAGGATATATTATTCCCATTGCAAAAGAGCTGCTGAAGCTTAATAAAGATATTAAAATTTTACTCGTCGGTGATGGAATCGAATATGAGAAAATTAAAGAGCTAGCTATTGAGCATAATGTTTTTGAGCAAAATGTGTTTTTACAAAAACAGCTACCAAAATCGGAAATACCTGTATTGCTAAGTGCAGCAACAATTGCCTGTAGCTTTGCCCGGGATATTCCTGCTATACGAGCAAATTCTGCTAATAAGTTCTTTGATGCTTTAGCAGCCAGTAAGCCCATTTTAATTAATTATGGCGGATGGCAAAAAGATATTATTGATAAAAATAATTGTGGTCTGGTTTTATGGCAGGATAATCCTATTGAGGCTGCTAGCAAAATAGTTGAATTTATTAGTAATAGCAATCAACTGAAAGCTGCCTCTTATGCTGCTAAGCATCTCGCTTTAAATCAATTTTCTAGAGATACTCTTGCTGAACAGTTTGAGCAAGTATTAAATTATGCTTTAGGAGTTGAAAAAAAATCTCCTCAACAGATTACTGCAGAATTTTATGATTAAGCGCCTATTAGACATCATTATTGCTTTGACTGCTTTATTGCTACTATCGCCTATCTACTTATTAGTCGCTTATAAAGTCAAAAAGAACTTGGGTTCACCCGTGTTATTTCGTCAGGTACGTCCAGGCTTGCATGGCAAGCCTTTTGAAATGATCAAGTTTCGTACCATGCGTGACGCCGTAGATGCACAGGGGAATCCTCTGCCAGATAGCGAGCGCCTAACGCCGTTTGGTCAAATGCTGCGCGCCACTAGCCTTGATGAAATGCCGGAACTATGGAATGTGATTAAAGGTGACATGAGCGTGGTCGGGCCACGGCCATTATTGATGGAGTATTTACCACTGTATAGCCCAGAACAAGCCAAGCGGCATAATGTACGCCCCGGCATGACAGGCTATGCACAAGTCAATGGCCGCAATGCTATTGGCTGGGATGAAAAATTTAAACTTGATACATGGTATGTTGAAAATCAATCGACATGGTTAGATTTTAAAATCATGTTTAAAACTGTGCATAAAGTGCTGTCAAAAGATGACATTAGCGCAGAAGGTGAAGCGACCATGAGCAAATTTACGGGTTCTGCTAAGAGTAACTCTAATGAATGATATTTATATTGGAGTATATGGAGCTAGTGGTTTTGGTAAAGAGGTTATGCCGCTAGTACGCCAACAATTTCCTCATTTAGCTACCGAACAATTTGTATTTATTGATGACAGCAATAATATACAGCAACTTAATGGTTATAAGGTGCTGAGCTTTGACCAGTTTATTCAGCATAAGGCATCTATTAAGAAAGTAACTATTGCCATTGCAAATAGTAAGGTTCGAGAAGAACTAATTGAAAAGCTTAATACTGAATCAATTCAGCATCTGGATGTTAAAGCAGAAAATGTAATAAGACTTGATGATGTGATGATAGGTAAGGGAAGCATCTTATGTCCTTTTGTTTGTCTAACTTCTAATATTAAAATTGGTAAGTTTTTTCATGCCAATATTTATAGCTATATCGCGCATGACTGCATTATTGGTGACTATGTGACCTTTGCACCAGGTGTTAAATGCAACGGCAATATTATTATTGAAGACCATGCCTATATTGGTACAGGTGCTGTCATTAAACAGGGCACACCGGATAAGCCATTGGTCATTGGTAAAGGGGCAGTGGTAGGAATGGGCGCGGTAGTTACCAAAAGTGTCCCTGCCGGGGTTACTGTAATTGGTAATCCAGCCAGACCACTAGTGCGGTAATGCGAATGTCAGGTTTTGACAGCCAGTGGCAATAAATGGCCTTTACCTTATCGCATATGGCAGCTGCCCTGCCTTTTTACCGTTGCCAGAGGTGGATGAGTTTTGAGGCGGTGTTACTTGGCAGCATGCTGCCGGACTTGCCTTATTTTTTAAATAGTCCGATATCTGTGTCTGATGAGTCCCATGGCTGGGCTGGTTTATTCAGCTATTGTCTACCCTATGGGTTGGTTATATTAATCCTATGGTATGGATTATTAAAGCCTGCGGCTATTGCTGTGGTGCAGCCTTGGTTCCCGTTCCTTATTGCAAGAGGCAGGTCGCATCAGCATTTTAGCCAATGGTTAAAGTTTGGCGTTACAGTAGTCTTGGGTTTATTGCTGGGTGCAAGTACCCATTTAATTTGGGATGGCATTACCCATCCTGATGGTTTTATTGCCCGGCATGTAGTTGTGCTACAACTACCAGTTAATAGTGGTTATTTTGGAACCATGCCATTGGCCCGTGTTTTGCAATACGGGACTTCGTTAGCGGGTTTAGGCTGGGTGGGCTGGTTTATACTCACTCAAATGCGAAACATGGCTTTTCACAAAACTGTGTTGGAAGATATCCCTATTATTGTACTTAAAAAATGGCATAGTCTATTGATTGTCATTTTAATGTGTGCTGGTTCGCTGTTTTGGAGTTTGCAGGCCATGCTAAAATGGCATAGCTTGTGGGTAACTAATACTTATTTGTTTTTAGCCAAGCTATTAGTTGGCCTGCTTCAGGGCGCAGCCAGCCTGTTTATCATTTATGCACTGATTTATCACATTTTATACTGGTTTTGTAAGCAGAAACAGTACTCCGGTAGATGACAGGAGTCAGGCGCCTCAGCAATGGGATTATAGTGTCCAGTGTAAGCACGCTGATAAAGCGTAAAATTAATGTCTTTGTTGAGGGGCTCCGGTAAGCATGCTTTAAATGCCTATACCAGCCTGAATTGAGACAGTAACCCAGATTTTTTCATTAAGATAGACATCATGCTAAATACTGCTTTTCAACCATGGCCCTGTTTTACGCAACAAGAAGCGGATGCTGTTGCCAATGTGCTGCTGTCCAACAAGGTCAATTACTGGACTGGGCAGGAGTGTCGCCAGTTTGAGCAGGAGTTTGCAGCCTGGGTTGGCGTACCGTATGCGGTGGCCTTAACCAATGGTACGGTAGCACTGGATCTGGCGTTAAAGGCTTTGGGGATTGGATCGGGTGACGATGTCATTGTGACATCACGGACCTTTCTGGCCTCGGCAAGCTCGATTGTAACCGCGGGTGCCAATCCGGTATTTGCAGATATAGAGCCTGATTCACAGAATATCAGCCTGCAAACTATTCAGGCTGTCATCACACCTCAAACCCGTGCCATTATTTGTGTGCATCTGGCTGGCTGGATGTGTGATATGGACCCTATCATGCAATTTGCCAATGAGCGTGGCATTTATGTGATTGAAGACTGTGCACAGGCGCATGGGGCATATTATAAGGGCCGTGCCGCCGGTTCGATTGGTCATATTGGGGCGTGGTCGTTTTGTCAGGATAAAATCATGACCACGGGTGGTGAAGGTGGCATGGTTACCACTCATGATGAGCAGTTATGGCAAAAAATGTGGTCATACAAGGATCATGGCAAAAGCTATGAAGCCGTTTATCAGCGCCAGCATGCACCGGGCTTTCGCTGGGTACATGAGTCATTTGGCACCAATTGGCGCATGACTGAACTACAGGCAGTCATTGGGCGAATCCAGCTCACCTATATGCCAGAGTGGCATCAAAAGCGCACTGCACATGCACAGGCTGTACTGGGTGCTTGCCAGCAGGCCGGAATTTTTGAGGTGCCTGTACCGTCTGAAGAGATCGTGCATGCCCATTATAAAGCCTATGCATTTATCAGGCCGGACCAGCTGGGCGCAGGCTGGAGCCGCGATCAGGTGATTGAGGAAATCAATGCCTTGGGGGTGCCGTGTTTTAGTGGGTCATGTTCGGAGGTGTATCTGGAAAAAGCCTTTGACAACACCCCATGGCGGCCAGCAGTGCGTTTGCCTGTTGCCAGACAGCTGGGTGAAACCAGTGTGATGTTTCTGGTACATCCAAGCCTAAGTGAAAGTGACATTGCAAAAACCCTGCATGCCATTGCAACAGTGGCTAAGAAGGCACGTAAACCATTAGGGGCTACTAACGCGAGTGAATAATCCCATGCCTGCCAACAACCTGATTCGTAGACCACTAAAAAGTCTGTCACGTTTACCACGCTGGCAAAAGCAGCTGATTATCATGACCAGTGATCTGGTGGTAATGGTTTTTATCTTGCATTTTTTAATGGCAGCGCGGTTACTTTCACTGGATTATCATTTGCCGTTCCAAAGCCAGCTGATCATTTATAGCCTGTCTTTTGTGTTCTTGACCTTAAGTGGTTTATATCAGGAAATTTTACGTTCCTTTAATGAACACTTGTTTAAATCGGTATTGCTGGGCCTATTTTTACTCAGTTTGGTGATGTTCAGCATTAATTCCATGCTGCTTAATATCCCGCGCTCGGTGCCCTTGCCGTATGTGTTTTTACTGTTTATCTGGATCGGGTTTAGCCGGATTATGGCGCGCTTTATGTTGCGTCATCGGCAAATCATTTTAACCCCCACCAAGAATATCCTGATTTATGGTGCCGGAGCCGCTGGGACAGCCTTATTCAATTCCCTCAAAAATCATCCCTATAAACGGGTGGTAGGTTTTGTGGAAGATGATCCGTTGCTGATGGGCGGGCGTATTGCAGGTGTCAAGGTGTACAGCAGTGGCGAACTACCGCGGGTGATTCCCAAGCATCAGGTAGAAAAAGTATTGCTGGCCTTACCTTCCATTACCCGCAGCCAACGCCGCGAGATTATTGAAAAACTGGAACCATTGATGGTGAAGGTGCAATCTGTACCGCCAATTGAAGAGTTGGTCAATGGTCACCTGAAAATATCGGATGTGCAGGAAGTCGACATCATGGATCTGCTGGGGCGCGACCCGGTGCCACCGATTCCTCATTTTCTAAAAGCCAACATTGAGCAAAAGGTAGTGATGGTAACTGGTGCTGGTGGCTCAATTGGTAGTGAGTTATGCCGCCAGATTATCAAGCTCAACCCCAAGCTGCTGATTTTGCTTGAGCTGTCGGAATATGCACTGTATGCCATTGAGCAGGAACTCAAAGCGGCTGCACCGGATTTAGGTATTATTCCATCGCTGGGCAGTGTGTTGCATCAGGCCAAGCTGGAACAGCTCATGCGTAATTATCAGGTCAATACGGTGTACCATGCTGCTGCGTACAAGCATGTGCCACTGGTTGAGGTCAACCCATTTGTGGGGCTGATGAATAACAGTGTTGGTACTTATCGTTGTGCCAAAGCGGCCCAGCATTCCGGGGTCGATACTTTTGTACTGATTTCAACCGATAAAGCGGTACGCCCAACCAATGTCATGGGGGCTTCCAAACGCATTGCCGAGCTGGCCTGTCAGGCACTGGCTGCCCAGCCGGATTGCAAAACCCAGTTTAGTCTGGTGCGTTTTGGCAATGTTCTCGGCTCATCAGGTTCTGTCGTGCCGCTGTTCCGCAAGCAAATTGCAGAAGGCCAGCCCATTACTGTAACGCATCCTGATGTGACCCGTTATTTCATGACCATTCCTGAGGCTGCCCAGCTGGTCATTCAGGCCGGGGCAATGGGCAAGGGAGGCGATGTATTTTTGCTGGATATGGGCGAGCCGGTTAAAATTGTGGATCTGGCCAAGCGCATGATTTTTTTAAGCGGCCTTACACCACGTGAGCCGGGTTCTGAGCATGGTGATATTGAAATCGTGTTTTCCGGCCTGCGTAGTGGTGAAAAACTGTATGAAGAGCTGCTGCTTGACGATGCCAATGGCGAGCGCACTGAACACAGCCTGATTGTACGTGCAGTTGAAAAACAGTATAGCCTTGAAGAAGTTGAAACCCTGTTGCAACTGATTACCACAAATGCCAGTGACTTGCATGGACTGGATGAAATCCTGACCCAGCTTGAACATTATGTGGATGGTTATCATCGCAGTCAGGTGTTTTCTCAACCCGAGCAGCTCATTGCCAATTGTCCCCAATCAGCCTGATGGATGAAAGCTATAAAAACAAACAGCCCGATTGATTCGGGCTTTTGTTTTTGCGGTTGTTGGCTGAATGGTTTTTTGAGGCTAAACCTGATAGGTGCGGTGAATAATAGCCTTGGCATTAACCCCTATGGGCAGGCTGCCATAATTGTGCATGCCTTGCTGGCCCAGACGTGACAGACAAAATGCGGTTGAAACAGAGTCCGGTGCATGTTGCAATAATAAAGCAGCCTGCAACACTACCGCCAATTGGTCGCCCACATGGCGGGCGCGAAACTCCAGATATTCCCGATTCTGAAACTCTGCCTGCAAACGACTGACAGCCTGATCAAACAAGGCATGTTTACCCAGCGCCAGTCTGACTTCATTAAAATAAGCATCCACTGTGGCTGGGGTTTTGGTCATGGCACGTAATACATCCAGACATTGCACATTGCCTGAGCCTTCCCAGATGGTATTAATGACCGCTTCACGATACAGACGCGGCATGGGGCTGTCTTCCATCACGCCACTGCCGCCAATCACCTCCATGGCTTCATAGCTATGATTGGGTGTCCGCTTGCAAATCCAATATTTGCCAATGGCTGTGGCAATACGGGCCAGTAAGCTTTCATGCTGATTTGTTGCATCCAGCTCTTGTTGATCCAGCGCGCGGGCCATGCGCATGGTCAATGCCAGTGCGCCTTCATATTCCAGGGTTAGGTCAGCCAGCAGGTTTTGCATCAGGGGCTGGTCAATTAATTTTTTACCAAAGGCTACCCGTTGCTGGCAATGGTGAATGGCCTGAATTAGCCCCATACGCATAATGGCCGTTGAACCAATCATGCAATCGAAGCGGGTTAAGCTCACCATTTCAATAATAGTGGCCACACCGCGACCTTCATCGCCCACCAGCCAGCCAAACGCCCCACGAAATTCTACTTCACTGGAGGCATTGGACACGTTGCCCATCTTGTTTTTGAGGCGAATCACCTGCAAGGTATTTTTAGTGCCATCTGGTCGCCAGCGTGGGACTAAAAAGCAGGACACCCCAGCCTCGGTTTTGGCAAGAACCAGAAACAGGTCGCACATGGGTGCGGACAAAAACCACTTGTGGCCTGTGATTTCATAGGTCTTGGTTTCATAGCTTTCCCCCGGCCCATGCTGGTCAATGGGCGTTGCAAAAGTGGTGTTGGCCCGCACATCAGAACCGCCCTGTTTTTCGGTCATGCCCATGCCTACCGTCAGGCCATTTTTCTGGCTGGCTGGCAGATTGCGCGGGTCATACACTGCGCTTAGAATTTTATCTTCCCACAATGCTGCCAGTTTTGGGGTGGTACGAAGACTGGGAATGCAGGCAAAAGTCATGGTGGTGGGGCAGATATGGCCTGCTTCCACCTGTCCCTGCATTAACAGCTTGGCAGCCCGCGCAACGTGTGCACCCGCTACCGGATTAACCCACGGCAGCGCATGCAGCTGGTGGGCAAATGCCGAGCGCATCAGCTCATGGTAAGCCGGATGATAATGCACCACATCCACCCGATGACCAAAACGGTCATGCGTGTCCAGCTCCGGCTTGTATTTATTGGCCAGATAACCCAGATGCAAATATTCACGCGAACCAGTCAGCGCGCCAAACTGGCTTAAATCTTCCATGGCCCAGACTGCACCTTCGCGCTGCACGGCTTCCTGTAAGGCCTGATCGCTGGTCAACAGGTTGATGTCGCCCAGCTCAGATGACACATTAAACACCGGATGGGTTTCTGCCTGTGCAGGAACCTGGGCATTGGCATGTAAGGGAAAAGAATCATGCAGTAAGGAAGAACCAAGCGTTGAAAAAGAGCCTTGCGTTGAAACAACAGGCTGGTCTGACTCCAGTACAGGCGTGGTTAAGGTCCTATTAGGCGGATTCATTACAGGTCTCCTAAACGCTGGTTGCTGATTTTTTATGCATTGAACATGCCATCAAGCCTACGCCAGCGCATTTTTAAACCCAGTGGCAAAAACTGACATTGACTGGATAGTCAGCCAGATTACAGCCATTGCTAACACGGCTTGGTACACAGTTTATTGTTCAGCTTCATCCTGAACTTGTCCAAACGCCGGTTCAGCCAGTTGTCGCACATAATCACGTAAATCGGCTGGCCATTGTTCAGTGTATTGTAAAAAAATTTCCTTTTTACCGGCATATAGTGCCCTTGCGGCTTCCTCATAGCCTGAGGCATTACCCAGCATGGCAGTCATAAATCGGTCGGCAGCTTGCTGCGCCTGTTTTATTCCACCAGTCGCCTGATCCTGTTTACGCGCCTGATCCACCAGTTTGCGCAGGGTGGCTGAGGCACCACTGGGCTGATTAGCCAGCCACTCCCAATGACGCGGTAACAGGGTAACTTCACGCGCCACCACCCCAAGTTTTGGCCTGCCCGGCGTGCGCAGCTCTCCGGTTGTTGAAGGCTGGACAATGGTGTGTTGCGCTCTCAATTGGGCTATAAGGTTTTCGTGGCTCATCGTTAAATCAATATCAACGATGCGTCCAGTCTGGTCATCAAAAATAAAAATAGTCTGGCCCGGCTGCTGTTGCATGGCGTTACTAACCGCTACGGCTACCTCCCAAGGACATCCTCGAGCAAATTGCTGCACATCTTGAAAAGCAGTCCAATGGGTGGATGTAGTCATATTGTGCTCAGGTATCATTGATAAAGGTAGCCTAATTTACCCGGGTAATAATAATTAAGCAATATTACCCGGGTAAATTAATAGCAGAAAACAACTTAATTTTTTTGCACAGCAACTGTACAGAAAATCTACGTATCTGGCGCTGGCTTAATGGAACACTGGCATGCATCAGAAATACTGGATTAACACTATGCGTGCAACAGCAGCCATATTTGAACGTTCATTGGTATCTCTATCACGTTATCCCAAGTTAAAGCTGGCAAAAATTGAGCTGGATGAACCACAGGAATATGAAGTGCTGGTCAAGATCAGCAGTTGCGGGATTTGTGGCACCGACCATGAGGTATTGAACGGTGACCTGCCTACCGGCAAACCCTGTGTATTGGGGCATGAAGGGGCAGGCATCATTGAAGCAATAGGCAGCAAAGTAAGCCAGTTTAAAATTGGTGATCGTGTGCTCATCAGCTTTCCATCCTGTGGTAAATGCCGCAATTGCCTGCGTGACCAGCCGCGTTATTGTGAACTGGCCGGGCCGCTGTCGTTTGGTTTCCAGCGGCTGGATGGCTCGCATGCCATTAAGCTCGCCAATGGTGACAAGCTGTACGGCAATTTCTTTCAGCAGTCGAGCTGGTCAACCCATGCCATTACCCTTGAGCGCAACCTGATTAAAGTGCCAGACAGCATTGATCTGGACTTGATGGGACCGCTGGGTTGCAGCATTACGACGGGTGCAGGTGCGGTGTTTAATGAATTACAGCCTGAAGCGGGCAGTAGTATTGCCATTTTTGGTGGTGGTTCTACCGGTCTGGCTGCTGTAATGGCTGCCGTAGTGCGTGAATGTGAAACCATTATTGTGGTTGATCCCAATAGCAACCGCTTAAAGCTGGCCAAAAAACTGGGCGCGACCCATGTGTTTAAATCTGAAAAAGAAGCCATTGCCGCCAAGATTCGCCTATTAACCAAAAACCGTCTGGATTACAGTCTGGACTGCACACTGGGCGGTAAAATGGTGCCTGCTGCTATGGAATCCCTAGGGATTCTGGGTGTTTGTGGCATGGTGGGTGGCGGCTCGCCTTTGCATAGCTTTAAGCTGAATCATGCCGATACCCTATATGGCAAGCGCCTGATTGGCATTGTAGGCGGTGGTGGTAAAACTCCGAATGCGCATCAGCAGATTATGCAGTTGCATGAGCAGGGCAAGTTCCCACTAGAAAAACTGGTCAAGTTTTATCCGTTTAAAAAAATCAATGATGCCATTCGGGACAGTTTTAGCGGCAAGGTGGTCAAGCCAATTTTAAAAATGAATTAGCCTTGGCAAATGATGAAGCCCTGTTCCGGATGCTTTCCCGGGACAGGGTTTTTATTAGACAGTACCAATTGCCATTCATGGCCCGGTTACCATAAGCCTCATAAGGCCCAAAGGTTTTAACAGACAAACATGACATACTTTTCAACAGGTTAATCACCATAGCTATAACACCATGCACAGCCTGCTCATTCACTGGAAAGGTTTAAAACTGTTGCCCTCAGCATGGTTGCTGTTTTTACAATTACTGATTTTATGCTTATCACCGCTGACCAATAGAACCCTCAATACCCATGCGTTATCGTGGTGCCTCAGTGCGCTGGCCTTGTTGTTAATTGCCACCATTATCCGCCGCAGTCCTATTTATACTTTGGTCGGCTTGGTATTTGTCACTACAGCGCTGATCTTGTCGCTTACCATTGTGGCGGGTTTTGGCACCCCCATGCTGCAAGTCATTGCCAATGTGGTGGAAGCTGCCGCCTATATTTATGCTGCTGCAGGCTTGCTGATGTATATGTTTGCCGACAAATACCTCACCCGTGATGAGCTGTTTGCAGCGGCCACCGTATTTACCTTGTTTGCCTGGGCATTTGCCTTTTTATATAGTGCTTGCCAGACCTTATTTCCGGCCAGCTTTACCGCACTGGCCGACGGGGAGCTGGGTCGCAGTTGGCTAGAGCTGCTATTCCTTAGCTTTAGCGTGCAATCGGGAACTGGTTTAAGTGATATTGTGCCGATTGCACCTGCCTCACGGGTATTGGTTTCGCTGCAAATGTTTGTAGGGGTGATGTATTTAACGCTGGTGGTATCGCGTCTGATTACCCTGCAGTATATTAAGTATGCACCCAAACGCGATTAACCGTGATGGAGTCTGGTCGTTAGACTATGGTTTCTACGATCACATAATATTTTTCTACCGGTTCTACCACTTCAAACATACCGACAAAACCGGGTGGAATAACACCAGCCTGACCTGCATGAATTTCCACAAATTCACCTTGCGCATGGTGCAGGCGCACAATCCCTTTAATTAACTGAAAAAACTCTTGTTTATTGCTGGCAAACGCAATGCGCCAAGCACCCACTTCACACTGCCAAATGCCACAGCTCATGTTGGGGTGTTCATACAAGCTGGTGGTTAGCCGTTTTGGGTTACCTGCAACGAGACGCTCCGGACGCGGATAATCTACCGTTGCCTCGGCGAGTGCCAGTCCTTGTCCTGCAATAAAAATGTCGGCCATCAGCTTACCATCCACTGTTTAAATCTTTTCCAGCAATACCCCGGATTCTATGTGATGGGTATAAGGAAACTGGTCAAATAAGGCGAACTGAGTGATACGATGCGTTTGGCTTAATGTTGTTAAGTTGTCGTGCAGGGTATCCGGGTTGCAGGAAATATAGATAATACGCTCAAAACCTTGCAGCAGTTTTAAGGTGTCGTCATCAATCCCTGCGCGTGGCGGATCGACAAAGACCGTATCAAAATCATAAGTTTTGAGGTCGATCCTGGCTTCCTGCAAACGTCTAAATTCACGCTCACCGTGATAGGCCTGGGTAAACTCCTCTGCGGATAAACGTGCAACCTGAATATTATCAATCTGGTTTTGCTCAATATTCCATTCAGCCGCATGTACCGATGATTTTGCCAGTTCGGTAGCTAATACTTTGCTAAATCTCAACGATAAAGGCAGGCTAAAGTTACCGTTGCCGCAATACAGTTCCAGTAAATCTTTGTCAGAACGTCCTGCCACGCTGCAAGCCCAGTCCAGCATGTGCTGGCACACTTGCGCGTTAGGCTGGGTAAAGCTGCCTTCCACTTGCTTGTAGACAAATTCCCGGCCTTGAACATTGAGCTTTTCCACCACAAAGTCATTGCCCACCACCAGTTTTTGACCACGACTGCGTCCGATGATGCTGATATCTAACTGCTCGCCCAATGCTCTGGCGGCTTGTTCCCAGTCTAGATCCAGTTTGCGGTGGTAGATAAAACTGACCAGCATTTCGCCACTTAAGGTTGCCAAAAAGCCCACTTCAAACAGGCGTTCTGCTAACACAGGCACAGCTTTAATGGCTGCCAGTAGTTTTGGCATTAAGCTGTTGATGCCTTGGTCTGCAATGGGAAATTCATCAACACGGATGACTTTTTTCTGCTTGCCCTCTGCACTGCGTTCAAACATGGCGTAGAACAGGTCGTTTTCGATATGCCAGATGCGAAACTCCGCGCGCATACGATAGTGTTGTTCGGGTGATTCAAACACTTGCAGCGCAGGTGGATTGTAAGCAGCAAATTGCGCGCTAATGCGGTCAATTTTTTCTTGAAGTTGTCGTTGGTATGGCGAGGTCATAAGGCCAAGATGTCAAGCAGAAGTTAGGCGGCGAATGGTAGCAAATAAATAGCTAACACGCGATAAACTGTTTGCTGAGGCAACGGTATTGAGCGAGGTATCTGCCTTTTGGATAAGGCACACCAAAAAATATTTTCTACCCGTTTCGGCTTACTGACTTGACTGGTCTGTTCTTGGGTCAGGTGAAATTACTGTCATGATTCAGGTTCCTGACGCGGCACCGCATTCATCTGGTGCCTGACCCGGCTGATATGATCATAAATCACCTTGCGCATCCGGTTGGCTGCGCCCAAAGGCCGGTGCTCAGGCAGGGCATGCCAGGGCGAAAAAGACAGGTTTTCACACATCTGGTTTTGCGCTGGTGTATCAAATGTTTGCTGTGGAATGGTCAGGGTTGCCACCTTGTAAAATGGTGCATCGCTTTCTTTCCACTCGGTCATGGAATCCTCCACGGACAGCGCTGTAGAAGTGTGTGGCTGTACCAGAAATTCCATGCACACATCACCAGCGTTCAGGCTTTGTTTTAATGCGCCGCGCAAATAGTTGTGATCTGGGTGCGCGGGAATAGCATCCTGTCTGGCCGTACAGGGGCGTACTGAATATTTCACCGCATTACGGCTTGCGCCAGTGCCCAATTGATACGGCACCATCGACCAGTAACGGGCTTGCAGTGGATTGCCAATTCTGGAACGACTGGTTTGAAAGGCTATCTTGCTCCCCTTAAAGCCCAGGGAAAAAGGAATCTGGAGCTTTTTTAAAAAACCGCCATTCATATCTTTCATCAACGCCAGATAGCGGTCAGGTTCATTGGCAAAAAACACCGGATGATTAATTAAAATAAAATCCTGTGTGCTAGCCTGTGATTCATCTTCCAGCAGTTTTTGCCCCGGCACATTCATCACCTTAATGGCCATACCGCGTGCATCGCGCTTGATGTCAGCATGATCCGGTTTGGGCGAGCCATTGGAAAACCGGATCCATGCCGGATAATTTTGACCCGGTTTAAACATGCCTTGGCTGAACTGCGCAGGCAATTGATCCAGCACCCGAAACTGTGCCTTGACGCAGCCATGTGCTTTGGGATGCACATCACGGTGCGCTTGTCCTTGCGCATCACGTTTGCGGATCAGTTTTTCAAGTTCCACGCCAATTTGCTGGGCATACAAGGCTTCATTCGGATATAGCTTTTCGCCCAGTTGTGGATCGGCAACCGGATAGGGCAGTGCTGGCGTAGGCGTGAGCATTGCAGCTTGGCTATTTGCTGTTTCCGGTCTGGTTTGGGTGTCGGCATGGCTTAGCGGACTGACTGCGATACTACAAAATGGTAAGGACAGCATCAGTGCAGAATAAAACCGGACTTCCATGCGTACAGACATTTTTCTTCTCCCTATTGCTTGATTATCTGCCCTGACTAATAGCTTTGCAGGGTGTTTATTCTTGCAATATATGTGAAAAAAATGAGTGAAGTTAAAAACTTACAGAATTTCTGCATGAAACAACAAAAAGACTTTTTAGGAATTTTAAAAACTCTACGTCAATTTAAGCTAAGACCGCTACAGGAAAATTGCTCTAGACACTGCTAGCAAAAAGTGGTTGACAGGTGAGCATGCTGCCAGACCATACCCTGCCAGATTATTAAGCCAGTAAAGCAGCAATCTCATCAGCAGAAGCAACTCCTGCTATTAATTTGCCATTGGACAGCATCAGGGTTGGCGTTCCATTCACTCCCAGTACCTGTCCAAGTTGAATATTTGCTTCCACCGGGTTTTCACAATCTGCGCTATTGTCTGGTTCAATCTGCTGGATCAGATAATCACGCCACGCCGCTGCCCGATCTGGTGAACACCATATTTTACGGGTAATACGATCCGCGTTGGGATGAAGTTGCGTCAGTGGAAACTGAAAAACATGAATGGAAACATTGTCCAGTTTGGCTAGCTCGGATTCCAGACGCTGGCAGTAAGGGCATTCAGGATCACTAAATACGGCAAGTTGTCGTGAGCCATCACCTTGTTTAAATTCAATGGCGTGTTGAAACGGTAACTCGTTAAAGTCCATGACAGATTACATCTTATTGGAAAAAGGAAAAATCAAGTAATAAGAAACGAGCCTAAAATTGTCAAAACCTTAGGGTGGTTTTTTGTTTTGAATTGTACTGGTCAATATCAGCTTGTACCTTGCCCATATCAACGCAGATTTTCATGCTTAAAATTAATAGGGTGAGTTAAAAAAGCTGGTAAAAGCTGTTTTTTAATAAGCGGATGATTGTACTAATCATGGAAGATACTATTCATGGAAGATAATAGGTGCTGAGTAAAACAAGATAACTGAACAATAAATTTTGAAGAATTTGCTATCAATAAACAGATGACATATATTGAACTTATAAGTTTAATAATGGATGCTGAAACATGGATTTAGTGAAATCTTGGAATGCAATTAAAGAAATTTTTACCCAAGCTCAGTCTTCCAGTATGTATTGCTCAATTGCCTCGGTGAGTCAGCAGGGGCAACCGCACCTTACGCCAATTGGGACAATATTCTTGCGTCATGATCAGACCGGTTATTTTTTTGATTCTTATACTCATCAGTTGGCGGAGAATATTAAAACCAACCCGAAAGTTTGTATCATGGCAGTTAATGCCAGTAAGGGCTTCTGGTTCAAGTCGCTATTGGTTGGCAGGTTTTCTACAATTCCTGCTGTACGTCTCTATGGTGAAATTGGTGAGCTGAGACTAGCCACAGCACAGGAAATCGCTACCGTCCAAAAACGCATTAGTCCTTTAAGATGGACAAAAGGTAGCCAGTTGATCTGGTCAAACTTTACCCATGTACGTGATATTCGTTTTAGCCAAGCCAAGCCAATTGAATATCCAGCAATGATGCCTGAGTAGCTTTAAATTCATTTTATTTAAGTTTAAAGCGCTTAGGTGGTAAGGGAATTCTTGGATAACCCTGTTTAATGAATGAATTAGAAAAAAATAGATTAGCGCAAGTCATTTATTCTCCCGAGTATCTTACGCAGTGGAAACGTATAGCATTGGCTTCAAAACAATTTGAAGCCAATGATGTCGCACAACAAGCTGCTATTTATGTATTTGGTGACTGGGCAGACTGGTTTGATATGGCCAATGTTGAGCACTGGAATTTATTAAAAGATGAGTTATTCCGATTTTTTATGAGGTCAACAGATAGAGCAGTTAAGGGGGCTTTGCGATTCGATCACTCATTTAGAAATGACCCAGATGCATCAACACACCCTTTATTGCTGGGGGCAAAAGCTTCGGATGCACACGAACCGTTGCAGCAACTACTTGGTGCTGATGACTATATAATAAAGGAAAAAGAGAAAACCAAGCATATGGAGGAAAATAGTTTTTCAATGGTTTTGGCATATATCGAATTGTTTGAAAGGCTTAAATCTAAAACAGACAAGCATACTTATTTAAATATCGCAGCAGTGATGAAAATGTCTTATTCATGGCTACATCAATGCCTGACTCGTGCCAAGAAACTACTAAAAATACAACCTTCTTTGTTTGATGGTATGGAGCATGTACTCAAAACAGATAAGTTGCAAAGCTGGCGTCGAGTTAAAATCATAAGAGATTCTAACCCGACACCAGTAGCGTTAGTCGGCCAGCTGAACTTATTTCAATAAAGGTTTAAGGAACTGCCCAGTAAATGATTTTTTCACCTTCACCACCTGTTCCGGCGTGCCTTCGGCAATAATCATTCCACCGCCAGAACCACCTTCCGGCCCCAAGTCCACAATCCAGTCTGCAGTTTTGACCACATCCAGATTATGCTCAATCACCACAATACTGTTGCCCTTGTCACGCAGGTGATGCAGGATTTCCAGCAGCTTGGCAATATCATGGAAGTGTAAGCCAGTGGTCGGCTCATCCAGAATATACAGCGTCTTGCCGGTGTCGCGCTTGGCCAGCTCGCGTGCCAGTTTGACCCGTTGCGCTTCACCACCGGACAGCGTGGTAGCAGCCTGACCGAGCCGGATATAACCCAAGCCCACATGCATCAGGGTTTCCAGCTTGCGATGAATCACTGGAATAGCCGAGAAAAACTCGGCGGCATCTTCCACGGTCATTTGCAGCACGTCAGAGATATTCTTGCCCTTGTAGTTCACTTCCAATGTTTCGCGGTTATAGCGCTTGCCATGACAGGCATCACAGGGCACGTACATATCCGGTAAAAAGTGCATGGCCACCTTAATCATGCCATCGCCTTCACAGGCCTCACAGCGGCCACCTTTCACGTTAAAGCTAAAGCGACCAGCCGCATAACCACGTGATTTTGCTTCTACCGTTTGCGCAAACAGCTCGCGAATGGGTGTAAACAAGCCAGTGTAGGTGGCCGGGTTAGAACGCGGGGTACGGCCAATGGGGCTTTGGTCAATATCAACCACTTTGTCCAGATGTTGCAGGCCATCAATGGTGTCAAATTTTTCCGGCGTCAGCGTGCTGGCACCATTGAGTTGTGTGGCCGCCAGTGGCAACAGGGTGCGGTTAATTAGCGTGGATTTACCGGAACCGGACACACCGGTAATGCAGGTAAACAGGCCCAGCGGAATGCTCAGGTTAACCTTTCTCAGGTTATGGCCACAGGCACCATTCAAATGCAGCATTTTGTCTGGCTGCGGGGCAATGCGTTGCTCGGGCACGGCAATTTTTAAACGTCCCGATAAATACTGCCCGGTAAGTGAATCCTTGTGCGCTTCAATCTCCTGAAACGTACCCTCAGCAATAATTTCACCGCCATGTACACCAGCACCCGGCCCAATATCAATAATGTGATCTGCCGCACGAATGGCATCTTCATCATGCTCTACCACCAGCACAGTATTGCCCAGATCACGTAGGCGAATCAGGGTTTTAAGCAGGCGGTCATTGTCACGTTGATGCAGGCCAATTGACGGCTCATCCAGCACATACATCACGCCCATCAGGCCAGCACCAATTTGTGAAGCCAGCCGGATACGCTGTGCTTCACCGCCCGACAGTGTATCGGCAGAGCGCGACAGGCTTAAATAATTCAGGCCCACACTGACCAGAAAGTGCAACCGCTCGCGGATTTCCTTGAAAATCTTGTCGGCAATTTCACCTTTTGCGCCTTCCAGCTTGAGCTGCTGGTAATAGCTTTCAGCATCACCAATTGACATCCGGGTAACTTCAGGCAGGGTACAATTCACCACTTTGACATTGCGTGCCAGTTCGTTCAGGCGTGAACCGCCACAGGCATCACAGGCGGCATTAGACAAATACTGCGCCAGATCATCCCGTACCAGATTACTTTCGGTTTCCCGGTAACGCCGGTCCAGATAGGGCAGCACGCCTTCAAACACCATCACCCGATGTTGCTTGCGGCCACGCTCATCCACATAGGAAAAATCAATTTTTTCCTTACCAGAACCATTTAAAATCAGTTTCTTGTGCGCTTCACTGAGTTGCTGCCACGGGGTGTTCAGGTCAATGTCATAATGCCCGGCCAGTTTGGTAATAAAGCCAAAGTAATACGGACGCTGGCGATCCCAGCCTTTAATCGCCCCCTGATTGAGTGACAGCTCAGCATTGGGAATCAGTTTTTCGGCACTAAAATGACTGCGCACACCCAGTCCGTCACATACCGGGCAAGCGCCATACGGATTGTTAAAGGAAAACAGGCGGGGTTCCAGTTCAGCCACGGCGCGATCACATTGCGGACAACTGTGCTTGGCCGAAAACACCTGCTCGGGATGACTGCCATCCAGCCAGCTTAAGGTGGCAATATCACCACCCAGCCGCAGTGCCGTTTCAAAGGATTCAGCCAGCCGGTTACCGAGGTCTTCACGCACCTTAAAGCGATCCACAATCACTTCAATGGTGTGTTTTTTCTTCTTGTCCAGCGTTGGCGGTTCATCCAGCTCAATAATTTCACCATCCACCCGCGCGCGCACAAAACCCTGACCCTGCAATTGTTCAAACAGATGGGTATATTCGCCCTTGCGCTCACGTACCACGGGTGCCAGCATCATCAATGCCGCACCTTCAGGCAAGGCTTTAACGCTATCCACCATCTCACTTACGGTTTGCGCCACCATCGGCAAGTCATGTTCCGGACAATAGGGCGTTCCGACGCGGGCATACAGCAGGCGCAGGTAATCGTAAATTTCAGTAATAGTACCGACAGTTGAGCGCGGGTTGTGGCTGGTGGATTTTTGCTCAATGGCAATGGCCGGTGACAAGCCTTCAATGCTGTCGACTTCCGGCTTTTCCATTTGCGACAAAAACTGCCGTGCATAGGCTGAAAGACTTTCCACATAGCGGCGCTGGCCTTCAGCATACAAAGTGTCAAATGCCAGCGACGATTTACCCGAGCCAGATAATCCTGTAATGACCACAAACTTGTCACGGGGAATATCCAGCGAGATATTTTTTAGATTATGTGTTTTTGCACCACGAATACGAATTTCATTTTGGCTCATGTAAATCTCAGCTGATTGTGGATGAACAACGGTAACGCATGATCAAGCGACGAATAGGGCAACACGGCAACAGCCGGTAACAAAGACATTCCGGCTACGTCCTGTACTGTTTAAAATGATAATATTTAAGCCTAAATATGGTGATAATTTATGTAACTTCAAGTTGTCATCGCGTGGCAGTTACCAAAAACTTTTCCTGCAATTTTTCCAAAAGCAGTGTCTTCCGGCCAACACTGCGCGCATGCAACAATCTGGCACATCGCTAAAATAAGCGTATACTGCATAGCGTTTTTATTGCATTGCCTGCTATCTGCATCACCTGATATGGTTCAAAATTTTCATGAATGCCACTGAACGCCGCTCTACGTTTGCTTTAGGTAGTATCTTTGCCCTGCGTATGCTGGGTTTATTCATGATCGTTCCGGTCTTTGCCATTGCCGGGCAGCAGTACAGCGGTGCAACGCCTGCGCTGCTGGGGCTGGCTGTGGGTATTTATGGTTTAAGTCAGGCCCTGCTGCAAATTCCGTTTAGCCTGTGGGGCGATTATGTGTCGCGCCGTGGCCTGATTATTTTTGGCCTGATCCTGTTTGCGCTGGGTAATGCCATTGCTGCCTTATCTACCGATATCTGGCAGGTGATTATTGGCCGCGCCATTGCAGGCAGCGGGGCTATTTCTGCGGTAGTGATGGCATTACTGGCCGATGTTACCCGTGAGGAGCAGCGCAGCAAAGCCATGGCTATTATGGGCATGAGTATTGGTACGTCATTTATGCTGGCCTTTATCATTGGGCCATTATTAACCAGTCATATTGGCCTGTCCGGCCTGTTCTGGTTTTCCAGTATTGCCGGCATTCTGGCCATTTTATTGCTGCTGCTGGTGCCGCATGTTTCCATCCAGCACAAACAGGCCAGCGGGCATTATCGGGAAAAATTTAAACTGGTATTAAATAATGCCAACCTGAATCGCCTGCACATTTCCATCTTTATGCTGCATTTAATCATGACAGCGCTATTTGTTTTTATTCCAAGCCAATTAGTGGAATGGGCCGGTATTCCGGTTAATCATCATGGCTGGGTATATTTGCCGCTGTTATTAATTAGCTGCTTTTTTGCCTTTCCCAGTATTATTGTGGCCGAAAAAAAACAACAAATGCGTTATATTTTCATGGCGGCGATATTTTCCATTACGGCGGCATTAATTGTTTTAAGCCTGTTTTATACAACGCCATGGGGATTAATTTTAGGCCTTGCGCTGTTTTTTATTGCCTTTAATGTGATCGAAGCATTATTGCCCTCATGGTTATCCAAAATTGCCTTGCCGTCGGTTAAAGCCACTGCCATGGGCATTAATGCCTCTAGCCAGTTTCTGGGTGCGTTCTTTGGCGGGGTATTGGGTGGCCAGTTGCTGTCTAGCAGTAATACCAGCATGGCGTGGACCATTCTGGTTGGTTTTGCCGTCATCTGGTTAGGGGTTAGCTGGTTTCTGGAATCACCACGCTACCTGTCTACCCTCACAGTTGACTTGCCAGCAGAGTCGCAAAACCTTAATGATTGGAGCACTCAAATCCTTCAAGTACAAGGAGTTGAAGAGATTGCCATTCTTAAGGTACAGGGCATTGCCTACATCAAGTTTGACCCTAAAGACTTGAATGACGAGGCGCGACAAAAGCTGTCGCAGTTGGTGAATCAGCCTGTAGCCTTTTCCTAAAGACTAGTTTACAGTCAGCATATCAAAAAATTAAACATGAGGAAAAAACCATGCGTGGCGTAAATAAAGTCATTCTTGTTGGCACTCTGGGCCGTGATCCTGAAACCAAAAGCTTCCCTAATGGTGGCTCACTCACCCAGTTTTCTATTGCGACCAGTGAAAGCTGGACCGATAAAAACACTGGCGAGCGTCAGGAAATCACCGAATGGCACCGTATTGTGTTAAATAACCGTCTGGGTGAAGTGGCCCAGCAGTATTTAAAGAAAGGCAGCAAGGTTTATATTGAGGGCAGCCTGCGTACCCGCAAATGGACCGATAAAGACGGTCAGGAACGCTTTACCACTGAAATTCGTGGTGATTCCATGCAAATGCTGGATGGCCCGCGTGGTGGCCAGGGTGAAGGTAGCCAGAATATGGACTACGCTCCTTACAGTGCCCGCTCAGGTAATGGCCAGTCTGGTAATAATTATGCTGGCAATAATCAGTCCGGTGATAATCAGTATTCATCCGGCCAGTCGAGAAATACTGCGGCCAGCAGCAGCCCGCAATATAATACCGATCTGGATGATGATTTACCGTTTTAATGGTTATTCTGGTAAACATGAAAGAATAAGGTGACACACTCTCGCGATTATAATATGATCAGCCCATATTGTTTAATATAACAATGGTTATTTATATTCGTGGGAGTGGTAATGAAACCTGATATTAGTAATTTATCAGTTGCTGAACTGAAAAAACTGACCGATGAAGCCGGTGCATTAATCGAGTCGAAAAAAGAACAAGAGCTTGATGCAGCGTATGACAGAATTACAGAAATTGCTGCGTCTGTTGGTGTGACGCTGGATGAACTGGTTGCCCGTGGCAACAAGTCCAGCAAGACTGCAAGCCGCAAGCCGGTAGCACCCCGCTATCGCAACCCTGAAAACCAGCAGGAAACCTGGACTGGCCGTGGCAAGCAACCACGCTGGCTGGCTGCCAAACTGGCCAGTGGTGCCAATCTGGATGATTTTTTAATTTAAATTCAGCCCTGTAAAAACACGCAAGCCAGTTGTGGTGCTTTGACATTACTGGCTTAAAGCGTGATGAAAACTTAAAATAAAACCCTTTTCGTTTGCAGCAGTTTTGCGCATAATGAGCCATCATGCAGGCACATGGCCACTGGTTAAAACAAATGATGGTATTTTAACAAATGACAGTAAAACAGCCGGGGAAGGGCTGGTGGGTCTTTGCAGTTTCTCTATTGCTTTTATTCATTGTGTTGCAGTTACCAGCAGCCTGGATCATTGCACGTGTTTCCCCCAATAATCCCTACATTGACAGCATTAGCGGCAGTATCTGGCAAGGTCAGGCAGACTGGCACGTTGAGCAGGTGCAGGGCGTGGTTTCATGGAAATTACGCCCCTGGTCGCTACTGCTGTTAAGGGTAGGTGCCGATGTTGAGCTGAGAACCGGTGATACCCGTCTGGATGGAAAAGTGGCCATGAGCCTGAACCAGCGCCGTATTGAACAGTTTAATGGGCAAATCAGTACCCAGACCTTAAGTAGTCTGTTTCCGTGGCAATGGCCGAACAACCCACTCCAGTTGCGTGATATCAAGGTGATTTATCACAAGCAGCAGGGCTGGCAAGATGCCGAGGGCCAAATGAACTGGGCGGGCGGTATGCTGGGCTATCCTTTTGAAGGCCACATTGAGCGTGCTAATCTGCCGCCCTTAATGGCTCAATTAAGTGCACCGCAGGGCCGGCTACAACTCAACATGACCACTGTACAAAACGAACGCATGGGTGATATTTACTTGTCCAAGGATCAAATGCTGGAAGTCCAGTTAACCCAGCGCTTATTGCTGACGGTTGCAGGCTACCGGGGTCAGGCCGGACTGGATACCGCTGTCGTGTCTACCCGTCAGCCCCTATCGAGTTTGCGAGCGCCATAATGCGTCAGTATTTTTCACTTAAAACACTGGATCTGGCTGCGCCGTGGATATTATTTGTTTTAATTGTCTGGTTATGCTGGAAGCTGGCTGCGTTAATCTGGCTGGTTCTGGCACCGCCACAGCCACCCGTTGCCCGTGATATTCCCTTAAGCTATAACCAGTCCATGCAAGTGCCCAATATCAGCGGATTTTCCTTATTCAAGGAAAACCGGGTTGATTTGCCGTCTGGCCAAAGCAGTGGTGAGGCTCAGGTTCCACTGAAGCTGGAAGGGGTGTTTTTAGGTCGGCCAGCGCGTAATTCAGCAGCAGTCATTCGCGCCAATAATGTATCCAACCGCTACCGGCTTGGCCAGCAAATTGAAGGTACAACCCAGCGTTTAATTGCCGTGGCATGGGATCATGTCACACTGGGTTATAGTGATGGACGTGAGGCTACCCTGTATTTTGGGGACGAAGGCGCCATGGCTTCAGGGCCGGCCGTGGCAACTGCAGCTGCTTTTAATAATCCTAATACACAGGCGCAGCAAGCTCAGGATGCACTGGGCGATGCCATTCGCCAGCTGCAAAGTAATCCTGGTGGCTATTTAAGCCAGATGGGCGTGCAGCCTACTGGACAGGGTTATGAGATTTCAGCAGGAGTACCGGCAGAAATACGCAATAAGCTGGGCTTGCGTCCGGGAGACCGTATTGTGTCCCTGAATGGCCGTCCGCTGGGCCAGATCCAGAATGATATTCGGGCGCTGCAACAGATTCAGCAGCAGCGCAATGCACAGATTGAAATCCGTCGTGGTGAGCAAACCATGACCATTCAACAAAGTTTTTAATGTCTTGTTTTTAATGTCTCGGTGGGTCAGCACAATGCAATGCAGTCGTGTCAACGTATCCGGGCTTGTCAGAATTTGAATAGGATGTAGGCAACACATGGCAAATTTTGCTCATAAACGCTCTGCTTATGGTGTGTTCATGGCGTTACCGTTACTGGCTGCGCTGGCATTTCCTGCCAATGCCCAGACATGGAAAATCAACCTGCGGGATGCCGACCTGACCGCCTTTGTCAACGAAGTGGCTGATATTACAGGCAAGAACTTTGCGGTTGACCCGCGTGTCAAGGGAACGGTGACTGTCATTTCCAACAAGGAACTGACACGCGATCAGGTGTATGACCTGTTTTTAGGGGTGCTGAACGTCAATGGCGTAGTGGCAGTTCCTTCCGGTAATACCATTAAGCTGGTGCCTGACACCAATGCACGCAGCAGTGGCACGCCATTTGATAGCCGTAACCGCATTCGGGGTGAACTGGTGGTTACGCGGGTCATCTGGCTGCAGAATACCAATCCCAGTGATTTAATTCCGGCCATCCGTCCATTAATGCCGCAATATGCCCATCTGGCGGCTATTCCCGGCACCAATGCGCTGATTGTGTCGGATCGCGCTGAAAATATTGAGCAAATCGAAAAGCTGGTAAGCACCCTGGATGGTACTGGCGATAATGACATGGAAGCCATTCCATTGCGTAACAGTCAGGCTGAGGAAATCATTGGTCTGGTTGATGCCATGAGTGCCACTGGCTCATCGCGTGATGTTCGTGGTTCGCGGGTGCGCCTGATTGCCGATGCCCGCAGCAATCGTCTGCTGGTCAAAGGTGATGCCCAAAGCCGCAAGCGTATCCGTGAACTGGTACAAATGCTGGACGTCGTCCCGGCGGATCGTCTGGGTGGCTTGCGGGTATTTCGCTTAAGACATGCCAGTGCCAAAAATCTGGCGCAAATGCTGCAAGGCCTGGTCACTGGCCAAAATACCAGTTCTGGTAGCAACTCTACTTCCAGCAACACTAGTTCATTTAGCAATAGCAGTAACAATACCACGACGGGAACCACCAGCAATACTGGCAGTAGTAGCTCACTGGGTAGCGGTGCCAGCGTTAACCTGACTGGCTTGGGCAGTAATAGCAACAATAATAATAGCAACCAGTTAAGCACCTTTACAGCTGGTGGCATCAGCATTATTGCCGATGAAACGCAGAATGCCTTAATTGTTAAAGCTGAACCTGCCCTAATGCGTGAAATTGAATCTGCGATAGACCAGCTGGATTCGCGACGCTCACAGGTATTGATTGAAGCTGCGATTGTGGAAGTTTCTGGCTCAACAGGTGAGCAACTGGGCATCCAATGGGCACTGGGGGATTTAACCAGTGGTGTGGGGCTAATCAATTTTAGCAACGTGGGTGCAAGTTTGGCTCAGCTGGGAGCTGGTGTTGCAGCTGGAGGCACTGCTGCTGCTTCTGTGGCAAACCAGTTGGCAGGTGCAGCCATTGCCTTGGGCGATGTCCGGGAAAAAAATGGTCAGACCAATTTTTATGGTGCACTGATTCAGGCACTGGACAGCAATTCCAAGGCTAATTTGTTGTCGGTACCTTCGGTACTTACGCTAGACAATGAAGAAGCGCATATTGTAGTGGGTCAAAACGTCCCATTTATTACCGGCTCTGCCACGCTGACCAGTGGTGGAACAGCCTCGCCTTATCAAACCGTTGAGCGCAAGGATGTGGGTTTAACTTTAAAAGTGATTCCGCATATTGGTGATGGTGGTACGATCCGGCTAGAAGTGGAGCAGGAAGTATCCGCAGTAGTACCGGCCAATAATGCCATTAGCAAAACAGATATCACCACTACCAAGCGCCTGATTAAAACTGCAATTCTGGCGGAAGACCAGCAAACCATTGTACTGGGTGGCCTAATTCAGGATGACAACACCAGCACCACTCAGGCTGTTCCCGGGTTAAGTAAGATTCCGGTACTGGGCCGCTTGTTCCGTTCAGATAATGATTCACACGAAAAGCGCAACTTGCTGGTGTTTTTACACCCTACCATTATCCGTGATGGTCAGTCAGTCAATGCCTTAACACAAAAGCGCTATGGTCAGGTACGCAGCCTGCAACTTATTTTAGATCCTAATGGCAATATTACCCGCTTGCCTGAGCAAATTGACCGGATTTATGGCGATAGCACTACCGATGCAACCACCAATCCCAGCATGAATACCATTGATAAAACACCAGTTGCGATCCAGCGTGCCGTTACAACACCAGTCATAAATCCGCCTGTTGTTGTGGTAACGCCTATGGTAGATGTAAAGCCGGCAACACCCGTCACCAGTACAACACGTGATGGAAATACCGTCATTCAAACCACCATTCGCTCAGAATAGTGTCTATTAGACATTTGTGTTATGGCAGAATTGAAGAATTATGAAATAGTTGCGTCTTTTCGTTTTATAGCCTTGAGGAAACACTATGGCCTGGAAAATTAAAGCCGTTGCTGGCCCGTTTGTTGGACAGGAAATCATCATTGATCAGGACAGGGTTATTGGCCGTGATCAAAGTGTGGATATTGTGCTTCAGGGCGGCCATGTGTCACGCCGTCATGCTGAGCTTTCAGTGCGTGATAACAATTTATGGATTAAAGACCTCAAGTCATCCAATGGAACGCTGGTTAATGGTGCGCGTATTGACGAGCAGCAATTGCACGAAAATGACGAATTCCAGATTGATGTGGTGCGTTTCTTGGTGTTAAACACACTGCATGAGGCCTTGCGTGAAAAAACTACCGAATCCGTAACCGTGACCGATGAGGGGCGGCCAGCGCATGTTTCCATTCCCAAGCCAGCGCCTATGCCACCAGTTGCGCCTGCTGTAGAAGTATCGGCTGAGCCCTCCACCATTCAGGCTGCTACTCCGGCATCCCAGCCAGTTACCAAATCCGGTATCAAAAATACCCTGCCAGCAGCACTGGCCATGGCCATACTGATTTTACTGGTGATTATTTCAATCTGGTACTTTGTGGCTTAAACCCATACAGTCAATTTAAAAACCTGTCGGTCTTTACAAACAGGTTTTTAATATTTCGTCGATTCAAATACGCTTAAGGTGTGCCATGAAACTCGCTGAACTTGGTGATTTGCGCGCAGTATTTTTTGATCTTGATGGCACGCTGGTAGACTCTGCAATTGATATTTATCATGCCATGAATGCGGCATTGGCCACGCTAGGCCGTCCACCCGTTACCGAGAAACAGGTGCGCTACTGGGTTGGCCGGGGTGCGCCCCAACTGGCTTATTGTGTGGTGAAATACCAACATGAGCAGGGTTTAACCGCCACTATTCACAGTTCACGGGAGCAGCTTCATAGTCATGATTCCCTTCAGGAACAGCAACACCAGTTACTGCAAGCTTTTTTAAATCATTATGAAAAGCATGTATGCGTGGAAAGCCGGATTTATGACGGAGTGGAGGCTTTTATCCAGAGCTGTCAGGACAGCAACCTGAAACTGGCCTGTATTACCAATAAGCCTTACCAGCCCGCACATGACTTGCTACAGGCGCTTGATCTGCTGTCTCCCTTCCAGTTGTTACTGGGCGGCGATAGTGTCACACACAAGAAGCCGCATCCCGAAAGCTTGCAACATGCCCTGCAATATTTTGAGCTTAAACCGCATCAGGCCCTGATGATTGGCGATTCACGCAATGATGTAGAAGCTGCCCATGCCGCCGGAATGCAATGCTTTGCACTGACTTATGGTTATAATCATGGTGAACCCATTGCAGCCTGTAAGCCTGATCTAATACTTGATTCGCTCCAACAATTGCTTTAGCGTTATACTCTACCTGTCAATCTGTTTTCGAGTTTTCCTATGTGCTTTTATAGCCCAATGTCTGCGTATTGCTGTTCCCGCTGGCGTCATTCATAACAATAATTTCCGCTTTTGATGCGGGTTGTATACCAGTTAATTTTGGCCTGATTTTGTGTTGATTTTCCCACAAAGATACAGGCAAGCCATTTTAATAATTGACGCAAGTTTGGTGAGAACAGCATGATTGACCAGCAGCAATTTGAGCAGCTTAAAGCAGCAGGGTTTAACTATATCCCGGTTTTTCGCCGTCGTCTGGCTGACACTGACACGCCATTATCTGTCTTTGCCCGTTTACGTCAGCACCAGTTGGCGTATTTGTTTGAATCCGTTGAAGGCGGGGAGCAATGGGCACGGTTTTCCATGATTGGCATCGGACAGGATGCTGTTTTACAGTGTAATAGCGGTATCATGCAGGTTCAGCACAATAACGAGCTGCAACAGTTTCCCTGTAGCGATCCCTTTACGTATATTCAACAGTTTCAAAGCCAGTTTAAAGTGCCCAGTGCTGATCTGATTCCGGCATTGCCGGTGTTTACCGGAGGATTGGTTGGCTATTTTGGCTATGATGCGGTGCGCTACATTGAACCACGGCTCAAAAATCCACCCGCCAATGATGTGCTGGGCTTGCCAGATATCTGGCTGATGCTGTCAAAAACTGTAGTGGTGTTTGATAACCTCAGCGACACCATGTTTTTGATTACCCATGCCGATACCCAGCAAGATAATGCCTTTGACACGGCCTATCAGCGGTTGGATCAACTGGAACAACAACTGGCCCAGCCGGTAAAGCTTGAGGCAAAACCGCATACTGCGCCTGTTTTTAAATCCCTGACGGGTCAGGACAATTACCTGAGCACAGTAGAAGTGGTGAAGGAGTACATTCGCGCCGGGGATGTCATGCAGGTCGTACCGGGTCATCGCATGGTATCGGACTTTGATGGTGACCCGTTATCGGTTTACCGTGCGCTGCGACATCTGAATCCTTCGCCGTACCTATTTATGGTGCAGGGCAGTACCCTAGCTGACCAAAAACCCTTTTACCTGATTGGCTCATCACCGGAGATCCTGTCGCGGCTGGAAAATGGCATTGCCACTGTAAGGCCACTGGCTGGCACCCGGCCACGGGGCAAAACTCCTAGTGAAGATATTGCTCTGGAGCAGGATTTGCTTAGTGACACCAAGGAAATTGCCGAACACCTCATGCTGATTGACCTGGGCCGTAATGACGTTGGCCGGGTGAGCAAAATTGGCAAAGTACGAGTGACCGAGCGCATGGTGATTGAGCGCTACTCCCATGTTATGCATATTGTGTCTAACGTTGAAGGTGAAGTACGGGACGACGTCACCGCTATGGAAGTATTTAAGGCCACCTTTCCGGCAGGAACATTATCGGGTGCACCAAAGATTCGTGCCATGGAAATTATCGATGAGGTAGAACCCGTCAAGCGTGGCGTATTTGGGGGTGCCGTAGGCTATCTGGGCTGGCACGGTGAAATGGACACAGCCATTGCAATTCGTACCGCAGTGATCCGTGATCAGCAGGTGCAAGTGCAGGCTGGTGCGGGGCTGGTAGCAGACTCAATACCCGAAGCAGAATGGAACGAAACCATGATAAAAGCTCGCGCAGTGATCAAAGCGGTTGAATTATCAGCAAACGGACTGGATATTTAAGCTTTTTTTGCAAAAAGTTCAAAAAAGCACTTGTGTCACCCTTCGTTTTTGTTAAACTGCTGTCCGCTTCACTTGATGCGCTAAAACTTAACGCCGACATAGCTCAGTTGGTAGAGCAACTGACTTGTAATCAGTAGGTCCCCAGTTCGAATCCGGGTGTCGGCACCAGTTTTAAGAAGGCTAAAATCAAGTAAGTGCTGTGTGAAATACCACACAACGGTGGGGTTGGGGAGCGGTCAAACCCAACAGACTGTAACTCTGTCGCGAAAGCTTCGAAGGTTCGAATCCTTCTCCCACCACCATATTTTGTAATTCACCCTTAAGTGCGGGAGTAGCTCAGTTGGTAGAGCGTCAGCCTTCCAAGCTGAATGTCGCGAGTTCGACCCTCGTCTCCCGCTCCAAGTGAATACAGATATTTCAGCTCTTATAGCTCAGTGGTAGAGCACTCCCTTGGTAAGGGAGAGGTCTCCAGTTCAAATCTGGATAAGAGCTCCAAATTTTGTGGCTTTACGCCGTAGAAAGTTTCGTGGTTAGCGCCACAAGGGCAGGCATTAAAGCCTGCCTAAATTATTGTGTTGGTGTTCGGTGCATGCTTTAATAGGCGGCTGAACAAATCAGGGTCGATAGACAAAGCGTCGTAGACTAAGTTTAATAGTGTGCGGATGTCAAAGGCATTCGACGTGGACGAGGAATGACATCATGGCAAAGGCCAAGTTTGAACGTAACAAGC
>NZ_MLCN01000031.1 GCF_001982605.1 Alkanindiges hydrocarboniclasticus | reverse complement strand
GGTGTATAGACGTCCATTTATAGGTGTATAGACGTCCATTTATATCAGCTAAAAGCATTGGCATTAAAAGCTTTGACACGGTCTAAAAGCTTTTAAAAGCATTAAAAATATAAAAAGAGATTTTTCTTTTTAAAAGGCAAAAAGCAAAAGCATTTTTAGATTTTCAATACATATTTCATAGTAAAAACCATGTTAATTGGAAGGCAGTAGGTCACACGACCCATAGCTTTTAATTCACACACCACGCAACTCTCGTTACAACATCAAAACTCTTGCAGCACTAAGGCTATAGCCGTTAACGCTAGGACTTAAAAATCGTTAACACTATTTTAAAATTTATTAATAATTTTCAAATAATTATGCTGATAACACTGTACTTTCAACCGTTAACGCTATAAATAAAATTAATTATATAATTCAAATTCTTAAGTGTTAACACTGCCAATTGAACAGTTAGCAATTGATGCAATGTATAATTTAAACATCATGAACAATAACTGAGTATTCTTGAGGAATTACGCTCATGAAAAATAATCACAAGTTATCTAAAAAACATGCCGTAAAAGCGCACCATTTCGCGTTAGCGCCACACAAAGCAAAAAAGCAGTACCTGATACCCCTTGAGGTGGTAAACGCTGTATTCGACGAAAAATCGACTTCTACACGTGCCTGGCGCAAATACTTAGGTCTACGTAAAAAGCACTTGGCTCAGCAGCTTGAGATCAGTAAAGACCAATACAGCCGTCTTGAAGCCAAAAAAAAGCCATCTAGGGCACTGCTGCGCCAAGTGGCAACTGCAATGGGAATCCATGTTAGGCAGCTAGATTTCTAGCGTCCTAACATGGATTTTCTGAAAAAGTGTATTTGTGCGTCCCCTTGGATAGGGACTCTCATGCTGTCTTAACAGAGAAAATGCCCATGAAAGAGGTAAACGAGCTTGCTGCCTTTGAAAAACAGGATACTGCCTTGCATAAGACCGGAGAACTTTACGGCCTTCTAATTGCTGATCTGGCAGCCAGGATTGCGCAGTGTCCTGAGGACAGTGTGCAGTACAGTGTTCTGGTTGATCAGCAAGAGCAATACCAGACCCAACAGCGTCACCTACACCAAATGAATACCCAGCAGCTTGCACAGCGTAGTCAACAGTTAGCCGAGCAGGTGAAGGCGCGTTACACCGCCTAAAAAACCAGCGATTTAATGGCAAAAGCTACCAAAATTGCCTACTTATTGACCTATTTTTGGTTTTGGGTGATTTTTGGTCGTGTGCGATAGGAATTTTTATGGATAAGGAACTGATAATTATCAATAAAAATTATTGACGTCGTATAACGTGCATTATGTTAAATAGGAAATAAATATAAGTGAGATACAGGCATTTTTTCTTTATACTGAGATAATTTTTTGATTCAAATAAGATTTCTATTATGACTGAGGGAAAGGCTTTACTGTTACAGGCAAAAGTTACTAATAAAGATTTAGATACTTTCGAGAGTAAACTATTAAATTTGTGCCAACAGTATTTTTTAGATCCATTAAACTCAGATCTTTTAATACCTAGCCGTTTAAAAGACATTGTAAAAAAATATGAAGAAAAACAAAGCCTAAGTAAATTTGAAGAAGTATATATTCATGAATATATGCTCAGATCTTTAAGTGGTTTTCTGCCAGACTTTCAGAAAAAAATTAGAAATAAAGTTGAATTAGAGAGAGTAGCTGAGGAAAAAATTCGTCAAGAGAAGTTGAGACAGGAGGCTATTGAAAAACAAAAGCTGCTTGAGTCAGATCCAGTTTATATTGCAAAGCAAAAAGAAAAAGCATTACTAAAAAAATATGACATTAATGAATATCTATCAGGGGCATTACCTACAGAGCTTTCTGAAATTTTGAATAAGCTAGAAAATGAAACAAGACTGTCTCAAGATGAGGCTGTTTGGTTAAATACAATAGGTAAAAAATTCTTTAGTACCAAAGTTCGTCATAAATTTCATCGATTAGAAGCTAATTATTATTTGCAGGAATATGCAAAGAACACTAAGAACATTTGGAATGCTATTAATGCTAGCAGTCAATTAAGAAAGTGTCAGGAAAGTCCTGAAGCAGAAGAATTTTTAGAAAAAATTTCCACTAATGGTATCAAGGATAAAAAATTATTATCTGCGTATTTCACTACTCTTGGTGGAGTTAGACGTGATCTTCGCAAGGTTAAAGTCGCCATTGATAATGCATCCAAAGCTCATAATTTAACTCCAGATAATTATCGTCCTTGTACTTTATTAGGCGCTATTTATATGGAAACGTATCAATATACACTTGGGCATGAGTGGTATGAAAAAGCTAGTGAACGAGGTGCAACAAATCAATCAATTAATGCTGATCTTAAAAGCATTATCTCTAAGATGGATAAAGCTAAACGTAATGAAATGATTGAACATTTATTGAAGTTAGATCCTCACGCATACTCATGGCTAAAGTCTCTAAAAACAGCCGTAGTAAACAAGCCTACAAGTAAACAAAATAAAGTTGAGCAGTCAGTAAAAGCTCAGAAAAAAGCATCGCCATCACAGCCTAAAAATTCTGAAAAAAGTTTACAGAATCTTTTAGAGCAGGGAGCTAAGGCACACAATTTAAAGCAGCCAGTGAACCTATCAAAATCTTCATGTATGAAACCTAAGAAGAAGTAATTTTATTATTGAGTTTCGCTAAAATTAACATAATACACGTTATACGAAATTTAAAAAGTGAGATTATCCTTATGATAATTAAAGAAATTTAAAAATTTCGTATAATCGCCATTATGTTAAATGTGTGAGGGATGGTATTATCAACGTTTTTTGGCTTTAGATCCTTCCTGTTCATGGAACAAGGTCTATTTTCTGTTTAATTGATTTTAAGACTGCTTCAAAAGCATGTGACTGCCGTGTTTTATCGTTACTATTTTCTATAAGTGATTTCGAATGATTAGTATCACCATAAAGATGATAAATAGCAGCTAAAAATGTATTAGTATCAGCAAGTTTTTTAACTGCATAAGCTTGCTCTGCAAGATAAATAACTTCTTTTTTAACTTTTTCAGGCTCATTATTAATCAATAAAATAGAGGCTTTTAGTATATATATAGAGGAAAGTATGTTTTTATCCATAAAATCGTGAATCTCTGTTCTGTCCCCTTCTGATAATTCATTGCTAATTTTCTTTGAAAGCTTATTAAGAATGCGATCAGTCTTATCATAATTCCCTTTAAAATAAAGGACTCTAGCTTCCAGAAAAACATATGGATTACTACCTTCGGTGTAACACTTTTTTAATAACTCACTATACTTAGCTCCATCTGAATTATTATTAGTAGCTGATGATATTTCGAGCATTGAATTGTATATAGTGCATAGCTTACTAATTTCTGTTATATTTTTTTCTTCTTTTAAGAGTATATTTTTTGCATCTTCATATTTTTCTTGGTCTATTAGATTTAATGCATCGTACATATCAAGACGATCAGCAGTAGGATATGTGCCTGAACTAGCCAAGGCAAATTGACTTAAGGTTATAATGAAAAATACTAACAAATAATTAACAGGGCTTATTTTAAAAAATGCCCTATTCAATAAACTCATACTGTTATCTCACTGGTTAGATTATGCATCATTTATCGCTTATTATTAATGTTATCTAAAATTAATATAATACAGGTTATACGAACTCAAAATGGGAACAACAGCCTCCCATTTTTTATTAATGATTCTTTAATTCTTGGAGCATGGCATCACGCAGGATCTTATTCATGCGGGTCTGGTAACCTTTCCCTTGGGCTTTTAACCATTGCATCACGTCTGCATCAATACGTACGGTTGTCACTTGCTTGGTCGGCTTATAAAAAGGGTTCTGCACCGCATTTTTCCAAAAGCTTTCATCGAGCGTTGGAATATCTGAACAATCAATTTCACTGTCTGGTCGTTTGGCTAAAGCGTCTAGCCTTGCTTTTTGCTCATCAGACAAAACAGGGGGATTATTTAAATCCACTTTGTAGTTGACGGTTTTGCTCATACTGTTTCCTCTCTTTTTTCACTGCCTGTCGTGCTGAAATAATGCGGATATGATCAATCCCATCATGATCTTGTACCGTGTGCGCAACCAGTAAAACTGTTTGTCCATGAACTAGACCAATTGCCTGCCAGCGGTATTCACCATTTTCAAAGCGATCCTGTTGAAATACGGCATAAGCATCGTAAAAAACCAGTGTTGCATCTTCAAAAGCGACGCCATGCTTTTTAAGGTTTACCTCTGCTTTATGCTCATCCCATGAAAACTCAATTTCCATCGTTGTATCGCTTTTTGTTAATACAATTATGTTAATACAATTTAGTAAAGAATGCAAAAAACACCCATTTTTATGGGTGCAATCCACTAAAATTACTTATAAAAAAGTTCCCTGATTTCAATAGGTTTTTCACCCGGATTGTTCTACTCATGCGATTCGCTTATGATCATTTTTTAATTTACTTCGGCATGGAATGCGCATGGCCACAAAACTCAAGATAAGCCAGGCTGCCGCTTTATATCAAAAATCACGTAACACACTGTACCAGGCTATTCAGAAGGGAATCTTAAGTAAAGACCAAGATGGCTTACTGGATCTGTCAGAGTTAATCCGGGTTTATGGGGAACCCAAGAAAAGCTCCAAGTCCTTCAAATCGGTTGATGCACCTCAAGAACATGCTGAACAATCCCAGGACACGACTGCTGCCCAGCTCTTAGCCGTACTTAAACGAGAGAACGAATTACTGCGCCAGCAGCTTGATGAAGCCAAGGAAAGAGAGCTATTTCAGCGTGAACTAATTCAGAGCATGAACCAGAAGCTCATCCCACTGATAGGACACCTGAACAGTGTTCAGGACAGTTCAACAGAACAGTTGAGTACAGTAGCCGAGGACATTGAAAATAAAGGCATAGAACAAAATACAGGACAACCAGTACAGTGTACTGATCAGTCCAACAGAACAGTTGAGGACACTTCTCAAACTGTTCAGAAAAAACAGGGTTTCTGGCAAAAATTGTTTAGTTGAGCGCATATTTTAATTGGATATTATTCAATTTTTAACTGGCTTAATATCCTAGTGTATTATTGCTATGCTGTTTGGTGGATTTCTCTATGTTGCGCCATTCTTTTCTCCCGCTAGTCACTTTTTTTACTGCTTGTACGCCGGAACCACCAGTTCAAAACAAGGCTCAAAAAACACGTAGAACACGATGGTATTAAATCTACCCACGCTAAGCCTGTTCACCCGAGACTGGCGACTTTACCGACCAGCAAAGCAGGCGATAGCGCTGCACTACTGGGTACTTTAGAGATTAAGGATAGCTGTATTTATGCAAAAACAGCGACCAATGAGCTGTATTTAATTGTCAGTATGAACCCTGATATTTATTGGGATGATCACCAACAGGCTTTAATCCTATCGGATGGTAAAACCATACAACCTGGGCAACCTGTGATGCTAGGTGGCTCATCCTATATAGGACCACAAGAACGCTTAAAATGGACGCTAGCACCGAATGAAGGATGTCATGTAACCCAAATCTGGATTACCAATTTAGTCAGTTAATTTTGAGGGGTGGTCGTCCAAGCTTCTACTTGTTGGCGATAGTTCTCATCCTTGCTCATTCGATTTAATGTTGCAGCCATATTATTTAAAAAATCTGTCATGCGCTTCTCATGTAGCTCATCATCACTTGGTTTTCCTCCAGTAGCCCGAGCAGCAACTTCCTTTTGATATGCCTCATCTGTGGTCATTCTTTTACAAGCTTCTAAAGCATTTTTATCAAAATCGCTTAACTGATCATCAGTTTTACAGTGATTCATTTTAGCTACCTTAATGTGAAATGTGAGGGGTTAACCGTTGAGCGCAGCGAATAAGGTAAGGTGGTGGGATATTTCATGCTTGCATGTAATATTACAACACACATCTTGCCTTCCAATTAAATTCTATAATCGCCTATAAAAGCGCATAACCGCCTATAGAAGATGTAAAAACCCTAAAAATAGGTTGTTCGCTGATAATCGCGTATAAACGCATATAATAGCCTATAGCTCACCAGTTTTAGCTGCTTGGCTGCAATTCGAATGAATCAACCTTGGCGTATTCCATAAACATGATATTTAACAGGTCATGAATGCTCTTATTTTGCGTTTTGGCGAGGTTTTCAACGTATTCCTTGGTTAGGGTAGGACACTTGGCATAAAGCGTCTTAAACAAGCTGTTTTCAGGTGTATTCCACGCATTCTTTAATGGCTCAGCAGTTTTTTTAGCTGGCTTGGATTTTTCTTCCAATACTTTAAGTGATTTTTTCTTTTGCTTAAAAGCAAATGAGAAGCCTGTAATACTCCGTCCAGATTTATGTTGTTCATAAGACACAGTTACATCGGTTTTTTCATTAATCTGTTTTACAGCTAAATCAAGAACACGCTTTTTAAAGTCCCCCATTGCCTTATATTCATTAACCCCTAAACCTAGCTGCCCTCTAAATTTTTCAAGCTCAAATATGGGAGTTTTTTCTACAGTACGCCAACGTATCAATAATTCATACAATCGCACTGCATATAAGCTAGTTACCTCAGCTAATTGCTGTAACTCATAGCTTGTAAAATTCTTTTCCAATCGAGTTACAAAGGGTACTACATCAGGAGAAAAGCATATTTCAACTGTGGCAGCATCTTCTATATAAGCTATTTTTGAAACCCATCTAGTTTGAACTATTTTAAGTTTTCCTGTTTTTGCATCTGTTTCGGAGTAAGTAAAATAGCGATTAAATAGGTTTTTAGCGGCTTCATTTAAAACTCTATAGGCTGTAGATTTATCAGCATTAAATTGACTTATATAGCTACTAGCATGAATTCTTAGCATCGTAGTTGCATCAATTCCTAACCCAGTTTCTCTCGCCCCTACAATAGCTAGTAAAACTAGCCTTTGCTCTACCAGTCCTAAAGTATAGCTAGCATCAATAAGGGCATTATCCTTAACTACTAAATTATGCATTATAAATAGTCTTAAATTTTTAAAGTCAATATATAGTCGTTATAATCTTAAGTCAATAAAAGGTGTATAGACGTCCATTTATAGGTGTATAGACGTCCATTTAT
>NZ_MLCN01000030.1 GCF_001982605.1 Alkanindiges hydrocarboniclasticus | reverse complement strand
ATATTAACAACAACTAGGGAAAAGCAAGTCAGTAAGAGTGCTGAGTTATAAATTGTACTGTAACGTAATTAAATAGCATTATAAAAAAAGATGCTCTAATTTATTTTTGAATTTCATTGAGTTATTCATACCTTCATTAAAAAGATTAATATTTATTCTGCAAAAAGCTTTTAGAAAAGCTATCAAATACAAAGCTACGATACCAAAAAATCAATCTGTTAATACTTCTCTGTAGTAATGATTGGTAAAATGCAACCAATTTTATAAATAAACAGCAGACCTATCTTAAATAATCTTTATTATCTAAGCATAATAAATGAACAGGATTGCAGTGATGCTTAATCATGGTATTTCTGAAGATAAAAATTTTGCTAAACACCAGACAGCTTCCTTTATAAAACAACCACAGGCAACGCATTTTTTTAATGAGTCAGTGATAAAAAATTCTGAGAGTGGTGTTGCCGCAGTGGTTGATCCTGTAATTGCACCTGAGCTATCCATGCAAGCTCATTTAATCCTTCCAGGTCAGATAGTTGTTACAGGCTGGCAGAAATTTAAAAACAGCATTATGTATTTGCCCAGCCTGTATTTAATACTTGTGGCCATGCTAATCAGTATGGGGTTGGTAACGTATAGCCAGTTGACTAACCTGACAGCCGTTAATATTCAATCCGCAGGGCAAATGATTTTTATTTTTCTGTGGGCGGCCATTGTTGCAGGCGCAGTCATGTTATTAAGCCGTTTAAAAATCTGGCAGGCCCAGCGTCGCTATGCACCTTTAAAGTCGGTTGCGCTGTATATGTGGGATCAGCTTGATGCACTAAATGAATGTGTGGATCGTATTCAAAACACATGCCAAACTTCAGAAAAGCCGGCGCGCGCTACCTTAATGAAATGCCTGGACAATTATTATGAAAAATCAGTGAGCTTTCACAAGGATTTGCAGAAAATAAAACTTGTCCTGAATGACAGCCAGTTTAACCAGTTGCTGATTAACTATAATACAGACAGCAAGATATTTCGTGACAGGCTGGCCGAGCTGATCGTATCACTGGCTGACCAGCCGCATGACCAAAATCCCTGTAAGCTGCTACTTGATGCACTGACACCGCTGTGCCTGCGCATAGACCAGTATCATCAGGCTATTGCTAAGCAGCTTGGCAAAATTATCAGGGCTTGAGCCAGTTCAGTTTAATTTTGCTGTCAAAATAATTTTTTAACGGCTATAAATAACATTCTAGTTTTGGGGTTTGTTTTGCTGGTGAAATTGCATCAAGGTGGCTGCCTGCGCCTGAACCAGTTTTAGGGTAGTGGCAGGATGGCGTAATGCACAGCCAATAGACACGGCAACATTAACCCGTTGTAATGCGTCGATCAGGTACTGGCAAAACAGGTCAGCCTGTTTCTTGTCAATATTAACTTTTAAGATGGCAAATTCATCAGCACCAACCCGGGCAATAATGTCATTTTTACCAGTGTTGTTTTTAAGGGTCTGAGCAGCACGCTGTAGTAAGGCATCCCCAGTAGCGCGGCCATAGATATTATTAATTTCCTTAAATCCATCCAGATCAAGCATATAAATGGCACAAAAGTGCCCATAGCGACGACTGCGTTCTTCCTCTGCCTCTAACAGCTTTTCCCAGCCCCGTTCGTTATAAACCTGAGTAAGCTCATCGGTGCAGGACTCAGCCTTTAAGCGTTCCAGATAGCGGCTGTGTTCGGCCAGCTTGAGTTCTTTTTGCAAGGTTAGGCTAAGCAAGCCGCCCAATAATTCAATCAGGTTTTCTTCCAGCTTTAGCGATTCCGGCTTGGGCTGCGGATCAATGGCACACAGAGTACCAAACAGCTCGCCATGCTCATTTAACAGAGGATAGCCAATATAGGATTTAATAGTGATTTGCTGGGCAATGGGTGCTGAGGCGTACAAAGTAACCAGATCAGAGCAGGGCGCCATACGCGGGGTGAGGCCTTCAACCATATGACAGCAAAATGAATCAGCCCAGCGAAAGACCTGTCCGGGTTTTACGCCATAACCATGGTCTTCAGACTGCAAGACAATCCAGTCATCGCCTTCGGTACGGGTAATCATCCACAAGTCAAAGCCTAATCGCTTATGTAAGAAACTAAGCACTGCCTGACCTGCATTTTCAAAATTATCAAACACCTGCAAATCCATTCATTATCTCAACTTATTTTTTTACGAAGATTAGCTACACAATGATTATATGTTTTTATCATCATAAATATTCGCTTTTTGTTTTACAGCCCAACAAAAATAATGCAACCACCTGTTTTAGGCAGTGCAATGCATTTTATTGTTCAGGCCAGCACTTTGGTAAAAAACCAGCAATGTGACCTGAACTTATAAAGCCTGTTTAGGTTGCAGGTTGTTCATCCTGGGAGGGATTGGGCGATACATCGCCTAGCTTTTCCAGATGCAGGCGCAAAATACGGCGCAACTCCAAAATCGCCTCAGGCGTTTCCTGAATGGAATGGCCGCCTTCAATAATTTTTTCAGAAACGGCCCCATCCAGATGTGCGCTGGGATAAGACACAATGCCATCGGTCATTTCAGCCTTGGGTACATTACCTTTATTGTTGCCCATAACGGAATGAAACGGTAAGCCGTCGATGATCTGGGCATTTTGCGTCAGTTGGGTAAAGTCGGATTTCTTGCTGAGGTCACCTGGGCCATTTTGCAGCTTGGTTGCAGACAGGTTATGCACAATCTCAAGCGTTTGCTGGTCAAGCCTCTGGTTCTTGGTGCTATTAATTACGGTTTCTGCAAAGGATTTTGGCAAGCGAATGACCTTGCGCAGCGCACGGGTAAACCAGCGGTCTGCATAATCTGTACCACGTAGCGGGGCAGACAGCAGGACCATGCGGCCCACTTCGGGTAGTGCCTGCATGCTAAAACGCGCTTGCACGGCTGGAATGGACATTAGTTTCTGGCGCACCTGTGGGTTAATGTCATTTAAGGCCTTAGCCTGAAAATCATTATTACTCATCAGCAACCGTGCAATCACGGCTCCCATACTGTGTCCAATCAGTACCGCATCCTCACTAGCCATAGCATTGCCTTGCGGATCAACCTGTTTAAAGGCATTTTCAATCAGGCCATGGATTTGGTAGCGGTTTTCCAGAATGGGCATGTTGGTGGAATAAAAAACCTGCCACACCTGATAATGTTCACGCAAAATGGTATCGCCCAGTACATCATGGGTGAGCCTGATCCATGCTTCAGGACTGCTGGCCAGCCCATGCACCATAATAATGACGCGCTTGTTGGGGTTGTAGGGTTCCAGCATATACAGATGCGGGGCTATCAGGCGTTCTTCCCGGCCCAGCAGGCTACGATAGGCAGTTGCTGCCAGATCGGTGCGGGCCAGCCATAAGCCATACGGTGCTGAGAAATTGGCAGCCAGCGGGTATGATTTTGCATCAACTTCGATCTTTTCATATTCATACGGATTATAAATCTGTACATCAAAGGCATGGCCTTGCAGGATTTCCCTGATGTTGTTACCACGCGGCTGCGCCACCATGGTCACGGGTAGATAGCGCGCCTGATGAATATTATTTTTGGCCTGAGCATTGCTTGACCCATTGCTGGACTTTTTATTTACTGTATAGCTATTAACCGGATTGGCAGGTTCTTCTGCACTTTCCGGCAAAATGCTGACAAATTCGGTACCAAAGCCGTCACGTCGGTTGATGGACTGCAAACCCCTAAAGTTCAGGTCATAGGCTGACACCAGTTCAGTAGAGGCAGGCAGGCTTTTATCCTCACTTAAATAGGGATAAAAATGAAAAGTATTGTCGCCCAGCTTGAATGGCTTATTGGTGGTAAAGCGATAATTTTTGTTGGTTTGATTGATTAGCGTAATCAGGTTAACCAGTGCCTGATTATAAAAATCCCGTACCTGAACCTGCCGGTTATCAAACAGGCGCTGACTGGGCTCACGTTCGGTATAAAAAAGGTAGGCATAAGCATGGCGCAGGCTGTTGGCCAGCAAATCCTGCTGGATAGACAAGCAATTATAGTAGGGCTTTAGGTCAATTTCTGCTGGTGTATTAACCGGGCGGACAATTTTATTGCCAAGTCCACTTAACTGGGTGTTAAAGGGTTCCGGTTCAAAAGGGGAATGGCATTCTGGCGTATCCTTAAGCTGGTTGACCTTGGCCAGATACAGCTCACTACCCACTGAGAGATACTGCTCATCAACCACTTGGGGTACTTTACGCAGCTTGGTCAGGCAGACAGCGGGGTCATTGCTGCATTCTTCAGCCTCCTGTCCGGTACTGGCCAGTACGCTTAATGTGGCTTCACTCAAGCGGGAGCGTACCAGAATACTTTCACGCTCATTGCTTAAAGATACCGAGAGTGGCTGCTGTTTAACTTTCACCACCTGACAGCCTGATAGGGCAACACCAGACAATACGAAAGCAAGGCCTGCCAGACCTGAAAGACTTGAAGTTTTTGCCATAATGAATCATATCTTTTTTAGCATGGACTCATCATACCCAAAAAAAGTTTTAATACCCAATGACTAAACCGTAACAGTCATGCTGTAACCACCAAACAGGACGTTTTGGTATAAAAAAATAGCAGCCCTTTATGTGACTGCTAAACTAATTACTCAATAAGTTTTTATCTCTGATTATTTTAAGGCCATGCTCAACATATATTGCTGAAAACAATTACTGAAAAAGAATTATTAATCAATAAAGTGTTGAAAAAACTATTTGGTTAAAATCAGGCGGTTATTACGAGTAAGGCGTAAGCGGTATTCTTCACCTTCATGCAGGATTCTGATTTCTCGCCCCATGGAAAACAGGTTATGCGAGTGCAGCATGGGCAGGGTTTGAGCGGTATTATTGTTAAACATCTGGAATGGTGCATTCATGACGATCTTATCTCCGAGCGCTGGTTTAAATTAATGATAATCATTATCAAATAAAACTGTCAATCATTTGTTTTGCCATGGCTGGAACTTTTTGTAACTGGGCAGCAATTCAAGGCATAATTCATGTTTTGCCAAGAGATGCACTGTTGAGTACTTCGTTAAATCCTATCAGTCCAAATATAGTGCATGTTGCCGTTGGGGTTATTATGCAGTCCGATCAGGTGCTCATTTGCTGGCGCGATGCCAGCCTGCATCAGGGCAACCGCTATGAGTTTCCGGGCGGCAAGGTAGAAGCAGGAGAAACACCGGAACAGGCCTTACAGCGAGAGCTGTTTGAGGAAATTAATATTCGGGTAGAGCGTGCAGTACGAGCGCAGCAGTTGTATTTTAATTATCCTGAAAAAACGGTGTGCCTGCATATTTTCAAGGTTATAGCGTTTAGCGGCAAGCCGTGCGGTCAGCAAAATCAGGCTATACGCTGGGTAAACAGGCATGAGCTTCACCAGTACCAGTTTCCGGATGCCAATGCTCCAATTTTACGTATGGTGCTGTTGCCAGATCAATACGTGATTACGCAGCCTCAAGACAACCCGCAAACTCTAGATCAATGGCTGGACTGGCATATTCAGCATACACCGCAACAGGCATGGCTATATGTGCGCCATAAACAGCTTGATGTAAACCAGTACCAGCAAGCGATAGCAACACTGGCGCGCCAGCGGCCAGATCTCAAGCTATTTGCCATGTATTCACATATCCAACAGTTAAAGCCGCTGTGGTCGGTATTGGTGCCGCAATTAAGTGGGGTGCATTTGAGTCAGACTGATCTGATGCAGCTTTCTGCAAAGCCTGATTTGCCAACTGCATGGCATTGTTTTGCGGCCTGCCATGATGCAGCTTCTATCATTAGGGCCAATGAATTAAAAATGGACGCGATACTCTTAAGTCCTCTACACGCTACCAGCACCCATGCCGGACAGGAAGGACTGGGCTGGCCACAATGGCAGCAGCTTTGTGAAAAAAGCACTGTACCGGTTTATGCACTGGGGGGCATAGTACCTGATGACTTGGTTCAGGTTCAGCAGGCGGGGGGATTTGGTGTGGCGGGTATTCGGGCTTTTTATCCGCATTAACCCGCCACGGTTTTAAAGGTTATTAATCGTTAAGGTGTAAAATCTTAAAACTGGCTGGCCAGCTTTTGTATCTGGCTACGTGCCTGACCAGCAAGGGCTGCATTGTTTTGCAATTCTGCCGAAGCCAGAATGAGTTGCCAGAATGCATGCTGCTGGCGCGGATTGCTGGTCAGCATCAGGCCTTTGCGGGCCATGGCCTCGGCGTTGCCACCCTGACGTTTTTTAAGCGCAACTTCACTTAAACGAGCATAAACAGCGGCTGACTGTGGAGCCATGCGCTGGGCCTGTATCAGGGTTTGCTCGGCGGCATTGAGCTGGTTGGCCTGAATTTGCTGTTGCGCCTGTGCCATTAATTTACTAAACGCAGGAATATTGCTGCCGTCACGCAATACTACCTTGGGCTGTACCGGACGTGGTGCAGGAATAGCAGAGGGTAGGCGCTGGCTTTGAATATTTGGCTCTGCGTATTCAGGCAATGGCGTACGTTTGGCGCCATTTTCCTGAATCTTGGTGGGTGTGGCGGGTGCCGTAACAACAGGCCGGGTTTTTTCCTCAATGGTTAAATAGGGACTGGATGATTTTTTGACCCCGGTTATGCTTTGACAGCCAGCCAGCACACTTATTCCCATTACGGACATCAGTGCTAGCATGGCAGGCTTAAAAGTGGTTTTTTGCAGTACTGGCGCTGCTGGCATTTGAATCATCATGGTCATTGTCTCAATAAATTATTCACTGGACCAGAAACGGCGTACCACGGGAGGCTTGCCAGTTTCAGGGTCTGGTGGTAATTCCAGGTTAATGCTGGCTTCACCAGTGTTGGCGGGTTCAGGTACACGGCGGGCATATTGCTGATAGACCGGTTGTCCATTTTCATCCAGTTCGGTTTCCCCATACGGTGCTTCCTGCGAACCATACAGGTGTAGCATGCCACAGGGAGTTGCCTGACCAGGAACGGTAGAAGCCAGCATGGGAATATAGGTTGCACCGGGACAGCCCTGTGCAGACAGGTTGCCGCTAGCCTGATCAATCCATTGCCATTGCACATCGGTTGGTTGTACAGGTTCAACAGGTGCCAGATTAAGCTGCTTCATGACATTAATCCACACTGGCAAGGCACCGCTGGAACCGGTCAGACCAATCGGGCTGTTGTCATCATGGCCCAGCCAGACTACTGCAACATAATTGCCACTATAGCCTGCAAACCATGAATCACGGGCATCATTGGTTGTGCCACTTTTACCTGCAAGGTTCAGGTTGGATGGCAGGGTGGCATAGGCACTGGCCCCCGTACCACTACGCATCACCTGTTGCAGGGCATAATTGAGCAGGTATACGCCGCCCGGATCAAGGCTCTGGCGTACATTTAGGCCGTAGCGCTGTAAGGGATTGCCCTTGGCATCAACCACACTGCGGATAGAGCGCGGTGCATAACGAAAGCCATTGGCTGCATAAACCTGATACATACCCAGCACCTGCATGGGCGACAGGTTGACTGCACCCAGCAAAATGGATGGATAAGGCTTGATGTCTTCATCAATGCCCAGCGTGTGCAGGGTGTTAATAAAGGAAGGAATGCCCAATTCCCAGCCTAGGCGTACAGTAGCCAGATTATAGGAATGTGCCAGTGCATAGTTTAACGGTACTGTGCCATGACTTTGTCCATCATAGTTTTTGGGCTTCCAGTCCTTCATACCCATGCCGGTAATGCTAACCGGTGCATCACTAATTGGACTAATCAGGGTGTAGCGCTGTGATTCCAGTGCATTAAAATACACAATAGGTTTTAACAGGGAACCCACCTGACGCTTGGCATCCAGTGCCCGGTTAAACCCGGTAAACATGCCTGAACCACCCACCACCGCCAGAATTTCGCCATTTTCAGGGTTGGCAATGGTTACTGCCCCCTGCAAGCCTTCCAGCTTTTTCGGATTACGCTTGATGAGTTGCTTAATTGTTGTGTCAAATGCCTTGTTGGCCGAGGTTTGCACAATAGGGTCAAGGGTTGTAAAAATCCGCAGGCCTTCACTGGTCAGGTCAACTTCCTGATACTCTTCTTTTAACTGGCGCCGTACCACGTCCAGAAAGTCAGGGAACAGGCTTTGGCCAATGGTCGGTTTTTTAATGACATTCAGTTTGGTTTTGATGGCATCATCATATTGCTGCTGGTCAATCCGGCCAGTAACCAGCATGTTGTGCAGTACCACATTGCGACGTTCCAGTGCAAGTTTAGGGTTGCGCCACGGGTTATACAAACTTGGTCCTTTAACCAGTCCCACCAGAAATGCCATTTGCGGCAGTTTTAATTCATTTAACGGCTGGCCAAAATAAAACTGGGATGCCAGTCCAAAACCATTAATGGAATAGTTGCCATTTTGGCCCAGATTGACTTCATTTAGATAGGCTTCCAGAATGTCATTCTTGCTGTAATGCATTTCTACCAGCAGCGCCATCAGGGCTTCATTGGCTTTGCGCTTTAAGGTACGTTCAGGGCTTAAATAAAAATTCTTGACCAACTGCTGGGTCAGGGTAGAGCCACCCTGCCGTGGGCCGCCTGTCATGTTGCTGACCATTGCCCGGGCGATCCCGCGCAGGGACACGCCATGGTGATTATAGAATTTGCGGTCTTCTGTGGCTATTAAGGCATCAATTAATGGCTGCGGTACTTTAGGCAGTTGAATCAGTACGCGGTCTTCATTATGGCGTGGATAAATACCACCCACCAGAATCGGCTCAAGCCGTGCAATGCCGGTTCCATTTTGCTGGGTACTGCGAACATCAATGACCTGCTGGCCATCAGTGGTGATTTCCAGTACCTGTTCTGGTTCAGTAGAGTCGCCAAAATCAAAGCCACGGGTATGCACATACACCATGCTACCTTTATCAACATACGTGCCCGGAGACTCATAGTTATCGGTTTTTTTATAATTTAAAAGTTTAAGTTCCTGTTTTAAGTTGTCTGGTGTAACCAGCGCACCATTAAACAACTCAAGGGGTCTTGCAAAAACCTTGGCAGGAATCTCCCAGCGCTTGCCTTCAAATTTGTCGCGTACAATATAGTCAAGTCTTACAGTATAAATGCCAAGGCCAACGAATCCAGCCAGAATAATAATAACCAGCACCATGCTGATGAATGCAAAACCACGTGATAAATTCATGCGTCAGGAAAATAAAAAATGATAAATAAAATTAAAGGCGATAATGCGTGAGCAGCGTTACAGATGCAATCAAAACACTGTTAAAACATGCAAATGGCCCGACCGGATTCTGGCCTGATTGACTACTTAAAAGACAATTTCCGGCAATAGATAGTTTTCCATAAGCCAACCATTTGAGTTAAAAGCCAGCCTGTTTCTAAAAATTAAGTTTATGCAATCCACAGAATGACTGCACAGCAAGCCTTATCCTTGAGCAGGAATAATGCTGGAATACACAGCGTTTAATAGCGTGGTGTATTTGGGTTGGTATCCGTCTGGTTCACATAGTTTTTAACTTCAAGGTAAGCCAGACAGCCACTTAAATATTCGGTACTCAGCATTTTGCATTGTTCAGGATTACTGATTTTCTGGTCGTTGGCCCAGGCATAGCCCATATTATAATTCTGGTCGGCACTGTGTTCAGAAGACAGCGGGCGGGCTGCATTGGTTTGCTGCATGTGCGCATACATTTGCTTGGCTGATTGCGGTGCACGCGAAGGCGCATAAGTGGTTACAGGCGGTGGCGCAGTGTTGAAAACATGGTTGATGGGGGAGTGCGACACATAGGACGCCGTAGAGGTTACGGTGTTTTCACGGATAATAATCCAGCCAACAACAGCAGTAAAAAGAACAATAAGCGTAATCAATGCCGCTAAAAAACGATTATTCCATTTCAGTTTTATCATGGTTTTTGAGCCCCTTCAGCAAGCTCTGGTATTTTTTAAAATAGCCAAATCTCTGATGTAGCTCATTATATGAGGACATCCAGCCTAAAGCCAAACATATCTCATTTGTTTTGGACAATTGGTGCTTGGGCAACACGCGGGATGACGGCTACTAGAGCTCGTCATCATCGGTGCTGCTGATCCCCAGCTCTTTGAGCTTGCGGGTCAGTGTATTACGGCCCCAGCCCAGTAATTCGGCGGCATGCCGCTTGCGGCCATGACTATAATCCAGTGCTGCATCAATCATGGTGCGCTCAAATAGCGGCAGGGCAGTTTCCAGCAATTGCTGCTCACCAGCCTGCAATTTTTGCTTGGCCCACTGGCGTAACAGGCCATCCCACTGATCGGGACTAATGCTGATGCTATTGCTTGGCACTGGCTTATCCGTGCTGGGGCTAATCAATAGCTGTTCCGGCTCATGGTGATACTGCCGCAGTTCTGCCGGTAAATCTTCTGGAAAAATCTCGCGGCCCGTGACCATGACTGTCAGCCAGCGACAGGTGTTTTCCAGTTGGCGAACATTGCCAGGCCAAGGCAGTTGCTGCATGTAGGCAATGGTTTCCTTGCGCAGGATTTTTGGGTCAACTGACAGCTCGCGGCCAGCACGGGCCAGAAAATGCCCAGCCAGCATGGGAATATCTTCACTCCGATCACGCAGTTTGGGAATATGAATCCGAATGACATTTAAGCGATGGTACAAGTCTTCCCGGAACTTGCCGGAGGTGACCAGTTTTTCCAGATCCTGATGGGTTGCCGCAATAATGCGCACATCGACCTTAACCGGCGTATGACCACCTACGCGGTAAAACTCGCCATCTGCCAGCACTCGCAGTAGGCGGGTCTGGGTTTCAAACGGCATGTCGCCAATTTCATCTAAAAACAGCGTGCCGCCATTGGATTGTTCAAAGCGGCCCTGACGCTGGGTATTGGCTCCGGTAAACGCGCCTTTTTCATGACCAAATAGCTCGGTTTCAATCAGGTCTTTGGGAATGGCGGCCATGTTTAGGGCAATAAAAGGTTTGGCACTGCGCGGCGAGTGACGGTGCAGCGCATGGGCAACCAGTTCTTTGCCTGTACCCGATTCACCATTAATCAGTACGGTAATATGAGACTGTGACAAACGACCAATCGCCCGGAATACTTCCTGCATGGCAGGCGATTCACCAATAATATCAACGGTTTTAATTGGGGCAATGCGGCCAGTATCCTGTTGCTGCAATTTAGCAGCATGCTGGATGGCACGGCTGACCAGTGTCAGGGCTTCATCAATGTCAAAAGGCTTGGGCAGGTATTCAAAAGCACCGGTCTGATAACTGGATACCGCAGATTCAAGGTCTGAATGGGCAGTCATGATAATAACCGGCAAATCAGGATGAGTGGCTTTGACCTTTGATAAAAATGTCAGGCCATCTATTCCGGGCATGCGAATATCAGTCAGGATTACATCGGGTTGTTCTTTTTCAAGGCGATCCAGCGCAGTTTGGCCCTCTTCAAAGCTGGTGACATTAAAGCCTTCTTCTTTAAAGGTCTTTTCAAGTACCCATCGCATGGCACGATCATCATCAATCACCCAAATGGCTTCATGCGACATGTTTACGATCTCCAATTATTCCCAAGGCAAAAACAAACTAAAAACGGTACAGCCGGGTTCAGATTGACACTCAATCATTCCGCCATGCTGATGTACAATATTCTGTGCAATACTCAAGCCAAGCCCGGTACCACTGGCGCGACCCGTGACCATTGGATAAAAAACCGACTCGACAATATCTGCTGGAATGCCGGGGCCATTGTCTTCAAGGTCGACCCGGATCACACTGCGGTGCAGCACACCATTGATGTTAAACATGCGCTGGATGCGGGTGCGCAGGATAATTTTAGGGTCGCGCTCGCTAAAAATTTCCGGATTTTCACTAATTGCCTGTACGGCATTTACACAAATATTCAGCATGACCTGAATCATCTGGTCACGGTCAGCATTGACTTCCGGCAAGGACAGGTCGTAGTCGCGAATCACCTGAACGGTGTTTTTGGTCTGGCTTAAAATCAGGCTACGTACCCGTTCCAGTGGCTCATGGATATTGACCTTTTGCAGGGAAGGCAAATGCCGTGAACCCAGCATGGTATCGGCCAGCGTACGCAGGCGATCCACTTCACTAATAATAATCTCGGTAAATTCGCTGACACTACCGTCGGGCAGGCTGCGTGCCAGTAACTGGGTTGCCCCGCGAATCCCCCCTAAAGGATTCTTGATTTCATGGGCAACACCGCGAACCAGCTGGCGGGCAATCTGGTGCTGCTGGGCCAGATGTTCATCACGGTTAATGCGTAGCAGGCGGTCAATGGGCTGAATTTCAATCAGCAAATGCTGGTGGGCAATCGCACCAATGCGGTCATCAATAATTAGTGACACGGAATAATCTACCGCCTTGTCCTTAAGCCCAATAGTGAGCATGGCTTCACGGCGGGTATAAGGCTGGCCGGTGTGCAGGGTCCGTAAAACGGCTGCTTTGGTGTCAAAGCTTTCATCCTGCTCATTTAGAATGGACAACAGCGGCATGCCAATCGCGCGGGTACGGCTAATATCCAGCAGGGCTTCACAGGCAGAATTTAAATACTCAATTTCAAGGTTGGGTGAAACCTGCATAATCGCCGTCAGCATGTGATCAACCAGACTGCGATAATCAACAGGTGGGCTAAGATGCATTACTGAGTGGCTCATGAATAAATTAAACCGTAAATAGTTTGTAGATAATTAAGCTTGTGTAGATAACTAGGCTGTAGAACGTTAAATCATCATTAAACTGAAGTTTATTGTCTGGAAAAGCTGGAATGCGCGGTAATAAACGCTACTGTTATTTATTTAGCAATTAGCACGCCAACCTGACGGTTAAGCCATTAAAAAATTATCTGAATGCCTTAAAACAACTCAGCGCAGTTTTAAATCCCCATAAATGGTTGTAGCAGAGCATAGGGCTTTAGTGATAGTGCCCTGTTGTAACTCATTATTGCACCAAATTAATGCAACTCTGAAATGGTGTCTTATAATTTAAAAATAATGCCCTAAATTGGAGCGGTTGTGCAGCGATTTAGCCAAAGCCTCAATAGTCTGCTATGAATCAGTTAACAATCCACAAGATTCATGCAATAAAACCCGCTCAGCAAGGGCTGGTTATACTATTAAAGCAACGCCAAAGTGCTTACAATATGCACTAATCTGTTGGAGCTGTATGCATGAAATCCCCTAAAGTCGGTTTTGTATCCCTAGGCTGTCCTAAAGCACTGGTTGATTCGGAGCGAATCCTTACCCAGTTACGTACCGAGGGGTATGAAGTTGCAGCTTCTTTTGAGGGTGCAGACCTGGTAGTAGTGAATACCTGTGGCTTTATTGAATCAGCCGTGCAGGAATCACTGGATGCCATTGGTGAAGCCATCAATGAAAATGGCAAAGTGATCGTGACGGGCTGTCTGGGCAAGGATGAGGCAAAAATCCGTTCCATGCATCCCAGCGTGCTGAAAGTGACAGGCGCTGCGGCTTATCAAGACGTTATGAGTGCCGTGCATGAATATGTACCGCCACCGCCAGCCCATAATCCTTTTGTAGATCTTGTGCCACCGCAGGGCATTCGCCTGACACCCAAGCATTATGCTTACCTGAAAATTTCTGAAGGCTGTAACCACCGCTGTACCTTTTGTATTATTCCCCAGTTGCGCGGCGATCTGGTGTCACGTCCGATTGGCAGCGTGATGGATGAAGCACAGGCACTAGTGAATGCAGGGGTAAAAGAAATTCTGGTTATTTCGCAGGACACCTCAGCATACGGCATAGATACCAAATACAAGCTGGATTTCTGGAACGGCCAGCCGCTCAAAACCAAGTTTTATGACCTGTGTGCGGCGCTGGGGCAGCTGGGTGTGTGGGTGCGCCTACATTACGTTTATCCCTATCCACATGTGGATGCCGTGCTGGAACTCATGCGTGATGGCAAAATCCTGCCTTATCTGGATATTCCATTCCAGCATGCCAGCCCGCGTATTTTAAAACTGATGAAGCGTCCGGCACACAGCGAAAACACGCTGGAAAAAATCAAGCTGTGGCGTTCAATTTGTCCTGATCTCGCCATTCGTTCTACCTTTGTAGTGGGTTTTCCCGGTGAAACCGAAGAAGATTTCCAATACCTGCTGGACTGGTTGCGTGAGGCCAAACTGGACCGTGTGGGCTGTTTTACCTATTCCCCGATTGAAGGCGCACCGGCCAATGATTTGCCGGATCTGGTGCCAGATGAGATCAAGCAGGATCGCTACGAACGCTTTATGCTGGTAGCGCAGGAAATCTCAACGCAAATTTTGAAAGATAAAATTGGCAAGCGCATGACGGTACTGGTCGATGAACTGGATCCGGAATATCCGGTGGCGGTGGCACGTTCCTATGCTGATGCGCCTGAAATTGATGGTAACGTGTTTGTTGAAGATATCGACAAAAGCCAGATTCAACCCGGCCAGATGCTCTATGTTGAAATTACCGATGCTGATGAATATGACCTGTTTGCCAAACTGATTTCGGTCTGATTGCCGATTCTTGGTTATGGAAGCTGATGCTCAATTTTTGGAAAATCAGCTTTTATCTTTTGAAAAGCCCGCATTCACCAGCCTGTAGTTGTTAAATTTTACAGTGATTCTGGCTTAAGGTGAATCCGATGGATTGGCGTGGGGCACGGCTTTTGTTACCATTCGCCCCCGTTATAGATAAGTTAAAGTCATCAAATCAGGTCGTGGTGCTAAAGTTAACCAGTAAGATCAACCTGCTGTTTTTGATATGAAGTTGTCTGATTTAAAGTTTTATAATTGAATTGCTTGGGAGCAACACAATGGCTGAAAATAGCCCGCGTTTTTCACGCATACTGCTTAAACTGTCAGGAGAAGCGCTTTCAGGCAATAAAGATATGGGAATTGATGCATCCATTCTGGATCAGATGTCCCTGTCAATTGCACATCTGGTCGGCCTTGGGGTACAGGTAGGTATTGTGGTCGGTGGTGGTAACCTGTACCGTGGTAGCCAGCTTCAGCAGGATGGTCTGGTTGGCCGTGTGACTGGCGACCAGATGGGTATGCTGGCCACCGTGATGAATGGACTGGCCCTGCGTGATGCACTGGAACGCCGCAATATCAAAACCCGCCTGATGTCTGCCATTTCCATTAATGGTGTGGTAGAAACCTATAGCAGCCGAGATGCAATTCGTCATTTAAAAAATGGCGAAGTGTGCGTATTTGTGGCGGGTACAGGTAATCCGTTCTTTACCACGGATACCGCAGCGTGCCTGCGTGGTATTGAAATTGAAGCTACCCTGATTTTAAAAGCCACCAAAGTGGATGGCGTGTATGACAAAGACCCAAGCAAGCATGACGATGCGATCAAGTATGACTTCTTAAGCTTTGACGAAGTGCTGGATCGCAAGCTGGGTGTAATGGACTTAACGGCGATTTGCCTCTGTCGCGACCATAGTGTGCCGCTACAGGTATTTGACATGAACAAACCGGGCGCATTGCTGTCGGTGATCATGGGTGAACCCGAAGGCACTCGCGTTACCCGCTAATCTCCACCCAGTGATTTGCCGGAAGTGTGCAGTAAATGCACTTTGAGCAAATGACAGGGCTGAGATACAACTAGTGGTGAAATGCACAAGATACTGAAAAATATTGATTCTGGAATAAAATGAGGACTACCAGTCATGATTAACGATTTGAAAAAAGACGGCGAGAGCCGCATGAAAAAAAGTATTGAGGCGCTGGAAGCCGGTTTTGCCAAAGTGCGTACAGGCCGTGCCCATCCTTCTATGCTAAATGGCATTATGGTGTCTTATTATGGTAGCGATGTGCCGCTGAATCAGGTGGCCAACGTTGGCCTCGATGATGCCCGTACTCTGGTGGTTCAGCCATTTGAGCGCAGCATGACCAGCACCATTGACAAGGCAATCCGTGAAAGTGATATGGGGCTTAACCCAATCAGTGCCGATGTTATCCGCGTGCCGTTGCCAGCCCTGACCGAAGAAACCCGCCGTAACATGCAAAAGCTGGCGCGCGGTGAAGCTGAAAATGCCAAGGTTGCTATCCGTAATATCCGCCGTGATATTCTGGGTGATGTAAAAGACTTACTTAAAGAAAAAGAAATTTCTGAAGATGAAGAGCGTCGTGCCAATGACGAAATTCAGAAGTTAACCGACAAGTATGTGGCTGATGTTGACAAGATGCTGGCTGCCAAAGAAGCCGAACTGATTCAGGTTTAATAAGAAGTAGGCACCTTATGTCCAATACCCCCGTTTCCAGCGATACTGGTTTTAGTAATTCGGATTCCAGTAATTTGGATTCTGCTGAATCAGTATCCAGTGAACAGCAGGTCGCCGATATTTCATCCATGAACCTGCCGCGCCATGTGGCAATTATCATGGATGGTAATAATCGTTATGGAAAGCGCGAAGCCTTGCCGGAAGGCGGAGGGCATCGGGCGGGCAAAGTACAGCTTGATCCTGTGGTCGAGCAGGCCCGTCGTTTGGGCGTTCAGGTGTTAACGGTATTTGCCTTTTCCAGTGAAAACTGGCAACGCCCGCCAAAGGAAGTTGCCTTGCTGATGGAACTGTTTGCACAAACCATCCGTGAACAAATCCCCCGCATGAAAAAGCATGATATTGCGTTGCGCTTTATTGGCAATCGGGCGCAGTTATCTGATGAGTTGCAGCAACTGATGCTGGATGCTGAAAGTGCCACTGCGCATCATGCTGCCATGACCCTGGTGATTGCGGTGAGTTATGGCGGTATGTGGGATATTGCACAGGCAGCCCGGCAACTGGCGTTACAGGTAGAACGTGGGCTGCTTAATGTGGATCAGGTGAATGAACAGGCATTGCAGCAGCATATATCGCTGTCGGACTTGCCGGCAGTAGACTTGCTGATTCGCACGGGTGGTGATTACCGCCTGTCCAATTTTCTGCTTTGGCAAGCTGCCTACGCAGAACTCTATTTTACTGAAACACTGTGGCCTGATTTTTCCATAGAAGAATTTAACAAGGCGCTTAAGGTTTTTGCTCAGCGTGAACGCCGTTTTGGCCGTACCAGCGAGCAGGTTAAGCAGCAACTTGGCAATAACAATATCGCAAAAGCAACAGGCATTGATAATGATTGAGCGCATCCGCACGGCACTGGTTTTGGTTGTCATTGTCCTGTTGTGTATGTTTGCCAGCAATAGTGCATTGCCCATGATGGGTTTGATGCTATTGATGGTTGCCATTGCAGGTTATGAATGGGTGCGTTTGATTCCGGCTCAGCAACATACCATTTATGCTACTGTTGTGACTGTAGTTTCTGCTGGCATGTTATTTTTACCACAGGCATGGCCTTATCTCTGGGCAGTTGCCTTGCTGATCTGGCTGGTGAGTCTGTCCTGGGTTAAATATTATCCGCAAAAAACTGGCTGGTATAACAAAAACCTGAGTATTTTAGGGCTGATATTGCTGGTAGCGACAGTTATTGCCATTTTTGCATTATGGCAACAATCGCCATGGTGGCTCATGTATGTATTTGCATTGGTCTGGTGTGCAGATAGCGGTGCTTATTTTGCAGGCCGTGCCTTTGGCAAGCGAAAACTGGCACCCAATGTGAGTCCCAACAAGTCAGTAGAAGGGCTGCTTGGTGGCTTGGCTCTGACTTTACTGGTTATTTTGGCTGTTGGCTTTATTCAGCTTAAGCTAAGTGCCACAGCACTGATGGTTTTTATTATCCTGTCAATAATTACTGTGCTGGCTTCTGTACAGGGTGACCTGTTTGAGTCTATGGTAAAGCGCAAGGCCGGGATCAAGGATTCCGGAAAAATCCTGCCCGGACACGGGGGAGTACTGGATCGTATTGACTCCCTGATGGCCGCTGCACCAGTATTTGCACTTGGTCTTTGGCTACAGCAACAATTTTTAGGTGGTTTTTAAGATGCCGCTGCAACAGGTTACAATTCTTGGGGCAACAGGTTCAATCGGCCAAAGTACCTTAAAAGTGCTGGCTCAGCATTCTGATCAGTATCAGGTATATGCACTAACTGGTTTCCAGCGGTTAGAAGAGCTGGCAAAATTGGTAGAGCAGTATTCGCCGCAAGTTGTAGTAGTCGAGCAAGGCAAAAAAGACTATTTTAAAACCCTGCTTGCATTGCATTGTAATGACAAAAAAACACAGGCCCTTGAGATTCTTGAAGGGGAAGCAGGCTTATGTCAGGTAGCCAGTGCAGCGGCAGTCGATGTCGTGATGGCTGCTATTGTAGGTAGTGCTGGACTTAAACCCACACTGGCCGCAATTGATGCCGGCAAGCGTGTTTTGCTGGCCAATAAAGAAGCGCTGGTTATGGCGGGTGAGCTGTTTATGCAGCGGGTCAAGCAGGCACAAGCAACCTTGCTGCCAGTAGATTCTGAGCACAATGCTATTTTTCAATGCCTGCCTGCGGATTATTTCAGCAGCCCGACTCAATTTAACGAACATGGAAACCGTGCTGGTGTTTCACAAATACTTTTAACTGCATCCGGTGGTCCTTTTAGAACATGGTCGCTGGCCCAAATGCAGCAGGCTACGCCAGCTCAGGCTTGTAAGCATCCCAACTGGTCTATGGGCCAAAAAATTTCGGTTGATTCAGCAACACTAATGAATAAGGGGCTGGAACTGATAGAAGCCTGTCATTTATTTGAACTGCCGGTTGAGCGCGTAACAGTGGTTATTCATCCTGAAAGTATTGTGCATTCATTGGTACAGTACATTGATGGTTCGACCTTGGCGCAACTGGGTAATCCGGACATGTGTACGCCGATTGCCCATGCACTGGCATGGCCGCAACGCATGACCACCACTGTGCCACCCCTGGACTTATTTTCAGCCAATTGCCTGAATTTTGAACAACCCGATGAAATCAAGTTTCCTGCCTTAAGCTTAGCTAAAACAGCAATGAAAACAGGTGGTTGCGCGCCAGCTATTTTAAATGCTGCCAATGAAGTTGCAGTGGCTGCATTTTTGTCTGGTAAAGTTGCATTTACACAGATTACACAACTCATACACGCAGTAATAACACAAATCAATGTGCTTCCTGCACATGACCTTGGCACAATTCTCGCGCAAGACCTTGAAGCGCGTGAGCTTGCAAGGCACTGGATAATGGCACATGCCAACAGGACTACATGAATATCGTATTTATTATTCTTGCAGCAATTGTTTTACTGGGACCCTTGATTGCAATTCATGAGTTTGGTCATTTCTGGGTAGCAAGACGCATGGGCGTCAAAGTGCTGGTTTATTCCATTGGTTTTGGTCCAACTTTAATTAAATGGCATGGCAAGGATGGGGTGTGCTACCAGCTTGCAGCAATTCCGCTAGGTGGCTATGTACGCATGGCTGATGAGCGTGAAGGCGAAGTCGCACCCGAAGATATTCCTTATGCCTTTAACCGCCAGTCAGCATGGCGGCGCATTGCCATTGTGGCTGCCGGGCCGCTGATTAACCTGTTATTTGCTATTATCTTATTTTGGCTATTGTTTTTGCCAGCCAGCGAACAACTAAATACCCGTATTGGTCAAATCCAGCCCAATTCACCAGCCGCGCAGGTTGGCTTGCAGGTGGGTGATAAAATTACTGCGGTAGATGGTGACCAGACCTTAACCTGGGAAAACCTGAACTATGCACTGGTTGAGCGCATGGGCGAAACGGGTACGATTCAGATTACTGCCGAGCGTGGGCAGCAATTGCAAACCTATAGCCTGCCAATCCAGCAATTTATGCGCAATAGTGCGCAAACACCGCTAGAACAACTGGGCTTTTTGCCTTATCAGCCTAATATTAAGCCTGTTATTGGCGAAGTTAGCCCCAACGAAGCTGCTGCAAATCAAGGCTTAAAAGCAGGTGACCAGATTATACAAATTAATCAGCAGCCTGTTAGCCAGTGGCTTCAGGTTACCCAGATGGTGCGTAGTCATCCGGAACAGGTGCTGGTTTTTCAGGTTCTGCGTGATGGCAAACCCTTACAGCTCAAGGTGATGCCAAAAAGCAAAAAGGATGCTGTAGGGACCGAGTATGGTTTTCTGGGCGCTAGTGCCAAAATTGAAAATTATAAAATACCAACAGAATATACCCAGACAGTTCAGTACAGTCCGCTCACCGCGCTGGGCATGGCTGTTGATAAAACCTGGCAGTTATCGGTCATGACTGTCAAAGCTATGGGTAAAATGATCTCCGGGCTTATTGGTCTGGATAATCTGTCCGGTCCCATTACCATTGCTAAAGTAGCAGGCCAGAGTGCTGAAATGGGCTGGCAGGCATTTTTATCTTTTATGGCTTTAATGAGTGTTAGTCTGGGAATTTTAAACTTATTACCCATCCCGGTACTTGATGGGGGACACATAGTCTATTATTTTATTGAAGCACTGCGCGGTAAGCCGGTGTCCGAGCAAATCCAAATGATTGGCTTGCGCATTGGTATTGTATTACTTGGGGCATTGATGATCCTTGCACTATTTAATGATTTTGCACGCCTGATCTAACAGCTGTGTAATAATGATTTTTAATTAATTTTTACTTTTTGGAATCCTTAGGCATGCGGCACTCATATTTTACACTGCCTCTGACACTGGTTAGCGCAATGGCTTTGGTACAACAGGCCAATGCTGAAGATTTTGTAGCACAGGATATTCGGGTTGAAGGTCTGGTTCGGCTAGCACCAGCCAGCGTTTATGGGGTTTTGCCCGTAAATAGTGGTGACCAGATTACCGATGCCAAAGTGGCAGACAGTATTCGTGCCTTATATGCCACGGGTAACTTTGATGATATTCAAAGTGTGCGTGATGGCAATACACTGGTGTTTAAGGTGGTTGAGCGCCCGGTTATTTCCTCAGTGACTTTTACTGGTAATAAGCTGATTCCAACAGACACCCTTAAACAGGGCTTAAAAAGCCTGAACCTGACAGAAGGTCAGGTGCTTAAGCGGGCCACCCTGCAAAATATTGAAAATGAGCTTGAACAGCAGTATGCCCAGCAAGGCCGCTACGATGCGGATGTTACTGTGGAAACCACACCGCGTGCCAACAACCGTGTAGACCTGAACTTCAAGTTTATTGAAGGTAATGCTGCCAAGGTTTTTGATATTAATGTCATTGGCAATACAGTATTTAAGGACAGTGACATTCTGCAGGCATTTGCAGTTAAGGAAAGTTCATGGTCCTCAATACTGACCCGTAATGACCGTTACGCGCGTGAACGAATGACAGCCAGTCTTGAAAGCCTGCGTGCGCTTTATTTAAATCAAGGCTATGTTAATTTTAATGTTAATAATGCCCAGCTCAATATTAGCGAAGATAAAAAGCGTATTTTTATTGAAGTGAGCATTACTGAGGGTGAACAGTACAAATTTGGTCAAACCAAGTTTTTAGGTGACACCTTATTTTCGCAGGATGAATTGCGTCCACTGGCTATTTTTAAGGAAGGCGCAACGTATTCACAGGCACAGGTCAATGCAGTTAAGGAATTGCTTACCCGTAAATATGGCAATGCCGGTTATTATTTTGCCGAGATCAATGCTGTACCCGATATTGATGAAGCAACTAAAACAGTCAACCTGAATTATTATATTAATCCAGGCAAACAGGTGACCGTACGCCGGATCAACTTTAATGGCAATACCAAAACAGCCGATGAAGTGCTACGCCGTGAAATGCGTCAAATGGAAGGCGCGCTGGCAACCAATGAAAAAATTGATTTGTCCAAAGTGCGTCTGGAACGTACCGGTTATTTTAAAACTGTCAATATTGAACCTGTCCGCGTGCCCAATACGGCAGACCAGATTGACCTGAATGTAAAGGTTGAAGAACAGAATTCAGGTACTAGTACTGTGGCAGTAGGTTATTCGCAGGGTGGAGGGGTCACTTTCCAGCTTGGTCTCAGCCAGACTAACTTTCTGGGGACTGGTAATCAGGTTGCTGTGGACCTGTCACGTTCTGAAACCCTCGACTACTATAATCTTAATGTGCTAGACCCCTACTTTACGATTGACGGGGTGAGCCGTGGTTATAATGCCTATTTGCGCAAAACCAAGCTGGATAAACTTAACGTTAGTACTTACGTTACTGATTCGATGGGTGGCAGTTTAACCTTTGGTTATCCGCTAGATGAAAACCAGAATGTCAGCGCATCATTTAACGTTGATGATACCCAGATTTCTACGGGGCAGTTTGCATCAGTTGCTATCCGTGATTATTTACTGGCCAACGGTGGTAAAGCTACAGGTAGTGTCTATAAGACCACAACGGTTGAGAAAACAGATGCTGGTGGTAATAGAATACCCCTACGGGATAAGAACGGAGAGATCATCCGCAATCCGGATGGAAGTGGAGCCCCACTTTATCAGACCGAGCAACAAACCACAAAGCTGTACGACAGCAGCTTTGAAGGCGATTATTTAACGTATAACCTGAATCTGGCTTGGGCTTACAATACTTTAAACCGTCCTGTATTCCCCACCAGAGGGATGTACCATCGCTTGTCGCTGGATATTGCCTTGCCCGGCAGTGATATAGAATACCAGAAGCTGACCTACGATGGTCAGGCACTGTTCCCACTGGGTGACAAGTTTGTGCTGCGTACTTATAGTAAACTGGGCTATGGTAATGATTTGCCTTTTTATAAAAACTATTTTGCTGGTGGTTATGGCTCGGTGCGTGGCTATAAGGAAAGTACACTGGGGCCACGTAGCCCGGCGGTGGTGTATCAGGAAACTGGCACTTTTGATGATGATCCAGAAGCCATCGGCGGTAATGCGCTGATTCAGGGTGGCGTAGAGCTGGTTCTGCCTGTACCATTCAAGGGCGACTGGTCACGCCAGATCCGGCCTGTGCTGTTTGTCGAGGGTGGTCAGGTCTATAATACCGATGCATCAGACTTTGAAATCAGTGCAGACAATATCCGATATAGTGCTGGTGTTGGATTTACCTGGATCACGGTGATTGGCCCACTATCGCTAAGTTATGCTTATCCGCTCAATCAAAAAGATGGTGATGAAACAAAACGTGTTCAATTTGAAATTGGACGTACCTTTTAAGCAAATGGATGCTTAAAAACATTTAAGAGTCACAAGGAGTTTAATATGCGTCATTTATTTGCCACAGTAGCACTGACAGTTGCTGCATTATCAACCAGTGCTGCTTACGCCAATAATGTTGCAGTTGCCGATTCTCAGGCAGCAATTTTTAATTCAAAATACGCCAAGCAAACGGTGGCCAGCCTGAACAGCAGCTTAAAGCCACAGCGTGACCGTATTGAAGCCCTGCAAAAAGAACTGGCTGGTATTGAAAACCGCTTCAAGACTGATGCCAAGGTACTAAAGGAAGATCAGGTTAGAGCGTTGCAGACGCAGGCACAAAGCAAGATTAACGAGTACAACAGTACTGCTGAAGGGTTGCAGAAGCGTGTTGATGAAACACAGGCCACGATGTACAAAACCCTGCTGCCAAAACTTGAGAAAATCATCGAAGAGATTCGCAAGGAAGGCAACTATGACATTATCATTGAAAAGAAAAATGTCATCTGGAGCAGTCCTGCTGTAGATATCACCAGCAAAATTACCCAGCGTCTGGATGCTACACAATAACCAGCCGGGTTATTTGGTATGGGTCATTCCACATTGACACTGGGTCAACTGGCTACACAGCTGAATGCTGAGCTGGTTGGTAACCCGGATACTGCTATTCAGGGCCTGGCATCTTTACAGCATGCCAAGTCCTGGCATTTGGCATTTCTATCCAATAGTCGCTATAAATCCCAGCTTAATACGACAGAGGCTGGTGCTGTTCTTATCCGTAAGGAAGATGTTAGTGAATACACAGGGGCTGTACTAATTGTACCTAATCCCTATGCCGCCTTTGCGGGCTTAACTCATTTGTTTGACCAGACGCCCAGACCAGTTGCCCAAATTCATCCTACTGCAATCATTGCTGCGTCAGCCACGATTGACCCATCGGCTTCAATTGGGCCTTACGTGATAATTGAAGATGATGTGACAATTGCAGCCAATGTCATTCTGGAAAGCCATGTCTGCATTGCTAAGGGAAGTTGCATTGGTGCGGGTTCATGGCTGGATAAACATGTGACAGTACAGCATCATTGTCAGCTCGGCGAGCGGGTGCGTATTCACGCGGGCACAGTGATTGGTGCCGATGGCTTTGGCTTTGCACCACATGAAGGCCAGTGGTACCGGATTGCCCAGTTGGGACGTGTAGTCATCGGCAATGATGTGCGTATTGGTGCCAACTGTACCATAGACCGTGGTGCGCTGGATGATACAACAATCGGCCATGGTGTGATTATTGATAATCTGGTACAGATTGCCCACAATGTACACATTGGGGATTACACCGCCATTGCAGCCAATGTGGGGATTGCAGGCAGTGCAAATATTGGCAAGCATTGCATTATCGGTGGTGCGTCCGGTATCGCAGGGCATTTATCCATTTGTGACCATGTTAACCTGACCGGTATGGCCATGATTACCAAATCCATTCATCAGCCGGGTACTTATTCATCCGGTACGTCTTTTGCTGAAAACTCGCAATGGAAAAAAATGGTTGTACGCTTGCGGCAATTGGCTGATGTGCCTTTAACCCAGCTAATTAAACAAATTGAGCATTTGCAAGTGCGAGTTGAACAGGTAGAATCGCGAGCAACTTCTTGCCCGCCATCATCATTATCTCAAGATGACTAACGATATTTCCTCTGCTGTATCCCTTGATTACCAGTTGCCCATGCAGGCTGATACGATCCGTAGCTATTTGCCGCAGCGTTATCCTTTTTTGCTGGTTGACCGGGTCACTGACGTGGTGCCAAACCAGTCAATCAAGGGCCTAAAAAATGTTTCCATTAATGAAGAGTTCTTTCAGGGTCATTTTCCGGGCCTGCCCATTATGCCCGGTGTGTTAATTGTTGAGTCAATGGCACAAATTGCTGGTATTCTAGGTTTTATGAGTGCAGGCAAGCGCCCGCGTGATGGCTATATGTTTCTGTTTGCCGGTGCAGACAAGGTGCGTTTTAAGCGTCAGGTGATTCCCGGTGATACACTCATATTAAGTGCTGAGCTGTTAATGCAGCGAAGAGGGATTTTCAAGTTTAGCTGTCAGGCCCATGTAGAGGGAAAACTTGTGGCCAGCGCTGAAATTCTGGTTTCGGAACAACAGATTACATTAATATGAAAAATAACAGTGTGCAAAACAATAGTATGAATACCAACCCGAATATTCATCCAACGGCAATTATTGACCCAACGGCACAAATTGCACCAAACGTCAGAATCGGTGCTTATAGTATTATTGGCCCGCAAGTTAGTATTGATGAAGGGTGTGATATTGGCCCGCATGTTGTGATTGCTGGCCTGACCCGAATTGGCAAGCGCAACCGGATTTTTCAGTTTGCCAGCATAGGCGAAATTTGTCAGGACCTGAAATTCAAGGGTGAAGAAACCTGGCTGGAAATTGGTGATGATAATATTATTCGTGAAAGCTGTACCTTGCATCGTGGTACGGTTCAGGATCAAAGCTTAACCCGGATTGGTCATCGTAACCTGCTAATGGTCAACACCCACATTGCGCATGATTGCATAATTGGCAATGACAATATTTTTGCCAATAATGTTGGAATTGCTGGCCATGTTTCTATTGGTGATCATATTATTGTTGGCGGAAATTCTGGCATTCACCAGTTTTGTCGCATTGATTCCTATAGTATGATTGGCGGTGGCAGTACCATTTTAAAGGATGTTCCAGCCTATACACTGGTGTCTGGTAATCCGGCTCATGCGCATGGTATGAACTACGAGGGAATGCGCCGTAAAGGCTGGAATGCCGATAAAATCAATAACTTGCGTAAAGCATTTAAAATGGTTTATCGTGAAAACCTGACTACTGTGCAGGCAATTGATAAACTCACTACAGAGCTGTTGCCACAAACGCCAGAAGTACAGTTGCTGATTGACTCACTGACATCATCAAAGCGCGGCATTGTACGCTAAGCCTTTTCATTGCCAGATAGCAAAAACCGCCCAGATTGATATTAACAACTGGGCGGTTTTTAGTTGTAGAGCTTTAAAGACGGAATAACTAACGCAACTGAACACTACCGGATGCATTAACACGCAACTGGCTGTTACCACCCTGAACATTCTGGCTTTCCATGGCACCTGATGTATCTCTGGCTTTCATGGCATACATAATCGGTGGGCGTTCATTGTTCATGGCGTTCAAATCAAGGCTTACCAGTTCATAGCCGCTGGCCTGCCAGGATTGCTGCAACAGTCGGGCACGCTGCTGAAATGCCTGAGAGGCCTCTACCATGAGTTCATTTTCAACGCGCTTGCGCTCATCATCAGACACACTAAAGTTAATGGATTGAACCTGCATGTTGTTTTGTAGCGCTGCAATCAGGTCACTGGTGGCTTTAAAATCAGTGCTTTTAAGCTCAATTTGCGCACGGGCACGCCAGCCTTTCAGTTTGTTTTTATCATCGTAAACCGGGTAGGTACTTTGTGCACCTGTACTGACTTTAACCTGTGGATATTTGGCCGCCTGACGCATGGCTTCATTGAGAATGCGGGTAACGTCCTGTGACAAGCTGCTGGGGCTGTTGTTGTTCAGCTCGGTAAACAGGATTGCTTCCATCTGGTTATTGGTGACTTCACGGGTGGCATCAGCCTGTAGCTGTACCAAACGGTACTGAGGCTTGTCATTATCTGCCGCCAATGCGCCTTGTGTGCTTAAGGCCAGTAATGAACTGGCAAGAACCGTACTATAAAGTGCACGTTGAATGCGAGAGTGTGGTTTGATGGTTTTCATCAGTTATGAATCCTTAATACCCGATACCAATTAAAAAAAATAGCTTACTGTCAAAACAACCAGAAAGTTGATCGTGAAGCTCATATCTTTCAGGTTTATTCATAGCATGATGGGCGTAGCAATCAGTAAACTCAGTTCATTTAATGTGAAAACTTCATTGTTTTGGGTTGAAAACTATCTAAAAAACAAAAAATTATGGATGTGCTGCAATAAAGCTGCGTGCATATTGTGCTTCGGTTGCACCTGGATAATCACGCACCAGTTTTTTCATCAGCGCGGTGGCTTCACTGGTGCGTTTGTCAATTTCCTGTGTAATGGTAGCTACCCGGTAGAGGGCTGTAGAAGCCTTGGCGCTTTTTGGATATTTGTTGATGACTTCATTAAAGCTTTTTTTGGCCTTTACGAAATCGGCTGGATTACTGGCCAAATAAAACTCCCCAAGCCAGTAGTAGGCATTGGGGACGTAAACACTATTGGGAAAACTGGCAATAAATTGCTGCATTGGCTTAATGGCCTTGGCGGCACCACCAGCCTTGTAGGCATCATAAGCGCTGATATAAGCCTGCTTGTCGACTTGTTTGTCGTTTGGGGCTGCATCCTGCTGTACATATAATACATTACCAGAAGAGGGTTTGCTGGTTGCCGGCGCTGAAGGTGTGCCAGAAACAGGCGGTGTTACTGGGCTATCCGCAGGTTCGGCATTTTCTGATGCAGGCGCTGCCTCACTGGCCGGCTTAGCATTTTCTGAGCCAGCGTGATCTGAAGGGGAAGTCATCTCAGGGGCGGCATCGCCATCGCCAGTGCTGTCATCCGCTGGCTGGGTTTGCTCCTTTAGCAATTCCAGACGCTGGTCTAGGTCGGTATAGCGGTTTTTAACCTCTTTTTGGGTACGGTCAAGGCTATTCTGCTGCGATTCCAGCTGGCCGCGCAGTTCACGTATTTCCTGCTGGAGCTGCTGGACTTGCTGGTACAGTTGCCACAAGGTAGAACCTTGGCTCTCCAGCGTTGCGGCACTGCCGGTAATTGCTGCTGGGTTGCTGGTTGTGCCAGTTAAGCTGCCTTGCTCAATAGGAACCGCATGTGCTTGCGGCAGTGTTGTTGCCCCCAGCAATCCAGCCAACAAAGCCCCGTGCATGAATTTTTTTGAAAATAAAAAACTGGCCATAGAAAACAACATCTCATCAATAAAAGCAGTTATTACAAAAGTACACCAATACAATTATGGAATTGAAGCTAAACCATACTTAAATCAAAGTTTTTTTGTTGGCACTGATGACATAACCATTGCACAACTTATACCTTACGTCCATAACCTTCCAATAAATTGAAAAAAGAAGCATCAACGAGACTGGCTTGGGTGAGGGCCGAAGCCAGTTCAAGCAGCGGCTGGTTAATGGCCTCATCCGTCAACTGAAAAGTACGGTAATGAATAGACAGGGACTGTTTACTCTGCAAGTCAATATGCGCCTGAACGGCATCAGCCGGATTCATGTGCATGGCGCGCATAATCTTGCGTGGCTCATAAGCCCCAATGGGTAACAGGCTTAAGCGTGGAGCACCCAGATTTTCCCTGATCTGCTGAAAATGTGGTGAGTAGCCGGTATCGCCGGCAAAAAAACAATGATCATCTGGTGTTAAAATGGATAAGCCACCCCAAAGCGCCTTGTTGCGGTCTTTGAACCCGCGACCTGAAAAATGCTGGGCCGGGGTATAAACAATTTTAATGCGCTCATCCAGCTTAAAATCCGCCTGTTGCCACCAATCCAGTTCAACCACCTGCATTTCACTAGGCAAATAACAACGGTTCGCCAGACCAGTATACACTGGCATGCCATCACGCCGATGCAGCCATTTTAAGCTGGCCAGATCCAGATGATCATAATGATTATGGCTCAGCAGCACCGCATCAATGGACGGCAGCTCATCCAGTGCGATGCCAGCAGGACGCACCCGTTTTGGCCCTAGGTGTGCTAGCGGACTGGCGCGCTGTGCCCATACCGGATCAGTTAAAAAGTTATAGGGGCCAATCTGGAGTAATACGGTGGCATGACCTACAAACCAGACCTGCCAGTCATCAAGTGCTGCATCCGGACGCATTTGCGGCTTATCCGGACAATGAATGCTGCTTTCCCTGGCTGGCCACTGGGCTGGTTTTCTAAACAATAGCCATTCATACATGGCGGTACTGCGATGGAGATCATCGGTACGTGTAGCAGGGTCAGGATTAAAAAACTCCTGTTTTGTACTGTGATCACTGGGCAGGTATTCATGCTTTGGCTGTAAAAAAGCATGTTGCCCGCTAAACTCGGTAGCCAGTTGTTGAACCGGACGGGAACGACGCAAGCGCGACATCAATTTCTCCAGCGTTGTCAGTCAAAAAGGTGATCAGGTGAAAAGAAACCCTGATTACATATTAGCGCAGATCATCTTGATATGAATAAAGAAACCTAAGTAAACCTATAACCTGTAATTGTTAAATAAGCATGTATTTTTAGCGCTGGTAGCTAGTCTTGCTGATAACACTTTAAAAAACAAAAACTGGGGAATGAGTGGAAAGCAATCAAATCAGCAAGCTCATAAATCAAGGGTTGTGGTCAGCCTAAAACATAATAGAAGATATAAAATTAAGAACTAATTATAAAGACGATTTTTGAATAAAATGGAAAAATTTTAAATAAATTAATGTTTTTATTTATATTATTAGAAATTATGAAATAAATAAGAAGTTACGTTTTCTATAAAAAATTACTTGGCTTACTTATACTCACCTAATGCAGCACTAACACTATTAAACCTGAATCATTAAAAACATTTAACTCGCATGATTGCAGCTATTTTAAACCTACCGAATTTCCGGTAGTCATTAATCGTTAAGGTAGGTGCACGATGAATAACCAGTCCAACAACATGGGTAATAATGCGCAGGGATATGGCGAACGTCAGGGAACCCAGCAGAATCAGCAAAACCAGAATGACCAGATGAATCAGCAAAACCAGTCCGGTATGAATAACCAGACCGGCATGAACAACCAGAACCAGCAAAACCAGTCTGATATGAACAACCAAAGCCAGTATAATCAGCAAACACCCGGCAATGACCAAAGCCAGAATCAACATAATCAGCAGAACCAAAACCAGCAAAATCAGAATAACCAGCAGAATCAACAAAACCAGAAAGACCAGAACAATCAGATGAACCAGCAAGGTGGCCAGAGTGGGCAAATGAACTGGCAAGATCAAAACAGCCAGCACAAACCACTCAATCAAACTCACCAGTCCAATCAGACTCAGCCAAACCAGCCTCAAAGTACCATTCAGGAAGACCCCAGCAGACAATCTGATGGCTAATATTTAAAAGAAATTTGATGTTATTAATTTACTAATTGCATTATTTTAAGTAATAAAGCCATGCGTTAATTCGTGTGGCTTTATTTATTTCTAAATGGCTAATTTAAAATATCTAATTAAGATAATGATTTGAATTGATAGTACTTATATAAATAAAAAATTAGTATCTTTTAAATTATTATTAAAAATTTTATAAAATAATTAATCTAATATCACTAGATAGAAACTTATACAAAATTAACCAGATGCACAAGTTTTGAACGGCGTAGGTCTTGCATTAATATTAATAATCACTATACTTGCCCTTGCAATGGTGACCCCATTGGTGTCTTCGCAATGACTGCTTGTGAACCCCGCCAGGACCGGAAGGTAGCAACGGTAGCAGGTTAGTGATGTGCCGAAGGTAAGCTGATGGGGTTGCCACCATAATGATAAAAATTGATTAAACGTAAACAAGATGAAGCTTAGATAAATTTAAAGCGCTAAAATTGATAAAATAGTATTTTTTCTATTCCTTCAAGTTATTGTACGACTTTACTCATCGTCCAGACTATTTTTTGTGATGGCCTTAAAACAGGTATCCAGATTAAATCCGCGATATTGCAAAAACCGCACCTGACGGGCTTTTTCTTTTTGCTCGGTCGGTAGTTCCTCGCCAAATTTTCGCATGCGCAATTCCATGGCTTGTTGTAGCCAGTTAATTTCATCAAGGTCTGCTTCGGCAAGCTCGGCTTCAATGTGATGTTTTTTGAGTTCTTGCTGGATTCGTGCCGGGCCACGGCCTTTACGCATGTTGGCGCGTACCACCATGCCCGCCATGCGTTCATCATTTTGATAATCATTGCCAGTTAGTTCAGCAAGTAAAGGCTCCAGTTCTTCAGGGCAAGCGCCATACAGGATCAGTTTACTTTTTAATTCCTGTTTGGAGTGTTCGCGCTTGGCGAGAAGGGCAAAGGCAGTGCTACGTAAGCGCTGGCCTTTTAGGCTTCCTGCAGGCTTTGGCAATTCATTATTCGTTTGAAAGCTTTTCATACTGATTCCTGCTTTAAAAATAAAGTTTATTGATTTAAAAACAGTCTAAAAGCAAAACGCCCCTATAGTATGAACCATAAAGGCGTTGCGCTAAACAGTCAGAAAACTATACGTTTTTAGACAGGGCGTTTTACAGGTCCAGTTCAGCCAGACTTGGTTCACGCTCGTCATCTTCTTCCTGTATTTTGGCCGGATCAACTTTAACCAGCAGTTGATCACGAACCTGTGCATCAATTTCAGCAGCAATAGCCGGATTTTCTTCAAAATAACGAATGACGTTATTTTTACCCTGACCAATCTTGGCACCTTTATAGGCATACCATGCACCGGATTTCTGCACGATATCCTGATTGGCTGCAAGGTCAACCAGTTCACCCAGACGGTTAGTACCTTTACCGTACATGATCTGGAACAGCGCTTCGCGGAACGGCGGTGCCATTTTGTTTTTCACTACTTTAACGCGAGTTTCAGAACCAGTGATTTCATCACCTTCTTTCACGGCACCAATGCGGCGAATATCCAGACGCACCGACGCATAGAATTTCAGGGCATTACCACCGGTAGTGGTTTCCGGGCTACCAAACATCACGCCAATCTTCATGCGGATCTGGTTAATGAAGATCACCATACAGTTGGAACGCTTGGCATTACCGGTAATTTTACGCAGTGCCTGACTCATCAGACGGGCTTGCAGGCCCATGTGTGAATCACCCATTTCGCCTTCAATTTCAGCCTTAGGGGTTAGGGCAGCAACAGAATCCACCACAATCAGGTCAACCGCGCCGGAACGTACCAGCATGTCGGCAATTTCAAGCGCCTGTTCACCATGGTCGGGCTGTGAAACCAGCAGGTTGTCAATATCAACACCCAGCTTGCGCGCATATTGTGGATCAAGCGCGTGCTCGGCATCAATAAACGCGGCAGTGCCACCAGCTTTTTGACATTCTGCAATCACTTGCAGGGTCATTGTGGTTTTACCGGATGATTCCGGGCCATAAATTTCAACAATACGGCCTTTTGGCAAGCCACCAATACCAAGGGCAATATCCAGACTTAAGGAACCAGTTGATACAGCCTCAATGGCTTGTACGGTGTTGTCGCCCAAGCGCATGACGGTATTTTTACCGAATTGTTTTTCAATTTGACTTAAAGCTGCAGTTAATGCCTTGCTTTTATTCTCATCCATCTCATAAACCTCATAAACTGTGTAGCGTTTATACGCTGATTACTTTCAAAACTAAAGTGGATGCCTTGGGTCGACGATATTTGATTTGCAACTTGGGCAAGCACATCATGCCAAAAAACAGGGTAGGTGAACAGGGGTAAATCAACTAAAACGACATAGTTTGTCGCATACTAAATGGTATTAATAGCCTTCATCATCGCTGCTATAACTCATTGAATTTTCTTGCTTAAACTGGTGGATGTGACGGCGGTCACGCTTGCTGGGACGATGGTCTGGACGGGCCAGATTGGCAAGCTTGCGCTGACTGCTATAAAACTCGCGTTTGGTCACACTATGCGGCGTTTCTTCATATAAAAGCTGCGCCTGTGGTGCACCACCACGTACTTCGGACAAGGCCTTGATGACGACAGTTTTCTCATCAAATCCCTGCCGGATGGTGAGCTCCATGCCAACGCGGACTTCCTTGCTCACCTTAACGCGGTCACCATCATAATGCACTTTGCCACCTTCAATGGCTTCCTTGGCAATGCTGCGGGTTTTAAAGAAACGGGCTGCCCAGAGCCATTTGTCAATGCGCATGCTTTGCACTGCGTTCCGGGATGACTGGGCGTCTATAGCGCGGGTGTCCAGAGATTGGGTTTTTTTCATTAACATTCCGTCAGATATGTTAGTAATAAATCATTCCTCAGCCTGAATGGATAATAAGTATTTGCTTAGTTCATTTAATTGGTCTATTGCCGGAAATTTCAACTGCTGACGTGCCGGTAATTTGCTATCTGGCTGAGTAATACCATATACGTGTTCTATTCCATAATACCGGGCAGCATGTAACACTGACTCACTGTCATCAACAAATATTGTTCTTTTTTTATCAAAAGGATACTGGGCTGCCAGCTTATGCCAGAATAATTCCTGTTCCTTGGCAAAACCCAGATCATGACTTGAAATCAACTGATCAAACAGGTGGCTAATGCCAGTTTTCTGCATTTTGATATGCAGTACAATGGGATGCGCATTGGTGACCAGCCATAGCTTTTTATTGGCCATTCTAAGGTCATGTAACAACTGTACGGCATGGGGGCGCAGACAAATATGATCTTGATATTGAATTTTGAGCGTGGTTAGATCAAGGTTAAGTGCATGACTCCAGTAAGGCAGGGAGTACCAGTTAAGTGTGCCTTCCTGTGCCTTGAATTGTGGCTTGAGTAACTCGAGTGCCTGTTCATACGGATGCTGGTGCAGCGCAGCCCATGCCTGTGGCACAGCCTGCTGCCAGAACAGATTATCAAATGCCAGATCAAGTAGGGTTCCGTCCATGTCAAACATGACGAGATCAATCGCTTGCCAGTTAATGTTCAAAGCCATTTCCTGTAAATAATGAAGTGAAGAATGATGGAAGACAAACCGGTGCCGGATGATTCAAAACTGAAAAGTTCAAAAGCCAAAAGCCCAGGATCAGATGAGCCAGCGCTGAAAAATTCAACGGCAAATGCTTCAATTGCTGAGAATTCAATTGTCAGCAATCCTGCCGTACAACGGCTGGTTGAACTGGTCAAGGCAGTAAATCATTTGCTATGCGAATTTTATCAGGATTACCAGCAAAACCAAGTCTTGCAGATTTCCAGCAAAGCGGATGAGTCGCCAGTAACCGAAGCCGATATGGCCGCGCACCATCTGATTGAGCAGGAATTAAAAAAGATTAGCCCCCTGATACCGGTATTGTCAGAAGAATCTTCTGATTATAAATTGCGCTTTGACTGGCATGAATTCTGGCTGGTTGACCCACTGGATGGCACGCGTGAATTTATTAATAAAACCGGTGAATTTACGGTGAATATTGCCTTGATCCGGCATGGGATCGTTGAGCTGGCCATCATTGGTATTCCCACCTTAAAGCGCATGTATTTAACCCAGAAAAACCAGCCGCTATACCGGATTGATGAAGCAGGCGACGCACTGGTATGGCAGGACATTACCCCCAAGCCTGTCCACTTAAATAGCTGGCAGATAGCCATTAGCCGTCGCAGTGAATGGAAGGTATACCAGCAGTTTAAGCAGGCCCTGCATGATCGCCAGCAAGCCTTTGATTGCAATAATGCCGGTAGCGCCTATAAGTTTTGCCTGATGCTGGAAGGCCAGATTGATGTGTACCCGCGTTTTCATCCCACCAGCGAATGGGATACGGCGGCAGGACAGGGCTTGCTGGAAGCCATAGGCGGCGGGGTTTATGACTTGCAGGGCCGGCCTTTTGCCTATAACCAGCGCCATGATTTATTAAATGGGCACTTTATGGCAGTGCGGCATAATGACTTCTTGCAGCCTGCGTTAGAGGCCGCCCATCAAGCTGTAAAAGCCCTCACCTAGCGCCAATTTTGCCGCTGAGTCGTGCTATAGTCAGGGGCCAGTTTTATTGATTTTACCATTGTCGTGACCAGTGCTTTAACCCATCATTTGCCTGCTTCCATGTTTGAGGCCATTGCGCTGTTGCCCAAAAGCAACCAGCCGCTGGTGTTGCTCACGCGTCATTCTATCCGTGAGGCTGCTGACAATAATGGTTTTGCCAGTTATCAGTTACCCTTAACACCTATTGGTCGCAATCTGGCCTATGAATGGGGCAAATGGCTGTCAGCCAATACCAGCCTGCAAATTGCTGCTTGTCTCAGTAGTCCTATTCCGCGCTGCGTGGACACCGCCAGCGAGATGCTTAAAGGGGCACAAGCCGCTATCCAAGATTCTATTGATGAGTCGCAACAGCTAGAAACATCACTGTTAAATATTGACCAGCATAATTTATTGGTAGAGCCGGGTAGTTTTGTGCTGGATATTGCGCAGGCTGGACCGCGGTTCAAGCAATATGGTGCATTAAAATTTATTAACTGTTTTTTGAGCAACCAGTTGCCCGGCATGAAAATTCCGGTTCAGGGCGCGCAGGATATTTTGCGCCTGCTGTTTGATCATCTGCCCACGCAGGATAACCATTTATTGCTGGCCGTAAGCCACGATACTATTTTGGCGGCACTGTTTGCGGTGATGGCAGGGCATACCAGCATTGAACACAAGGACTGGCCCAACATGATGGAAGGCGCGTTTTTGTGGTTTGAAGGTGAAAGCTTTGAGTACAGTATCGTCAACTGGATCTGGCGTGGCCAGCATTACCGGTTTAAAGTTCAAAATTTTTAAGGTAGGCCGTAAAAATGTACTTATACAGACCAGTTGGGTTATTTGAATATCAATTAATTAAAGAAAGCGGCTTTAAAAAATTTCCGCCCAGATTATATTGGCAGCCTATTTTTTATCCGGTATTAACACAGCAATATGCTGAAAAAATTGCCAAAGAGTGGAACACGCAGGATCAAGGTGGTGGTTATGTAGGCTATGTAACTCGCTTTAAAATGCCGGATGCCTATTTAAGCCAATTTGAAGTCAAACTGGTTGGCGATTCTTTTTGTCAAGAGTTATGGATACCTGCTGCTGAGCTGGAAAACTTTAACTCACAGATTCAGGATACCATAGAAATCATTAATGTATTTAAAGGCGAGAAATTTCGGGAAGACGCGCAAATACCGGATTATATGCATAAAAATGACAGTGGTATTTCGGAGTGGTAGCGGCGATGGTGATTTGTAGCGTTTAAAGATTTGCGTTAATCTAACTGTCATCCGCTTACTTCAGCATTGTTCGGTCAAGCTGTCGGTTTTGCTGGTCATGGTGTGCTTTCAGCTCATCCTGATCGGTTGCAATTCTTAAGGTTTCAAAACGAACGCGTCCCTGCTGGATGGCGTCAGCAATGGCAAGCTGGCCTTTACTGAGGCGTGCCTGACCGCTTTTAATATCCATCAAAATCACTTCAATGGCTTCACTGGGCAAGTTACCGTCACGCCAGTCGGTATAACCATCAAAAATTACATAATCTACCGGATCACCCAAAAACTTGGCATCAGAAGGCAGGTATTCAAATTCGGGCAACAGGGGGGCAAATTGTTCAGCAACGCGGCCTTTAATGGTGGCACGGCTGGTATTTAAGCTCTTTTTGACAGCACGCTGGATTTCTTCCTGATGGGCAAGCTGAAGTTGCTGGATTTTTTGTTCATATTCTTTTACCACAGCGCTATTGCGGTGACTTGCCAGCATAAAGTAGGTGAGCAGGCCACCAATAACAATGCCAATAAAAATTGCTATACCAACAGACATAAGCATTTGGAACAGGTAAAAAGGGCATTATAGCAAACCATAATGCCCTGCCAGTTATAATTTACTGTTAACCCGGTTGGATTGAAAAATACCCCAATCGAATTAGTAACCCAACTGGCGGCTGGCCAGATCTTTCATGATTTCCTCAGCGCCGCCACCAATCATGTTCACCTTAACTTCACGATAAATGCGTTCAACCCGCGTGCCACGCATGTAGCCCATGCCGCCCAGAGTTTGCACGGCTGCATCAGCACAAAACTGCATGGCACGGGTAGCCACGTTTTTTAGAATGCAGATTTGCGCCACCAGATCAGAGCCTTGCTGGTCAGGCTGGCCCAGTTTCCATGCGGTGTCTTCCAGCAGGGCGCGCGTGGTTTGCAACTGGGTGGCCATATCCACCAGCTTATGCCGCATTACCTGATGATCAACCAGTCGCTTGCCAAAGGTTTTACGGTCTTTGGCCCATGCCAGCGCATCTTCGTAGCAAACCTTGGCAAAACCATAGGACGAGGCAGCCAGCCAGAAGCGTTCCATATTGAAGTTTTGCATGATGACCAGAAAACCCATGTTTTCCGGGCCAAGCAGATTGCTCACCGGAACACGACATTCATCAAAGTGCAGATGGGCTGTATCTGAAGCCCACCAACCCATTTTGTCCAGTGGTGATTTGCTGAGGCCCGGTGTGTTGCCTTCAATCAGCAGCATGGAAACGCCATTGGCTCCTTTGGCATCCGGGTCAGTACGCACCGCAACCGAGTAGTAATCAGCACGAATGCCAGAGGTAATAAAGGTTTTTTCTCCGGTCACAATGTAGTGGTCGCCATCACGGACAGCACGGGTTTTAAGCGCTGCCACATCAGAACCACCACCGGGTTCGGTAATGGCCAGTGCCGAGATTTTTTCACCGGATAAAATCTGTGGAAGCACCTTTGCTTTTAATTCGGCACTGCCAAAATTTTTGATCGGTGGTGCGCCAATGCTATGCGATAACAAGGAAGCCAATAAACCGCCTGAGCTACACTGTGCCAGCTCAATAGAGGCCAGCATGGTATAAAACGCATCAACATCAGGGGTGCCACCATAGGCCTCAGGATAACCCAGCCCCAGCAAACCAATATCCGCCGCTTTTTTATAGAGCTCGCGTGGAAAGGTGCCTGCTTCATCCCATTCATTAACAAAAGGCGTAATTTCCTGTGCGGTAAATTTACGGATTGTGTCGGCAAATGCCAGATGATCGGGGGTGTAATACAGCGGGTTAGAGTTCATTGAGCAGATTCCATCGCAAATTGCTTCTGATTCTGCCATGACTATTTTATGAATGATCTGGTCAAAATGCTCAAAAAATCAGGCAAAATAGTTAACAGCTGTTTTTGTTAACCAAGTATGCGCCGCTTTCTGATGTATATTTTTATTCAGTAAATGCAAAAAGCCCACCGAAGTGAGCTTTTTGATGCATCATTTTTAGAGATTAAAAATGACTGGCGAGATGGCGGTGCAAATTACTTGCTAGCCAAAGCCTTGATATGACCATTCAGACGGCTCTTATGACGAGCAGCCTTGTTTTTGTGAATGATGCCTTTGTCAGCCATACGGTCGATAACCGGAACAGCTTTCTTGTAGGCTTCGCTTGCAGCAGCGTGTTCACCAGCAGCAATTGCATTCACTACTTTTTTGATGTAGGTACGAACCATTGAACGCAAGCTTGCGTTGTGTTGACGCGCTTTAATGTTTTGACGGGCGCGTTTTTTAGCCTGAGCAGAGTTTGCCACTCGTGCACTCCTTAAAAATAGATTAGTTATGGGCGGGCCTTGTCGCATGTGCCTTTGCTGCATGTGGCCTGGCTGTATCTGCCATTGCTACATGTGCATAGCGTTGCAAACAACCCAGCCCGTAAACAAGTGGCGAATTTTGCCCAAATTGATGCCTAAAGTCAAGCCTGAATGCCACTAACCCACGTATTGTCAGCACTTTGCCACCAGACTTGAACATTATTTTATTCAATAGGCCTTTATAGCGCTATTCGGCTCTTGTATGATCCAGCAAAACAATAACATAGGTAGTTCTCTCTATGGCAGTGTTCCAGACTGACCAGCAGCAAAAAAGTGCTATTGTGATTGGAGCAACCGGGCTGGTTGGTTGTTTACTGGTCGAAAAACTTCTGGCTTCAAGACATTACCGAACGGTTTATCAGGTTGTGCGGCATGCTTCACCTGCAATAGTGGGCACAGCTTATGACCAGTCACTGCAAACCATTGTGGTCCCTGACTTTGGCCGGCTTGAAAAAGCGCTAACCCGGCTGGATCTAAATGAAGCAGATGCCTTTAGCACACTGGGTACAACCTTAAAACAGGCAGGTAGCAAGGCAAAGTTTAGTCAGGTGGATTTGACCTATAACCTGAATTTTGCCCAAACTGTCAAGGAACTGGGGGCACAGCATTTTTTACTGCTCAGTGCCACGGGTGCCAATGCAGACTCCGCCGTATTTTATAACCGCATCAAGGGTCAGCTGGAGCGCGCAGTGGAGCAGTTGTGTTTTGAGCGTTTGTCGATTTTTCAGCCATCCTTGCTGCTGGGCCAGCATCGCGATAAACGCCTGATGGAAAGTGTGGCACAAAAAGCCTTTAAACTGGGTCAGCATATAGTGCCTGCGGACTGGCGCTACCGGCCTATTGAAGCGGAGCGGGTGGCACAGGCCATGTATCTGGCGGCTACCGGTTTTAGCGCTCGCCAGACCAGCCATGGCAAAATGATTTATTCCAATACCGATTTACTCAACATGACGCTGGAGATTCCTGCATGACCAATGTGTCCACTGTAAGCTACGATTTTGTGACCTGTGATTTACTGGATGATCATCCGCAAACCCAGGTGATGAGCCCATCCATTGATGGCAAATCATTCAGGAATTTTGGCGGGCGCAAGGCGTTTGGCGGAGAAGTGGTAACTGTTAAATGTTTTGAAGACAATTCACGGGTTAAGGAATTACTGGCTACCGAAGGCGCAGGCAAGGTGCTGGTGGTGGATGGTGGCGCTTCCATGCGTTGTGCCTTGCTGGGTGATTTAATAGGTGAAAGTGCCGTTAAGCACAACTGGGCAGGTGTAATAGTGTATGGCTGTGTGCGTGATGTGGATGCCTTGTCGCAGCTTGATCTGGGTGTGCAGGCGCTAGCCGCCATTCCACAAAAAAGTAACCGCAAGGGGGCTGGTGAAACTGGCCTGACCTTAAGTTTTGGTGGTGTTAGCATTGCGCCAGGCAATTATATTTATGCCGACAATAATGGCATTCTGGTGTCTGCTGAGAAGTTAACCGGGCTATAAGCGTTAGCCATGTAAACTCGAAAAATTTAACTGGAAAACCGTAACCGGAAAATTAAATTGGAAAAATTATGATTTTACATCAAGCCAAAGTCCTGCGTTCTGTGCTGGCCACCCTTTTGGAGGGCGGCCGTGGAGTTATGGGCACGCCAAACCCCAATCAGCCAGCAAAGCCCATCCGCCTGTATGACTTTGAAGCCTCGCCTTATTGCCGCCGTGTGCGTGAAGCACTGACCATGCTGAATCTGGATGTGGAAATTTACCCTTGCCCCAAAAAAGGCACGCGCTTTCGTCCACAGGTCAAACCACTGGCTGGTAAAACCCAGTTTCCCTTTTTAGTCGATGAAAACACTGGCATTAAACTGCTGGAGTCACAGGATATTATTGATTACCTGTTCAAAACTTATGGTAAAAATGGCCGAACTCCCAGCAAATACCAGAACCTGCCTAAAATTCCGGTCGGCGGATTTTTGGTAACCATTGCTGGCGGAATTAATGGCTTGATGGCACAGAAGCACAACAGCCAGAAAGCTGTACCCAACCAGTTGCTGGAACTGTGGAGCTTTGAGGGTAGTCCCTACAGCCGTCTGGTACGTGAGCGCCTGTCTGAACTGGAATTGCCTTATGTATTGCACAATGTAGCCAAGGAGCGCTGGCAGGACATGGGGCCAGCCAAACTGCGCTTAAAGCCCGGTAAGTATGTGCCAATTACTGGTGGCAAGCGTGCCAGCGTCTATGCAGAGCAGGGCCGCTTACAGGTGCCTTATCTGGTTGATCCCAACACAGGGATTGGCCTGTATGAATCCAGGGATATTTTGGCATATCTGAATAAAACTTATGCCTGATAATTAAAAACCGATGCAAATTGTGTCACATTAATGCAGTTTTCCGGTTAAAATAGTCGCCCTTTTCAAGAACGATGCATCACCAATTTGCATCGTTTTTTATTGAGCAGTCTAAAATGCAAAAGCATATTTTTTGCTAAATGTGCATTGTACAGCGAAGACCTGCAAGTACGGCAGTTGCCCCGCAATACCTGTAAAACCCGGCCAGTGAGAGATTATCCCATGAATCACCATGTTGACGTCATGATTAGTGAGCAACAAATTAAAGCGCGTATCAAGGAGCTTGCTGCGCAAATTAATCAGGACTACCAGCATGCAGGCTCCAACCTGTTACTGATTGGCCTGTTGCGGGGTTCTTTCATTTTTATGGCAGATCTGTGCCGTGAAATTACTGTACCCCATCAAGTGGACTTTATGACGGTGTCCAGTTATGGCAACAATACCACCAGCTCGCGGGATGTAAAAATTGTGCAGGATCTGGATGAAAGTATTGAAAACACCCATGTGCTGATTGTGGAAGACATCATTGACTCCGGGAATACCTTAAGCAAGGTACGCGACCTGTTTTTACTGCGTAAACCGGCTTCACTGGAAATCTGTACCCTTATTGACAAGCCATCACGCCGTGAAGTTGAAGTGCCCGTAAAATATATCGGCTTTTCTATTGCTGACAAATTTATTGTGGGCTTTGGACTGGATTATGCACAGTTCTACCGTCACCTGCCGTATATCGGTATTGTGACATTTCCGGAAAATACCTGAGCTAACGCTGAATGATTCATTAAAGCCCTGATGAACATTAGGGCTTTTTATTGCGCAGCTTTTAGGCGCTTTCATTTTATAAAATATTACTGAATAGCCTAAATATTAAACTTGACGGTTTAATAATGCTGTTATAGCGTGAAGCCATTCATAGTAAATCTGGATATATCAATGACTAAGTCTGCTTTAGGCGCTCAAAACAGCAATTCATCACATCAGGATTCGCCCAACCAGATGCCACAGGACACCTTATCCACTATTCAAATGGATGGTAAGGAGCGTTATTTTGAACCCGCACCGACTGATATTAGTGTTGAAAATTTTAAAAAAGTGGTTACTAGTCGCCGCTCGGTACGCAAGTTTACCGATACGCAAATTCCCAAGGCTGTGCTGGATGACTGCTTGGACATGGCGTTACTGGCACCCAATTCATCCAACCTGCAACCATGGACATTTTATGTGGTACGCAGCCCGGAGAAAAAATCCAAGTTGGTAAAAGCCTGTATGAGCCAGTTGGCTGCTAAAACCGCTGCTGAGCTGATTGTCTGTGTGGCACGTACTGACCGTCTGGATGAAATGGCCAAAAACAACCTGAAATACTGGCCAATGCCGAAAACTCCAAAGCCGGTAAAGCAGTATTACAGCCTGATTGCCTATAACTATAAAACCGGATTTTTAAATACCTTGGGCGCCGCCAAAAAAGTAGCATTTAGCATTGTTGGGCAGTTTCAGCCGCTACCAGTGACTGCATTTACCCATGCAGACGCGCGATTGTGGGCCGCTAAAAGTACTGCGCTGGCTTGTGAAAATCTGGTATTGGCCTTGCGGGCACATGGCTTCGATAGCTGCATGATGGAAGGTTTTGATGAGCCGCGTGTGCGCAAGCTGCTGGATTTAGAGGATGAAGAATTCCCGATTATGGTGATTGGTGCTGGCGAGCGTGCTGATGATGGCGTGTTCTGGCCACAGCTACGCTTTGACCGTGATTTATTTATTAAAGAAGTTTAAGACTGCTCAGATGGTATTTTTAAATCTGCTTACAAGTTTTCTGGCTGTTCATCAATGATGGCTTGCATTGAGATCGTAGCAGGTTAATAGTGGATTTAAGCAATACGCATTGCCCAGCATGTCTTATGTTTGGGTAATTTAACGCCTGTTTCTAGTACAGGCACATAAAGGGGATACTCAGGCGAGTGTCCCTTTTTTATAATTGGGTGCAAAATATATTTAATTATCAAATAAGAAGTATGTTTTAGTATTTAAACAAGTGATCAAATCCTAAAATTTAATTTATGAAAAATTTTTTCTCAAAATTTATAGTTGGTATTCTATGTATCCCCGGCGTGGTATTTGCACAAGACCCTCTAAAGGTTGAAAGCAATGATCTGGCAGTTGGAACGCTATTAGGCTTTGTTAGTGGCGTTGAAGATATGAAAAAAGTATGTGATGTTATTGACCGTGATTCAAAGTTAAGCAATGCACAAGCTCTTAATAAATGGCACACTCGTAATATAAGCGTGTTAAATGACTTAACACTGATAAAAGAAAATTATTTGCACGATATCTCGCAAGGTGATCCATATAAATACCTTAAAGCTGATATTTTTATGAAAAATAAGGAAAATGATAGTTTGATCATGGCATTAAATTATTTATTCAAACAACCTTATGAGCAACAGTTAGACATGTGTAGACAATGGAATCATGATTTAAGCTCAGGTGCAAAAGACATTGAATCAGTAATGGGTAGTCAGTTAAAACAGGCTCGTAAAGCTTATCTCGAAAAGAAAAATTAATGAATTGATCTGTTGGTAGTATTTTTAGCAGTGTCTATCAAACTTTCTGCCATGCTACTATTAAGCTTAGTATTCAAAAAAATCACTTTTAGATTATGACCGAACTGCTTTTGCCATCCATTGCTGAAAACTTTGAACAAAGCAACTTACAACAAATACCGACAGGTGAGCGGCGCTGGATTGGCAATTTGGCAGGTGCATTGCCATCGCTGCTGCTGAGTGAACTGGTTAAATCCTATCAAGACTCAAAACAGCTTATTGTCATGGTGGCACGTAATACCACCCAAGTGGCACAAATCGAAGAAGAGCTGCATTTTTTTGGCATTAAGCCGTATCTGTTCCCAGACTGGGAAACCCTGCCGTATGATCGGTTATCACCGCATCAGGAAATTGTATCCGAGCGCTTGGCGCTACTGGCCAGTATGCCAAAGAGCGGAATTGTGCTGATTGCTGCCAGTACTTTAAGCCAGCGTATTGCGCCACCAAGCTGGTTGCTGGGGCAGCATTTTGATATCCGTAAAGGCCAGAAGTTTGATGTGGAAAACGAACGTCAACGGCTAACCCGTGCTGGCTATCGTGCCGTGGATACCGTATTTGAGCCGGGTGAGTTTGCAGTACGTGGCAGCCTGATGGATATTTTCCCCACGGGGCAGCAAGCACCAATCCGTATTGATTTGTTTGATGACGACATTGAAACCCTGCGCCATTTTGATGTAGAAACCCAGCGCACCACCGAACAAATTGAACAGTTTACCTTGTTGCCAGCGCGTGAATTTCCATTGATAGAGGGACGAGGCGAATTCCGTGCACGTTTTGCCGAGCTGTTTCCACAAGCCAGTCCCAAGAAAATGCCACTGTATCAGGACGTGCTTGATGGCATTGCCGCGCCGGGTTTGGAGTATTACCAGCCACTATTTTTTGAGCGTGATGAGTTTATTGAAGGCGGAACACTGTTCGATTACTTGCCAAAAGACACACTGATTGCCACTGATCTAGCTGTTGAAGATTGTCTGAGCAGCTTCTGGCAAGAAGTCACGCAGCGCTATGAAGACCGCCGCCATAATATTGACCAGCCCATTTTACCGCCAAATGAGCTGTTTCTTACCGTGAATGAGCTGTTTGGCCGCCTGAAAAGCTTTGGCCGACTAGTGCTGTCAGAAAATCCCATCAGTGAACGTGCTGGTGTATTTAATGTGGCTGCTAATGTACCGCCCAAGTTGCCGATTGATTATAGAGCTAGTGATGCGCTATTGGCGTTAAAGGAATTTATCACTAATTTTAACGGGCGCATTTTAATTGTGGCAGAAAGTGCAGGCCGCCGTGAAAGCTTGAAAGACCTGTTTAAGCCTATCCTGCGTGATCTGACCTTATGTGAAAACTTGCAGGAGTTTTTGCAGGGTAGTCATCAGGTGGCTATTGCTGTTGCACCTTTAGAGCGCGGTATCTGGCTGGATATTACTCCTGAGCAGACTGACGCTCGGCAACAATTTGCACTGATTGTGGAAAACCAGCTGTTTGAGCAGCGGGTGGTTCAGCGTCGCCGTCGCAAAACCAGCGAAGTGTCAGAAGAATTTCTGGTTAAAAGCTTGTCTGAGCTGTCGATTGGCGCACCTGTCGTTCATATTGACCATGGCGTTGGGCGTTATGGTGGTTTGGTTACACTGGAAATTGACGAGCAAACCCATGAATTTTTGCAGGTTGATTATGCCGACAATGCCAAGGTGTATGTGCCGGTTGCCAACCTGCAACTGATCAGCCGTTATAGTGGCGGTGACCCGGAACATGCGCCACTGCATAAACTGGGCACGGATACCTGGAATAAGGCCAAACGCAAGGCACTGGAAAAAATCCATGATGTGGCCGCAGAGCTATTAAACATTCAGGCCCGTCGGCAGGCCAAACCGGGCTTGGCATTTGAAATTGATGAGCATGCCTACCAGCAATTTGCCAACAGCTTTGCTTTTGAAGAAACACTGGATCAGGCCAATGCCATTGCAGGCACCCTGTATGACATGAGCCAGGACAAGCCCATGGACCGACTGGTGTGTGGCGACGTGGGCTTTGGTAAAACCGAAGTGGCCATGCGGGCTGCATTTGTGGCCGTGCATGCGGGCAAGCAGGTGGCTGTACTGGTTCCTACCACGCTATTGGCGCAGCAACATTATGAGAACTTTAAGGATCGTTTTGCCGACTGGCCAGTACGTATTGAAGTACTGTCGCGTTTTGGCTCTACCAAAGACCAGAAAAAAGCCATTGCCGATTTAAGTGAAGGCAAAGTGGATATCGTCATTGGAACACATAAATTATTACAGCAAGGCATCCAGTTTCATGATCTGGGCCTGATGATTGTGGATGAAGAACACCGTTTTGGCGTACGCGACAAAGAAAAAATCAAGGCATTACGTGCCGATGTAGACATGCTAACGCTGACCGCAACACCAATTCCACGTACCCTGAACATGGCATTTTCCGGCATGCGTGACCTGTCGATTATTGCCACGCCACCAGCCCGTCGTCTGGCGGTAAAAACCTTTGTGATGGAGCACAATAATCCCACGGTAAAAGAAGCGATTTTGCGTGAATTGTTACGTGGTGGGCAGGTGTATTTCCTGCATAATGACGTTGATTCCATTGAGCGTGCGGCAGAAGAGTTGCGTCGCTTGCTGCCAGAAGCGCGTGTAGCGGTGGCACATGGACAAATGCGCGAGCGTGAACTGGAGCATGTGATGCAGCAGTTTTATCACAAGCAATTTAATGTGCTGGTGTGCTCCACCATTATTGAAACGGGTATTGATGTGCCAAGTGCCAATACCATTATTATTGAACGTGCTGACAAGCTGGGCCTGGCACAATTACATCAGCTACGGGGCCGTGTTGGCCGCTCGCATCATCAGGCTTATGCCTATCTGCTGGTGCCTTCCATTAAGCATTTAAAAGGCGATGCCGAAAAGCGGCTGGATGCCATTCAGCGTGCGTCTAATCTGGGTGCTGGCTTCTTGCTGGCCACCGAAGATCTGGAAATTCGGGGAGCAGGCGAACTGCTGGGTGAAGAGCAAAGTGGCAACATGCAGGCAATTGGCTATAGCCTGTATATGGACATGCTGGAGCGTGCCACCAAGGCAATTCAAAATGGCAAGTCATTTAATCTGGATGAACCGTTATCGTTAACCTCCGAAATTAACCTGCACATGCCAGCCCTGATTCCCGATGATTACTTGAGTGATGTGCATCAGCGGTTACTGTTTTACAAGCGCATCAGTAATGTATCGGAGGTGGACAAGCTGAACGACATCCGCATGGAAATGATAGACCGTTTTGGCCTGTTACCAAAGCCTGCGCAAAACCTGTTTGCCGTGCATCAGATGAGAATCAAGGCTGAGAAACTTGGCATTGAAAAAATGGACATTAACGTCAATGGTGGCTTGATCGAATTTTCACCGGATACCCCGGTTGAAGCCATTACGATTATTAAGCTGATGCAGGCCAAACCCACCATGTATCGTATGGAGGGTGGCCAGCGCTTGAAGATTTCTGCCCAGTTGCAGGAAGCTGATGCACGGATTGAATTTATTGTGCAGTTGTTGCAGCAACTTAGTGGTCAGGATGAGGTGGCACAACAGCAACAAGCGGCTAAAGGGTTGAGTGAGGGCAGTGGTAAGGCTAAGAAAAAGCGGAAGTAGTTTTCATGAATCGGTATCGAAATATTTATATTTAAAACTATCGGCTAAATTTAAATTATTGAATAACCTGTTTAATAGTGAAAGAGGTCTGCGCAATTGGGGTTAAATCATTATTCATTTGATAATACTTAACGTCATAATTTCCAGCTTTCCAGCCCTTGTCAGGGGAAAAACTAGTCCAGTTTTGCTGACTGCCTGCATTAACTGTGGTAGGGGTAAATAACAGGATTTCTCCTGTATCCCGATTAACCCACCGGACAAAAACCTGACTGTCTTGGGGAAATTTTCCCATAGTGTCAAAGTGCGCAAAAATTTCCTGACTTTTATAAACTTGCGCTAAATTTTCTGATTGTCTGGGCATTAACTGATTGCTTGATACAGCGAGCTGACCTGAAAGCTTATTCTCAATTTTGTCGATATCGCTCAATTCATTAATGAGACGATTGGTAAACTGTCTTTTATCTTTAATACCCGATAAATCTGCGTTCGGAAAAGCTTTTTTTAAATAGGTATTGATAGTTTGTTCGGGGGCTTTCGCCACAATATTTTGAATGTCAGTCACATTGCTCTGATTAATAAGCTTGCCTGATTGCTCCGCTTGCACAATATTGTTTAAAACTGCTGTCGTATGAGAGGCGTTATCTGTACTAATTTTTTCTAAAGGACTCTGTATAACATCTTTGGGTGGATCTGAAGAATCCAAGGGCTGATTGGCCTTGAATTGGGCAGCAAAATAACCCAATCCAAAAGCGCAAATCGCAATAGCAAAATTTAATTTAAACGAGTAGATCATTTATTAATTAGCAGAGCATTTAAGCGATACGCCATTAATGCTTACACCATTTGCAAAGCTAACACCTTGCGAACTCACTTGTGCTTTAGTAAATCCTGTGCCACTTAACAGCCGCAAACTACCCGATACGCAAACACCTGTTTGTTGGCCTGATGAGAGGTTAACAGTACAGCCATCCTGTGTAACCTGATAGATAGTAGAAGTGGTGGCAGTACAGGCTGTAGTAATAGTTGATCCATTGGTATCTGAATCTGTGGTACACCCTGAACAATCGCGATTGGTAGAGTTGCTACAATTATCGTAGGTTCTTTGGCTAGGGCACTGATATTTGGTTCCATTCACAGTGACTTCGCCATTAAAAGACGAGTTAAAGCTGTCGCCACTTCCACCGCCGCCGCAGGCACTTAATAGCAAAACAATAGCGGCTAGTGGAAATTTATACATTTTCATTATATTTACCTTTTATTAAGTTAGATGTTTTAACGCTGGAAATATAATTAAAAGCAGTCTTAGCGTCAAAACAATTACGGTATGGATTGACACTAAACATACATATAATTCATCACACAGCAGTTGATGAACACAAGGTTAAATAGTTTCTCAGATCATGCGCTGCCAAAAGGTCACTTCAGACAAGGTATGCTGAAATTTACGCTTGGTTTCCCGAATGACAAACGCCACTTCTACAGGTTGCTGAATTAGTTGGAAGTGCTGGCTCAGCAGGGCTTGCAAACCATCAAATGTGCTAAAGGTTTCACCATCCTTTTTAAAGCCGCCAATCCAGTCCTTACGAGGGGTATGTTCGCTAAGCCATGTATAGGGCGAGGCCAGCATTAGTACGCCACCAATATTTAAGCGTTCGTGAATATGGTTTAAAAACTTGGCCGGATCATACAAACGGTCAATTAAATTGGCAGCCATAATAAAGTCATAACCTGTCAGTACCGGTTTTAAATTACAGGCATCACCCTGAAAAAATTCAACTTTAGCGGTCGTATTGCTCAGGCCAAGATCAGCAAGCGTGCGTGATTTATAGGAAACCAGCTCGCCTTCATCAATTAAGGTATAACGCAAGGTGGCCCCATTGGCCAGTTGAACGGCCTGACCAATAAAGCGGGCTGAAAAATCAACACCTGTCACGTCATCAAAATATTGTGCCAGTTCAAATGTGGCGCGGCCAGATGCACAGCCTAAATCCAGTGCTTTGTGTCTTGGTAGTTGCTGAAGCTCAGGAGTATTCAGCGTTTGCATGGACAAATCAACTAGCGCCTTACTAAAATTGGCTACACCGAAGTATTCATCGCCATAGTGGAATTCGGCATATTCCGACATCAATTTGTCAGTTTCATAATGTGAGCTTGGCACAGGGTTAATATCTCCGGATACAACATAGCGAAAACCGGCATGCTGAAAAAAATGTCGACGAAATGCGTAACGCGATGACCGCAGGCTTTCATTACCGCTAGAAATCCAGGAGCCACCCTTAATCAGGTTATGCCGTTCATCAAAGGTTGGTGTGGTGAAGTCATCATAAATCGGATGCACGTCAAAGCCTTCAAATGGATAAATCGGTGTTTCTGTCCATTGCCACACATTGCCCACTACATCATAAAAATCACCATGTTTAAACTGATTAACCGGGCAGGGCGATGCACCATGATCTAAATGTAAATTGGCAGGGGCGGCAGTTGATCCAATTTCCTGCATACCTGACACATCATACAACCGATACCATTCATCTTCAGTAGGCAAGCGCACTGGCTGACCTGTCTGCAACTTTTTCCAGTTACAAAATGCCTTGGCTTCATGATAGTTCACTTCCACGGGCCAATCCCATGGCATAGTGGCTTCGGCCGTCATTAGGCGCAAATACCAGCCATCCGGCTTTTTACGCCAAAACGTCGGATATTGTGCCTTGCTAAACGCTAGCCAGCCGTGGCCTTCTTCAGTCCAATATTCGGGTTTCTGGTAGCCCCCAATATTCACAAATTCCAGAAACTCCTGATTACTTACCAAATACTCTGATGCTTTAAAGGCACTAATATCTGCTTCGTGTACGCCATATTCATTATCCCAGCCATAAAAAGGGCTGGTTTTATCCTTACCCAGCAGCACTTTGCCAGCGGCAACACTCATCAATTGATTCTCTGGCGCAGGGCCGCTAATCCGGTTGGGCTGCCACTTGAGTGATGGTTTAACCATTGAAAGATGATGCTGGCGGATTAGTACGGATGAGGTCTCCAGATGAATGCGTTCATGCTCAATTCCCATGATAATGGCCCACCACGGGTTATCCCAGTCAATCGGCATTTGCAGTGGGGCGTGGTCAATTAACTCCAGCACCAATTGACGCACCTTGTCCCGATACGCCTTAACTTCATGCACTTTGGGCCAGCTATAATTGGCATCATTCAGGTCGTCCCAGCTCATTTCATCCACGCCCACCGCAAAAATGGATTCCATGCGCTCATCAACACGCTGGCTAATTAATCGGGTAAGCAATAACTTATTAATAAAAAATGTAGCGGTATGACCATAATAAAAAATCAGTGGATGGCGCAGGCTAATGGATTTGGTATAAAACGCGTTATCACTGGCAAGGCAGTCAAACAGGGATTCATACGTATTAAAGGTATCCAGAAAATAATGCCGCAAGGTACTGCGCATTTCGGTTTCGTCACTATCGCGTAGATTGGGCGTGCGTGAGAATAGGGCGGGAGTCTTTAGCATATTTCGCGGATGATCCTGTTGAACATCCATTGCGGATTTGCGCACAGCAGTGTTAGGGGAATTTTGGTTATGATCTTTTTTAATACGATCTGGATTTGAATTTATTTTTCTCTGAACCGATGTTTCTGAAAACATCATTAAGCTCCTCAGTGATGAGAACAGGCCAACTTAAAAAATAGACATGGGCTGCACCATATGCTCAAGATTTTAAGGCCTGTGATTAAACCCCAATTTAAAATTAATATTTAGCAATCAATATTAAAAAAGACCAGTTGCGTGGTAGTGCAATGACTTAAGCTAGACTGCCAGATTTTCTTATATTGTTAAGTAACGATATATAGTGTGCTGCTTAGTAAATTGGTATCTGCCAATTTTAAGATAAAGTAAGTATTTTGCTAATGAATTGCTTTTATTGAACTTTAAAATTATCTGGCAAATATAAAAAGAGCCGCCAAAGCGACTCTTTCTTAACACAGCGGCCAGTATTAAACAGCTTGCTTGGCTTTTACTTTCACAAAGTTATAGGCACTTGGCTTGATCTTGCGGGTTTCCATCCAGTAGCGCCAGGTATAACCCGGCCAGATGGTAAAGTTTTTGCCGTCAGCCTGCTGATACCAGCTCACACAACCACCATTTTGCCATACTGTGCCTTTAAGTTTTTTCTGCACGTTGTCATTAAATTCGGCTTGAACGTCTGGTTTAACATCCAGATAGTCGGCCTTTTTCTTCTCAACGGTTTTAATCGCGTCCAGAATATAGTTGGCCTGTGCTTCAATCATAAAGATAATGGAGTTATGACCTAGCGCCGTATTTGGCCCAACCAGCTGGAACAGGTTGGGATAGCCTGCCACACTAATACCATAAAATGCTTCAGCGCCATCTTTCCAGTCATTCATCAGTTCACGGCCATTTAAACCCGTGCATGGGAAATCCTTCATGTAAATGCGCGGGTCAACAATAAAGCCTGTACCCAGTACCACACAGTCCGCTTCACGATGCGTACCATCGCGGGTAATAATACCGGTTTCAGTAAACTCCTGAATGCTGTCCAGAATCAGGTCAACATTTTTGCGGGTAAACGTTGGGTAGTATTTATTGGAAATCAGAATGCGCTTACAGCCCATCACATAGTTTGGTGTTAATTTTTTGGCCAGTGCCTTGTCGCCTTTCACCTGATAGCGAATAAACAGCTCAATGGCTTTTTGTGCGGTTTCCATAATCTTGGGATGGAAAATCGGCATCACACGGGATTCATTGCTCCAGTACAAACGCGCACGGTGAATCTGGCGGGCAAACGGTACTTTTTCAAACAATGCTTTATCGAAGTTGCCATATTTACGTTCATCACGCGGAATCACCCAGGCTGGTGTGCGCTGGTAAACGTCCAGTTGTTTTACCAGTGGGGCGATTTCTGGAATATATTGAATTGCACTACCGCCAGTGCCAATAGAGGCCACTTTCTTGCCGGTCAGGTCATAACTGTGATCCCACTGCGCGGAGTGGAAAATCTTGCCCTTGAACTTTTCCATACCTTTATAGTTTGGAATTTGCGGCACATGTAGCGGGCCAGATGCCAGCACGACAAATTTGGTTGTCAGCACAGAGCCGTCTTTTAGGTTTAATGTCCAGAATGCATTTTGTTCATCAAACTGGGCGCCAACCACTTCGGCATTGAATTTCAAATATTGACGCAAGCCAAATTTTTCAGTGGTTTCCTGAATATAGTTATAAATCTCAGGACGTTCGGCGTAACGCTTGGACCAGTCGGTCTTAGGCGCAAAGGAAAACGAATACATATGGGATTGCACATCGCAGGCTGCACCCGGATAGCTGTTTTCGCGCCATGTTCCACCGACATCATCGGCTTTTTCCAGCAACAAAAAGTCTTTACGGCCTTCCTGTAGCATGCGGATTGCCATGCCCAGACCACCAAAACCAGCGCCAATAATGACCATTTCCAGCACGCGGGATGCATCGGAGGACGGTCCACCATTCATTTTTGGGTTTACTGAAGCATTCATGTCAGGCTCCTGGGCAACAATAGGTAAGACATTTTTTAAAGAAAAAATATAATCTGGGGGCAATACTAAATAAGTGCGCGATGATAAACCATGCTAAGGTTGACATGGAAATTGTTTTTTTCGGCAAAAGCACTTTTTTGTAAACTGTGCTAAATATTCTGTTTAGTGAAATTTGCCCAGTAAAAATTTTTAGTAGCGACTGTATCTATCATATGTCTAGCTGTGATGGTCAGGCCAATTAACCATGCGTATAAGGTAATCAGATAGGGAAGCTATGGCCAAACGCTCGGTACTGGGGTTGTTATATTTATTGCAGGGATTGCAGGCTGCCGGAGAGGATATGCAAGCCATCTTGCACAATTTGGCACTGGATATCACACAGCTTGATCCATCAGCCGCCATTGACCTTGAGCTGGAATATGCCATTCAAAAGCAGCTTGTCGGGCAAATTCGCCATCCGGCCATTGGCCTTTATATTGGTCAGCAGTTTAATCTGGCAGGCTATGGCCCATTACTGATGTTGCTGATGACCAGCCCGGATTTGCAGGCTGCCATGCGGCTGGGTGTTTATTATCAAAAAATCACTTTTTTATTTGGCAAGCTTGCCTTAAGCCAGCAGCAGGATTTAACCATCCTCACCTATGATTCACTGGAAACTGATCCGGTATTGCATCGCTTTCGGGCCGATGCTGAAATTGCCGGCACTTTGAAACTGCTGAAAGACATGCAGGCGGCACTGGGTATGCAGATTCCGCTTGAACGGATTGATTTGCCATTTAGCACGCCGCGAAATGAACATATCTTGCAGCAATACCAGCAGTTTTATGAGGTGCCATTGTATTTTGACCAGCCATATGGGGCTTTTTACTGCAAAACAGCGAATTTGAATCTCCCGATTATGGTAGCCGATGCTGCCACACATCAGCGTTACCGCCAGCAGTGTGATGAGGTGCTCCAGCAGTATTTGCAGGAAGAGCAACAGGGTGTATCCATTAAGGAACAGGTGCTGGATTATTTAAAAATGCAGCGACATTTTTTGCCACCTATCGCCGCGGTTGCTACTGCACTGGGCCTATCAGAGCGTACTTTGCGTTATCGGCTGGCTGAGCAGGACACCAGTTTTCGCAAGTTGCGTGACCAACTGCGGTTTGAGCAGGCCTGCCAGTTGCTGTTGTCCAGCAATGATTCCATTGAGCAGATTGCAGAAAAACTGCATTACAACGAAGCCTCGGCCTTTGCGCATGCCTTTATGCGCTGGAGTGAACAAAGTCCCAAGCAGTACCGTAAGGCACAGCAAGGTAAACAGGCTGTAAAAAAATAAGTTTCTGTTTGGTTTAATGATTAGATTTTAGTCTTACGCTATTACAACTGTGAGGCAAACCCCGTAATATACCACTCTGCTTTTCACTGGTTTTAGTGATAAAGACTGATAGGGATTTCTTGTATTAGGACTCTTTCAACAATAAGGTTTTAGATTGGTTGAAATGGCCGAATATCAGGTAATCATTAATGAATGAAGTCTTTTGATGTTACGGTTTTGATTTGTATTAGGGCTTGAGGGCCATAGCCATGAGCGATATCCAGATTGCTGCGCCAGCCGGTTCATTGCAAGTGCGGGCGCTTTGGCAAAAGTCTGACGATGTGGTGCTGATTTGCCATCCGCATCCGCTATTTGGCGGTACTATGGATAACAAAGTAGTAACCACGCTGGCACGTTTTTTTAAAAACCAGAATGTGTCGGTTGTCACCTTTAACTTTCGTGGTGTGGGCAGCAGTACCGGACAGCATGCCAATGGCACTGGCGAAATTGATGATGCCTTGGCTGTGCTCAACTGGATAATCCAGCAAAACCAGTTTCAAAACCAGCCTGATGCAAAACCTCGCCAACTGTATCTGGCCGGGTTCTCCTTTGGGGCCTATATTGCCGCAGCCGTGGCCTCGCGCTTTAACCAGCAGCAAATTAATGCAGAATTAACTGCTTTTAAGCTGGTTAAAACCTTTCTGGTTGCGCCGCCAGTGCATCATTATCCTATGCATGACTTAAGCCTTGAGCCGGATACCGTGGTACTGATGGGTGATGCGGATGAAGTTGTACCGCCTGCCGAGGTGATTTCATGGGCAACACAGCTTGACCTGTCACTGATTATGATGCCAAATTGCAGCCATTTTTTTCATGGGCATTTGCCGGAGTTGGGCCAGCAATTGGCACAGCATTTTCCCTGAAGTTTTGGAATATGGTTTTAACGCATTTTTGATCTGGTTTGAAAAATTTTCAGTTCCGCGTTTTTTGGATTTACTGAGTCAACCGCAGTTTTAGAGCAGCCTATATGAGTATTGAAGCGCCAGAACATCCCAAAAATCCTTATGCGCCGGATGCGCGTTCTCCCGAGCAGCGCTATACGGATGCGCTGGCGTCTGGCCAGTTTATGCCGGATGAAGAGCAGGGCGCGGCCATTCATGCACTGGATGAGGTCTGGCAAAAACTGGTGCAACGCTATGAAGCGTCCAGAAAACCCTTTGGTCGTTTGATGCAGCCACCCATTCCCAATGGGGTTTATATGTGGGGCGGCGTGGGGCGTGGTAAAACATGGCTGATGGACCAGTTTTTTGAGGCGATTCCATTTCGCCGCAAGATGCGCATGCACTTTCATCATTTTATGCAGCGCGTGCATAAGGAACTTAACAGCCTGACTGGCCAGCGCGATCCCATGGATTCTGTGGCAGACCGTATTTATAAAGATGCAGTGGTAATTTGCTTTGATGAGTTTTTTGTCACCAATGTCACCGATGCCATGATTTTAAGCGACCTGTTTCAAAAGCTGTTTGACCGGGGTATTACGCTGATTGCGACCTCCAATATTGCGCCGGACGGCCTGTATAAAAACGGCATTCACCGTGACCGCTTTTTGCCAGCCATTGCCATGATCAAAAACCGGTGTAAGGTACTCAATGTCGATGCGGGTATTGACTATCGCCTGCGTGTACTGAAACAGGCAAATCTGTATTTAGCACCCCTGACTCACGACGCCGAAATCTGGATGGCAAAACGCTTTGCCGCATTAACCTGTCAGCATACCTATTCGGATGAGCCAATCACTGTCAATGAGCGCTTAATAGAAACCCGGGGCCATACTGAAGATACGCTATGGTGTGATTTTGCCGAGTTGTGCATGAAACCACGTAGCCCGGCAGACTATATTGAGCTTGCCAATACCTACAACACCATTTTGCTGGGTAAAGTGCCCGTTTTAAATGACAATATTGCCGATGCCACACGACGGCTGATTTATCTGGTGGATGAGTTTTATGATCGCCGGGTCAAGCTGATTGTCACTGCGCAGCAATCTATTCTGGAGCTGTATGAGGGTAAAAAGCTGGCATTTGAAATTGAGCGTACCCGTTCACGTTTGCTGGAAATGCAGTCTGATGAATACTTGCAGGCAGAGCATCGTCAGGTGTAATTACGTTAGTTTTCAGCATTCAGTTCTTTTTAAATAAATCAGCCGCTTTATTCCATAGATATCCAGAATAAAGCGGCTTTTTTAATTTAGAAAGTAGCAGTTAAGCCTGCATCAGGTTCGGTGTATTTACACTGTATTTCTGGTAATCCCGATACCAGACCTGATGGCTATACAAACCTTTTAACAACTCAGGCGGCAGTTGATCCTGATAAACCTCAAGCTTGAGCGACCATAATCCCCACTGGTATTGATCCAGTATGATGAAATTGTTGGCAATAAAACGCTCCGAAGATTGCAAAATATCAGCGTCATCCTGTGAGGCATGTTCCAAAGTAATGCCCAAACTGCGCTGTGCCAGACTGGACACAATATATTGCTCTGGCGAGTAGCGCCACAGGCGATCTGGCCATAAGTCATTGGCAGGTTTGGGACGTGTTTCAAACCAGCGCGAGGTGGTGGGTTCTTCCATAAGTGGACAATCAAACAGTTTTTGCATATCCGTACTTAAGCCAAAATAAGCCCAGTCCGACACATGAAATGGCCGTGGCTGAATTTTGGGGCTTAAGTCTTTAAAACTTGCACTTTCATATTTCAGGCTATAAATGGGAAACCCAATAATGCGTTGTTCCAGCACATGCCATGGCGCGTCCACATGGTGAAACTGGTTAAGGTAACTGCTAAATAGCGGATGAAACAGCAGCAAGTCGCTACGGATTTTAAGTGTATAGGGCGTCTTAACCTGTGTCAGCCCGGCTTGGGTTGAAAAAATCAGCCGGTTGCCATTGTTATACAGGTTTTCAGCCTTGGCATTGGGTTTGTAAAAATTGGTGGTTCCCGGATCATCAAGCTGCAAAATAATGTCTGCATCCAGACCTTCCACTGGCTGGTCTTTCCATGTTGATAAAATCAGCGTGGCATGTGGCAAATGTTGCCTGAGCGCTTTAAGCACCTGCCGGGTAATGCCTTGGGGAGCCAATGGGGTGGTCTTAGTAAAAACCGGCCCCTGAATCACGACACTGATATCATGGCTATCAATTGGTTTTTGTGTTTGGTCAGGTGAGGCTGCTGGATGCTGCAAGCAAGCATGCGGCAATGCAGTAGACTGGATATACTGCATCATTTGCGCCGAATTTAACTTGAAAAAATCCTGATGCTTAATCATTTTTCCTGTCATTTCTAGAGTGTAACCTGATTATTTTGGTAGACTGCTTGAATTAGAAGTCTGTGAGTTGTTTTGCACCTGACTCAGGTTATACCGCAATCTGGGTAATCTGGCTGTTCATGAGCAAGGGCATGCGTGGCAAGGCACTTTCCAGTTCTTCCGGTGTACCAAGACAGGTAAAATGTTCGCAGTTTAAACACTGGATATAATGCCCATTTTCAATGGCCCGGTTATACAGCGGGGCAATATAAAACTCACCCTGTTCAGTTATATCATTCATCAAGGAATGTTTGATGGAATACAGCATCCACGCGGTATCAGAAAAATAATAAGTCCCTGTTGACGCAAGCCGCGAAATAATTTGTTTTTCACGGACTTCAACTACACGGTCTGGCTGGTCATCGTGAGTTCGTGCAAAGCTCCAGCGAGCATCATTCAGGGCAGACTCAAATACCACCAGTCCACCAAATACATCCTCATCCGGCATTTCCATACTCTGAAAAGCAGTATCGGCATTGTGAATGAGGGTAGGCTGGTTTAAGTCCATCATATCGCGCGCCAGATAAACGGTTTCTGCCTGACCCCGGGTCAGGTTTTCCAGAATCTTGATACGCGGTTCAAACATGCCATAAGTTTTGTGAATGTCTTCAATAATCTGCTCGGTAAAGGCATCTTCACGCAAAATAAAAATCAGCCGTGAGGCATATTCCAGAGGAAGCGAATTGGTCGCCCACTGGTACATGGGTTTACCTTGCACATCAATGAGGGGCTTTGGAATCTTAAAGCCTGCTTTACTAAACCGTGAGCCCGCACCAGCCATGGGAATAACAATATTCATTTCAAACTCCTTGATTCGGATTGTGCTTCAGGCACTTTCGGTGACAGCAGTACTAGGCATGCTAGGTGTAGTCACGTGTCTGGAAAGATTAGCGTTGTGGTTAAGCGTAGTTTGAGTATCAGTAATTTCAGCGTCAGTAGTTTTAACGACTTGGACGGCATCAGGGATAACCAGTTCGCCAAGCTGCTCAATGGAGATGTCGAGCCAGTTACCTCCAAAGCGGTAGCCGCGATCATCGATGTAAATATCGGCATTGGGCTTGCCAAACCAGATTTCGTCATACTCAATCTGGTGGTCTTCCAGCCATTGCAACAGGATTTTCCCCTGCCGGGCAATGACCATTCCCACATTGGCATCGCAGGTTTTCATGTGGCGGGCAGTTGCCAGAATAATGTAGTGACCAGCCTTGCGCAGGGCTTTTAATTTTTCTACCGCGCCGGGCAATGGTTGTACATCGGCATAAGTCTGGGTGGCCTGTCTGATTTCACACAGCGTACCGTCAATATCAATACATAATCGCATGTTTAACCTCTTGTTTTTATACTGAAATCACTGTTTCTATGACTGGTGTTTTTACAGGGCCCAGTCCAACTGGCAAGGCCTGTGCTGGTTTGAGGGATGCACTATTGGGTAATGCAGTGTGACCGTTAAATGCATCTTTATTGTCTAGGCAAACCTTGTGATACACGCCGTTAAGCAGCTTGAGGCCAGTCAATAAAAAGGCAATCTGGCGTTTAGGCTGGTCATGGTGCAGGGGCAACATGGTTAAAAACAGCAGGCTTTCCAGCAAGATCAGCTCAGGTACTGCATACGGTGTTTGTGCCCTGATTTTGTCAAACAGCAGATTTTGTAATGTTTCCAGATAATCGGATTGCGGCATGCTGAGTTCAAAATTTAAGCCATCCTGCTCCAGCCGAAATAGATCATTGATAATAAAATCGTAGCGGCCATGAACAGAATGCAGCACCTTGGCAAGGTCGTAACGTGGATCACCCTGATTCACTGAACCCATAAAATCACCACGCGGGTCAATCAATCGTAGTACGCCACTGCCGGGTTCAAACAGGAGATTGGAAAAACACAGGTCGCCATGGACAAAGCTCATTTCAACATTGGTGCTGAGCTGCTTAATCTGTTGCATTAACCAGGGTTGCAGGGTGTTAAAACCTTGTAGAATTTGTCCGTTTAAGCAAATGGTTTCGGCAGCCAGAATTTGCTCAAGTGCGGCACTGGTTTTTGCTTGTGTGAGTCGCGCACTGAGTTTTTGCGCATAAAACTGGTTAAGTGCATTACTGTCAATAAATGGTGGCTTAAGAGATGGTTGACTGGAGTGCAGGCTGGCAGTTTTGGTAAATTGCTGATGAATAAACAGCAGGCGGTCAAAAATGCTGTTCCAGCTATCAATAGGCAGGGCATAGTACACAAAGTACTGTGACAAGGATTTGTAGGGATAATATTCTAGTGAATACCACGCTGTACGATTTACTGTATCCGCATTACTTATGCCAGTATGAACGCCAGAATCGACCAGCCGTGGAAAATAAATCTGCAAATGCGCTGGCAGGTTTTGATAAAAATTCACTTCCTGCTGTATTTTTTGTACTTCACTGGATTGCTTAATCACTATGCCCATTTTTTGGTCAATAGACACCCGGTTAAAGCAGCGGCTGGCCACCATGCTATCGGTATTTGGCTCTGTAGCGGAGTTACAGTCTTCCAGCGGCAGCAAAATTTCCTCACAGTGCTGCTTTACCTGCTGGAAACACGCCTGAATTCTGGAGCCCTGCACAGGCTGGGAGGTTGTGGTTAAGGTGCGGTAACGATGTGCAAAACCTTTAACATCCAGCCAGAAACCCAGTGTTTCACAGGGCGGCTCAGTAGGGGTTTTGGTTGCATGGGCTGGGTTACTGGTATCTTGCTGTTTAGGTGCCGGTTTGGCTTCTTTAACCCAGACCAGTGGGCAGGAATGGTGTGGATCAATTTTCAGATATTGCAATGGGTTAAAGCTGCGGCTCTGAATTTTTTGTATCCAGACAAACGAGGGATTAACCGGGTTATGGCGTAAAAAGATATTAATATAGTGTTGCAGGTATTTTTCACCCTGCACTGACAAGCCGTCAGTCTGTTCAAAAAACCACGAATCCCGCACCTGAAGGCACTTAAAGGTGCAAGCCGGATACAATGACTGGAGCTGCTGGATTTGCTGTTTGACAATGCTGTCAACCTGAAACAGGGCAATCAGGAATTTTTTAAAGCCATGACCAATCAGGTTTTCAATCTGGGCATAAATTAAAGGTTTGCCCTTACTCATCGACCATGCCGTAGAGTGACAGTTCAGGCTGTTTAATTCGGCAAAATCCAGATGATGACTTTCAATTAAAATGGTCCAGTCAAAGACAACAGGAAATTTCTGGCAAAACACATCCGCAGCAAGAGCCTGAGTCATTTATCATTGCCTCGTTTTTAAAATCAAACCGCCACAAGCAGAATCAAAGTTGTTTTATTAAGTCTGTGTGTTGAAGAGCTGATTAAAGGCGAAAAGCGCAGGTATTGTCGTTTTACAAATTGTGTGGAAACACGAACAATTTGTAGTCATTGTTACGCCTAAAGCTGGTTTTTATAAGGGTTGTACAGGTTTCTGAAAGTATTTGATCAAATAATTTTTATTTAATAATGGTTTAAAAAAAATAGCTTCATTAACAAAAATGTCATTACAAGCTGTGATGCAGGACGCAGTTTAAGAGGGGTCAGGATTTTGCTTGCGATACTGGCTGGGAGAGTAGCCGTAAAAACGCTTAAAGGCTTGGCTAAATGAGGTTTCCGAAGCATAACCGACTTTTTCGGCAATGCGTGCAATGCTCTGCTGGTTGTTATAAATCTGACTTTCACGTAAATGCCATGCTGCCAGACGCAAACGGTGGGCTGCCAGATAAGCCAGCGGTGTTTCACCCATGGTGGTACTAAAGCGTTCGGCAAATGCCGAGCGTGACATAAACGCCAGGCTGGCCAGCTCGGCCACGGTCCATGGTTTTTCCGGTGCGGCATGGATTGCGCTTAATACGGGTGCCAGTTGCGGGTCACGCAGCGCGGTCAGCCAGTTTTCCGAACCTTCCGGTAACTGTTCAATGTGGTCGCGCACGCATTCTATTAGCAGCATACCCACTAGCCGGTTGAGCAGGGTATCGCGTCCGGGGCGGCTGCGTTCGGCTTCCAGCGCCAGAAATTGCAGGCCAATCTGTAACCATGGCGGCGCTCCTGTGCCCATGGCATTGCTAATGGTCATTACCACAGGCAGGGCAGTCAGCAGTGGCCGTGCCATGTCCACATCCAGCAAACAGCGAATACTCAGCAGCAGTGTTTGGCCGCGCCCTGAATCACCCAACAATACCGGATCATTGCGATGGCCGTTAAATTCGGGGTACAGGTCATGCGGCTTAATATGCACGGCATTGGGGCTACAGCCATAGACATGATGTTTCTTGCCGCTGGGAATAATGACAATATCACCGCCCTGAATGGCCTGCGGTGCTGGCGCAGTGGAAGATGCCTGCGGGTCAATATGCAGCATGGCATGACCAAACAGCATGATGTGAAAAACAAATTCGCCTTGCGTATCCAGACAAAAGTGCCAGTCATTACGGCCCGAAATATACAGATATTCGGCACCGCGCATGTGTATATCATCCAGAATTTTACTTAAGGCATCCATGGCTGGCTCTGCTGTGCAATGTTTTGGTTTTTATCGCAAATGATGTCAAAAGCGTCTGCAATAGATTTTTTGGACGATCACCACTGGTAGTTATTCTACCATTGGTCAATGATAAGGTCATAGAGTATATGAATGCCGGAGTGAAGTTTCATGAACGCCAACACCCCGATGGCCTTGCTAAAACAACGAGCCACTGAAAAAGCCAAACATAAAGATCCCAAGCGTTATTTGTGGTTGTTGAGTCCAGCCTTGCCCATGATTGGCCTTGCGGCTGCCACGGGTTATGCCATTGCACCCAAAAAGCTGCGTGCCTTGTCTGCACTTGGTCCAATTATGCTGCATGGTGTTATTCCGCTGATTGATAAAATCGTAGGCGCAGATGCCGAAAACCATCCGGAAGAAGCGATTAAAGAGCTGGAAAACGATCCGTATTACATGCGTATTGTTAAGGCCTATATTCCGGCACAATATCTGGCAACAGTGGTGGGCGCGTATGCAGCCAGCCGTAAGGGAACCCCCTTAATTGATCAAGTCATTCTCGGCATGTCTGTTGGCGCAGTCAATGGCATTGCCTTAAATACGGCCCATGAACTCAGCCACAAATCCGAAAAAGTCTATCATTATTTATCACATCTGGCGCTTTTACCAACCGGTTATATTCATTTCCGTATAGAGCATCCTTATGGGCACCACCGCCGCGTAGCCACCCCGGAAGATCCGGCATCTTCGCAAATGGGTGAAAGCTTCTGGCAGTTCTGGCCACGCACAGTAGTAGGTAGTTTTAAATCTGCAATTGAAATTGAAAGCCGCCGCTTAGAGCGTAAAGGTAAACAGTTCTGGTCCTTAGACAATGAACTGTTACAGGGCTGGGCAATGTCTGCGGCCTTTCATGCCAGCATGATTGCCCTGTTTGGCCGTCGTGTTATTCCCTATATGGCAACTCAGGCCGTATATGGTTTTACCCTGTTTGAGGTGATTAACTATCTTGAACATTATGGCTTAAAGCGTGAACAGTTAGCGGATGGCAAATATGTCCGTACCATGCCTGAGCATAGCTGGAACAGTAACAGCATGGTCACTAACCTGTTCCTGTATCAGTTGCAGCGTCATTCTGATCATCATGCCTATCCAACCCGTGCATTTCAGGCATTACGTCATTTTGAGGATGTTCCGCAGTTACCCGCCGGTTATTCCTCATTGTTGCTGCCTGCCATCATTCCACAGTGGTGGTTCAAGCTGATGGATCAACGTGTGGTTGATCATTATAAAGGCGACTTGAACAAGGCTAATGTGCATCCCAAGGCGCGTGCCCGCCTGTTTGCCAAATATGGGGTGGTGGATCAACTGCTCAATAAACTGGCCAAGCCTGCCGAAACAGTTTAAGCCACTTGTAAAGTGTTGTCGCTGTAGCCTGCAAAACCCGTCAATTGACGGGTTTTTTTATGGGCGAGTGTTCAAGACTATTTTTTAGATTGTTCTTGTATGGCAGTGTTTGCTAATGTGCAGTTTGGGAGAATCAAAAAAGCCAACACAAGGAAGCACAGGAATGGAATCAAATATAATTGTACAGCTACTGCCGCTGGCACTGGCTGTCGTCATGATGGGTTTGGGACTTGAGCTTAGCCTCAAGGATTTTGCCCGTGTTGCACAGCATCCAAAGGCCGTTATTATTGCATTGGTCTGCCAGCTTGTGGTGCTAACAGGGCTGGCCTTTGTTATTACACAGGTACTTAACCTGTCACCGTTACTGGCACTGGGCATGATGTTGCTTGCGGCCTCACCCGGTGGAGCCACTGCCAATTTGTATAGCTATCTGTTCCGGGGGGATGTTGCCTTAAACATTACCCTTACTGCTATCAATTCTATTCTGGCGGCTTTTACCTTGCCCCTGATTGTTAACTGGGCCAGCCGTTATTTCCTCAATAGTGATGAACAGCTTGGGCTGCAATTTTCCAAAGTCTTACAGGTATTTGCGATCGTAATTGTGCCTGTGGCTATTGGCATGGTCATTCGCAGATATGCGCCAAATTTTGCCCATCGGATGGATAAACCGGTACGGATTTTTTCAGTTGTGCTGTTGGTACTGGTGATTTTTGCAGCGCTTCTCAAGGAAAAAGCCAATTTGATGGGCTATTTATTTGAGGTGGGTATTGCGACTTCGGTTTTCTGTATTCTCAGTTTGTGTGTGGGATATTTCATACCGCGGTTTTTTGGAATTTCCGAGGCACAGGCACGCGCCAGTGCTTTTGAGATTGGCATCCATAACGGCACGCTGGCACTGACAATTGCGCTTAGCCTGATGAACAACATGACAGTTGCCATTCCTGCTGCGGTTTACTCTATTATCATGTTTATTTTTGCGGCAATTTTTGGTTTTATTATTAGCCGGGGCAAGCTTAATAAAGCAGGTTCTGTCTAGGCCACTTCAATGCAACAATCCTGATGGATAGAGCATAAAAAAGCCTGCTTAAATTCGGCAGGCTTTTTTATGTTAAGGAATAGCAACGGCTGCAATAGGTTAAAAAAAATTAATCGGGCTGGTCAGGAGCATAGGAAGAAGGGATATTTTTTTGATAATGCACCAGATCGCGAATATTTTTCTGTACCGCCACTGCACCAAATAAGGCTAATAAAAAGGCCATGGTATAAAAACCCTTGGCGCTTAAGGCCAGTGGAGCATTCCATAACCCTACCGCCAGCAAAGCGATACAAATGACCACCGAAGCCCAGCACAACCCAAAATAAATTCCGGTGACGGGAATATTCTCTTGCTGGTCACGCACAGTTTTTTGCAGGGAAACCGCTGAAAATAGCCCATACAAGATCACTATCAAATAATAGCCTTTTTCATGCAGGGAAAGCGGTGCATTCCATAATCCAATGCAAAAAGCGAAAGCACCTGCAAATAAGGCAATCCAGCTGGCACCTATAAACGCAGCCGTAGGACGATTGGTGATTGTAGTCATCATGATTATTCCCGTTTTTATTAATATGATATATGACATAAATGCCAAGCTGTTGTCCAAAAATATTTCGCAGCAAAATTGCCATGACACCCATTAACTATCACTATGGTGAATAGCAAAAGTAGACTATAATTGTCGCCTGTTTTTTAGCCTGTAGACATCAAGATGCATTATCCTAAAGCGTATGACGTGATTGTAATTGGCGGTGGTCATGCCGGTACTGAAGCCGCGCTGGCTGCTGCACGCATGGGACGACAAACCCTGCTGCTCACGCATAATATTGAAACTTTAGGACAGATGAGCTGCAATCCTGCCATTGGCGGCATTGGCAAATCGCATCTGGTGCGTGAAATTGATGCGCTAGGCGGTGCAATGGCACTGGCAGCTGATAAAGGTGGCATCCAGTTCCGGGTACTCAATGGCCGTAAAGGTGCAGCGGTGCGGGCAACCCGTGCACAGGCTGACCGTATTTTGTACAAGGCTGCTATTCGTGAGATTCTGGAAAACCAGCCCAATCTGGATATTTTTCAGCAGGCTGCTGATGATTTAGTGGTTGAGGGTGATACAGTCAAAGGCGTCGTCACGCAAATGGGCATCCGCTTTGATGCCAAATCAGTCGTGCTTACCACGGGTACATTTCTGGGCGGCGTGATTCATGTAGGGCTACAACAGTCGCGTGGTGGCCGTGCAGGTGATCCGCCATCCATTGCACTGGCAGACCGCTTGCGAGAACTGGATTTACCGGTTGGTCGCTTAAAAACTGGCACACCACCGCGTATTGATGCGCGTTCAGTAGACTTTTCAGTCATGACGCCGCAACCGGGTGACACACCAACGCCTGTCATGTCGTTTATGGGCGATGTATCCATGCATCCGCAGCAAATCAACTGCTACATTACGCATACCAATGAGCAAACCCACGATATTATCCGCAGTGGTCTGGATCGCTCACCCATGTATACCGGTGTCATTGAAGGCGTAGGGCCGCGTTATTGTCCATCTATTGAAGACAAAATCCATCGCTTTAGTGATAAGGACAGCCACCAGATTTTTCTGGAGCCAGAAGGTTTAACCACCCACGAGCTATACCCTAATGGTATTTCAACCAGCTTGCCGTTTGACATTCAGTTTAAGCTAGTTCGTTCTATCAAGGGCATGGAAAATGCGCATATCCTGCGTCCCGGCTATGCCATTGAATACGATTATTTCAATCCACAGGCCCTTAAGCCAACGCTAGAAACCAAGTCTATTAATAACCTGTTTTTTGCCGGGCAAATTAATGGGACAACCGGTTATGAAGAAGCAGGCGCACAAGGCCTGCTGGCAGGTTTAAATGCAGCGCGCCGTGCGTGGGATCAGGATGGCTGGACACCAAGTCGTGATCAGGCCTATATGGGTGTACTGGTCGATGACCTGATTACCTTGGGCACCAAAGAACCGTACCGCATGTTTACCAGTCGGGCCGAATACCGCCTGATGCTGCGTGAAGATAATGCCGACCAGCGCCTGACTGCCATTGGGCGTGAAATGGGACTGGTGGATGATGTGCGTTGGGCGCATTTCTGTGAAAAAATGGAAGCGGTTGAAAAAGAAACCGCACGCCTTAAAGCTTTGTGGGCTGCGCCTAATAACAAGCTGGGTCAGCGTTTTGTTGAGCAAACTGGCGAGGTGCTCAGCAAGGAGTGTAGCGCCATTGATTTATTGAAGCGCCCCAATGTGAACTTTGGTCAGATTGCCGAGCTAACGGGTTCAGACGTGACCCAACTGGTGGGCGAGCAAATTGAAATTGCAGTGAAGTATGCCGGCTATATTGACCGTCAGCAGGATGATGTGGCGCAACTGAAAAAACTGGAAGAAAGTTTATTGCCAATTGATTTTGACTACGATGCAGTTTCTGGTTTGTCCCGTGAAATTACCCAGAAACTTAAAGATGTGCGTCCAGCCAGTCTGGCACAGGCTGGCCGTATTCCTGGTGTTACGCCAGCAGCCGTCCATTTGCTGATGGTGACGTTGAAAAAGCAGGGCTTAAAACGCGCCAGTTAATTGGGATTACCCAGACCGCGTTGTAACGAGGTATATTAAAAAAGCCCTTTTAAAGTCTAAAAGGGCTTTTTTTAATGCTGTAATCTTTAGGCCAAAACAATTAAGGCACTTGCCAGCCCACTTCACGCAGCATCTGACTAAGCTTGATAAGTGGCAAACCCATCAACGCGGTAAAGTCTTCACCATGCATGGCTTCAAACAGGCTAATACCCAGACTTTCCGCCTTGATACTGCCTGCTGAATTAAATGGCTGGTCAAAAGCCACGTAACGCTGGATTTCAACGGCACTGAGGTTGCGAAAATGCACCAGAAAACGGATCAGTTCGGTACGATTAATATTGAGCTGCTGGCACTGCACATTTACCGCAGTCTCAAAATGCACCAGCTTGCCAGAAAGTATGCGCAACTGCTCATAGGCCCGGGCTGCGGTTAACGGTTTGCCAATAAATATATGAGGTTCACTTTCAATCCATACCACCTGATCAGAGCCAATTACCAGTGCATGCGGAAACTGCGCTGATATGGTGGCTGCCTTTTGTTCCGCTAGACGGCAGGACAGGGTTTGCGCATTTTCTCGTTCAAAAGGCGATTCATCAATTTCTGGGGAAATCACATCGAAGGGAACATTGAGGCGTGATAACAGCTGGCGCCGAATGCTTGAGGTTGAGGCCAGAATAATGGGTGGCCGAAATTGATCAGATCGCATAATTACGCAGCACCTCCAGTGATATAAAATCCAACGCCCGTTCATGGCATGCTTGTAATTTGATCGGGGGAGCAACCCCGGCATCATACGCTTCTTTCCAGCGTGTTACGCAAATGCACCAGAAATCACCCGGCTGCAAGCCATCGAAACCAATTTCCGGTAATGGTGTACTCAGGTCGTTGCCAACCTGCTGGGAAAAATTTAAAAACTCTGAGGTCATCTGTGCACATACCGTGTGCTGGCCCAGGTCATAAGGACCGGTATGGCAAAAGCCATCACGAAAAAAACCAGTAATCGGGTCGAAGCAGCAGCTTGCCAAACGCTCACCCAAAACGTTTCGAATATTCTGCGAAGGAACAGGGTTTATTGACATGGTTAAAATAGATCCAAAACCTGAAAGGGTAGACTTCTCTGTCTAGACAATAGGATTTTATACGTAATTTGTCCAATTCGTTTCGCAAAATTTCATTATTTCTTCGTAAATTGAAACATAGATTCCCGTAATGATTTGCTTTAACATTTGCGCCAATTATTTTGGCAATCATTTCGTGATAAAGGGTAGAGATTAAATGAATTTTCAACGTATGACCGATCTTGATTTAAACGGCAAGCGAGTTCTGATCCGCGAAGATTTAAACGTTCCGGTCAAAAATGGACACATTACCAGTGATGCACGCCTGCGCGCGGCACTGCCAACTATTCAACAGGCACTACAGCAGGGTGCGGCAGTTATTGTATGCTCCCATCTTGGCCGTCCGGTTGAAGGCGAGCCTAAAGCAGAACAATCCCTTGCGCCGGTTGCGCAGTATTTGTCAGATGCACTGGGTCAGGCCGTTGCCTTAAAAACTGACTACCTAAATGGCGTGGAAGTGAATCCGGGGCAAGTTGTGCTGCTGGAAAACGTACGCTTTAACAAGGGTGAAAAGAAAAACAGCGCAGAACTGTCGCAGCAATATGCCAATTTGTGTGATGTATTTGTTATGGATGCTTTTGGTACAGCGCATCGTGCTGAAGCATCGACTGAAGGGGTTGCCCGTCTGGCCAAGGTTGCAGCAGCAGGCCCGTTACTGGCTGCCGAGCTGGATGCACTGGGCCGTGCCATGCAGGCCCCGGAAAAACCTATGGTTGCCATTGTTGCTGGTTCCAAGGTGTCAACCAAACTGGATGTATTAAATTCCCTGTCCGGCATTTGTGACCAGCTGATTGTAGGGGGGGGTATTGCCAATACTTTCCTGGCTGCCGCAGGTTATAATGTTGGCAAGTCACTGTATGAAGCAGATCTGCTCGATACTGCCAAAGCCATTGCGGCCAAGGTAGACGTGCCTTTGCCTGTAGATGTAGTAGTTGCTGATGCCAGCCAGCTTAACGGTGATTTTATGGACTTTGTGACCAGCAGCCAGCCCGTAACCAAAAATGTTGGCGATATTGGCGACAATGACATGATTCTGGATATTGGCCCACAAACTGCTCAGCAGTTTGCTGCCTTACTGAAAAATGCCAAAACAATCCTGTGGAATGGCCCGGTTGGTGTATTTGAAGTGGATGCTTTTGGTAACGGAACTCAAACACTTGCACAGGCAATTGCCGACAGTGAAGGCTTTTCCATTGCGGGTGGGGGTGATACGCTGTCAGCGATTGATAAATATGAAGTATCTAATCAGATTGGTTATATTTCAACAGGTGGTGGCGCTTTTCTGGAGTTTGTTGAAGGCAAGGTCCTGCCAGCGGTTGCTATATTAGCCGAGCGTTATTCCAATAACTAATACCACTTGGTTTGTGAGGTGATTTATGAAACATTTTCTACTGATTGCTGCATTGGCAATTCCTTTTTCACTGGTTGCTTGTAGCGAGCGTACTCAGGAACATGCTGAAGCAACGGCCGATTCTGCTGCTCAGGATGCAAGCGTTGCTGCTGAGCGTGCCGAGCAGGAAAGCCGCGAAGCGGCTGCCCAAACTGCTGAAGCAGCTAAAACTGCTGGTGCTGTAGTTGCAGGCACTGCCATTAACGCTGCTGATGCTGTAGGTGACGCTGCTGATGATGCGCAGGCTGCTGCTGCCCGTTCTGCTGCTGATGCCGCCAATGCAACCGCTGAGGCAGCTAATAACACGGCCGCAAAAGCTGAGGCGAATGCCGCAGAAGAAACTGCTGATGCCAAAAGGGATTAATTAGTCCCTGTAGACATAAACCCTGCCAGTGAGCAGGGTTTATGTTTTTGTAGATGCATTACATCCAGTATGACTAATATCTGGCTATGCACTTCAAGTGGAGGGAAGCGCTTGGTAGCAGGTAGCAGTAAGTAATTACCTGCTGAATTTTTACCAATACTTAATATACTTAATACCTTTTGGTCTTTAAAACAGGCCCTTGGTTAATCTTGTAGTTAACAGTTTGTAAGCGTAAGTCATATTATTATTAAAAACCTTAGGCTTGTTCAATGCATCATTAGGCAAAAATAACTTGAATAAAAAAACTTACAAAACCATGTAAACCTACTGCCACAAGGCGAATTAATAAGTAGCTTCTTAGTATTCGTTAATTTTTTTACTACAAAATGCTTAACCGAACTTCAACATTTGCATAAGAAATTACAGACAGTGAGGGCTTTTCGATCAATTATGCCAATGCTAACCTGTCTGCGATTGATAAATACCAAGTTGCAATCAAGCTGGTGAAGTTTCCGCAGGTCTATCGGTTAAGAGAAAACCTGCTGTTACAGGCCAGGGTTATACCGATAAATAATTTAGATTCTTTAAGAGGTGATTTATGAAACATGCTTTATTAATTGCTGCGCTGACTATTCCATTGGCTCTGGGTGCCTGTAGCAACCGTGACAATGCTGAAGGAACCACTGACACCACTGCTGCTGGAACTACCGCTGACATGGGTGCTACAACTTCTACTGCCACTGATGGTGCCATGACTGACACCACCACTACCGATACTACCGGTATGGCCACAACAGATACCACTGCTACTGGCATGGGTGACACCACTACAACGGGTATGGGTGATACTACTGCTACTGACACAACCGCTACTACGGGTACTGCTGCAACAGGTACAACTGCTACTGCAGGTACTGGCAGTTCATCTGCTGCCAATGCTGCGCAGTCTGCTGCTGATGCGGCCAACTCTGCTGCTAAAGCAGCCAACGAAGCTGCTGCTGCCGCCACCAGTGGCAACACTACTGACAATAGCGCCCGCTAACTGACAGTAAATACAAATCCCGTACTTGCTACGGGATTTGTTGTTTTAGTACTTTTTGTTTGTTTTAAAAATTGAATCATCAAGAATAAAAATTCTTAATATCACTGACATATTGCTGGACACACGTTAGAATTGGCCTAATTTTCTGGAGGATAATATGGCACTGATTTCCTTGCGCCAGTTGCTTGACCATGCAGCTGAATATAATTATGGGGTTCCTGCTTTTAATGTAAATAATCTGGAACAAATGCGTGCCATCATGATGGCGGCAGACCAGACCAACTCTCCGGTGATTGTGCAGGCCAGCGCCGGTGCCCGCAAGTATGCCGGTGCACCATTTTTACGCCATATGATTCTGGCTGCCATTGAAGAGTGGCCACATATTCCGGTAGTTATGCATCAGGATCATGGTACCAGTCCTGATATTTGCCAGCGCTCCATTCAACTGGGTTTTAGCTCGGTTATGATGGATGGTTCACTGGGTGAAGACGGCAAAACCCCAACTGATTATGACTATAACGTGCGGGTAACCCGTCGTGTGGTTGAAATTGCCCATGCCTGTGGTGTATCGGTTGAAGGTGAAATTGGTTGTCTGGGCAGTCTGGAAACCGGCATGGCTGGTGAAGAAGACGGTGTAGGTGCAGAAGGCATACTGGATCATTCCCAGTTGCTGACTGATCCGGAAGAAGCTGCCCAGTTTGTTGCAGATACAGGTGTGGATGCACTGGCTATTGCGGTAGGCACCAGTCATGGGGCTTACAAGTTTACCCGTCCACCGACTGATGACATTCTGGCTATTGAGCGTATTAAAGAAATTCATGCCCGCATTCCAAATACCCACTTGGTGATGCATGGTTCCAGCTCTGTACCCCAGGACTGGCTGGCGATTATTAACCAGTACGGTGGCGAAATTAAGGAAACCTACGGTGTTCCGGTAGAGCAACTGGTAGAAGCCATTAAGCATGGTGTGCGCAAAATCAATATTGATACCGACCTGCGTCTGGCTTCTACAGGCGCAATCCGTCGTGAACTGGCCACCAATCCGGCCGAATTTGATCCGCGCAAGTTTTTTGCCAAGACCATTACCGCTATGCAGGAAATCTGTGTTGCACGCTATGAAGCTTTTGGTACAGCAGGTAATGCCAGCAAGATTAATCCTATTTCGCTAGAAAAAATGGTTAATCGTTACAGCAAATAAGCAGTTCTAAAGAAGCCTTAAAAAACCCCGTAGCCTGTTGGCCTGCGGGTTTTTTTATTTGAAACATTAATTAAAATAGCTAAATAATCTTTTTAAAATTAAAGCTTAACAATGTAGCCAAACGTATCTTGTATAACAGCATTGTAGTTATAGCCGTGCTTCCTGTTGTGATGTGTTATGAAGCTGTACCTGCATATTGAACGATCTTTCAATTTATCTTATTCATAGCGCTGGCAATACAGACAGGTCATAACATGCCTAGAAAAAGCCACTGGCTATTAGGCACAAAAACCCATCGCACTGGAGCAAATGATGATTAAGAATCCACAAACAGATAATGACGCCTTTAAAAGTGAACTGGCTGGCACTGATACGACTGATCGGCAAAATACTTCAGAAAAAAATGAACAGTTGGAGCAATATAAGGCAGATGCTACCAATGAAGCACTCCGTAGTAATCAGGGCATTAAAGTTGCAGATGATCAAAATACCTTAAAAGCGGGTACGCGCGGCCCCTCCTTGCTGGAAGATTTTTTATTCCGTGAAAAGATGACGCATTTTGACCATGAGCGTATTCCAGAACGGGTTGTGCATGCGCGTGGTGCCGCAGCACATGGTTATTTCCAGCCTTATAAGAATCATGCCGAGCTAACAAAAGCTGCGTTCTTGCAAGACCCCAGCAAGCAAACCCCGGTGTTTGTGCGTTTCTCACCCGTACAAGGCCCACGCGGTACATCGGACACGGTACGCGATACCCGTGGCTTTGCCGTGAAGTTTTATACCGAAGAAGGTAATTATGATTTGGTCGGTAATGACATTCCAGTATTTTTTATCCAGGATGCCATCAAGTTTCCCGATCTGGTTCATGCAGTAAAGCCTGAACCCCACAATGAAATCCCAACTGGTCAGTCTGCACATGACACTTTCTGGGATTTTGTATCCTTAACACCGGAAACTGCCCACCATGTAACCTGGCAGATGTCTGACCGCGCTATTCCGGTTAATTACCGTACCCGTCAGGGGTTTGGCGTTCACTCTTTCCGCTTTATTAATGCAGAAGGCAAAGCCCGTTTTGTGAAATTCCACTTTAAGCCGTTGCAAGGTGTTCTGTCGCTGCTGTGGGATGAAGCACAGAAACTGGCGGGTAAAGACCCGGACTATCAACGCCGTGATCTATGGGAATGTATTGAAGCTGGACTGTATCCCGAATGGGAATTGGGTGTTCAGGTGATTGAAGAGGAAGATGAACACAAATTTGACTTTGACATTCTGGATGCGACCAAACTTATTCCTGAAGAACTGGTGCCAGTAATTCCACTGGGTAAAATGGTGCTTAACCGTAATCCGGAAAATTTCTTTGCTGAAACCGAGCAGGTGGCGTTTTGTCCAGCGCATATTGTGCCCGGTATTGATTTCACCAATGATCCCTTATTGCAGGGCCGTCTGTTCTCTTATACGGATACCCAGCTATTGCGTCTGGGTGGACCAAATTTCCACGAGATTCCAATTAATCGGCCGGTATGTCCCTTCCACAATCATCAGCGCGACGGCTTCCATCGTCAAACCATTAACAAGGGGCGTGCGTCGTACAACCCCAATTCCATTGATAACAACTGGCCACGTGAAACCCCGCCAGCAGCAGCTCAGGGTGGTTTTGAAACCTATCAGGAGCGCGTGGATGGACACAAGATTCGCCAGCGCAGTCCATCATTTGGGGATCATTTCTCGCAGGCCCGCATGTTCTTTAAGAGCCTGAGCGCGCCTGAACAGCAACATGTGATTGATGCCTATAGTTTTGAATTGGGCAAGGTAGAGCGTCAATGGATTCGCGAGCGCACGGTCAATGAAATTCTGGCCAATATTGATCTGGAACTGGCCAAAAAAGTTGCAATGAATCTGGGTGTTGAGCCACCCGCTAAAGGTACGGTGGAGGTACCACAAATTAATATGCAAGCTTCACCGGCATTAAGCCAGATGAGCTTTTTGCCCAAAGATATCAAGGCACGCAAGATTGCTGTGCTAGTGAGCAATGGCGTCAATGCCGATACCGTTGAAACTATTTTAAACTGGGCGCTAAAAGAAATGGCGGTGATCAAGCTGGTTGGCCCAAGTCCGGCACCGGTTAAAACCAGTAAGGGTGAAATGCTTAAAGTGGATGCGGCAATGGATAGCATGCCGTCTATTATGTTTGATGCCGTTGTGGTGGTAGATGGCGATGATATTGCAGCCATGCAGCAAAATGGTGAAGGCTTGCATTATCTGCTGGAAACCTACAAGCATTTGAAACCACTGGTATTGCTGGGTGACAATGCCCAATTGCTAGAGCAGCTCCGCCTGACGCCAGACGAGGGTACATTAACCGGAAACGATTTTGCCAGTGTGCAGGATCAGTTAAAGCAGGGCTTGTTAAAACATCGGGTGTGGGCACGTGAACCACTGGCCAAAATGGTTCCAGCCTGATTTATTAAGTGTGGTAAAAAACCAGCCCAACTCAGGCTGGTTTTTTTATGGGGTAATAGATAGTGCGTAGTAATTGTTATTTAGGGCTTATTACTTAAGAGCTATAGGTTAGAACTTCCATTCAATCAGTTGTAAGCCGTGTTCATTCAGTAGGGCAATCATGGCGCTGCCATAGGACAAACCTGTTGCTAATCCTGCTGTTGATTCAGGCTCACGCCAGTCGCCAAGAACAATTCGTTTTTTGCCATTGTTGTATTCATGAATAGCTGGACGATGGGTGTGGCCATGCAGCAAAATGTCATGATGATTCAGGACAGTTGCGACGGCCTGTTCATTCACATCCATAATATAGGCAGACTTGCGCTGATGGCTGGCTTTGCTTTTTTGCCGGGCTTGCTGGGCAACCTTGCGCCGTAATGACAATGGCAAGTGTAGCAGGGTATACATAACCAATGGATTGCGAATAATTTTTTTAAAGCGCTGGTAAGAAATATCATCCGTACACAGGGCATCACCGTGTTCCAGTGCGACGCTTAAGTTGTTATTTTTAATAGTAATACGTTGTTTGGTAATTAACCGGCCACCAAAGCGCTGCATAAATTGCTGGCCCAGTGCAAAATCGCGGTTACCATGCATAAAAAAAATCCGGCTACCGCTGGCTGTAAATACTTGCAAGGCATGAACAATGTTATCCAGCCAAGCCGAATGGTCATCATCGCCTAACCAAGCTTCAAACCAGTCGCCTACAATGTATAGCTCATCAACCTCGGTACGATAGTGTTGCAGTAGATCTAAAAACCCCCGCACAAGGCGAGGGTGATTAGGGGACAAATGTAAATCAGCAATAAACAGTTGTTGCACGGGATTGCTCTAGACAAAAAAGCATGGTCAGCAGCCAGCTTATTCGCTGATTACTTTGGCAGATTCAATCACAATGTTTTCAACCGGTACATCGGAGTGATAGCCACGGTTGCCGGTTTTTACCTTTTTAATGGTATTTACCACGTCCATGCCTTCAACCACTTTACCAAATACTGCATAACCCCAGCCCTGTGGTGTTTTGCCAGTATGGTTCAGGAAAGTGTTGTTTTTCACGTTGATGAAAAACTGGGCGCTGGCAGAGTGCGGTGCATTGGTACGAGCCATTGCCACGGTGCCTTCTTCATTGGTCAGGCCGTTGTCTGCTTCATTTTCAATTGAATCACGGGTTGGCTTTTCCTTGAAGTTGGCATCCATACCGCCGCCCTGTACCATGAAGTTGTCAATCACGCGATGGAAAATCACGCCATCATAATGACCGCTTTTCACATAAGACAAAAAATTAGCCACAGTTTTTGGGGCTTTATCGCTATTTAACTCCAATACAATGCGACCTTTGTTGGTATTTAACTCAACTTGTGGGTGACTCATTGCTGTATCTCCAGGTTGTGCGGCAAAAGCCGTTTGAATTGGTTGAGTGATGAAGACGCAAACGGTAAACTGCATGGCGAGTAAACCGAGAAATTGCTGTCTAAACGAAAGTTTCCCTAAATAGAGAGGCATAGTTTTGACGAAATTTTCAAGATTTGCGAGTAGATTTTTCAATTTTCGTACCTAACCCTTTATTCTGTGTGTGATCCATATGAAGCCAAATGATGCTGCCACTGCGATGCCTGACTTGACCCCAAACACTTCCAACGCACCACAACAGCAGCAAGCACAGGCCGGTCTGGATTTCATTCGCCAGATTATTGCAGATGACCTGGCGAGCGGCAAACACAGCCAGATTGTGTCACGTTTTCCACCAGAACCCAATGGTTACCTGCACCTTGGCCATGTAAAGTCCATTTGCCTGAATTTTGGCGTGGCCATTGAAAATAATGGCCTGTGTAACCTGCGTCTGGATGACACCAATCCGTCTGCCGAAAAACAGGAATATGTTGACAATATTAAAAATGACATTCACTGGCTAGGCTTTAACTGGAATGGTGAGATTCGCTATGCCTCTAGCTACTTTGACCAGCTATATAACTGGGCGCTGCAACTGATTCAGCAGGGTGATGCCTATGTGGATTTGCAAACGCCAGAGCAAATCAAGCTCAATCGTGGCAGCTTTACTGAAGCAGGCACCAACTCGCCCAACCGTGATCAGACAGTGGAAGAAAACCTCAAGCTGTTTGAACAAATGCGCGCCGGTGAGTTCAACGAAGGTGCTGCGGTGTTGCGTGCCAAGATTGACATGGCTAGCCCCAACGTACACCTGCGTGATCCGGTATTGTACCGCGTGCTAAAGGCACATCATCACCAGACGGGTGACAAGTGGTGCATTTATCCCATGTATGATTATGCGCATCCATTATCTGATGCGATTGAAGGCATTACCCACTCACTGTGTACGCTGGAATTTGAAGATCACCGTCCTTTTTATGACTGGATTATTTCTAAGGTAGACACTCAGGCCAAACCGCGCCAGATTGAGTTTTCACGCCTGAATGTAGATTACACCTTAACCAGCAAGCGCAAGCTAAAAAAACTGGTAGATGATGGCGTGGTACAAGGTTGGGATGACCCACGCATGCCTACCGTAGCAGGAATGCGCCGTCGTGGTTTTACCGCTGAAGGCTTAAGGGATTTTTGCCAGCGTACCGGTGTATCCAAGGCCGATGGCGTAGTGGATATTGGCTTGCTGGAATTCTGTATTCGTCAGTCGCTGGAAAATACTGCACCACGCGCTATGGCCGTATTAAATCCACTCAAGGTAACACTTACCAATCTGCCGGAAAATATGACTCTGCATCATTCTCGTCACCCCAATGTGGATATGGGCGAGCGTGATATTCCTTTGTCTTCCGTGATTTACATTGATAAAAACGACTTTGCCGAAGTACCGCCAAAAGGCTTTAAGCGCCTAATTCCTGATGGCGAAGTGCGCCTGCGTCATGCCTATGTCATCAAGTGCAATGAGGTGATCAAGGATGAAAGCGGTGAAGTGGTTGAGCTAAAATGCAGCATTGACCCAGATACTTTGGGCAAAAATCCTGAAGGCCGTAAGGTGAAAGGCGTGATTCACTGGGTAGACAGTGCACAAGGTGTTCCTGCCGAAGTGCGTGTTTATGAACGACTGTTTGCCAATGCAAATCCCGAAGCAGGTGATGACTTTATGCAAAACCTGAATCCTGAATCGGTCAAAGTATTACAGGCAGTGATTGAGCCCTCATTGGCACAGGCCAGTGCCGGTGACCGTTTCCAGTTTGAGCGTGAAGGCTATTTTGTGGCGGATGAAAAAGACTTCACTACGGATAAACCCGTGTTTAACCGGATTCTGGATTTAAGAGATAGTTACAAGCCGAGTTAGATTTTTACTTCTGAACCCTCCCAACCTCCCTTATTGAAGGGAGGCTTTTGGTCTTTTAACTGATGACAGTAGAATCTTCTGATCCATTGCTTAAATATCGTGAGCAACATAAAAACCGCTTAAGCTACATGCCATGGCTATACTGGCGTTTAAAGCCCAAGCACAAGGAATGGGCGCAGGCATGGCAGCAGGAATATCAGGATTATTTGCAAAGCATGGAAAGCGTGCAGATTGGTAAGGACTGTTTTATTTCACCGGATGCACACCTGTTTGCCGAGCCAAACCGCGATATTATTATTGGTGATGGTAGTTTTATTGCAGCCGATTGTGTGCTGCATGGCCCTATTACACTGGGCAAACAAGTGGCCTTAAATCATCATTGCACGCTGGATGGCGGCCGCAAGGGTATTCATATTAGCGACAATGCCAGACTGGCTGCCTATTGCCATATCTATGCGTTTAATCATGGCATGAAACTCGACAGTACCATTCATGAGCAGGCCGTTAGTTCAACCGGAATTCAGATTGGAAAAGATGTTTGGCTGGGAGCCAATGTTGGTGTGGTTGATGGTGTCAATATTGAGGACTTTGCTGTTATTGGAATGGACAGTACCGTTACCCGTCATGTAGAAGCCTATGCCATTATGGCGGGCAGTCCTGCCAAAAAAACGGGGATCGGCGCGACAAGAAATAACTTTAGTGCATTTACTGGCTTAAGTTTTTATTATTCAATAATATATCTTTAAAACATTACTATAAAATATAAGGAAAATCATGCTGCTTTTAAAACTGACTATTGTGCCTTTATTTATTGCACTGGTTACCTTGGCTGGAAAAAAATGGGGTGCGCAACTGGCAGGCCTGCTGGGTGGTTTGCCGATAGTTGCCGGGCCAATTGTTATATTTCTGGCATTAGAGCAGGGACAGGCGTTTGGCGTTGTTGCATCAACTTCTGCCATTGTTTCAGTAGTTGCATTATTGGCTTTTGGCTTAGCCTATAGCTGGCTGAGTTTGTCAAAAAGCTGGCCAGTGACTTACGCATTGTCGCTTTTGGTCTGGCTGGCTACCGCATTTTTATTGGCACAACTAACCTTGACACCTTTTTTTGCAGTGATTTTGGCTTTAATAGCTATTGTACTGACACCTGTTTTATTGCCGAAAGTTTCATTTGAGCCAATGGGTTCAAGCACTTTGAAGGATTTACCGCTACGATTAATATCAGGCGCTGTTTTAACCCTTGCAGTAACGCAATCAGCGCAATTACTGGGCGGCAACTGGAGTGGCATACTGGCAGTATTTCCAGTGATTGGCTCGGTGCTCGCGATATTTACCCATCGTAGTCAGGGTGCCGCAGCCGTCACACAGTTATATCGCGGCATGGTAAAGGGCTTATGTTCATTGAGTCTGTTTTTTCTAATTCTTACTATTACATGGCAGAGTCATGGGTTTTGGTGGCCAGTTATTATTGCGATAATCAGTGCTTTAAGTTTGCAACTGATATTTCGCTTGCCTATATTTTTAAGATTATCTGTTTTTAAGTTGAATACGGCTAGCACCACAAAAAATTAAAATAATTTAAAGGCGCTTATAATGGCCGATCCAATAAATCAGTCATTATAAGCTCCTACTTTTAAACCAACTCAGCGCAGATTTTTTCAGCCAACTGCCTGATTTTCTCTTGATCACCCATTTGTGTGGCATGCTTGCCCAGTTCATGAATGGAACTTGGGATTAAATGAAAGTGAATATGCGGTACGGTTTGTCCGGCTTTGCTGCCATTCAGTTGCATCAGCACAATACCTTCTGCACCCAATGCCTTTTTAATGGCACTGCCCACTTTTTGTACAATATTGATGGTATAAGCTGCTGAATCGGCAGATAGATCCATTAGCGTTTCAGCTGGTTCCTTGGGAATTACCAGTGTATGCCCGTCAGCCTGCGGCATGATATCCATAAAGGCTAAAGTTTTGTCATCTTCATACACCTTGGTGCAAGGAATTTCACCACGTAAAATTTTGGCAAAAATATTCTGGTCATCATAAGCCATGGCAAGGCTCCTTTATTTTGGGGTAACAGTAGTAACAGGGTTGAAAAAATTTAAAAAATAACTGGTTAGCTTAATTCAATATTGGTCCAGCGTTCCAGCATTTTGACTGCTGCTGAAAAGTCGCTGTCACTGGCTGAGGTGTCGCTGGCCGCGCGAATCAGGCTTTGGGTGAGCGCTAAAACCGGAGCAGGCAGTTTGGCTCGCTGCACCAGATCAAGGGCAATACCTGCATCCTTGGCCAGCAAATTTAAGGCAAATGTATTGGGAAAGCTGCGGTTAAAAACCCGCTGTGGCAAAACGGTTTCAGTGGCATTGCTTTTGCCGCTAGAGGCATTAATACAGGCCAGTGCACCCTGCATATCTACACCATGTGCTTTTAGGGCACTAAAGCCCTCAGCCGCTGCCCATAAGTTAACGGCCAGTAGCATATTGTTGACGGCTTTGACTGCAAATCCCGATCCACTGTCACCCACATGCTGGATCAAGCCGGCAAAGGGTTCAATGGCAGGACGAGCACGTAACAGGGCATTGGCATTACCCCCCACCATGACTGTTAAAGTGCCTTTTTCTGCACCAATCGTCTGGCCTGAAACCGGGGCATCCAGAAAAGCCACATCACGGGCCTGCAAGTGTGCATTCAGGTATTGTGCTGAGGTGGGCTCACCACTGGTGCAATCCACCCAGATACTGCCAGCCTTGGGCAAATGCTCGGCGATCAGGGTTTCAACTTCGCTACTGGTGGGTAGGCAGGAGAAAATGATATCGGCTTGTACCGCGTCTTCAATGCTAACAGCCCGGGTGCCAAATTCTGCTGCATGTTGTTGTGCCTTGCTAAATGTCCGGTTCCAAACCCGCACATCAGCAAATGCTTTGGGAAGATGTGCAGCCATGCGCCATCCCATGGCACCCAGCCCAATAAATGCAACAGAGTTGATCGTCATTACCCACTTTTTCCTGAAAATCTGGTTAAGGTGCCGCCAAGACTAATCAACAAAAAGCAGTCTTTGCAAGCCTAACTTGAGCGTGTTGACAGCCAGTTTGCCATCAGTGGCCAGAATTCTGTGGCCGCCTGCTGGCTACTCATTAACCCCACATGGCCACCAGCAATGGTGGTAAAGGTTGTGTCATCAGTCCCCAGCAGACGGGTTAGCGGACGTACAGAGTCGACAGTGACCATGCCATCATTGCGTCCACCACCTGCCAGTAGCGAAGCATGAATGTCTTTGAGATAAACGGTCTTGCCACCAATTGGAAACTCACCACGGCTCAAGCTGTTTTCCATCCATACTTTTAGCAGCATATCGCGATTTATGCCACCGGGATAATCCACCATATTGTTTAAAAATGAACCCAGCGTGGCGTGTGCCTCAACAGCCTTGCGGTCATCCAGTTGACGGAGCAGGTTAATATGGCCTTTAAGGGTGCCAACCGGGTCAAGCAACTTAAATCCCAGGGCATTTGACCAGCCGGGAGAGTGCAACAATGGCGCTGGCAACTGCCGCGGATGCAGACCGATTTTGTTCTGTAACCAGCGGAAGCTGTTTCCGGCATGGCGATAAAGCCTGCCAATACCACCAGATGCATAGGCATCAATTGGCGTGCCCAGAATAATAATATTTTTAATGTCTGGGTCTTTGGTGGCTGCTGCATAGAGCAAAGTAAATACACCAGCCATGCTCCAGCCATGCAATGTAACCTGCTGCTGGCCACTGTGCTGGCGCACCTGAGCCAGCATGTTTGGCATAAGCTCCAGCACATAATGCTCAAAATTCAGGTTTGCATGCTTGCGTGATGGATTACCCCAGTCCATCAGGTAAACGTCAAAGCCCTGTGCTGTAAAATAGCTAACCAGCGAACGGTCATTAAACAGGTCATAAATTTCCATATTAATGGCCAGCGGTGCAACAAATACCAGCGGAACCCGGTATTTTTTAGAGGCATTGGCTGCAGCCGCATAGTAGCGCAAAGTCGCCAGCCCATCATGATAAACCTCCTGATAAGCCGTTCTGCCAGATTGCACCAGTGGCGCCTTGTTAAACAACCGGTCATAGGCATTAATCAGGCGTGGATTCTTGCGTAACTGGCTCATGGATTTCAACGGCTTGGGTTTTGAGGTGAATGCCTTGGGTTTAAACAAATTGGACATGGCAGAACTCTAGGAATATGTTGTAACGGGATACAGCAGGTAAACCACAATAGCTTCAAAGGCTATATGCGATAACCTGTCATATAATACAATAGCGCTAATTTTAAACCGATACAGCCGCTGAAGATTTGGCTTTATTGACAATTTGTATTTTCAAAACCATCAATTGCTGACTTATCCAATTCTTTGTCAATTTCAATAGGAACTCATCCCAGCTAAATAGCAATTTTCTAATAATTTAACCTTGACGGGTAGGTTTGCCGCTCTCACAATTACCCTTTGTTTTATTCATGTGTTTTTAAGCACTTCGAGAGAAAAAATGAGTCAATCGCCTGATTTTGAGCCTAATACATTTAGTAGTACCGTGCCGGATCAGGAGCAGCAAAGCCAGCATTTTGACACCATTGCATTGCGTACTGGCCATCATCGCACGCATGAAGGCGAACATGGCGAACCTATTTTTCTAACCTCTTCGTTTGTCTATCAAAGTGCTGCGGATGCTGCGGCTTACTTTTCCAACCAAAAGCAGGGCAATATATACTCGCGTTTTACCAATCCTACCGTGCGCATGTTTGAAGAACGACTGGCCGCACTGGAGGGGGGCGAGCGCTGTGTGGCCACGTCTTCCGGGATGGGCGCCATTCTGGCAACAGCGCTGGCGTTTCTCAAGGCTGGGGATCATGTCGTGTGTTCGCGTGCGGTATTTGGTACTACTACCGCCATGTTTGACAAATACATGCGCAAGTTTGGCGTGGATATTACGTTTGTTGACTTAACAGATTTGAACCAGTGGCAAAATGCCATCCAGCCGGGCAAAACCAGACTGTTTTTTTGTGAATCTCCCAGTAATCCGTTGTCGGAAGTGGCTGACTTAACTGTACTGGCCAGTCTGGCCCATCAGCATGATATTCTGCTGGCTGTAGACAACTGTTTTTGTACCCCAGCCTTACAGCAACCGCTAAAATTTGGTGTTGATCTGGTTATTCATTCTGCAACCAAATATCTGGATGGGCAGGGCCGTGCGCTCGGCGGCGCTGTGGTGGGTAATGCCAAGTTACTTGAAGAAGTATTTGCAGTAATTCGTACTTGTGGCCCCAGCATGAGTCCGTTCAATGCATGGGTATTCCTTAAGGGACTTGAAACCCTGCGCCTGCGGATGGATGCGCACTCAAAAAGTGCATTGCAACTGGCAAACTGGTTACAAGCCCATCCTGCGGTTGAAAAAGTATTTTATAGTGGTCTGGAAAGTCATCCCGGCCATGCGCTAGCCAAACAGCAGCAGCGGGCATTCGGCGGCATAGTATCGTTTATTGTAAAAGGCGAGCGTGATGGTGCATGGGCCGTCATTGACCAGACCAGATTTATTTCCATTACTGGTAATCTGGGTGACGCTAAATCTACTATTACGCATCCGGCCACGACAACGCATGGCAAGCTACCCGCCGAAGCTAAAGCTGCGGCAGGTATTGTAGAAGGCTTGCTGCGCGTATCGGTAGGTCTGGAAGATATTGATGATATCAAAGCTGACTTGGCGCGTGGTCTTGACCAGCTGGTTTAAATCCATTTAATCCGTTTTATTTCTTATTTATCAGGAGTTATGACATGAACATCAATATGCTGATGCAGCAAGCACAACGCATGCAAAAAGATATGGAAGTCAATATCAAGAAGGCCAAGGAACAACTGGCACAGACCGAAGTGCAAGGCGAAGCTGGCGGCGGTCTGGTGAAAGTGACCATGAATGGACGTTTTGTGGTAAAGCGTCTTCAGATTGATCCCGAGTTACTAAAAGACGAAGCAGACATCATTGAAGATTTAATTGCCGCCGCCATTAATGATGCAGTACGTCAGGCTGAAACTGTTTCAGAAGAAACCATGCAAAAAGCCAATAGTGGCATGGGACTTCCACCGGGAATGGCAGGCCTGTTTTAATTCAGGATTTATAGCGCAGGATGACTATGTCGGAAATGTTTTTTTCCAGTGGTAAGGCTTTACCAAGCCTTATTCTTCCAACGCCTAGCATAGCTACCTTATGGAGCACTTGCGTGGCAAAGCTATTCACTTTTGCGCTCGGGCCGTGTAGTGCTTTGCGAACCCTCGCCGTTCGCCGCATAGCTGCTCATCTTGCACTCGGAGCGAGCATGAGAAGCATTGCTTCGCAAGGACTGGTCCTCGCTCATGTTTAGTCCAGCTTTCGATGAACTGGTGCAGCGCCTGCGGGTGCTGCCGGGTATTGGTCCCAAATCGGCGCAGCGCATGGCTTTACACCTGCTGTCCCGTAATCGGCATGGGGCGCTGGATCTGGCACATGCACTGAATCATGCCATGCACTCCATCCAGAACTGTACGGTATGCCGTTCACTGTCTGAAAAAGAAGTTTGCAATATCTGTATTTCGAATGACCGTGACCAGTACTTACTCTGTGTGGTTGAGTCCCCTGCCGATGTGATTGCCATTGAGCAAAGTGGCAGTTTCAAGGGCAAGTATTTTGTGCTGGGTGGTCATTTGTCACCACTGGATGGCATTGGCCCGGAAGAAATTGGCATCCCGTTATTGTTATCCCGCATTAATCATGAAGAAATCAGTGAAGTCATTCTGGCAACCAATGCTACAGTCGAAGGTCAAGCCACTGCACACTACATTATTGAAGCCAGCAAAAACCTGCCTATCAAGGTAACCCGGATCGCTCAGGGCGTACCACAGGGCGGTGAACTGGAATACGTGGATAGCCATACTTTGAGTCAGGCCCTGCAATATCGTTTATCAGTGCGTTAAAGCATTTTAAGTTTGGCTAATTAATAAGCTAAAAAAAGGATAATATCTGAGCATATACTGGCTAAAAAGTGTCTAAATGGTTGGCTTATTGCTTAAATTATTGCTTTTAACTTGTCAGCCCTTAGGCAACATGGCTTAATGGTTTCCTAGATTATTACGGTAGAAAATGGATGTTCCAGTACATCACTCAGCAGGATCAGCTGTATGATTTGTACGCTGTCATGGCGAGTACAGATACGTATGCTCTGGATACCGAATTTATTAAAGTCAATACATTAAGACCTTGTCTGGGATTATTGCAAATTAATGTGGAAGGACAGGTATTTTTACTGGATGGTAAAACCCTGGACTTAACCGATTTATGGCTGCTTATTTTTAATGCACGCCTGAATATTTTGCATGCCTGCGGTGAAGACCTTGACCTGATTCACTATTATGCCAACCAGAAACCGCTCTCCAATGTATTTGATACCCAAGTTGGGCTAGCCTTTTTGGGGCATGGCCTGCAACTCAGCTATCAGCAGGCCTTAAGCCAAGAGCTCGATATACAGATTGATAAGGGTGAAACCCGTTCTGACTGGCTGGCGCGTCCGCTACGTCCAGAGCAGTTGCAATATGCTGCCAATGATGTCATTCATTTGCCGGCACTGGCCAAAACCATTCAGGAGCAGCTCCAGCAAAAGCAACTGTGGGAATATGTGCTGCAAGACTGCCAGACCTGCGCGCATGAAATTGCCAGCGATACGCCGCTTACTGAGTTGTATCTTGATGTGGCAAACTTTCGTTATAACCGCAAGCAACTGGCCCAGCTTCAGCAACTGTGCATCTGGCGTGAACAGATTGCCCGTGCCACCGACCAGCCCAAAAGTTTTATTTTAAAAAACAGTACCATGGTTGATTTGCTGGATAAGCAGCCCATGAATGCTTACCAGATGCAGCGTATCAAGGATTTACGTCCCAATGTACTGCGCGAGCATGGTAAAACCATTCTGGATTTAATGCATTACCTGCCGGAACATTCACAGTGGCCAGGACGCTTGCCAAGGCCTTTGCGCTTTAAAAACAATGAATTGCTTGATCAGGTAAACCATTATGTGACGTCAGTCAGCCAGAGTATTCAAGTGCCTGCTGAAGTGTTGCTGCGCAAGAAATGGCTTAGTGCCATGATCAATCTTATTGCCTTAAAAGAAGATGAAAGCAAATTACCGGCTTATTTACTGGGCTGGCGCTATGATTTGCTGACCCGGCCAATTTTAAGCTTGCTGAGCCAGCAACAACAGGCGCTGGCCGCAGAAATGTCCCCCGTCGACTAGCAATGTATTAGCAAATTTTACTCGCCAGTCTAAACTTTCAGTCAATGGCATTCCTTCAAATTAGTGTATGCTAGGCGGGTTATTTGTGATAAATGTTGAAATGTATGCATTGCGATATTTATAAATCCAGCAAAAAAGATGAAATGTATCTCTACATTGCGCGTCCGGGTTATCCAGATGATGCCGATGTATTGGACCCGCTTGCTGTAGTACCAGCATCCTTAAGGCAGGCTTTTGGCCGTGCTACCTTTGTCATGCATCTGGAACTGCAACCTGAACGCAAACTGGCCCGCGTTAATGTTCTGGACGTGCTGCATGCCTTCGAGCAGCAAGGGTATTTCCTGCAGCTTCCACCAGAAGGGCTGATCTCAGCAACAGCACCTGCGCCAGAGGGTTTGCGTGGTGCCTAATCTATTTGCGTTTCTCGACACTATTCCTGAGTATTATCTGGCAATTGCGGTATATCTGGGTGGCAGCCTGTTTGTGCTGTGGCTCTGGTATTTTATTGCACGGGCACTGCCGCGGCCAATTGGCGGCATGAGCTGGATTTTGCTGTTTGCATTATTGTTGTCCCCAACCATTACTGAAGGCACCAATGCCAAGATTGCGCCAGCTATTGTTGGGCTGATGTTTGGTTTCCTGACCGATGAAAAACACCTGATCTGGTCTAATCTGGTTCCTATTCTGTTTGTAGCAGCACTTGGATTTTTTCTGGGATATTTGTGGAACAAGTATCAGGAATACCGCGAGCCCACTACTGAATAAGCGGCACTCATTAAACCGGATGGCTATTTGTAATGAAAGTCTTTCTAGCCAATCTCTTTCTTTTGTAATGACCTTATTGTGACGAATCCAATGAATAATCAACAGCAAAAATTTAGCGGTACAGACCAGTACATTGCCACAGATAACTTGCGTCTGGCAGTTAATGCAGCGCGTACCCTGCAAAAACCATTACTGGTTAAAGGGGAGCCGGGCACTGGTAAGACATTGCTTGCCGAACAGGTTGCAAAAAGTCTGGGCATGAAACTGATTACCTGGCATATCAAGTCAACGACCAAGGCGCAGCAAGGCCTGTATGAATACGATGCGGTATCGCGCCTGCGTGATAGCCAACTGGGTGACAGCAAGGTTTATGATATTGGCCACTACATCAAGCCGGGTAAATTGTGGGAAGCGTTTACCAGTGATGAGCGCTGTGTACTGCTGATTGACGAGATTGACAAAGCGGATATCGAATTCCCTAACGATTTGCTGCATGAGCTGGATCGTATGGCATTTTATGTCTATGAAACCGGCGAAACGATTAGTGCCAGACAGCGTCCTGTGGTTATCATTACCTCAAACAATGAAAAAGAATTGCCGGATGCTTTCTTGCGCCGCTGCTTCTTTCATTATATTGAGTTTCCTGATGAAGCCACGATGCGCCAGATTATTGACGTGCATTTCCCTAATATTCGCGAAGGGCTGGTTAGTGAAGCACTACAGATTTTCTTTAAGCTGCGGGACGTACCGGGCCTTAAAAAGCCACCGTCTACCAGTGAGCTGATTGACTGGTTAAGCCTATTAATGGCTGATGACATGCCGGAAGATGTACTGCGCAAGCGTGACCCGAAATCAGCAATTCCCCCATTATATGGTGCGCTGATCAAGAACGAGCAGGACGTGCAATTGCTGGAGCGCCTTGCTTTTATGTCGCGTCGCTAACCTGATTTATAAGCTGGGCAGTCCATGTTTGTTCATCTGTTTTATACCCTGAAAAAATACGGTGTACCGGTAACCACTACGGAACTGCTGGATTTGAATCAAGCCGTTCAGGCCGGTTTGGTGTTTGCAGATCGTGAAGCATTTTATCATCTGGCCAAATTGTGTCTGGTCAAGGATGAGCGTTATTACGACAAGTTTGACCGGGCTATCAAGGATTATTTTGAAGGTATCCAGTCGCTTGATGCAGATGACTTGCTGGAACGGCTTAAACAGATTCCACCGGAGTGGCTGGATCTGGAATTACTGGAAAAAACCCTGACGCCTGAAGAAAAAGCCTTACTGGAAAAAGCCGGGTCATTGGAAGAACTGATGAAAATGTTGCAGGAACGCCTGCGTGAGCAACATAAAAAGCATCAGGGCGGCAATAAAATGATTGGCACGGGTGGCACTTCGCCATTTGGTGCTTATGGTGATAATCCTGAGGGTGTACGTATTGGCGGGCCGGGTAGGCAGCGCTCAGCGGTTAAAGTTTGGGAGCAGCGCCAGTACCGTAACCTTGATGATGATCAGGTACTGGGTACACGCCAGATGCAGATTGCCATGCGCCGTTTACGTCGCTTTGCACGGCAGGGTGCAGCCGAGGAGCTGGATGTAGACAGCACTATTTATTCAACAGCCAAGCAGGGCATTTTAGACATCCAGATGGTGCCTGAACGCCGTAACCGGGTTAAAGTGCTGATGCTGTTTGATATTGGTGGCTCTATGGATAGCTATATCCAGCAGTGTGAAAAGCTGTTTAGTGCGGCTAAATCCGAATTTAAGACACTGGAATTCTTTTATTTTCATAACTGTCTGTATGATCATGTCTGGAAAGACAATTTACGCCGTTCCAGCAGTCGCATGAGCACCTGGGATTTAATGCATACGTATGGCAAGGATTATCGTGTGATCTTTGTTGGCGATGCCAGTATGGCACCTTATGAGCTAATGTCGCGTGGTGGTTCGGTTGAATACATGAATGATGAACCGGGCAATGTCTGGTTACAGCGCATGCGCCATCATTTTAGTAAAACCGCATGGCTCAATCCCGAAGATGACAGCTATTGGCATTACACCCAAACTATTGCAGCCATTAAACATATTTTTGAAGACAAGATGTTTCCCATGACCTTAAAAGGCATTGAAGACATGACCCGTTATTTATCCCGGTGATCAGTAGCTTTTTTCATGGTTTGTCTAATCCATGTTTTAAGGCAATAAAAAGAGCGAGGATTTCCCGCTCTTTTTTTACAACGATAAAGCTAAGTTATTTAGCCGGCATATTTTGTTGCAGGAAACCATACAGATAGCTTGTACCTTCCGTAATGACAGTACCATGATCCTTGCCGGGCAGATAAGCCACATTAACAGTATTGCCTTTTTCCTTTAGCTGACTTTCTAAAAGACGGGTTGCCGCAGCAGGCACTGTGGTGTCCGCTTCACCTTGAATGATGAGCATTGGCTGACTTACCTGTTTGGTTGCCAGTTTTGAATTATTCAGGAACTCGGCAATAGCAGGTACATTGTAGAACGTCGTAGACAGGCCTGGATAAAGCGTTGAGGCATTAGCCGGAACATCATAATAGGCGGTAATATCGCTACTAAATGCACCACCTAATGGCGTAATGCATTCGGATTCTGCCTTGGCAGCAATAGTAGCCGAACGGTTACTGGTGAAGGCATCTGTATAATTAAAATCAGGGTGACTTTCACGGATACCAGCACTAACCAAAGCGGAGAAAGCTTGCAGGCCTGGTAGTATTGCTTTGGCTGTTGGAACTCCGGCTGCCGTCGGTAGGGCATTTGCAACCTGTTGATAACCCCCACCTAAAATAGCATCAAGGTTGGAGGCAGGAGCATAGGCAACTACACCCTTAAAGTTTAAACCTGCTTCATCAGCACGCTCGGCCGCCGCAATGGCAGCATGACCACCCTGAGAATGGCCAACGACAACCCAGTTTTCAGAAAGCTGATTGCGATATTGTTGCTCGGCTGCTTTTAAAGCAGAAATAATGGATTGGCTTTCACTTTTTGCATTTAAAAACGGATGAATTCCCGTACTGCCCAATCCTTCATAATCAGGTGCTATTACCGCATAACCCTGACTCAGCAATTGTTTTACCAAAGGCAAAGTACCACCCAGATTAAACTGGCCATTACTATCTGTTAGGTTACTCGGTGCACATTGATCTGCAACACCGGTCGTACCATGCGCCCAGACGATGACTGGCCAGCCAGCAGTTGGCATGGTTCCTTTTGGAATCATCACAACTGCCGTTGCTGTGGTTTGCCCACCGGTCACAGAAGGCATTTTATAAGTTATTTTCTGGCTAACACTGGTATCTGCTTCAGTTTGTTGTGGTGCATAGTTTTCAGTTTTAGTGACTAAACTGGTAGAAACATTATTGGAAGCGTTATCGTTATCGTCGTCGTTACAACCAGCCAATATTAAAGCAGAAGCAAGGACCGTTACTGAAAATAATTTGGGCAGAGCAATAAGATGACTCATATAAAATCCTTTTATTTACTGAGGAGATTAATCATTAAAAGCCAAGATATATGAATACAGTGAGCATTATATTTCTCAAATGTTTTACCTGAAAAAGCTTTTAATGAGGGTGCAAATAATTTGCAAAATAGATATAGCACAGCAATAGCAAGAAGGGCAATAACAAAAAAATATCGAAAAATATAAAACTAAAGTGTTTATTTAATGAACGGACTTTATTGAAACAGTGAAATAAATTTTAGTCTGATTATTTTGTAATAAACTGAATTTTGAGAAAGATTAAAATATTTTTAACCGAGCAACGTTTTTATTTTGCTGGAAACAATACTGGCATCTGCACGACCCGCGATTTTTGGACGTAATGCATTCATTACTTTGCCCATATCGCGAATGGTCGTGGCGCCTTGATTGCTAATTTCATTTTCAATCAGTGTATCCAGTTCTTGCTCGGATAACGCTGTTGGTAGAAATTGACTTATCACCCCGATTTCGAATTGTTCTTTAGCAGCCAGATCCTCACGTCCTGCACTAGAAAAGGCAGAAATAGATTCCTTGCGTTGCTTAATTTGTTTCTCTAAAACTGCCAATACTCGTGCGTCATCCAGTTCTTCACGAGTATCAACCTCTATTTGCTTGATTGCAGCCTGCACACTACGAATTACCGTTACAGTATCCATATCGCGTTCGCGCATGGATGCTTTTAATGCTTCAGTAATCTGGGATTTTAATGCAGACATGGCAAACAGACCTTACTAATTAATAGTTATTAAATTAAACGATTAATTAGTACAAGCGAGTTGTACGAACAGACTCACGAGCCAGTTTTTTCGCGTAACGCTTTACAGCAGCAGCTTTTTTACGCTTACGCTCTTGAGTTGGCTTTTCGTAGAATTCGCGCTTGCGCACGTCAGCCAATACACCTGCTTTTTCGCAAGAACGCTTAAAACGACGGATCGCAACGTCAACTGGTTCGCCTTCTTTCAACTTAACTTGTGGCATGTAACATCCTCTGGAGGTTGATATTAACGCGCCTGATGTTTATCCAGTCATTGGATAGATACAAAGCAAGGACGCAGTAAAGGCCAGTATTTTACGCGTTTACATCTACAAGAACAAGACTATAATAACTCCGTTTGTAGTTATTTTTTATGCAGGACTTTTGCGGGTAGGCACCTTATGCTGGTTTTAGGCTTGGAAACATCCTGTGATGAAACGGGTTTGGCGTTATTTGATAGTGAACGCGGCTTATTGGGACAGGTTTTATATAGCCAGATTCAACTGCATGCCGAGTATGGCGGGGTAGTGCCAGAGTTGGCTTCACGGGATCATGTGCGCAAATTAATTCCATTGCTGGAGCAATTGTTGCAGCAAACCGGCGTGACAAAACAGCAAATTAATGCCATTGCCTATACCCGTGGACCGGGCCTGATGGGTGCTTTAATGACGGGTGCATTATTTGGCCGCACGCTGGCTTATGCACTGAATATTCCAGCTATTGGGGTACATCATATGGAAGGGCATTTGCTGGCCCCTTTATTATCCAGTAAACCACCCCAATTTCCCTTTGTTGCCTTGCTGGTGTCTGGTGGGCATACCCAGTTAATGGCTGCTTATGGGATTGGCCAGTATGAGCTTCTGGGTGAATCCATTGATGATGCAGCAGGTGAGGCGTTTGATAAAGTTGCCAAGATGATGGGGCTGCCCTATCCGGGTGGGCCAAATATTGCCAAACTGGCCTTACAGGGTGACCCTAAATCATTTGATTTGCCACGGCCCCTGATGCATCAGGCCCTGGATTTTTCTTTTAGTGGAATGAAAACGGCTGTGCTTACGCGTTATAACAAGGTAAAAGGACAGGGACGTGAGGCGGATCTGGCTGCCAGCTTTCAGGAAGCTATGGTTGATACCTTGGTGAAAAAAGCTATTCGTGCCTTAAAGCACACCGGGTTAAAGCAACTGGTGATTGCAGGCGGGGTGAGTGCCAACCAGCTATTGCGTGAACGACTGGAAAGCGACCTGAAAAAAATTAAGTCACAGGTTTATTATGCAGAACCTGCCTTATGTACCGATAACGGCGCCATGATTGCCTTTGCAGGCTGGCAACGCCTAAAAGCCGGCCAAATGGATGATTTAAGTGTTACTACCACACCGCGCTGGCCCATGAGTGAGTTGCAACCGCCTGCATGAGGCTTTTCTGGCGCTTGGTCAGATTTCTGGCTGATCGAAGCTATTTATGCTGGCCGCTCAGTTCTGGTTGTGCTGGCCGCTTAGTTTCGCCTGTGGAGCCTGTTGTCCTGTTTTGTCAATTGCTCAGGTTATGATTGCAGGCTGAGGCCAACACTACAAAAGCTTTCTAACAACATCTTATTCACAAAAATCTATTCTGGTTCTGAAAAACATACACTGATGTACAGTTTGGATAAACTGTTTTTGGCTATTTAGGCAGCAATGTTATATTTTGATTCATTTCATCTTTTTCAGCAGGTTCTTGGTAAAAATGACTTGCAAAAAAAGGCTGGGAATCTTATTTATAACCTATGGGTAAACGTTAAACTACGTTGATTTAGATAAGCTTAAATAATGCCTGTTTTTAATCATCTAATAGTCGCACAAGCAATAAGATGTTAGCAGCAGTGACGGTTTAGCAAAAAATACAACAGGGACCATTTATGAATCTGCACTTGCCAACTTATACGCATCATTCCAGACTGTCATCGCGCATTAAAAAGCTTGAGCAGAACCTGCAAGCCGCGAAGGACTATCAGGAGTGGCGCGACGTAGCACTGGAACTGGATGACGCCACAGGCAGGCAGGACTGGAAGCTGGATAATACTTCACCTTATTATGATTATGAACTGATTGCTGATCGGCTGACCCGCTTGCGCCGTTATCGTCTTGAGCGTAAGGATGTCGAGCTGGTGCGTATTTTACGTGAAGGCCTGCATCATGATCTGGGCAATATTGGGCATCCTTTACTATATAGCCATGCTTATATTGGCACCAAAAAACTGATTGAAGACTATATCGAGGAAGTGTGCCAGTGCCTGTATTATGTTTGCGAGCATGATTTTGACTTTTTGCCTGCTGCTGACAAGTACTGTTTTTTTGAAGACACCAAGCATAGTTATGGCCAGCCCGCACTAATGTTCTCTGGCGGGGCAACGCTGGGCCTATTTCATACTGGTGTGTGCAAGGCACTGCATGCACAGGATTTATTGCCTAAAGTATTTTCCGGTTCCAGTGCAGGTGCCTTGATGGCTGGTATGCTGGGTACGCATACCGATGAAGAGCTGATGGATTTATACGATGGTGATGGCTTTTATCAGCATGCGTTCCGGTTCCGTAAACTGGTTGAAATCCTGAAGGGTGGCGGCATTGCTGATGTGAATGTACTAAAGGTGTTTTTACGGCAGAATTTGGGTAATTATACCTTTGAGGAAGCCTTTGCCAGAACTGGACGCCATATTAATATTGCGGTCGCTCCCTTTGAGGGTAGCCAGTCGCCACGCATTATGAATGAGCTGACTTCCCCATATCTGCTTATGTGGAGCGCTGCATTGGCATCCTGTGCCGTACCGGTGTTATTTCCGCCGGTCAAACTCACCGCAAAAAATGCTGAAGGAAAAAATAGTCCTTATATGTCATCGCTGCGCTGGGTAGATGGCAGTGTACGTAGTGATTTTCCACGTACCCGGATTGCACGGCTTTATAATATTAACTATACCATTGCCTGTCAGGTGAACCCGCATATTGTGCCATTCATGCAAAATGACGTTCAGCGTTACCGCAAGGACTTGCTGAGCTGGCCCAGTAAGATTGTGCGTGGTCAGGGCAAGGTACTGGCCATGGGTGCCATGGATTTTACCCGTGAGCGTTTTGGCCGTATGCCAACTGTGAGGCGCATGCTGGATCATGGTTATGGGATTATTGGGCAGCGTTATTATGGCGATGTAAATATTGTGGGCAGTTATAATTTGCGTCATTACACCTATATGTTAAAAAATCCCAGCAAGCAGTTATTCCGTATTTTACAGCAGGAAGGGGAGCGTGCAACCTGGCCAAAAATCAGCGGTATTGCAACTCATGCCCGCATTGGCAAAACGCTGGAACACTGTTTGGAAATACTGAATGCCAAACGTCTGGCATTACTGTCGCAGTCTGTGAATGATGAAGACTGTGCCAAAACATTATTGGCCATAGAGTCGCGACGCGTGCATCCAGCACAAATCTAAGCGTTTTCGGGTTTTGTCATACTTATGCAGGGAACCCTAGGGCAGTATTATTTAATCAGGCCATTGCAAACGCAACTGGTTTATTTAAATTTTGCACGAGCGCAGCTTTATCTGGCGCAAGCAGGGCAGGATGAAACCTTGCTGGTCGTAAAATTGCTATCGACAATAGCCGGTAAAATTGAGCAGGAATTATTTCTCAATGAAATTAAAGTACTTCAGCAATTAAGTGCTGTCGATTCCTGCTATTGGCTACATTTACGTGCTAGTGGTCAGGCAATATTTAATGTGGAGTCGTCTGATTTAAAGTCTGAATTAATGAATTACATGGTGTTGCCTTATATTGAACAGGGCAATGTCAAACAGGCATTGAATAATGCAAGCTACAACCTGCAGCAGGCCGGACACCTGTGGCTTGGCATGCTGGAAGCGGTAGATGCGCTACATCATCAAGGCTGGCTACATCTGGATATAAAACCGGCTAATTTTTTGCTTAATTCATATTGTGGGTCATCGGCCAGTGTGTGCCTGATTGACTTTGCATTGGCTCAGCCAGCGGTAAAATTACAAGTAGATATAGGTGGCCAAGCGGCACCTATCACTAAAACTAAAGGCACACCACGCTACATGAGTCCGGAGCAGTTTCTGGGCCAGCCATTAAATACACAAACTGATTTTTATAGTCTTGGCTTAATTCTTTATGAACTGCTCACCGGAAAAAGTGTATATCATGCTAATAATTATCAAGGCTGGGCCATGCAGCATTGCCAGAAACCGGTACCTTTGCTGCCCCAAGATTTGGCAGAGTTTCAAACATTGATAGACGGTTTGCTGGCTAAAAATCGGAGCAATCGCTTTATGGACTCCTTTGAGATTCGGCAAATAGCCCGGCAAACTTTTAAGATATAACTCATCTTTGATAGCATTTATTCAATTAAGATAGACTGCAAAATTGCAGTATGAATGAGCTTGCCAAAATGTCTGATGCCCAAACCCCTAAGCCTGAGCAAATGCCACTGCCAGAAGCTGTTGCGCCTTATTATGAAACGCAAGATAGTGTTAGTGGTAACTGGTGGAATCGTTGTATTACACGTCGGGTGAGGTTTTCTGCCGAAGACTATGAGGAGTTTTCAAAGAAGTTTCAGCGTATGGCAGATGAATTACAGATATGGCAACAAGAATATAAGCACAAGGCGAAAGTGCTTGAGGTTTCCATTTTTGCGCATCCATGGATTTTAAAACGAATATTGCAGCAATTTAATGCTCCGTTTACTCCGGGACATGGCTATGGTGACTTTAGCAATAAGGGTACGATTAGACTGCATTTGCATGATGCCTTTGATGCCAAAGGAACGCATTATTTGCTGTACCAGAATGGAAAAAAACCGCAAGCGGACAAAAATTAAGGTTGTTTGTGCAATGTTTGAACATTTATAAGCAATAATGCTAGGCAAGGGCAAACTGGTTTGCTATGATTCGCGCCATCGGGGGCGTGGCGGAATTGGTAGACGCACTGGATTTAGGTTCCAGCGCCGCAAGGTGTAAGAGTTCGAGTCTCTTCGCCCCCACCATCTATATATAATAATATGCTGTTACACTACTTTATATCAGCTTCAAAGCCTTAAGTAACAAGCCTTTCATGCCGATGTATGCTTTTTCATACATTGACATAACTTCAAATAATAAGTACCTGTATTGCTAAATCTGTCTTTATATTTTCTTCTAATAAATCATTAAAGCATATAAAAACGCCAGCCTTTGCCAGCGTTTCTGGAAACGATGTAGCTCACTAATTAGAAGTTAAATTCCATGCCTACACCCGCATACATGCGGTCTTCTACATTATCACGGTCATCAGACTGCTGGGCCAGGTAACCATACGCCCGGGTTTTGCTGTTGAACATGTAGTCGATCATGCCGCCAATCTGACTTAGTTCAATGTCATTCGCACCGTCAAAGCTGGAGGTTGACTGGTGATACTGCGCTTTGACTGTCCATGGGGTTTCGTTAATGGCATAGGCAGCACTAACCAAGAATGCATCTTCCTGATCAAAGCCTCTAAACGCACCGGCACCAACGGCCGCTCTTGCAGGAGTCGTTGCTGTTGCAGGAACTGCAGGGATAGCAGCAGCAGTTGCTGCTCTGGACAGGTTGGTTGGTTCTGCGGTTTGATACATGCCGTTTAAGGTCAGGCCGGGAATGCTAGCCATGGTATCCATATTAAGGCTACCAACCAGACGAATAACATCAGCTTCTGCTTTGGCACTTACTGCATTGAAAGTACTGACTACGTTTTTGTCACCAGCCAGAGCAGCAAATACGCCCATGTCTTTGTTTTCATAAGTCAAGGATGCAGAAATGGCATCGCCCAGGTTCTTGCTTACATCATTACTGTTGGGGTCCAGTTTGTTGTTTTCGCCCTGTTGCAGCATCAGGTTAATGCCAAAACCGTTCAGGGCTTTTGTATCACTTTCAAAGCCAATCACGTTATTAGGGCGGTTCTCACCAGCCATAATTCTGGTAATATCCAGATAATTCATATCATTAAATATATCTACCTTACCCTGAGCCGTTTTCAGGTAAGAGTCAAATTTACCCACTTTAACAGTACCGATGCGGTCATATTTCAAACCAACAAAACGATTGCGTTGGCCCAGATCAGTGCCATCACCATCAGTATTGATTTGCCATTCAGCCAAATAAACTGCTTTGAGGTTGTCAGTTAGGATTTCTTCGCCCTTAACACCAATACGAGAGGCGTTAGAGTTGATTTCCCATACATTGTCAGTATCGGCTTTGGTTGCACCAAACTTGTCAACATTATCAATAGAAACGTGCAGTTTGCCATAAACTGTAGGGGCTGCTTGTACTGCATTAATAGTCAGGGCAGATACCGCAGTCGCCAGTAACAGTTTTTTCATGTGTCTCTCCAAGATTCCAAGACCTTCAAGGTCAGTTTTGTACATTCATCATCTAGTTATAGGCTGATCAGCTGTTGGATTTAGCAGTTCTGTGCCATTGCTCGCTAGTATCGTTATCAAATATTTCAAAATTGTTAAATAGAGCTCTACAAAAAAAATAAATTATTAAGATTTATAGGCTATTAAATTCATTATTGGGCAAATAATGGAACAAATATTGCTTATTTTAGCAGGCGTTTTTTGCCGTTATGCGCTGCATTCGCCGTTAAACTATCCAGGCCACCTGAGGTTATTGTAATGGAGTCTTCCAGGTACTGGCACTGGAAAGCTAGTAAATTTCAATGGTAAAACCTAGATTAATCATTGTATTTAAATAGAATATTAATTAAAAATTCCAGAAAAATTTATCAGGGCAAATGAAATTGCCAATGCCGGATTACCACAGCATATTTAAATCGTTATGGATTTTATTACCGGCGAGGCCAAACCCAGTGTTTTGTTACATTGTAAAGACAGTGCAATGCAAAGACAGCACATCTCTTAATCTGCCTCGTGCAGAGTTACAGCATTTAAAATCGGCTATTTTGAGGCGGCATAAAATAAAAAGAATGAAAACAGCGGATGTGCTTTGCTTTATGAGGCATGGGTGAAGTAAAATTGCGCCCCATCAGTAAACGCCATTTCTAGGCGGTAACAGATTGGAATATTAATGACTCACTATATTTTTGTGACTGGCGGTGTTGTATCCTCACTGGGTAAGGGTATTACAGCCGCATCGGTAGCAACCTTGCTGGAAGCCCGTGGTTTAAGTGTCACCATGATTAAAATGGACCCTTATATCAACGTTGACCCTGGCACAATGAGTCCATTTCAACATGGCGAAGTGTTTGTCACCGAAGATGGGGCCGAAACCGACCTTGATCTGGGCTACTATGAGCGATTTTTACGCCGCTCGCGCATGACCAGGAAAAACAACTTCACCAGTGGCCGTATTTATCTGGATGTATTGCAAAAAGAGCGTCGTGGTGACTATTTGGGCGCTACAGTTCAGGTGATTCCACACATTACCGACAATATCAAAGACCGCATTAAGGCGGGTGGCGAGGGCTATGATGTAGCGATTGTTGAAATCGGCGGTACTGCCGGTGATATTGAATCACTGCCATTTATGGAAGCGGTGCGCCAGATGCGTGTTGAGGTGGGCAACCGTCGCTCCATGTTAATGCACCTCACCTTGGTGCCTTATATTGCCTCTGCCGGTGAAACCAAAACCAAGCCAACCCAGCATTCTGTCAAGGAATTACGTTCCATTGGCTTGCAACCCGATATCCTGATCTGCCGCTCGGACCATTCCATCAGCGATGATTCACGTCGCAAAATTGCATTGTTTACCAATGTGGAAGAGCGTGCCGTGATTGTGGCAGAAGATGCCAAAAGCATTTACCTGATTCCGCGCAATCTGCATAACCAGCAGGTGGACGACCTGATTTGCGAGCGTTTTGGTTTTGATGACCTGCCTGCCGCTGATTTGTCCGACTGGGATCAGGTCACTGATGCTCTGTTAAATCCTGAGCGTCATGTGCGTATTGCCATGGTGGGTAAATATGTTGAACTGCCGGATGCTTATAAGTCATTGAATGAAGCCTTGCTACATGCGGGTATTATCCATCGCAGTAAAGTGGAAATCATTTATATTGATGCTGAATCACTGGAAAATGATGACTTAAGCCGTCTTAACGACGTGGATGCCATTCTGGTTCCGGGTGGTTTTGGTGAGCGCGGTACGCAAGGCAAAATGAATGCGATTCGTTTTGCCCGTGAAAACAAAGTGCCATACTTGGGGATTTGTCTGGGCATGCAGCTGGCAGTTATTGAGTTTGCCCGGAATCAGGCAGGCCTGCTTGAGGCCACCTCTACCGAATTTAACCGCCAGACCAAGCAGCCATTAATTGGTTTAATCACCGAATGGCTGGATGAACGCGGTGAAATCCAGACCCGTAATGATGCCTCTGACCTTGGCGGCACGATGCGTCTGGGCGCGCAAAAAGCTGAACTGGTTGAAGGTAGCCTGATTCGCCAGATTTATGGCCAAGCCGATGTAATTGAGCGTCATCGCCATCGTTATGAGATGAACAACCGTTACATCGAGCAGTTGGAAAAAGCAGGTATGAATGTATCCGGTTATTCAGCGGTGCAGCATCTGGTCGAGTCGGTAGAAATTCCGGCGCATCCGTGGTTTGTGGCCTGTCAGTTCCATCCGGAATTTACCAGCTCACCGCGTGGTGGCCATCCGCTGTTTGCCAGCTTTGTTGAAGCGGCACTCAAGCATCAGGCTCAAAGCCACGCTTAAATCCAAAAAATACAAGGAATAAACAGATGACCGAATTAAAAGCAGCACAGCCTGTTGTTAGTCTGGGTGACATTCAAATGGGCAATAATTTGCCGTTTGTCTTGTTCGGTGGCATGAATGTACTGGAATCCAAAGACCTTGCCTTTGAAATTGCAGAAACCTACATTGATATCTGTGGTCGTCTGGGCATTCCTTATGTATTCAAGGCCAGTTTTGACAAGGCCAACCGTTCCAGCCTGAATTCTTTTCGTGGGCCGGGTCTGGAAAAAGGCATTGAATGGCTTGGCGAGATTAAAAACAAGCTGAATGTGCCTATCATCACTGATGTACATGAACCGTATCAGGCAGCACCCGTGGCTGAGGTTGCCGATATTATTCAATTGCCAGCTTTTTTAAGCCGCCAGACTGATCTGGTTGAAGCCATGGCCAAGACCAAGGCCATTATTAATATCAAAAAGGCACAGTTTTTAGCCCCTGCCGAAATGCGCCACATTTTGCACAAATGTCTGGAAGCCGGAAATGATCGCCTGATCCTGTGCGAACGCGGCTCAAGCTTTGGGTACAACAATCTGGTGGTCGACATGCTGGGTTTTGACAGCATGAAGGCCATGGATGTGCCGGTGTTTTTTGATGTGACCCATGCATTGCAAACCCCGGGCGGGCGTAGCGATTCGGCAGGGGGACGCCGTGCCCAGATTACTACGCTGGCACGTGCTGGCATGGCCACCGGTTTGGCAGGCTTATTCCTTGAGGCCCATCCGGATCCGGACAAAGCCAAATGTGACGGGCCTTGTGCCTTGCGCTTGTCACAGCTTGAACCGTTTTTGGCCCAGCTTAAGCAGCTGGATACGCTGGTCAAGGGTTTTGCCACACTGGACACCCACTAATTTTGTATCATGCCCGATTTTTGCTCGGGCATTTTATTTTTGTATAAAACTGAGTTTTTATAAAATCAGTTTGTTAGAACACCAGGCTATTTAAAATAGATATCTGTTAAGGACAGGAGCTTTACATGAGTCAAATTACTGATATTCGTGCCCGTGAAATTCTGGATTCACGCGGTAACCCTACCATTGAAGCTGATGTCATTCTTGACTCAGGTGTGGTGGGCCGTGCCTGTGCTCCAAGTGGTGCGTCAACTGGCTCTCGTGAAGCTCTGGAACTGCGTGATGGTGATAAGGGCCGTTATCTGGGTAAAGGCGTGCGCACTGCCGTACATAATGTAAACAGTGACATTCGTGACCTATTGCTGGGCAGCAATGTGCGTGACCAGAAAGCACTGGATGACAAGCTGATTGCCACTGACAATACTGAGAATAAATCCAAACTGGGTGCCAATGCCATGCTGGCGGTATCGTTGGCTGCGGCCCGTGCTGCGGCAACCGAACTGAAGCTGCCATTGTTTCAGTACATTGCCAATCTGCGCGGACAAGCTACCTTAAGCATGCCTGTTCCCATGATGAATATTTTAAACGGTGGCGCACATGCCGATAATACCGTTGATATTCAGGAGTTTATGATTGAGCCTGTGGGTTTTAGCAGCTTTGGCGAGTCACTGCGTGCCGGTGCTGAAATTTTCCATGCTCTCAAAAGCGTGCTAAAAAAACAGGGCCTGAATACTGCTGTGGGTGATGAAGGTGGTTTTGCACCTAACCTACGCAGTAATGAAGAAGCCATTACTGTTATTTTGCAGGCCATTGAGCAAACTGGCTATAAGGCTGGTACAGACATTATGCTAGCGCTGGATTGTGCTGCCACTGAATTTTATAAAAATGGCCAGTATGTACTGGCAGGTGAAGGCAACAAGGCATTTAGCAGCCAGCAGTTTGCTGATTATCTGGCTGGTCTGGCGCGTCAATATCCAATTATTTCCATTGAAGATGGTCTGGATGAGTCTGACTGGGACGGCTGGAAATACCTGACCGATATTTGTGGCGATAAAATCCAGTTGGTCGGTGATGACCTGTTTGTGACCAACCCGGCTATCCTGCAAAAAGGGATTGACCAGAAAGTGGCAAATGCCATTTTGATCAAGTATAACCAGATTGGTACACTGTCTGAAACCTTGGATGCCATTTACCTTGCCAAAGCCAATGGCTATGCGACTGTCATCTCGCATCGTTCTGGTGAAACCGAAGATTCAACCATTGCTGATCTGGCTGTAGGTACTGCTGCCGGTCAAATCAAAACCGGTTCACTGTGCCGTTCAGACCGTGTAGCCAAGTACAACCAGTTGCTGCGTATTGAAGAAATGATTGATGCGCCATACCGTGGCCGTGCCGAATTTAAAGGTCTGGTTTAAAGGTTCGGCTTAATAATATAGCCTAATAGACTGGCTGAGCATCAATATCGATACTGGTCAGTCATGAGCAGGGAAGTCTGGCCTTGGGGCGGGCTTCCTTATCCAGTTAATCAGGTAAGTTTTATGCTTTCTACGCTCAGCGGTCGCCTTGTGTTTGTTGTTGCCCTCTTACTGCTGGCCTTCCTGCAATACAAATTGTGGTGGGGCGAAAGCGGCTATCATGACCGTCAGGCATTAAAGGAGCGCATTGCGGCTTACCATGTTGAAAACAGCAAGCTATCCGAACGCAACCGGATTTTGAGTGCAGAAGTTTACGATTTAAAAAGTGGGCTGGAAGCCGTCGAAGAACATGCCCGGCTGGATCTGGGTTTAATTAAACCGCATGAAACCTTTGTGCAGCTCAGCACCGTTAATGCCTCTGGCTATAATAAATCTGCTGAGGTTTCCGGAGATGATCTCATAACCAACGAAACTGACAAGTGTGATAATGCAAGCACAATACTGGGCTATTTTACCTGCGGCCGGTAGTGGCAGCCGTTTTGGATCTGAAACCCCTAAGCAATACCTAAAGCTTTTTAATAAAACGGTTATGCAGCATAGCGTAGACCGGATTTGTCAGTTACCTATAGAAGGCTGCGTACTGGCAATAAGTGCCAATGACAGTACGGCCCAGTCCCTGAGTTTTGCCCAGCCTGATTTGCTGCACTGGGTAACAGGTGGGGCAGAGCGGATGGATTCTGTACTGGCTGCCATGCAGTATTTGCAGCAATATGCCAGTGCAGAGGACTGGGTGCTGGTACATGACGTGGCCCGGCCCTGTATTCTGGCTAATGACTTACAGCATTTGCTAGATGAACTCAAAGAGGATGCTGTGGGTGGGCTGCTGGCAGTTCCAGTGCGGGATACACTCAAACGTGGCAATGCAGGACAGGTGGTTGAAACGGTGCCACGTGATCATCTTTGGCAGTGCCAGACGCCCCAAATGTTCCGCTTTGGCTTGTTGCTTAAGGCATTACAACAGGCAAAAGTACAGCAGCAACTGGTCACCGATGAAGCCGGAGCCATTGAGCAGCTGGGCTTGCCCGTCAAACTGGTCAGTGGTAGCAGTACCAATATTAAAATTACTTATCCTGAAGATTTGGGCCTGGCCGCCGCAATTTTAAAAGCACAGTTAGAAGAAAGTTCACTTTAACACTGCGAAAATTTTAATAAAAAGCCTATTTTTGCAGCTCATAAAGTCCGCTAAAACGCAGGTTCCTGTTGCCGCATAAAGGAGAAGCTTGCCATACTTTCCACTGCTCCTTGTGCTGGCTTAATTTAAGAATACATCCGGTATCCAGATCCTTAACCGTTATTTTTTTTGCCTGATTGGCATAACCGCTAAAATCAGTAGTCTGGCTGTGTCTGTTGTCATTGCTGGTCCAGAAAGTCTGGGCAAGTACCCGAAGCCTTTTTTCATCCAGTGTTTGCAGTTGCAGCAGGGCCAGATTGGTATCGGGTTTTTTGTCTTTCATGCGGATAAAATAGCGAACAAATTCCTGATCGGTGGTATTCAGGTTTTTAATTTCCAGCAGACGCTTCTGGTAGGCTTGCTCAATACAGGCCGTATTTTTGCACAGGTTACGGGCCTTCATCCAGCTTTGCTGGGTCAGCTCCAGCAGTTGGACAGGAACTTTGGTTTCCTGTGCAGCCTGTTCCAGTTCATCAAAAAGCTGGCTGTCCAGTTCGGTAAGCTTTGGATTGCTACAGGTGGTTTTTTCCACAAAATTCTTGGCATTTTCGCAATCAAGCGGCAGGATTTGTGCAAAGGCCAGCGGCAAAAAAGCCATGGGAATAAAACCACCTACCAGCCAGCGCCTGTAATTGAGAACAGCCATGTGACCTATAACATCCTGCCAATCTAAGTTTGAAAAATTTAGCACAGCCTCTTCACGTATTGCAAAGCACAAACTGTTAGAAAATAGCCAAACTCATGGCTGATGGCTTAAGATGCCCGGTAAGTTTTGTTATTCTGTCATTTTTTTGGGATTACACGCCACATGCTGGATATTCGGATTGGTCAGGGCATAGATGTTCATGCGTTTGAAACAGGCAGTTTTGTCACGCTGGCAGGAGTCAAAATTGAACATACGCATGGTCTAAAAGCACATTCTGATGGCGATGTGGTGTTGCATGCATTGTCTGATGCCTTGCTTGGGGCATTGGCGTTGGGAGATATTGGCCAACATTTTCCGGATACCGATGAAAACTATAAAGGGGCTGATAGCCGTGTGTTATTACGTCATGTGTATGGGCTGATTAAAAAGCAGGGGTTTGAGCTGATTAATGCTGATATTACGGTTGCCTGCGAGCGCCCCAAGCTGGCCCCGCATAATCTGGCCATGCGCTCTACTATTGCTGCGGATCTGGAAACGACACTGGATCGGATTAGCATAAAAGCCACCACCACTGAGCAGCTTGGCTTTACCGGGCGTAAGGAGGGCATACTGGCCAGCGCCGTGGTGTTACTGGGCCGAAATAAAGCTTAATCCAGGCTGCTGAATGACAACCCATGAGATGCCTTATCTATTTTTAAGATAAGTAAATCAAGATTTATGAAAATTCTTTTATCTTAAAAATAGATATCATAGCCACCTTAATAGCATTAATGATGAAAAGTGATTGGTTATGCCTGATATTTTCCAGTTTATCTTGGCCGGTATTGTGGTCGGGTTCTGCGTTGGGGTAACCGGCGTGGGCGGCGGTTCCTTAATGACGCCTATTCTGATTAGCTTGTTTAAAATAGAACCGCATGTTGCGATTGGTACAGATTTGCTTTATGCCGCCATTTCCAAATTTTGTGGTTCCATGGTTCATGCCAAGAAGCTGAATATTGTCTGGCCTATTGTAGGCTGGCTGGCACTGGGCAGTATTCCGGCATCACTGGCAACCAGTTGGGTACTGGAGCATGTGTTAAGCGGTTCAAACCAGTACAAGGCTGTATTAACCATGGTATTGGGCTTTATGCTCACCTTAACCGGTGCCTCGATAGTATTTCGCCACCGTATTGAGGCCTTTTTTAAACGACATTCCAAAAGTGCAGCTGCTACTGCGGAGTTAGACCGTGAACAAGTTGCTGCGCTGGTAAGCAGCAAAAAGTTTCAGGTTATCATTATGGGCATGGTGCTGGGCGTTTTTGTGACCCTGTCTTCAGTAGGGGCTGGTGCGTTTGGCATCATGGCACTGGTGGTGATGTTTGCCAATTTGCCCATGATCCGTATTATTGGATCGGATGTGGTACATGCGGTAGCGCTCACACTGGTTGCAGGGCTTAGCCACATGAGTGCCGGGAATGTAGATTTTCATTTGCTCGGCTGGTTGCTGGTCGGTTCTATTCCAGCCATTATTGTTGGTACATTGGTCAGTTCACGGATGCCGGAACATCTGATTCGCCGTATTCTGGGCATTACCTTATTGCTGCTGGGTATTAATTTTATGATTAATCCGGTTAAGGCCAAGCCAGCTGCCCCCAAGCCAGAGCAACATGCGCAATTAGTTGTGCCAGTCATTCCGGTTGAGGCGCAACAAGCGTAATTCTGGACTTTAAACTGGCTGTTTTACCGATTGGCTTTATTGATAACTGCAATGAATTTTTTTAAAGATTTACTTGCAGTTATTGGTTACAAGCCCCATCCTATAGCCTTAAAATTGATTTAATTTCTGTGGTGAGCGTGTTGTGAACGCAATGAATAATATGGTTAATAATTCAGGTTCCGGTGAACAGGTCGAGAATATCAATATTGCGGCTATTCAACCGTTGATTACTCCTGCGCAGTTAAAGGCTGAACTCCCGCTAAGCGACATTGCAAAATCTGTGGTGTTGCAGGGCCGTCAGACCATTCGTAATATTCTGGATGGTAAAGACGATCGCCTGTTTGTGGTGATTGGCCCATGTTCAATCCATGATCCTGTGGCTGCGCATGACTATGCAGATCGCCTTAAGGCCTTAAGTGAAAAAGTAAAAGACACTTTATATATTGTCATGCGGGTTTATTTTGAAAAGCCGCGTACTACAGTGGGCTGGAAAGGGTTAATTAATGACCCTGACATGAATGATTCTTTTGACATTGAAAAAGGTCTGCATCTGGGTCGCAAGCTGTTGCTGGAACTCAATGAAAAAGGTCTGCCATGTGCAACCGAAGCGCTTGACCCAAACTCGCCGCAGTATTTGCAGGACCTGATTAGCTGGTCTGCCATTGGCGCCCGTACTACCGAAAGCCAGACTCACCGGGAAATGTCCTCTGGTTTATCATCGCCAGTGGGCTTTAAAAACGGCACGGATGGCGGCTTGACGGTTGCGATTAATGCCATGCAGGCCGTGCAATCCGGGCATAGTTTTCTGGGCCTAAACGAAGATGGTCAGGTAGCGGTCATTCGTACCAGTGGCAATCCGTATGGTCATGTGGTATTGCGCGGCGGTAACGGCAAGCCGAATTATGATGCTACTGCCGTGACCCAAACTGAGGCGGCTCTCACTAAAGCCAAGGTGAGCGGCAAGATCATGATTGATGCCAGCCATGCCAACAGCAACAAAGATCCATTCCTGCAACCGCTGGTACTGGAAAATGTGACCCAGCAGATTGTTGATGGGAATCAGTCGATTGTTGGCTTGATGGTAGAAAGTCATATCAAGGGTGGGCGTCAGGATATTCCTGCCGATTTAACTCAGCTTGAATATGGCAAATCCGTCACTGATGGCTGCATTGATTGGCAAACTACCGAAGACACCTTGCTAAAAATGCATGAAGCCTTAAAGAATGTGCTGCCTAAGCGGTTAGGTGAATAGTAAATATATTTGAAAGCCCATCTGGTGAGTATCAGATGGGCTTTTTAGTTCCGGTATTAGAGACTCATTAGATCAGGATAATCTTCTTTTTTCATAATTAATCTCCAATCTTGAATTATAAGAGCATGAGCCTCAGCCTTGAATTTTTCAGCCTTTTTTAAATTACCACAATTCTGTGCGACCTCTGCATCTAACATTTTTTTCTTTGCTCTATAGCTTGCACATTTTTCTTTTACTTCTTTAGCTAACTGTTTAATATCATTTGTTAGAGCTTCTTTTGTTTCTAGAATCAATAATATTCTATCGATGTCAGAAACTATAGAGTTTACTGATGTAATAT
>NZ_MLCN01000003.1 GCF_001982605.1 Alkanindiges hydrocarboniclasticus | reverse complement strand
GTTCAGGTGGTGGTGGTTCAGGTGGTGGTGGTTCAGGTGGTGGTAGCCCAAATAATAATGACGGGGATGGCGACGCCGACAGTGATTCTGATTCTGATTCTGATTCTGATGCTGATGCTGATGCTGATGCTGATGCCGACGCTGATTGACGATCTCACCATTGTGGCTGACGTCAATGTCGATGGCGTCGTCAATGCGTCTGAAATTGGCACTGACCGGACAGTTACAGTGCGAATCGGTTTGGGGGCAGATGCTCAGACTGGGAATGTGATTACTGTTAATGATACTGATTACACGGTTGACGCCGAGGACCTGACCAATGGCTTTATTACTGCTGCTGTCGATGCCAACACTCAGGGAGACCTGACCATTGATGTCAGTGCAACCGATATTGAAGGCAACACTGCGACTGATACTGTTAGCGTCACCGTAGATACCACGCCCCGCAACATTGTGGGTGATCTTAGCGTGGTGGCTGATATCAATGCGGATGATCTGCTGAATGCCGGTGAAATTGGTGCTGATGGGCTGGTGAATGTACGGGTTAATCTGGGGCCGGATGCAGCGCTTGGACATACCATTACCGTCAATGGTACGGATTACACTATTGATGCCGATGATTTGACCAATGGCTTTATTACTGCTGAAGTGGATGCAACTACCGAAGGTGAGCTTGATATTACTGCCAGCGTTACTGATGCTGAAGGGAATGTCGATACCAGCACTGATACTGTAACGGTAGATACCATTGTTGATGACCTGCTGGGTGATATCAGCATTACTGCCGACTTTAACAGTGATGGTTTCATTAATGCGGATGAAGCCGGTGACGGTTCAATTGCTGTGCAGGTTGGCCTGGGTGACGATGCAATAGCTGGCACCGTGGTTAGCGTTAATGGCACGGATTACACAGTCAACACCACTGACCTGACCAATGGTTATATCGTTGCCGAAGTGGATGCAGATGAAGAAGGTCTGCTGGATATCAATGTGGCAGCAACCGATACTGATGGCAATGTGGCAACCGATGTTACCTCAGTCACTGTAGATACCGGACTGCCACAGGTTCCAGCCCTGACACTGGCAGGCCTGATCGACAGTGGTACGCTGGGTGATAACATTACCAATGACAATACCTTCACATTGGGACTTAGTGCGGATCTTGAAGCTGGTGCAACGCTTAGCTATCAAATCTCTACCGATGGCGGGACCAGCTGGACAAATACGGATGCCGCACAAACTGGGCTGGCAGATGGCAGCTATCAGTTCCGTGCGGTAGTTACCGATGAAGCCGGAAATGTGGCCACAGGGACAGCGGTTAGTGTTGGTATTGATACTGTATTGCCTGAAATTCCGGGTGCGCTGGCCTTTAGTGCCGACAATACCGTGCTGCTGGGTGAAGGCGAGGCTGGTACCACCGTTCAGGTTCGGGATGCCGATACCAATGAGCTGATGGCAACCACCACAGTCAATGAAAATGGCCAGTATGCGGCAGTCAATGCTGCCGGATTTGCAGGCCGTAGCCTGAGGCTGGTGGCGATTGATACTGCGGGTAATACAGCAGACACTGGAACTACTGATCCGGTTGAAGGAACAAATGGACTGGTGACTGTAGTACAAAACGCAGTGGCCAATTTAAGCGACGACTCTGCCATCTCGCCAACCTCTACACTGATTAACAATCTGGCTGATCCGGATAGCAGCACCTTGAGTGGCCTGACGGGCATTGTGGAGCAGCTCACTGATACCGACCAGCCGGTACTGGGTTCCATTACCGAGCTGGTGGATGCGCTTACCGCTGCCAACAGCGGTGGCGATGAAAATCTGGGTGCGCTGATTAATACCTTGAATGCCGTGGCTGGCTTTCTGGGCAGCAGTGATCCTGATGCCATTGCAGCGGCTACTGACAATCTTGATATCCTGCTGGGTGCAGGGGATGGCACCACTGTGGTATCCGATATCCTCAATGAAACGGTAGCGGGTGGCAACCAGATTGTGTCCGAGCTGCTGGGTGGCTCCATTGGTATCAATATTGATGCGGGGGGTCTGGATGAGCTGGTCAATACGGCCGGTCTGGGTGATGTAGTGAATGGCCTCACTGGCATACTGAATCCTATATTGACCGGTTTGAGCATTCCACTGCAGCTACTGGGCATTAACCTGAATCTGGCCGATATTACCAATGGTCTGGTTACCGCGGTAGACAACCTGCTTTCTGGTGAAGAGGTGATTCAAAACGGGGTGGCTCAGGCCACGGGAGTGCTGGATGAGGTTGCTGCCGGTTTACTGAGTGATGGTGCCCTGCTGGATGAACTCATCGACGTGCTGGGCCTTGACGGTCTGGGAGGCGTGGTCAATACGCTGGTTAGCAGTGTGCTCAGCCCAATTGTTAATAGTGTGGTTGATCTGGCCAATGGTGAAGGGATCCTGTTGCCACCAAACCCCGGTCCTGGCAATTCCAGCACCTTGCTGGATGAGTTGTCCACCATTGTGAATGACCTGACTGGCGGTGATGACACCAATCTGATTCCAGTGAGCAACCTGCTGGATAATGTCATTCGCAATGATGACTTTGTGCTGGGTGATATTGTCAATTCACTCAATGATTTAACCAACACTGATGATGGTGCGCTTGGCGTGCTGACCCAGTTGATTCAGGGCCTGTATAACAGTGATGTCACAGGGCTTGAAGACCTGACACAGGGGCTGGGTGGCCTGCTGAATGGCTTGCTGGATCAAACCGTACAGCCATTAATTGACGGGGTGTTTGAGGGCATCCAGCCTATGCCGGATATGGCCGGTGATGACATGCTGGTCAGTGGTTTAACCAATGAAACGTTTGTGGGCGGCGAGGGCGCAGATAGCCTGATGTACATGCTACTCAGTGAAACTGACAATACAGGCGGCAATGGCAGTGATACCTGGCGTGATTTCCAGGTGGGCAATACCGCCACTGACAATCAGGCTGACCAGATCGACATTGGCGAGCTACTGGTAGGCTACAATGGCGATGGCTCCGCGGCTTCACTGGATGCCTACATTACGGTTACCCAAAATGGTGCCAACACCGTGCTGAGCATTGACCGTGATGGGGAAGGTGGCGCGCATGCCAGCGCTGACCTGCTGACCCTAACCAATGTCAATGTTGATCTGGATACCTTAATGGTCAACCAGCAGATCCTTTTATAGCATTGCATTATTGAAGGTAAACCAACAAAAAGGAGGGCATTCATTGCCCTCCTTTTTATATTTTCAAAAATGATTAAAACCAGACCAACGCCTAAGAAACAGTATTAGCCATTAGGTAATGCCATACTGGATTTCACCATGTCACCCAGCCCCTGCTTGATCAGGTAATGCTCCAGCCAGCTTTTAATCACTGGGGCGCTATCCATTTTTAACACTTCCTGTAGCAGGTTTTTGGCATCGGCCAGCGGCACATGGCTTAAGGTTTTTCGAATGCGCAAAATATTGCTGGAGCTCATGGACAGTACATCAAAACCCATGGCCATCATTAAAATGGCAGTAGTGGGTTCGCCAGCCATTTCACCACAAATGCTAATCGGCTTGTTCAGGTGATGCGCCTCACGCACCAGAAAATTCAGCGCCCGCAGCAAGGCCGGATGATAACTGGAGTACAGGCCAGCGACGCGGGGATTATTGCGGTCAACCGCCAGTAAATACTGGGTCAGGTCGTTGGAGCCCACCGAGAAAAAATCCACCAGCTCTGCCAGATCACGCATTTGCAGCAGGATACTGGGCACTTCAATCATCACGCCCACCTTGGGCATGGCAATTTTAACCTGTTCTTCTTCCTGCACCTCAGCCAGCGAGCGATACAGCAGATACAGCGCTTCTTCCACTTCGGTGACGCTGGTCACCATGGGCAGCAGGATATGCAAATTATTTAAGCCGATACTGGCTTTTAGCATGGCCCGAATCTGGGAAGAAAAAATTTCCGGATGGTCGAGGGTAAAACGAATACCACGCCAGCCCAGTGCCGAGTTTTCTTCTTTAATACTAAAATAGGGCAGGTCTTTATCCGCGCCAATATCCAGCGTGCGCATCACCACCGGTTTGTTGGCAAAATGACTGAGCTGCTGGCGATAAATAATGCGCTGTTCCTCTTCTCCGGGAAAGCGCTCGCGCAGCATAAACGGAATTTCACTGCGATACAGGCCAACACCCTGCGCACCACGCTGCACACCGCGTACCACATCAATCATCAGGCCGGTATTGACATATAGCGTCACCGGATGGCCATCTGGCGTAATGGTTTCACGGTTTTCGTAGCTTTTAAGGTCTTTGGCGGCCTGTTGCTCTTCTTTTTGAATTTCCTTGTAACGCTGGCGCAGGCGACGAATCGGATGCACAAAAATCCGACCCTGATGGGCATCGACAATCATTTCAGCATCATCCAGCGCGGTCACCGGCAATTCAGTGACACCCACTACGGTAGGAATACCTAGCGCACGCGCCACAATCACCATGTGCGAATTGGCCGCCCCTTCTGTGGTGACAATGGCAGCAATATGGTTGAGCGGCATTTCCACCAGCGCTGCCGTGGTAATTTCCTCACCAATTAAAATGCTGTCTTCATTAAATTCGCGGTGCTGGTCATCAGCAGTTTGCAAGCGGGCCAGAATGCGGCGGCCCAGATCCCGAATGTCAGACACCCGTTCACGCAGGTATTCATCTTCCATCTGGGCAAAGTGGGCAGTATGGCTTTCAATGACTTTGCGTACAGCCCCTTGCGCCCAGTTGCCGCCACGAATCAATGCATTAATTTCGGCAGGCAGTGCATTGTCATCCAGCATTCTTAAATAAACGCTAAACAGGGCACGCTCCTCAGCCATCAGCGATTCCTGCATTTTGGCATCCAGCTCGCGGATATCCTGCCGCACGGCAATAATGGCCTGCTTAACCAGTTCCAGCTCTTCGGTAATGTCGTCTGCCTGACGGTCCGGCACGGCATCAAGGTCAGCCGGTGGATAAAACACCACGGCACGGCCAATAGCAACGCCGCCAGCACCGGGCACGCCCTGAAACATTTTTGAGGATTTGGCCAGACTGGGCTTGCGAAACACATCAACCTGACCCACTGCATGGGCATGCGCAATGGCACCGGATAACTGGGCGCACAGCGTGACCAAAAAGGATTCAGCCGCTTCGGTATAAGCGCGGCGTTCGCGGTTTTGCACCACCATGACACCCATCACCTTGCGGCGGTACATGATGGGCACACCCAGAAATGACTTGTACAGTTCTTCGCCGGTTTCCGGCAGATAGCGGAAGCGGGGATGGCTGGCCGCATCCTCAAGGTTGACGATTTCCTCACGCTGGCCGACCAGACCCACCAGACCTTCACCGGTGGCCAGTGACACCACACCCACCGATTCAATATTCAGGCCCTTGGACGCCATAAGCACATAACGCTGGTTGCGCTCATCCAGCAGATATACCGAGCACACCTCCGAGCCCATGGCATCGGCCACCTGTTCCACCATCACTTCCAGTGCTTCATGCAGGCTGGCAGCCGCATCGACCTCCTGGACGATACGCCTTAAAGTTTCCAGCTGCATTGCCGACATGCTTGTTCTCCGTGTAATGCGTATAACCGCATTGGCTTATTTCACTACTATATTTTAATAATAGAAAGTTTTAAAGGCTGCCTGTTTTAAAGGTTGCTGTGGGTTTTACCAAGTCAGTTGGGGTGGCTGTTAAAGTTCCTTGCTTCTTAATGGATTGAGTGCCTTGCCGGGTAAACGGCGACAAAGTTCAATCATGGCCTTGCGGTATACATCACGTTTAAAGGCAACCACCTGCGTCAGGGGATACCAGTAACTCACCCATGTCCACTGGTCAAATTCGGCCGGGGCACAGGCATCCAGCCGGATCAGTTGTTGCGAGGCTTTAAGCTGCAACAAAAACCACTTTTGTTTTTGGCCAATACAGACAGGATTGCTGTCCTGCCGGACATAGCGATGTGGCAAACGATAACGCAACCAACCCCGGGTTTGCGCCAGTATTTGGACATGGTCGGGTAATAGCCCGACTTCTTCCCAAAGCTCACGATAAACTGCCTGCTCGGGTGTTTCACCGAACTGAATGCCACCCTGAGGGAACTGCCATGCATTGTGGCCAATTCGCTTGGCCCACAACACCTGTCCATCTTCGTTTGCCAATATGATCCCGACATTGGGTCGGAAACCTTCGGAGTCGATCATTTGGCGTACCTTAATTTTGTTAAAAGCGTTTCTTTGATTTTTTGGGATTTGGCCTTCACACAAATCATCACATGAGAAATCAAAGAATAAGCAATGAAATTTGCTATGATCTTACCGAATTTCTGGCCTATAGCGGTGAGAGATTTACATTTTTTTGTGAGCAAATTATCAAAAGTAGGGGTTGGCGGATGAAGCTGGCGTTATTTGATCTGGATCATACATTACTGAACATTGATTCAGATCACGCATGGGGCGAATTTCTGATTTACAAGCAACTGGTTGATGAAGCCCAGCACCGTAGCCGCAATGATCAGTTTTATGAGGATTATCAGGCAGGTACACTGGATGCAGTGGCTTACAATGAGTTTGTATTTGAGTTTTTAAGCCGGCATGACATGGATTATTTAAAGACCATTCATGCTGAATTTATGCAGGAAATCATTGTGCCTGCCATGCGGCCAAAAGGGCAAGATGCCATTGCGCGTCATCAGCAGGCTGGCCACCATATTGTGATTATTACCGCCACCAATTCCTTTGTTACCCGCCCCATTGCTGATGCGTTTGGGGTCACTGACCTGATTGCCAGCCAGCCTGAAATCTGTGATAACCGTTATAGTGGACGCTTACAGGGCGAACCGTGTTTTCAGGCTGGCAAACTGCATCACCTCAAGCAATGGCTGGCGGAGCGTCGTGCAGCAATTGAAGAAAGCTGGGGCTATTCCGATTCGTTTAATGACCGCTTCCTGCTGGAATTTGTTGATCATCCGGTGGCAGTGAATCCGGATACCCGGTTGCATGCCCATGCGCTGGCTCATGCGTGGCCGGTAGAAGACTGGTCGATTCAGGCCGAAGTTTAAATTTCACTTTAAATTATGGGTGAAACATGACAGAAAGACGCATTGGCTTAAAGGCAGCAGTCTTACGCTAATTGGTTTTTCTGCCATTCTGGCTGCTTTGGCATTGCTGGATATATCTGGGCATTATTTGTGACAAAGTATCTGGCTTAGAGCAAAATCAAATCTGTGTCATAAAATGGTCATATCCAGCCCTTAAAATGAAGACAGAAAATAAAAAACAGTGGTTAATAACAACCCGTAACAGCGGCGAGAACAATAAAAGCCGTTAAGCAATAACTGAAAATAATAAGCTAAAACAACAATCAGGGAGTGAATCATTTTTTATGCTGGAACAATTACTAAAAGTCCCAAGAGACATACCCGTCATTAGATTTTACTGGGTGCTTATTCCACTTGTTTGTATGCTAACGGCCTATCTGTGGCTGGATGTATTCTGGACAGGCTGGGTTTTGATCCCCTGCATGTTTTTGATCGCCAGTAGCAATCTGTACATGGAATCGATTCGGCGACGACGAGGCCTTGCACGGATTGCTGCAATACGGCTAGACCCTATATTCTGGCAGCGTTTTAGCCAGCTTTACCCGGATGTAGGCCTACGAGGACGACGGCTAATTGAACAGGGTTTTAAGGATTATCTGGGTTTGCAGGTCATCAACCGTGACCCCTGCGCCATGCCATCCAGCGCAGTGGATGCCTTATGGCATGTGATGCTGGAATTTCCACTGCAATACCAGCAGCTTTGTCAGCAAACGCTAGGGCGTTATCTGAACCATCGGCCTTATGCTGACAACCGGTTTTATGCTGACAACCGGTTTTATGCTGACAACAGTATCAGCAGTCAGGATGAACAGGCCCAGCAATTGTGTCATGCGTGGCGTTATAGCTGCATATTAAATGGTGTAAACCCCAGTACTACCACCATGCTGCCAAGGCTGTTTGCCATAGATGCCGCGCTGGAATGGCCCAGTGCACAGATTTATGAGCTGGAGCAACTAAAGCAGCAGTACCGGCAATATTTAAAAAATCAGTCAAATTCATCGGGCAGTAGTGGCTGTAGCTCGTGCAGTAGCTGTGGTGGCGACTGATAGTACCATGCATGCCTTTAATTGGTTGAGCAAAGGGCTATTAGTGCTGCTGCCGCCCGTGACTGGGTTCGGGCCGGATGCGTTACCATACCCAGTTCACGACTTAAGGCCAGTGGCAAATCCAGTGCCACCAGCTCATGGTTAATCAGGGTACTGGGCAACACCGACCAGCCGAGGCCAATCGACACCAGCATGCGAATGGATTCCAGCGGATTGGTGCTCATGTTGGCATGTGGCTTTAAACCATGCTGTTCAAAAGCCTGTAAAGTAATTTGACTGGTATAGGTATGTGCTGCCGGTAGCAGGCAGGGAAAATTAACCAAATCTTCCAGTTTCAGGTTGTGCTGCTGGCTCAGCGCATGAAATGGAGCCACCACAAATTGAAGAGCATCCTGCCATAATGGCTGGTAATTCAGCCGGGCATCAAACTGCGGGGGCAGGGTTAAAAACGCCAGTTCCAGCTCGCCACTTAGTACCGCCTGATGTGCCTGTTCAGAGTCGACAAAATGCACATCCAGTTGCACTTCGGGATACTGCTGCACGTATTGCTTTAAAATGGATGGCAAATGATGCAGGCCAATATGGTGGCTGGTGCCAATGCGCAAAATGCCGCCAATCCGGTTTTGTGCATGGCTTAGGGCATGCTTGATGTCCTCATATTCCAGCAACCAGTGCTTGACCCGTGGCAGCAGTTCATGCGCAGCTTGCGTGGGCTGGATGCCCCGTCCGGCAGGCTCAAACAGGCGTACATTCAGTTCTTCTTCCAGACTTTTCAGGCGTTTGGTAATGGCAGGCTGAGTGAGAAACAGCTTCTCGGCGGCTAAGGATACCGAGCCAGTTTGCATCACCGCCAGAAACGCATCAAAGTTGGATAGGTTCACTTAGGTGATTTCCGGTATTGTTTAGTCAAAAAATCATAGTTTATTTTTGGATCATTTTAAACCAAGCCAAATCGGTATAAAAAAATGGTTCAGACTAAACCCGTCTTTAGAGGACTAGCTTGAACTATCAGTGACAAATAGGGACTGAATACTCAAACCAAAAAAAGCTTAATTTACGTCGGTTGTTTTATCCCATGCGCGCTCATGAAAGAAAAAGGCAAAGGCCTGTACAGTAGGTTCCAGCAGGCTTAAGGTTAAGGCCATAATCAGATTGCCAGTAACCGTATAAGCGACTAGTGCAGCCACGGTAATATGCAGAATGTAATAGCTTAAGGTCTTTTTTAAGGTGCGCTGGTGTTCTACCATGAAGCTTTGAATATGTGCCATTGCCTGTTTTTCCATTGAATACCGGGAATAAACACAGCTTAGCGTTAAGGTGTTAATTGGTAAAACCGTAATTATTTATGAGGTTGATTGGTTGAGACGATGATTGATTTCTAAAGTGATCAGTTATGATAAAAAAATGAATTTAATCATATTTAATAAATTCATTCCTGTACTGTTTTTTATTAAAATTTTGATTTAAGTATAGAGGATGATTGTGGAAAATTTTATAACAATCATAAACACCGTAATAAATCTTTTTTCTTTCCTTATAAACAGCAGGATTTGAAAAAAAACTTAATCTCCAGCCATCTAAGCAAACAAATTTATAAAGTACTAAAGTCTTATAGTTGGGAAAATTGAGCATTTTAAAAATAGCGCATGTTTGTTTTGCATAACTTATAGTCATAAAGTAGGTGATTAAACAGACCAGTGCAACAATTGGTGAAAAAACTATAATAGAAATCGTAACGAGGGTTTTTAAGTCTTCCCAATGAACAACTGAAGTAAAAGCAGCAGGTAAAAAAATAATAAAAAAACTGAAAAATAGGCATAAAAACAAAACTACCATTATACCTAATTGGAATATTTCAATCAAAGTTTGCATCTTGGTCAATCCCATAGCTGGATGCAGATGTAACATTCCATTTTCTAGATTTAATATTGCAAGCACAATTCTTTGCTTTAAAAAACTGTACTTATAAATAACTTTAATTGTATCCCCATTTTTGAATTGAAGAGTTGTAAAAATTCCATAAATTGGATATTTGCCAAGTCGGCAGTAAAAATTCTGAGCATCATACCCTCTTCCGTGTCTACCCCAAGGAATATAATCGCGTTTAGTTTCCAGTTCTGACACTATACCGTGAAGTAAATATAGGTTAATCATTTTAGTTATTCTCAATATAATAGATTCTTTGAGAAAGCATGCTTTTGCTTTCGATACGCTCAAGCTATAAACATTTTAAAGCAAATATTTGGATTGCGGATCATAGAAGCTTAGCAAAATTTTGATGTAATGAGCTTAATTCTTTATAGACTAACACTTTAGAAGTAAAACTTAACTCTAAACATCCTAAACACATTCTAAAAAGTTTGTTAAATGATAAAAATGATAAATTAGTGTTATTTAAAAAACACCTTATAATAAGCCTATAGCAATTCTTACCCAGCATTGGCGAGGCAAATAATATGGCCGGTAAAACACTTTACGACAAATTATGGGACGACCATTTGGTCAAGCAGCGCGACGATGGTTCGTGCCTGATTTACATTGATCGCCAGTTACTGCATGAAGTAACCAGCCCACAGGCATTTGAAGGCCTGCAACTGGCTGGCCGCAAGCCATGGCGTCTGGATGCCAATATTGCTACCCCAGACCACAACGTGCCGACTGACAAGGCAGAGCGTGAAGAAGGCATTGCTGGCATCAAGGATGATACCTCGCGCATTCAGGTAAAAACCCTAGATGAAAACTGCAAGGCGTTTGATATTGTTGAGTTTGATATTAATGACATCCGTCAGGGCATTGTGCATGTGGTTGGGCCGGAACAGGGCTTAACCTTACCTGGCATGACCGTAGTGTGTGGCGATTCACATACTGCTACCCACGGCGCATTTGGTTGTCTGGCGCATGGCATTGGCACCTCTGAGGTGGAGCATGTACTGGCTACCCAGTGTTTGATCCAGAAAAAATCCAAAAACATGCTCATTCGTGTGGATGGCGTGCTTGGCGCTGGCGTTACCCCAAAAGACGTGGTGCTGGCCATTATTGCCAAAATTGGTACGGCGGGTGGCACTGGTTATGCCATTGAGTTTGGCGGTCAGGTGTTCCGCGATATGTCGATGGAAGGCCGCATGACCGTGTGCAACATGGCCATTGAAGCCGGTGCACGCGTAGGGATGGTGGCGGTGGATGACAAAACCATTGCCTATGTGAAAGACAAGCCATATTCGCCCAAGGCCGAGCAGTGGGATCAGGCGGTTGCTTACTGGAACACCCTGCATTCTGATAACGATGCAGTGTTTGATGCCGTGGTTGAAATTGACGGCGCCAGCATTGAGCCTCAAGTGTCGTGGGGCACTTCACCTGAAATGGTGATTCCGGTAACCCAGCCAGTACCTACCCTTGCACAAGCCAAGGATGACGTGCAGCGCAATGACTGGACCCGTGCTTATCAGTATATGGGTTTAACCGCTGGTCAGGCCTTAAGTGAGATTCCGCTGGACCGGGTATTTATTGGTTCCTGCACCAATTCACGCATTGAAGACTTGCGCGCTGCGGCTGAAGTCATCAAGGGTCGTAAAGTAGCCTCAAGCATTAAACAGGCCATGGTGGTGCCGGGTTCTGGTCTGGTGAAACAGCAAGCTGAAGCCGAAGGGCTGGACAAGGTCTTTGTCGAAGCAGGCTTTCAATGGCGTGAGCCGGGCTGCTCGATGTGTCTGGCCATGAATGCCGACAAACTGCAACCGGGTGAACACTGTGCTTCTACTTCAAACCGTAACTTTGAGGGGCGTCAGGGCAATGGCGGACGCACGCATCTGGTGAGTCCAGCCATGGCAGCGGCAGCAGCACTGGCAGGTCATTTTGTTGATGTGCGTCATTTCTGATGATCTTTTATTTCTAAAAACCCTAAATCTCCTTGTTTAAGGGGATTTAAAATTCTTGTGATTTTTTAGGAAGCAAACATGAAACCCTATACCATTGAACAAGGTTTGGTTGCGCCGCTGGATCGTGCCAATGTCGACACCGACCTGATCATTCCCAAACAGTTTTTAAAGTCCATCAAGCGCACTGGCTTTGGTGCCAACCTGTTTGATGAATTGCGCTATCTGGACGAAGGCTATCTGGGGCTGGACAATGATAAACGGCCCAAAAACCCTGATTTTGTGCTGAATCAGCCCCGTTATCAGGGTGCGAGCGTTCTGTTGGCACGTACCAATTTTGGTTGTGGTTCCAGCCGTGAACATGCGCCATGGGCACTGGAAGAATATGGCTTTAGAACCGTGATTGCGCCCAGCTTTGCTGATATTTTCTTTAATAACTGCTTTAAAAATGGCATGTTGCCAGTCATTTTGCCCGAAGAAATCGTTGACCAGTTATTTAATGAGTGTCAGGCACAGGAAGGCTATCAGTTGACAGTCGATTTGCCGAACCAACTGGTAAAAACACCAAGCGGCCAGGAATTTGCCTTTAGCATTGATGAGTTCCGCAAGCATTGCCTGATCAATGGGCTGGATGACATTGGCCTGACCTTGCAGGATGGTGCGGTTATTTCAGAGTTTGAGGCCAAAGCAAAGCAATCGCGTCCCTGGGTTTTTAATAGTTTACGACCTTAAGGTCAGCAGATTGGAAGTGCGCGATAAGGCAATCTGAGGTATAGTTGGCCGGTTTATACTTTCATTTTTAAGTATTCACCAGACACTATTTTAGTTCGGGTACATCGGGGTACACCCATTGATGGAGCACTTGGTTGCCATGTACAAAGCGGGTTTAACAGGTTTTGCAGTCGGGCTGTTGTGCGCAGGTTTGGCGGGATGCCAGATATTGCCGAAATCATCAAAAATGTCAGGCATGGCCCAACAGCCACGTCTTTCTGCTGCCATGGTTGAGGCACTGGAAAGCCCGCCGCCCAAAGGGCTGGTTGGCTTGCATTGTTCCGGTGGGATTGGTGGCTGTGAATTTGCCAAACTTAATAACATTGTGGTGATTCATGAGGTCACGCGGCAGCCCACGGAAGAAGCTATTCACGCATCCGTTGTACGCTTTGAAGACAACAGCCTGAGCAGTCCACAAGGCGCCCGGTACTTTATTACCATGCGTCCCGGCCATAATGAGGTTAAGGTGCGTTTTTATCCGGTCACTCCTGATCGTGCGGAAAACTTTGCCCTGATTCATGACTTCCGTGCAGACCGGACTTACCGGCTAAACATGTTTCGGCAGCGTAATACGGATGCGTCAGCCAGCCTGCTTAGTGCAGCCACGCCAGACCCGCTGTGTGTTGACCTGCTGGAAAATGACAAAGTGCTGCGCCGTTTCTGTCGCCCGTTTGATCCGGCCACGGGACTGGGCGAATTTTTAGAGCAGCGGATTGCAGCTAAATAGTTCAGTATTTGCATAGATCAATATTTTTAACAGGGCAGTATTTCACATAGATTTACCCCGAACAGATTGATGAGTGGAATAAGATAATGTCAAAACAGATTTTAATTTTGGCGGGTGATGGAATTGGCCCGGAAATCATGTCAGCAGCAGAGCATGTGCTGAATGTAGTGAATGAAAAGTTCAATCTGGGCTTAAGCTGGGAACATGGGCTGCTGGGTGGCTGTGCCATTGATGCCCATGGCGTACCGCTACCGGATGTTACGCTGGATGCCGCCAGAAAAGCCGATGCCGTACTGCTGGGTGCCGTTGGTGGGCCAAAGTGGGACACCATTGAGCGCTCGATTCGTCCAGAACGCGGCTTGCTCAAAATCCGTAGTGAACTGAATTTGTTTGCCAATTTGCGTCCTGCCATTTTGTATCCGCAACTGGCCGATGCTTCAAGCCTTAAGCCTGAAATTGTGGCGGGTCTGGATATCCTGATTGTGCGGGAACTGACGGGTGGCATTTATTTTGGCCAGCCACGGGGTATCCGCACGCTGGAAAATGGCGAAAAGCAGGGTTACAACACTGATGTTTACTCAGAATCTGAAATCAAGCGCATTGCCAAGGTGGCCTTTGAGCTGGCTGGCTTGCGTGGTGGTAAGGTCTGTTCGGTAGACAAGGCCAACGTGCTGGAAGTGACTGAACTGTGGAAGCAAACCGTCACTGACCTTGCGGCCAGCGAATATCCGAATATCCAGTTATCACACATGTATGTAGACAACGCTGCCATGCAACTGGTGCGTGCGCCCAAGCAGTTTGATGTGATTGTTACCGGCAACCTGTTTGGCGATATCCTGTCCGATGAAGCAGCCATGCTCACGGGTTCCATTGGTATGCTGCCGTCTGCCAGTCTGGATGAAAGTGGCAAGGGCATGTATGAGCCATGTCATGGGTCGGCACCGGATATTGCAGGCAAGGGGATTGCCAATCCGTTAGCCACCATTTTATCGGTGGCCATGATGCTGCGCTATACTTTCCGTGAAGAAACCGCTGCCAAAGCCATTGAAGACGCTGTGGGTAAGGTACTGGATCAGGACCTTCGTACCGGCGACATCATGTCAGAGGGCATGACGCAGGTCGGCACTCAAGCTATGGGCGAAGCCGTGGTAAAAGCGCTGGCCTAATAGTTATTAGGGTTTTGAAAAAAGCTGATGGAAACGTCAGCTTTTTTTATGCCTGGGTTTTAAGCTCGGCATTTTTTGAATGCCGGGCAGCTGAACAGGGTTTGCTTTACCTAAAAATACATTTTAAAAATAAAGCCACATGTCATTTTTTATACGGGCTTGCTAGGGTAAGAACAAATTCAAAATCAGCGAACCTCGCAACGGAGAACATCATGGCAAAAATTGCATTTCTGGTGCATAACCATTTTGAACAGGTCGAACTGACTGAAACCCGGGAAATTCTGGAAGATCATGGTCATAGCACCGTGCTGATTACTGCGGAAGACCAGACCGTACAGGGCATGGAAAGTGATGTAAATAAAAAGGATGAGTTTCAGGCTGACTTATTGCTTAAAGATGCCAAGTGTGAGGATTATGATGCACTGGTACTACCGGGCGGCACAGTCAATGCCGATAAGCTACGGGTAAATCCCATGGCCCAAAAACTGGTTAAGGAATTTTTAAATGCAGACCGCTTGGTGGCGGCTATCTGTCATGCGCCATGGCTGCTGATTTCCAGTGGTGTGGTCGCGGGCAAGGACATTACCGCCTATGACAGCTTGAAAGATGACCTGACCAATGCCGGGGCCAACTATCAGGATGAACCAGTCGTGCGTGATGGCGATATTATTACCAGCCGCAAGCCGGATGATATTCCTGCTTTTGCTCAGGCGATTGATGAGTTTTTTATCAAGCATGACTCCAAGTAGCGCAAGTATTTTGCAGCCACCTGAAGCGTTGCTTGTCATTTAAAACCTTTGACTTAAACAGCTTGGCAGTTAAACCTGATCGGTTTCGCTGCTGTCACTGCCAAATAGCGAGCGGCGCTGTTCACGCGGAATAGCAGGGCACTGGCTGGAAATCTGGTACAGCACGTTGCCAAGGTTTGGCAGGTGAGTACCCACCACAGATTTGCCGGAAGTCAGCAATGACACACTAATGTCACGCGCCGGGTCAGCCCAGCAGAAAATGTTGGAAAACCCAATATGGCCGAATGCCTGTCCGGTCATGGGGCCAAACAGGCCAACCGGATTACTGCCCAGCATTGGGCCAAGTGCATAGCGCATGGGTGCCAGCAAGGTGCGGTCCAAGCTGGTGCCGGATGTGGGCAGGGTGGCCCTGAATACCGTGCGCGGCGATAAAATCTGTTTGCCGTTATAGCTACCGCCACTCAATAGCATTTCAAAGAAACGGCCTGCCTGTTCGGCACTGGTGTAAATATTGCCAGCCGGACAAATGGTTTCCATAAAGCGCGGGTCATTGGTCACGTCTACCGCCAGTTGCAAGCCGCCGCCCAGCACATGATTCAAGTATTTATCGGTGCCAAGGCCCGGATGCAGGCCAGTGGCGTAGTTCATGGCCACCTGATCGCGCATTTCCGGTTTTAAGCCATAGTTGAAGTATTCCATCCCCATCGGCTGTTCAATTTGCTCATGCAGAAAAGTCCGCAAGTCCTGTCCGGTCACCCGTTCAATAATTTCACCCAGAATGTAGCCCGCTGTCACCGCATGATAGGCCAGCCGTGAGCCAGCCGCCGATACGGGTGCAGCCTTGTACAGTCGCTGCATGATGGCGTCACGGTTAAACAGCAGCTCTGGCGTCACATCGCCTTCAATTTTGGGAATACCGCCACGATGCGCCAACAAATGAAAAATGGTGGCACGGCGCTTGCCATTCACCCCATATTCAGGAATGTAATAACTCACCGGGTCCAGCAGGTTAATGGCACCCTGTTCATCCAGCAGGTGAACCAGCATGGCAGTCACAATTTTGGAAGCAGAAAACAGGCACACCGGCGTGCCGGGGTTGGCAACCCTGGCGTCAATTGCTATCCCTTCGGCAGAGTTACCATGTACATGGCCCAGCGAGCGGTTCAGGATAACTTGCCCCTGACGGCGCAGGCAAAATGTCACCAGCGGATAGTTGCCGGTTTTATACAGTGACTCAATACTGCGCCAGATTTTATTGACCTGCTGGTTACTCATGCCGCCTGCTTCAGCGGGTTGTTCATCCTGCTGGCGGGTGATGGCCGATAAATTCTTGGGAACATGGCAGGTATTGGTAGACAGTAATTTCACGTTCAATTCATCGCTTGTTGGCAATATTGGCTTTGAGTGTGCCTGCCATGGAACAAAAAGTCAGTGTCCAAAATGACAGCAATCTGAAAACAATTTTGCAATCATGCTGCATTTACTTTAAAATATGCGACTGCTGTAGTGATGCACGGCATTCATTGATGGCCATTGCGCAAGCAAAACGCCTTTCATGAAATTTTCGCATCTTTTATTGAAGCATCTCGGAGAGTCCTCATGGCTTTAGACAACACAGACCGCGCTGATATCATCGCAAAATTTGCTCGTGCAGAAAATGACACGGGTTCACCGGAAGTTCAGGTTGCACTGCTGACTGCACAAATCAATGATTTGCAAGGTCACTTCAAAGCGCACAAGCACGACCATCACAGCCGTCGTGGCCTGATCCGCAAAGTAAACCAGCGTCGTAAACTGCTGGACTACTTAAAAGGCAAAGACAGCGAGCGTTATCAATCTCTGATTGGTGCACTGGGTCTACGTCGTTAAGACGAGCCAGATGATCAACTGTTCAAACCGCTATTATTTAATGGTTATGGGCAACTGGTCGTATCTAATGAACAGACTTCATTAGAATTGGGGAAGGGGCGATTATTCGCTCCTTCTTTGTATGTTCACTGTACGGCGTAAAGCGGCTTCTAACGCCTGTTATTCAAACGATAAATAAAAAATTATTATAGATAACAGTCGTTAGGGGCCTTGCGCCACCAAAAATTGATTAAGGAAAAATTATAGATGTCGATGTTTAATATTGTTCGTAAAGAATTCCAATATGGCCAGCATACCGTGGTACTGGAAACCGGCCGCATTGCCCGTCAGGCCAATACCGTATTTGTGACCATGGGTGGCGTTAGCGTGCTGGTTGCTGTTGTTGCCCAGCCAACCGCCAAAGCCGGTCAGGATTTCTTCCCGCTGACCGTGAACTATCAGGAAAAACAATATGCGGCTGGCCGTATTCCTGGTGGCTATGGCAAGCGTGAAGGCCGTGCGTCAGAAGCAGAAACCCTGATTTCGCGCCTGATTGACCGTCCAATCCGTCCATTGTTCCCGGAAGGTTACTACAACGAAATTCAGGTCACTGCATCGGTGGTGTCTTCTGACAAAACCATGCATGCCGATATTGCTGCCATGCTGGGTACGTCTGCGGCGCTGGCGATTGCCGGTACTCCGTTTAAAGGCCCGATTGGTGCAGCCCGTGTTGGCTTCATCAATGGTGAATACATTTTAAACCCGACAATTGCCCAGCTTCAGGAAGGTGATCTGGATCTGGTGGTTGCCGGTACGGACAAAGCCGTCCTGATGGTGGAATCAGAAGCCAAAGAGCTGTCTGAAGACCAGATGCTGGGTGCCGTCCTGTTTGGCCATGATGAAATGCAGGTTGCAGTTGCTGCCATTAAGGATTTTGCAGCGCAAGTGGGTGCCCAGCCAAGTAACTGGACGGCGCCAGCGGTTAACACTGAACTGCAAGACAAGCTAAAAGCCCGTTTTGAAGCGCAGGTTTCTGAAGCCTATACCTTAACGGTTAAGCAGGAACGCTATGCTGCACTGGATGCCATTAAGGAAGCCGCACTGGCTGAGTTTGCACCAGAAGGTTCTGACGCTGGTTTAAGCGATGAAGTCGCCAACCTGTTTGAAGACTTAAAATACCGTACCGTGCGTGACAACATTTTGTCTGGCAAGCCACGTATTGATGGCCGTGATACCAAAACTGTTCGCGCGCTGGATGTACAGGTTGGTGTGCTGCCGCGTACCCATGGTTCTGCGCTGTTTACCCGTGGTGAAACTCAGGCACTGGTGACTGCAACGCTGGGTAACACCCGTGATGCCCTGATGGTGGATACACTGGCCGGCACCAAAACCGATAACTTCATGCTGCATTATAACTTCCCAGCGTATTCTGTAGGTGAAACTGGCCGCGAGTCTGGCCCGAAGCGCCGTGAAATTGGTCATGGCCGTCTGGCCCGTCGTGGTGTGCAGGCGGTATTGCCACCGGCTGACCGCTTCCCGTATGTTCTGCGTATTGTGTCTGACATTACCGAATCCAATGGTTCTTCTTCTATGGCCTCGGTATGTGGTGCCAGCCTTGCACTGATGGATGCCGGTGTTCCCTTAAAAGCACCAGTGGCTGGTATTGCCATGGGTCTGGTTAAGGAAGGCGAGCGCTTTGCCGTACTGTCCGATATTCTGGGTGATGAAGATCACTTGGGCGACATGGACTTTAAGGTAGCTGGTTCTGCCAATGGCATTACCGCCCTGCAAATGGACATCAAGATTGAAGGTATCACTGAAGAAATCATGGAAGTGGCGCTGAATCAGGCCTATTCCGGACGTATTCATATCCTGAATGCCATGAATCAGGTACTAAACCGTGCCCGTCCAGAAATCAACATGCATGCACCAACTTATGCAGTCATCCAGATTAATCCGGACAAGATTCGTGACGTGATTGGTAAAGGTGGTGCGACCATTCGTGCCCTGACCGAAGAAACCGGTGCTTCTGTTGATATCGAAGACAATGGAACCGTGCGTGTGTTTGGTGAAAGCAAAGCAGCCACTGCCGCTGCCATTGCCAAAATTCAGGCACTGACTGCTGAAGTGGAGCCGGGCACCATTTATACTGGTACTGTGGTACGCATTGTTGAATTTGGTGCATTTGTGAATATTCTGCCGGGCACTGATGGCCTGCTGCATATTTCTCAAATTTCCAATGAGCGCATTGCCAATGTGGCTGACGTACTGACCGAAGGCCAGAAAGTTCAGGTACAGGTACAGGATGTTGACCAGCGTGGCCGCATCAAGCTGTCCATGAAAGACATTCCACAGGCATAACAACAGGTCATATGACCTTGCCTGTTGAGAATTGCTGAGAAAAGTCCGCTTAGGCGGGCTTTTTTATTGGTCGGTCACTCAACAATATAATTGTACCTTGATTAATCTTCGTGCTATCTTTTGCGGGTTATTAGGACAAAAACAAGATTGAGGACCGCATAAATGTCTACCGCCCGTAGAATTCGCCAAGGCATGGTGACAGCTGCAACCGCTGCTTTTTTACTCTCAGGTTGCTCTCAGATCATTAAAGGCGGGGCCAATATTGCCCTCGGCTTTGCAGAAAGACACATTGTTCCACCCATTATTGCCATGGATGACGCCGATATGGCCTGCGCCAGCGGCAATGCCACTACGCCACTGATCATGTCGACCAAGGCCATGGGTGCTGACCCGGCCAAGATCGGGGTATTACTGTATACATCCGCCGGGGTGTGTGCGGAAAATAATGCACTCAATGCTGAATTGCGTTACATGCGTGCTGCCAAGGCCAACCAGATTGAAGAAGCCAAGGATGCACGTATTGAGCAAAAGCGCTGGGCTGAAACCGCGGCGCGTCGACAGTATGCCGCCTACTTGTTATTTGCCGAACACTACGAAGCCAAATATAAAATCAAGCTGGGTGACCAGTGCCCGAGTATGAAGTCTGATCTGGACAAGACCGTTTATCTGATGGGCATGGTAAGTGGTTTACAGGCCGTCACCAACGATATTAATGCTGGTGGTACGGTAAACGTGCCTAAAGATATTGCTGCCATTGTTGAACGTGGCATGAGCTGCGTCAATAATGAACAGTTCTGGGGTGCACCAAATGCCATTCGTGCAGCGATCTGGACACTGCTTCCTGGTGCTGGTGACGGCAAGCCTGATCCATGGCAGGTGATGAAAGAATCTTCTGCTATTGGTGAGCGTGGTGGTGTTCGCCTGCCGCAAGCCCTGTATGTTATTGCTGCACAGGCCACAGGTGATAAAGACAAACTGCGTGATGCATTGCGCACCTATGGCCATTCCATTGAGGAAGGCAAACCGGTAAATGAAAACTATCGTCTGGTTGACGCGATTGCACGCCAGATGATTCAGAATGCATCAGACCGTTACTGGACTGAAAATACCGGCATGCGTACCCCAGAAGATGGCTATAACCGGTTCTGGGATGAAAGTGCTGTGGATGACTCTGGCCTGTCACTGGATAACCTGCTGGATGATTCGGTAGATACAGGCACTGCGCCAGCCGCTAACAGTACAGAGACTGTTGCTCCTGAAGCAGCACCTGCTGCCGATACTGCCACTGATGCTGCCCCGGAAGAAACGGCACCGGCCAATGCCACTGCGCCATCAACCGATAGCAGTACAGAGACCGCTGCCCCTGTCACTGATGAGGGAATGCCCGCCAGTAATACTGTTCCTGATACTGGCAACGATGCCGATATGATCGAGGATACAGATAGTGCTGAAGCAGCAGCTAACTAAGATGTAATTTATAGATGTAATTTAGAAAAACCGCCTCTATTTGATATTTAGGGGCGGTTTTTTTATGCAAGGAGCAGCAGTTTTATCATGCAGACCCATCCAGTTTCACCCCTGATACACACTATTCTGGCTGTTGCCTTTGTGTGCGGCTTGCTGCAACTGGGCATGAATAGCTTTATTTATCAGCGGGAGCTTATGTGGGGTGAGCCGTGGCGCTGGTGGACAGCACACTGGGTTCATGTGGGCTGGCGGCACTACGCACTGAATATGCTGGCTTTTTTATGTTTACCTTTCATATTTCCACATCTTAGCCGAGCTACGTTACTGTTGAGTTTGCTGGTTTTACCGCTTTTACTCAGTGCTGGATTGTACTGGCTATTGCCCAATGTACAGGCCTATGCCGGGCTGTCTGGCATATTACATGGCATGTTTGTACTGGTGGCTTTTGAAAGCCTCAAGATCAAACAGGAACGAAAGTTTGCCTTCTTGGTGCTTGGCTGCATTGCCATAAAAATTAGTCTGGAAAAATGGATGGGCTACAGTGAAACGGCCCAACTGATTCAGGCCCCAGTGCTGATCGAATCACACCAGATAGGCGTGGTCACAGGCATTATTTTTGCCTTTTGTAAGGCAATGATTTATTACCTAAAATACAAAAGTAATTTAAGTAAACTTTAACTGAAATCTAACTCACCAGAAAAAAATGTGATGGGCTTGGCTTTTATTATTGTATTCCGATCAAATTGATCAGATTTATTTAAAAAAATGTTTGTAATGTCATAGTCGGGGATGACTTAAATGGTGCATCATACAGCCAAAATGCGCATCAGGAACGATTTTCTGTCGTACAAAAGGACAAAAAAGCATCTGATTTTGCCATAACGGTGAGAGACCTAACTCTCGTAAGATTTATCGTACAAAAAAGGCAGAATGCCTATGCAATCCCATCCTACGCCAGGAGCCAATTCTGGCTTTTTAAATCGTACATGGTCGGAATGGTTTTCAACCCTTCCGGTTTTTCTCATATTGGTATTAACGCTGATTATTGGCACTGGCGAGATGATTCATGGCCAGTTGCTGCGTGTGGGCGAACATTTATATGGAGACCCGGCCACAGGAGTTCAATACTCATTCTTACGGGCAGATCCCGTAGCACCCAAATGTGACCGTAACCCTAACATTGAAGCGCTGGTTCAGCAGCAGATGGCCGCCGGTTCTGCCAGCGATGATCCCTTTGCTGACCTGTTTGGGCCTAAAGACCCAGAGCAGGTTCGTCAGTCTTTACTGGCTGCACAGGCAGTTTGTGAAGAAAAATATCAGTTTTATGAAAATACCCATAAATACATTGATGCGCATCCGGGCGTAAAACTGTTCCGTAGCATTGAAACCGGCTTTTTTGCCATTTTCCACTTTGGTACTGAAAACCGTAACCTGTTTCTGGTCATTATGGTGGCCATTGCTGCGCTAACCGCCACGCTAAGCCGGCATCATATTGGCTTGCGTCCTGCTGTAACCCGCATGGATTACTGGGTGCATGATGCTGCCATGGTGGTGGGCAATGGCTTTCTGTCTTACTCAGTGATTAGTTATATCTATTCGCTGTCCCATTCCGGTATTGCCGTTGATCCTAATGCACTGATTATCAATTACCTGTGGGCGATTCTGTTTATAGCGACCACTTTAATCAGCCTGTTCAGACTGGTTAAAACGCAAACCCCTAAACAGGAAGGGGGTAGCATTGGTTTAGCGTTAATGGCGGTGCCGTTGTATGCCTGGATGGCGATTATTACCGGTATTGCGTTTATTTTCTTTATGGATTACTCGGTAGGGCAGGCCATTTATCTGGGCTTTCTGACCGATTATGTGGCTATTTTCCTGGCGCTAGGCCTGTTCATCTGGGTAGGTATGCTACTGACCCAGACCCGGGTTATGGATTTGTTCCTCAATATCCTGCGGCCATGGAATTTCTCACCTGAAACGTTGACCTGGCTTATCCTGATCGGGGCATCCATTCCTACCGCCTATACTGGTGCATCGGGTATTTTCGTGGTTGCTGCTGGTGCGCTGATCTATAAGGAAGTCTGGAATTCAGGTGCGCGCCGCCAGTATGCGCTGGCCGTTTCTGCCATGTCCGGCACTTTGGGGATGGTAATCCGCCCCTGTTTGCTGGTCGTGCTGATAGCCATGCTTGACAGTAAACATGTTACCTCCGATGAGCTGTTTGACCATGGCATTTATGTGTTCTGGTTTATTTCGATATTTTTCCTGGTGGTTTCCCTGTTTATTGCCGAGTCAAAGTTTCGGGTCAATTCTCCCAAGGTGGCAATTCCGGGAATGGTGCGTGCTTTAAGCCCTGTCATTCCTTATGTGCTGATTACTGCTGCTGTGGTGCTGTTCTACCGGTATATCCTGAATACCGAAATGAACGAGTTTACTGCGCCCATGATTTTACCGCTAATTTTATTGGCAATCGTACTGTTCGATAAAATGCGCCGTGAACCCAACTCGTCGGCAATGGCTTTTGGTCAAACTGCTGATGATCATGAAAAAATGGTTCATGAGCATGCAGATACCTCACCTTATCTGCGTACGAATGATCCACAAGGCAAAAACCGCCGGATGGGTTTTGAAGCGGCTATTCGTTTTGCAACTTCGGAAACGGTTGGGCATATTGGCGCACTGATTATTCTGATGGCACTGTCTGCCAGTGTGGGTGGTCTGGTTGAAAAAACCGAGATTGTTCACCTGCTGCCAACGCACCTGAATAACATCTACATTTCCCTGCTGTTTATTGCCCTGTTGCTGGCTGGCATTGGTATGACTACCGATCCATTTGGTGCTGTCATTCTGGTTGCGGCTTCTATTGCACCGGTAGCATACGCCAATGGCATCAATGCGATCCATTTCTGGATGATCTGTCTGGTGGCCTTTGAGCTGGGCTATGTCACACCACCTGTGGCGCTTAACCACTTGCTCACGAGGCTGTCGGTAGGGGATGAGGAGGTCATGGCGGCAGATGCTGAAGCCAAAGCCAAATACACGCACTTCTACTATCGCTATGAGCGCTGGTTGCTGCCAATCATGGTGCTGTTCCCAGCGCTAATGGTGGTCACCTTCGCACCTTATATTTTCAAGATGTTTAACTGGTATTAAGCCACCGGGCATCTGGATAATAAGGTTAGAAACGGCATCTTGAAGATGCCGTTTTTTAATTGGGGCCTACTGCAAAAATCGGGCTAATGTCGAGTTTAAGCGTTTTTATTGAAGAAAAATAAATTAAAAATTGATTGATTTAGATTAATATTTTTAATGGTTCTAAATAAATTGATCAAAATAATTTTAAAAAATGTTCCTAATGTCATAGGCGAATATGACAAAAATGATGCATTATACAGTCAAAATGTGCATCAGGAACGATTTTCTGTCATACAAAAGGACAAAAAAATATCGTGACTACGCCGTGAGGATGAGAGCACCAACTCTCTTAATTTTATTAACAAAATAAGGGCAGACTCCCTATGCAAGATGTTAATTCAAATAAGCCAGGTCGCGGCTTATTCAGGCGTACCTGGGTAGAATGGCTATCGAGTCTTCCTGTGTTTCTTTTGCTCCTGCTTACCCTGATTATCGGCACAGGAGAAATGATCCATGGCCAGTTACTGCGGCTGGGTGAGACATTATATGGTAGTCCACAGACTGGGGTTCAGTATTCATTCTTACGGGCAGATCCGGTAGCACCCAAATGTGACCGTAATCCCAACATTGACGCACTGGTTCAGCAAAAAATGGCTGCCGGTTCTGCCAGCGATGATCCCTTTGCCGATTTGTTTGGCCCACAGGATCCAGAGTCGGTACGCCAGTCAATACTGGCAGCCCAGTCGGTCTGCGAGGAAAAATATCAGTTTTATGAAAGTACGCACAAGTACATTGAGGCGCATCCCAGCGTCAAGGCATATCGTACTTTTGAAACTGCTTTCTTTGCAGTATTTCGTTTTGGAACAGAAAATCGGTCATTGATTCTGGTATTGCTGTTTACCATTGCTGCCATTACGGCAACACATGGCTATCATCATGTGTCACTGCGTCCGGCAGCAACCAGACTGGATTATAAAGTTCAAAGCGCAGCCATGGTTCTGGGTAACCTGCTACTCTTTATCTCAGCGGTCAGCTACTATTTTTCACAACAGAGATCGGGCATTGCAGTCACTGAAACTTCGGCAATCCTGATTACATATCTCTGGATATTCCTGTTTGGTTTCCTCACGCTGATGAGTGTGTACCAGTTTTTCAAAACCCCTGCGCCAACGCGTGAGGGTGGTAGTTTCGGCTTGGCGTTACTGTCAATCCCGCTATATGCTTACATGGCGATTTCTACCGGTATCACGTTTACTTTCTTCCTGGATTATGCGGTTGGTCAGGCAATTTATTTAGGGAATCTGGTTGAGTATTCCAATTTATTCCTGAGTTTGGCGCTATTTATCTGGGCTGGCATGCTATTAAAGCAAACCCGGGTAGTTGACCTGTTTCTGGATATTTTGCGTCCCTGGAATTTTTCTCCGGAAACCTTGACCTGGTTGATCCTTCTGGCGGCTGCTTTGCCCACGGCGTATACCGGTGCATCGGGTATTTTCGTTATTGCAGCGGGTGCCATCATTTATAAGGAAGTCTGGAATTCAGGTGCGCGCCGCCAGTATGCGCTGGCTGCGACCGCAATGTCGGGTACGCTGGGTGTGGTTTTAAAGCCCTGCCTGCTGATTGTAGTCATTGCTTCGCTTAACCGTCAGGTAACGACTGACATGCTGTATCACTACGGTGTGTATGTCTTCCTGCTAACCTCAACCCTGTTCCTGATCATTTCGCTATTTTTGGCACCCAATAAGTTCAGGATTGCGCCGCCCTCGGTTGCCATCCCGAATTCATTACGGGCCTTGGTGCCAGTTTCTCCCTATGTGGTCATTGGTGGTCTGGTCATCTGGGGCTACAGCTATTTACTCAATACGCAACTGAATGAATTTACAGCCCCGGTAATCATGCCAATTATCTTGCTGGCGATTGTGCTGTTTGACAAAATTCGCCGTGAGCAAAAACCTGTTGCTGCTGCATCCGCTGGCAGCATGGATGAGCAATATCACTCTCCTTATCTGCGGGAACAAGAGCTACAGGGTGTTGAGCGTCGTACAGGCTTTGAGGGTGCGGTCCGCAGTGCAACCAATGAAACTACAGGGCACATTGGCGCTTTAATTATGCTGATGGGTCTGACGGTAAGTGTTGGTGGTCTGTTTGAGCGCATGGAAATCATGAGCTTGATTCCAACCGATCTGGGCAGCATCCTGTTTGCCATTACTGGTTTACTATGCATTCTGGTACTGGTCGGGATGTTCATGGATCCATTCGGTGCCATTATTCTGGTCTCTGCAACGGTAGCGCCCGTAGCTTATGCCAATGGCATTGATCCGGTGCATTTCTGGATGATTGTACTGATCTCCTTTGAGCTTGCTTATCTATTACCGCCAGTGGCACTTAACCAGTTACTCACGCGAATGGTGGTGGGAGAAAAGGAAATGGCAGAAGCAGATGATGAAGTGAAGGATAAAAACTTCTACTATCGGTATGAACGCTGGATCTTGCCGATTATCGTCATGTTCCCTGCATTACTGATCGTGGCTTATATTCCTTACTTCTTTAAGCTGTTTGGCTGGTACTAACCGGTATTGCAACAAAAAACGGCATCTTTAAGGTGCCGTTTTTTATGGTCTGTTCTTATTGGTATTTACTATTTTGATTTTTTAAATCCTTAAGCCACATGAGTCATTCTGCCGGATTTAAGGCAGGCGTATCAGGCGGGAAAAACGTGGCATGCATAAAATTAGTGCCAGCAAAATAATGGTCATGCCCATAATGCTTAAGCCATCGGGATATTCATGCCATAAGCCGGCAGCCCAGATACCAGCAAAAATAATGGCCAAATAATTGGCTGGGCCAATTTGTCCGGCGGGTGCATAACTGTAAGCTTTGGACAGGCAGATCTGGCTAAGCGTGGCCAGTATGCCAGCACCACATAGCAGCATGAGTTCATGACCAGTATAGGCGCGCCATAACCAGAACATGGGAATAGCAGAGAGCAGCGTACCAAACAGGCAAAAATAAAACACAATGCGGGTGGCAGGTTCAGTGTCGGTAAGGGCACGTACTGTCACAAACGCCATGGCTGCCAGAAAACTGGACACCAGTCCAATACCGGACAACAGATTAAACATGCCAGTGTCAGGCTTGGCTACCAGTACAACCCCAACCAGCCCCAAACTGGCAGCAATGGCCATCATGGGCGTGATTTTTTCTTTCAAGAATAGCCAGGCCACCAGTGGAATAAATACAGGGGAGGAGTAGGTAAACACCATGGCATTACTAAGTTTTAAGTGGGCAATGGCATAAAAGAACCCATACATGGCAACCAGCCCGACAATGGCCCGCCAGCCATGCATCCATAAACGTTGGGTTTTGAGCGAATACTGAGGCCATGCCAGCAAAAATGGTGTAAGTACCAGCAGGCCGGTGGCATTCCGAAAAAATACAATAGTGGGATTATCAACCGTATGTGATGCCAGCCGGATCAGCACACCCATGCTGGCAAACAAAAACGCAGACACCGATAACAACAGCAAGCCTGTGAGAACTGAACGTGATAGCGCAGGGGAAACAGAAACGGAAGAGGAGGACAAAACAAATACCTGTAGCCTGCATGGGTGCAGCAGTATAAGACTAAAGCCCTTAGGGTTTAATGCATAAATTAAGTGAAAAAATAAAAATCCTGCCAGACGCTAAGCACGGTTTTGCCATGCTGTGTCAGACAGGATCAGTAAAAATTTAAAGCAGGTTTAAACGTTAAGCCGATGTTTTATCCAGTTGCGCCTCTAGGTCTGCCAGATACTTTTCTTTCATTTCTATCAGCTTGTCTGAATCCTTGAGTTGCTGCTGCTGTAGCGTCTTGCGTTCAGTAAGCTGCGCCTGTTGATCCTGCAAGCGGCTAATTTCTTCACGTGCTACGGTTGCATCCTGAGGCACAGGTGCAGTCAGCAGGTTAGTATCCACAATGGAATTGCCCACAGGCTGCTGGTTACTGCTGGTATCATTAGAAGGCGCTAACGGGGCCTCATTATTACGGTCAACATTATCAGTTGATTTTTGGGTATCCTGATTAATGGAAGACGACGGTGGCGGTGTGTCATCATTGTCCGTGCTTCTAAACCCAATGGCATAAGACGCAATGTAATACAGAATAAACAGTAAAATGACAACGCCCAGCATAATCATCCAACGTTTACTTTTAGGCGTTTGTTCTGGATCTTGCATGTTTGTTCTCCAATGTTCTGTTCTCTAATCGCTTGAATATTTAATAATTTGAGTCTATCTAAGCGGCTTAAACTGCACTACACCCACTTCATCAGCTTTTGATGGTGAATTTGTAACTGTATTTTCCAGCTGGTCAATATGGGTAGGGCGACGCTCGCTGGCGCCACATTCCACACATTCAATCCATTCATCGTCGGCTGTGGTCAGCAGTACCACACGATCCAGCGCATTGCATTTTGTACATTTTGCACCAGCGATAAAACGTTTTTTGGGTGTCATGCAGGTTCTCAATAAAAAAGCTTATCCAGCGGTAGAAACAGAATCGGATGCAGGGCTACCATCAGGCCCATTGCTCCAGCCATTATGCCGCAATAATGCATCCAGTTGGGGCTCACGGCCACGGAAGTTTTTAAAGGCAGTGAGGGCATCCACACTGCCACCAACAGCAAGCACTGCATCGCGGAAGGCCTTGCCTGTTTCAGCATTAAACAAACCTTCCTGTTCAAACCGGTCAAAGGCATCACTGGCCAGCACTTCTGCCCATTTGTAGGAATAGTAACCAGCGGCATAACCACCGGCAAAAATATGGCTAAAGCTGTGCTGGAAACGGTTATAGGCAACCGTAGGCAAAATGGCCACCTGCTGGCGCACTTCATTTAAGATCTGCTGAATCTGTAAGGTATCCGGTGCAGGCACTGTGCTATGAATATTCAGGTCAAACAGGGCAAATTCTACCTGCCTTAAGGTTTGCAGGCCTGTCTGGAAATAACGTGCTGCCAGCAAGGCATTTAAGAGCTCACTGGGCAGGGTTTCTTCACGTTCAAAATGGCGGCTAATCAGGCTTAACGCTTCTTCATCCCACGTCCAGAATTCCATAAACTGGCTGGGCAGTTCAACTGCATCCCATGCCACGCCATGCGTGCCCGCCACATGAATTACATCAGCTTCGGTCAGCAGGTGGTGCATGCCATGACCGAATTCATGAAACAAGGTTACCAACTCATCATGGGTGAGCAGCGCCGGCCTGTTGCCAACCGGCGGGGTAAAATTTCCCACCATAAAGGCAATGGGAAGCTGGATAGCATTACGGATTTTCATGCGTGAGCGAAAGCCACTCATCCATGCGCCACCACGCTTGCCACTGCGGGCAAACAGGTCAAAATAGAAACCGGCAATGACTTCACCATATTCACTGACTTCATAATAGTGCACATTGGAATTCCAGATAGGTGCCTGCTTTTCCTCAATCTGAATGCCATACAGGCGCTCAACAATTTTAAACAAACCTGAAATGACCACAGGTGCAGGGAAGTACGGCTTGAGCTCTTCCTGTGATAGCTTGTATTCACGCAGCTTGATTTTTTCAGCCAGATAAGCGGTATCCCAGGGAGCCACCTGCTCAATACCATGTGCACTGGCTTCCTGTTGCAGCTGTGCGAGTTCCTTTTGCGCGGGCACACGGGCTTTATCGGCCAGATCCAGCAAAAACTGCTTAACTTCATCCACTGAGGGTGCCATTTTGCTGGCCAGTGAATATTCGGCATAGTCTTTAAAACCCAGCAACTCAGCCATTTCCTGCCGCAATTGCAGGATTTCCTGCATCAGTTCACTATTGTCAAACTGGGGATCGCCTAGCTCTGAGGCACGTGTGACATAGGCCCGGTAAAACGTTTCCCGTAAATTGCGGTCATCAGCATAAGTCATGATGGCCAGATAAGCTGGAAAATCCAGTGTTGCCAGTGCCCCGGTTTGCTTATGCTGTTCGGCCAGCTGTTTTAGCAGGCCAATGCTACTTTCAGGCAAACCTTGTAACTGGGCGTCATCCAGCGGCATGCTCCAGGCTTGGGTCGCATCCAGCACATGATTGGAAAAGGTAGAAGACAGTTCAGACAGGCGTGCTGAAATTTTGCCATAACGGGCTTTGGCTTCGCCTTCAAGGGCCACACCAGTCAGCTTGAAATCACGGATGGCCAGATTAATGGCAGCTTGCTGTGCAGGATTTAAACCGGTAAAAGCCGGGGATGCCTGTACCATTTGATAAGCCTGATACAGGCCCTTGTGCTGGCCAAGCTGCGTATAGTAATCACTTAAAACCGGCAAAATATCCTGATACACCTGACGGATTTCAGCACTGTTTTTAACTGCATTTAAATGGGATAACACGCCCCATCGCTGCTGCAACTGGTTTTCAACATGATCCAGCTCAAAAATCAGTTCTAGGGCTTGCTGGGCATCGTGCAGTTGCTCAGGAAACTGCTCAATTTGTTGTTGCGCCTGCTGAAGCGCACTATGGACGTTCTGTTTTAACTCATCTACACCCAACTGGTTAAAATCGGGTAAATCAATGGTCGCCAAAGGCAGGCTTGATACGGCAGTAGTCATCATCAATCATCTTGTTGTGCAAAAACATAGACTAGATGTAAGGGCAATTTCCCCATTATACAAGCGCCAATTGTTAAACTATTCGGCGGCCAGCCTGACTTTAAAGCTCAGGATTTGGCGTCAGCAATGCTTCAATCAGTCTTTGGTGGCGCTTGGCTTGCTGGCTGACGGTCAGGCGGCAAGAGTGAATAATGCTTTCAATATCATGCAGCGCCCGGTCAAATACATCATTAATCACCAGATAATCAAAATTTAAGTATTGCTGCATGTCGGTAATGGCACCTGCCAGACGTTGCTCAATGACCTCAAGGCTATCTTGCGCCCGGGCAGATAAGCGTTCACGCAGGTCGTACTGTGAGGGTGGCATAATAAAAATCTGCTTGCTGTCCGGAAACAGGCGACGAACCTGCTCAGCGCCTTGCCAGTCAATTTCCAGCAACACATCATGTCCGGCTTCCAGCTGTTTTTTCACTTCTGCCTGACTGGTGCCATAGTAGTTGCCAAAAACCTCGGCATACTCAATAAACCCTCCCTCATTCACCAGACCTAAAAAACTGTCTACCGTGGTAAAATGATAGTGAATACCATTAAGCTCGCCGGGGCGCTGCCTGCGTGTGGTATGGGAAACCGACACATGAATATCACTCACCCGATCCAGTAACGCCTTGACCAAAGATGTTTTGCCCGTGCCTGATGCCGCAGCAACCACAAACAATAAACCAGACATAAGCGCTTTCCTGTATGATGAGCAATAAGCGCTAGTTTAGCGAAAATCTGCCTGCCAATATAGTGTGGCCAAAACGGTAGGGGTTAAAGCTTTGGTCAGGCCATTATTTTTTGGCAAAAATAGTCAGTCACTGGCAATATGGCTTAAACTGGTAGTCTGGCCAATCAGCCTTATCTAGAATTTGTATAGTGCACCAGCGAAGGTACAACATGGACATTTTATTAGCCAATCCCCGTGGTTTTTGCGCTGGCGTTGATCGTGCCATTGCCATTGTTAACCGTGCACTGGAACTGTTCGAGCCACCAATTTATGTACGCCATGAAGTCGTGCATAACAAGTTTGTGGTCGATGATCTACGCAACCGGGGTGCAGTTTTTGTTGAGGAACTGGATCAGGTGCCCGATGACGCTATTGTGATTTTTAGTGCGCATGGTGTGTCCAAGGCAGTCCAGGCAGAAGCCAGCCGCCGTGGCCTGAAAGTGTTTGATGCGACCTGTCCGCTGGTAACCAAAGTGCATATTGAGGTCACTCGTTATGCCCGGGACGGTATCGACGCCATTTTGATTGGACATCAGGGCCACCCTGAAGTGGAAGGCACCATGGGACAATATGATAAAAGTGCTGGTGGCACTATTTATCTAGTTGAAGATGAACAGGATGTTGCTCGCCTTGAAGTCCGTGATCCTGAGCGCATTGCTTTTGTGACCCAGACCACATTGTCGCTGGATGATACCGCGCGTGTAATTGATGCCTTGCGTGCGCGCTTTCCCAATATTCAAGGGCCTCGCAAAGACGATATTTGCTATGCCACTCAGAACCGTCAGGATGCAGTCCGTGATCTTGCCAGCCGTTGCGATGTGGTGCTGGTGGTAGGTTCCCCTAACTCATCCAATTCCAACCGCCTGCGTGAACTGGCAGAACGCATGGGCAAGAAGGCTTACCTGATTGATAATGCAGACCAGCTCAATCCAGAATGGTTTTTCAATGACTGCAAAATTGGCGTCACGGCCGGCGCATCAGCACCTGAAGTATTGATTGGCCAGGTCATCCAGCGTCTGCAATCCTGGGGTGCTACCTTGCCTCAGGAGCTGGCAGGCCGTGAGGAAAATATTGTATTCACCTTACCCCGTGAACTAAGAATAGCTACGCATCAAGTTGACTGAGTTCACATTTTTAAAAATATAAAAGATAAAAATAGCCAGAAACTGTAGCTCATCATGCTTTTATAGGCGTCAGTCGCCTACTGCTTGTGTTATGTACTTTACCTGCTTAATCTAAACTATAGAGAAGTGTTCAGGATGAACATGGGCTTGATAAGGTGGTAGGTATGCAGAGTAGTCGAGGCTTTACGCTAGTTGAATTAATGGTCACGATTGCTGTAGTTGCCATTTTAGCGATGATTGCTGCCCCATCGATGAGTAATTTGATCGCTAAACAGCAGTTAAATAAAACAACACGTGAACTTGCTGAAACATTAACGCTTGCCAGAAGTCAGGCTGCACTTTTAAGGCAGGAGGTTACCGTGACATTAAACAGTGATACAGCGAACACTGATACTAATTATTATTGGAAGCCATCAGCAAATAATACACTTAAGGCTCCAACTACTATTCCTTCTCTCGTGTTTATGGCAAATGGAACCATGAAAAATACGGCATTGAATACACCATTTACAGATACCGATTTTGTCATTTGTAATTCGAGAATTCCCACTCCAAAAACTATAAAGCTTTCAAGAATGGGCAGTGTGACTTTGGGTACAGGGGGTTCTTGCTAATGAATATTTTAATTAAACAAAAAGGCGTAGGGTTGGTTGAGGTTTTAGTGGCACTTTTGCTTTTGGCAATTGGTGTAATAGGCTATGCGGCTTTACAGTTAAGAGCAGTGGAAGCTTCTAGTGAGGCGATGACTCGTTCGCAGGCATTATTAGTGATGCGTAGCTTAACCGAAAGCATTAGGGCTAATGTAGCAGGACAAGCATTATATCCTGCAGCTGTAAATTCTTATGTGAATTATACGAATGCCACTTCAGCACCTACCAGCTGTGCCAATTCTTTATGTACTGCTACGCAATTTGTTAATTATGAAGCTTATCAAGCTGCCAAGTCAGCTTATGTGGTAGGTATGACAATGACAATGACCGATTGCCCGGGTGTTGGCAGTGCCAGTGTCAAGCGGCAATGTGTGTTTGGAGCTTGGGGGGATACCACTATTACTGCAACAGATTATACAAACTGTATGTCTGTGGCAGGTGTTTATAAGTCTCAAGCAAAATGCATTATGATGGAGGCTTATTAAAATGAATAATAATCATGGTGTAAAAATAATAAGCGCCACAATGAAAAAACAGGCTGGTTTTACGCTTATAGAGTTAATGGTATCAATTACATTAGGTTTAATTGTGACTGCAGCAGCAATTCAGCTGTTTACAGGCGGACTGATTAGTACGCGCGTTCAACAGGCAAATTCCGAGCTTCAAGATAGTGGGTTATTTGGCTTAGAATATATTGCGCGTGATATTCGCTTGGCAAATCAAGGTAACTTAAGCAACCCAGCTTTAAATGATCAAACTTTATGGGGTGGAATCGTATTAACCGCCAGAACGTCGACTGTGACAAATGCAAACTTACCCATTCCTGCTGCCGCTCCCTTTATATCTTCAGGTTTGCTGACACATAGTGTGGGTACTGGAGAAGCAGTAAGTGCGACTGCTAATGAGTGGCTTGGGTTATCAAAAGTAAAAATAGGTAGTGCTGATGCAGTGAGTGACCAACTTACCATTCAATTTGTTGCACCCACAAATATGACAAATTGCGAAGGCGTGAATGTTTTGGAGGGAGATTTGGTGGTGCAGCGTTATTTTATGCGACCTGATACTTCTTCAACCACTGATTATGTAGTTGCATGTGATGCTAACACGCCAAATGCCACAGCCACAGCACAACCTACAACCCTGACTGGATTTGGCGATGCTGGACAAGTGGTGATTCCTAGGGCAGATCATTTAAAGTTCTTATTAGGTGCTAAGGATCCTAATGGAAATCTTTCCTATTATACAGTGAATCAGTATAGAGCAGCTGCTACAGAGGCAAGACGGGTTGCCGCTGCCACAGGTGGTGCCACTCCGCAGCCAGCAAAAACTGCCACTATTCCACCACGAATCGTTTTGGTGAAAATGGGAATATTGATTAGGTCTTTAGATAACACTCAAAATCCGTCACTTGATCTAACAAAAACTTTTGATATTTTAGGTGACACAGTCACACCAGCTGACACCACTACTCGCTACGCACGCCATGTTTATACAGTGACAATCGCGCTAAGAAACGGCTTAGGAGAGGTGCTATAAACATGGCTAAACTAATTAGGCAAAAAGGTCAACAAGGCGCCACTTTAATCATGGTATTGTTTGTCTTATTGATTATTACCATGGTTGGTGTACTAGCTATTCGTGTTGCAATGACTTCGCTTAATGTTGCAACGAATAGCCAAATTGGACAATTATTATTACAAACAGGCGATACACCAAATAACCAAATATTAAACACTACAAATTTATCCAATATTTTGGATTTTAGTGGTGCTGTAGGCGCTGCGATTAAAGAGCATGAAACCGATCCGGGTAAAGAATATATTTTTTGCTATAAACCCACATCTTCCAAAAAACTAGGCGCATTAGTTGACACAACAGTACTAGTACCACCTGCTAGCAATGCAGTAAGAGATACAAAAGCTACTATAGATTCAACACAAAGTAATCGTACCGGGTTCTGTAACTTGGAAAAAGACTTTGGAAGTGGTCGCGAAGCAGTAGTTACTCAAATTGCAATTACAATTCCAACGGATGCTGATGCTGATGCGGCACCAGGTGCTTATTTAGTTCGAGATACTGATGTTAGCTCGGGCTCTAGCGCAGCGACCAAAACGTCACAGCAACGTATTCGTGTTACGACTACTGCAATTTTACCAGCCTATGCTTCAGCATCTTTAAGCGTTATTCAAGAAGATTGTATTGGCTCAGCAACTGCTGTTGGCTATATCAATGATAATACTGATAAAGCGACGGTGGGTAAAAAGACGATGGCAGACTGCTTGGCTGGATATGGAGTACCTGTAAATAGCCAGATGCAGGAAATAAACTTGGTTGAATTACGAACTCAAACGCAAGCACTATAGGTTATTGGGAGAAATATGATGGAAAATGAAAATAAATTGTTCCCAATGATGCGCTTGCAACGCGTGAAATTGGCTGCATCTTTTGCATGGGCATTTACTGGAACACTACTGATTGCCTCATCTGTCGTGCAAGCCAGTGATATGCAAATTTATGCGGTACCTACGGCAGGTAAAAAAACCATTGTGATGATGTTGGATACATCAGGTTCGATGAACTATATTTCTGCAGATTATGACGTTGGTGGTAATTCAACTTCAGCTACAGGAACAAGTGTAACAGCTAATGGGTCAGGAACTAGGGTGCAAATCCTTGATGCCCTTACAGGACTTAGTGATAACACAACTTATAAAGTGACGGGTACAAATCTGCCATATATGCTGCGATTCACCTATGTGAATAAAAGTAGTGTCGCAGATGTACCTGCTAAAGTAAAAAATACAACCTCAGGTTGTGAAAAAGTGGGTACAACAGGAAGAATTTATCGCTGTTATGACCGAATCACACGCTTAAAAGACGGTCTGTTCGCATTTTTAGATAGTGATAACTCCACCTTGGTAAATGCTCGGGTCGGTTTAGGTCATTATTCTGTAGATGGCGATGGTAATGCAGGGAAAATTTTGGTGCCTGCGAGTGCCTTAGGTGCAATCGGCTCAACACAACGAAATGCGCTAAAAACTGCAGCAATGGGTTTAGTAGCCATAGGTGGTACACCTACTGCTGCTGCATACACCGAAGCAGCCGCTTATTTGATGGGGACATCGACAGTCGGTTCAAGTACAGTCAGTATCCCAATGTATATTAGATATTATCCAACAATCTCAACACAAACTTATTTTTATCGTCGAACTGGTAATCAAAGTAATCGTAGGTTTTATCAATGTAGAGCCGATGGAGCTGGTGTAACAAGCACCTCTGCTTGTACTTCAACGACCGAAATCACAGATAATAATACGATTAATAACATCACAAATATGGATAATGACGGTGGTAATAATCCTCGTTATTATTATAGAAATGTCGATACAACTTCAACAACGCTTAATTATAGAAGTTGTACGGCTTATGACACAAGTGGTTGTACCTCATGGAGCAGTGCTTCAACAACTAATCCGACAACTTCAGCTTATACTGCATGCACAGTGAGTGGTGCGAGTGGAGGGGGGTGTGTTTATGAAGATAAAACGATTTTAGGCACAAACAGCTATAGCGGCTTTAAGGACTCAGTCTCAACATCTAAAAAAACAGATTTATTAAGTTATTCTTCGCCTCTACCAGCGGCTGCAGATCGTGTCAGTTGTGATGGTCAGGGTGTATATATCTTATCGGATGGTGTACCTACTGAAAAAGATGATTCAACGCTGAATTCAGTCATGAATGCCAGTCTCAATAGCACAACTTTTAGCTGTTCTGCATCTGGCGCATTGACGAGCGATTCAGATTGGCACTGTATGAGTAACTACGCCAAAAAATTATTTAATGGTGGGGAAATTCAAAGCGTTGCTGCAAATGCAACCAATCCCATGAATGTTCCCATCCAGACTGCATTTGTTGGTTTTGGTGGTGATTTCTCTGACTTGGCAGGGGATGATGTAAAAAATGCCTGTAAATTAACGTCTAGGACTCAAAGTGATCGTACCAGTGATGATGCCTGTTCTCCTAATCAGGGTACAAATGCAGTAGCAAATCCTGGCTATGGTAATGGCGGCTTTTTTACAGCACAAACTGCTGCTGGTGTCACTGATAGCGTGATCGCTTTTATTAACAATTTAGGCGTAGCGCCATTAGAGCCTTTAACCACAGGTGCAATTTCTGTTCCCGTAGATCCACTAACTTCTAACGGCTTTCAGCCGTATGGTTATTTACGTGCATTAGAGCCTAATCCAGCCAATGCTAAGCTCATATGGTTAGGTAATTTGAAGAAATATCAGGTTCTTTTGGATGGGACTAATGCTGGTGCCTTTGGTGATAAAAATAAAAGCTTAATTTATAATAGTAAAGGCGCTTTTGTACAATCCACTAAAGACATGTGGAATACCAGTGCATATGATGATGGGGGTATTACTCAACTTGGTGGTGTTTACTCAAAAGTACCTATGCCAGTGCTTGGTCAAACTCAAGATTTAACAACAAAGCCACCAAAATATACCGTGCTAAGCAATCCAGATGCCATCCGCTCTCTATTTACCGATGTAGCTTCAACAGATGGCGCTACGTTAGGTGCAATGTCTAATAATAATTCACTTTTACGTATTCCTGAAGGTCCAGTACCAACGACAGGTGTCGGAGCTTATATTCTTAGTAAGTTAAATGCGGCAACTGGTCAAACGACACTTAAAGATTTCCCTTTGTTAGCTAAGCAAAAAATACTTAATTACTTAGGTTATAGCGTACCGCTTGATAGCACAGCAACTGCTTTGCCATCTTCACTAGTTACACCAGATGCACCCCATCTTGCTATGGGTGGTAGTGTCCACTCTTTCCCTGTGCAACTGACTTACTCTGGAACATTGGACGCTAATGGAGACTTAACTGCTACCCGTGATCAATCAGTACTATACGGCAGTATGGAAGGTGGCTTACATATTGTGAACGGTGATACAGGTGTAGAGCAAATGGTTTTTGTTCCATCAGAGATATTGAGAAATGAAGTTGCATCCAAAGCATTGGTTAAAGGTGAAGAAGATTTACTATCCCCAACAGCTGGGGTGGATGGTGCTTGGGTGGCAGATCCTGCCTACAAAGTAAGTAGTACTGGTAATTCTATTACAGCTCGTCAAATGAATGTCTATGGTGGCTTGCGCATGGGTGGTAATAGTTATTACGGATTAGATGTACTTGATCCCTCTAGCCCTAAACTTTTATTTAGAGCTGGGTCCGATCAGTCGGATTTTAGTCGGATGGGTCAAAGTTGGTCTAAACCCGTATTGGCTAATATTCGCTACAACGGTGCTATTAAACGTGTAATGATTGTTGGTGGTGGTTATGACACTTGCTATGAAAGTCCAACTTTTACGTTAGCTGCATCAGGAAGTGGTACTACTTGTGCTACTACCAGTGCTGCTAAAGGCAATGCGGTATATATTATTGATGCAAAAACTGGTGCACGTTTGTGGTGGGCTAGTGATTCAGGTGCTGATAGTAATAATGCTAATATGAAACATAGTGTGGTTAGTCGTATTAGCGCATTAGATCGAAATGCTGATGGCTTAATTGATCATCTTTATTTTGGTGATCTGGGTGGGCAGGTATTCCGCGCTGATTTAAATAATAATCAGACAAAGACTGGTAGTAGTTATAGTTCATTTGGCGTAAGGGTGGCTCGGCTAGCTAACCTAGCAACAACCGACGCGGGTGCAGCTCTTACAGATGGTAAAAACCCACGTTTTTATGAAGCACCAACAGTTACTATTCATGATCAAGCAGGCAAAACTTTTATTGTGGTGGGTATTGCCTCTGGTAATCGTAGTACACCATTAGACGTTTTTCCTATTATAGGGCGCGATGGCATGAGTCCAGCAGTAGCACTCAATGACCGGTTGGTGAATAATGTATACGGTATTATAGATCGTGATTTTATCAATAAAGATTTGATGACAATTGCAGACACTTCATTAATTACACGAGATAAGACATTATCGACATTCCAGAAAGATCCTCAGACCATTGCTAGCGGAAGTGTAATAAGTACATTTTTTCCGTCTTCTGGTACGGGGAAAGATGGCTGGTATCGTTCTTTGTCTAGCAAAAGTGATGGTACTGAACGAGCCGATAATAGTTTCCGTATTAAAGGCGGAATGAAAGCATTTGAAGAGCCGATTGCATTAACTGGTAATTTGATTGTTCCTGTTTATGATCCGCAAGGAACAGGTATTACACCATCCAACTCATGTTTGCCAAGGGTGGTAGGCGAGACAGATAGACAGTTGTATTGCTTACCATTTGGTGTTTGCTTAAATACCAACGGTACTACAAATACTACTGCTGAGCTTAAAACTGGCTTCTTAACTACTATTGATACGGCCAAATGCCCAGTAGGTGTCACTGAATGTAATGACAATACTTTGGGTTCTGGAATTCGTGGTGTTGCATTAGTGCCTAAGAAAGACACTTCAGGTAGTCCAGATAGTTGTGGAAGACTAACACTTGCTGGCAATGAAAGTGGAGTGGGTGAGTGGCAATGTACTCGGAAATTAAACCCAACTCGATGGTATGAAAAATACACGAGTTCTTAAGGGTTTAAGGGGGGGTAGATTATGAAAAGTAAGTGTACTGGGTTTACGTTAGTAGAGCTGATGATAGTTGTGATGATTGTTGCTATCTTGGCAGCAATTGCTCTGCCTAGCTATCAAGTCTACGGGCGTAGAGCTGCCGTTTCAACAGCCCAACAAGAAATGCTGAAGCTAGCAGAGCAATTAGAGCGACATAAAGGTAAAAACTTTAGCTATGCTTGCTTTGATTTAGCTGATATTTATGGCGGTACAGCAGGTCAAACTACTAAAGATTTGCCTTTAGGGGCTAGTGCTAGTAGCGTTCAGTACACTTTAAGCCTATTTGATACGAGTACATCAACCGCAGGTGTTTTATATAATGCAGCCTGCGTAGCTCCTACCTTTCCTCCATCTTCTGATATAAAACCAAGGGCTAAAAAGTGGGCTATTAAAGCGACTAAAAGTGCTAATGGTATGCAAGTGCAAAATTATAATTTATTAATGACCAGTGATGGGGTGAGGTGTATGACCAAAAACGCAATTAGTGGCTACAGTAGCTGCGGCGCAGGTGGTACCTATGAAATATGGTAATAAAGGTTTTACGCTTATAGAGCTGATGATCGTTGTTATAATCATCGGTATATTGGCTGCAATCGCATATCCTTCGTATAAGCAGTATTCCATTAGAACACAACGTACAAATGCGCAAGGGGAAATGCTACAAATCGCAAGAACGCTTTCTAATTATAAAATGGCTAATGGTAACTATGCAAATAGAACTTCTGCAAATGTATATGGAGGCACTGTTATACCGAATCAAGGTACTGCATTGTACAGTATAACTCTTACAGATAATGCCGATAAGCTACTAACTGCATCAGATGCAAATGTTAACACGTGGAAATTAATAGCTAAGCCCATTTCTAATACTGCTCAAGCTGGTAATGGATGGATATGTTTAAACGATCAGCTGCAAAAATATTGGGCAAAAGGAATTAACAGTTGTAGTTTATCGGCTACTTCAGACTGGTCTGATCGATAAATAACTTCACCCTATTGATTAAATTTCTTCCTATTTAGCTCTTAATCAAGTAAAATACCGCCCTCTTGAAAGGGGTCTAAAGACTGTTCGGTGGTCGGGCAGGGTGAAGATCCGTAAGAATCATAAAGGTGTATCATGGTTGTAATTCGTTTAGCCCGTGGCGGTGCCAAAAAGCGTCCATTCTATCAAATCGTTGTGACTGATAGTCGCAATGCGCGTGATGGCCGTTTTATTGAGCGTATTGGTTTTTATAACCCAACCGCACAAGGTAATGCTGAAAAAATCCGTTTAAACACTGAGCGTTACAGCTACTGGGTAAGCCAAGGTGCACAAGCATCTGAGCGGGTAGCATCCATTGCTGCACAAAGTGCTAAAGCGCAAAGTAATGTACAGCCTGCTGCTTAATTTTCAGCAGATTGTTTAAGTCATGAATACGATACCGCAACCACCGGCTGACCGCATTCACATTGGGCAGTTGCGTGCTGCGTATGGTATTCAGGGCTGGCTATGGGTGTATTCCAATACGGATCCCATGGCCAATCTGTTTAATTACCTGCCATGGTGGATTGAAACACCCACTGGCTGGAAAACAGTAGATGTGAAGCGCTGGCGCACGCAAGGCAAGGGTCTGGTTGTTTTACTAAAAGATGTTGCAGACCGTAATGCTGCTGAGCAGTTAACCGGAGTGAACATCTGGATATCCAAGTCACAATTGCCCAAGCCGGGGCTGGATGAGTTTTACTGGGCCGATCTGGTGGGACTTACTGTGCTGGGTACTGATGAAGCGGGGAAGTCGGTGAATCTGGGTCAGATTGCCGAGTTGTTTGAAACTGGTGCCAATGATGTGATGGTGGTACGTGCTACCGCTGATAGTGTTGATGGCGATGAGCGCATGATTCCGTGGCATGTAGATGTGGTGCAGGATATTGATCTGGAAGCACGGCAGATGCGGGTTAACTGGGGTGCAGATTATTAAGCCTAAGCTGCCAATGGTAGCTGCTTTTAATCGTTAAGGGATAATGTTGCGATGTGGCTTGCAGTCATTACTTTATTCCCTGATATGTTTGATGCCATGACTGAATCCGGAATTACCGGACGTGCTATTAAGCGCGGTCAGGTTCAGTTTAGCTGCGTTAATCCACGCGATTTTACGATAGATAATTATCACCGGGTGGATGATCGGCCATTTGGTGGTGGGCCGGGTATGGTAATGCTGCCTGAGCCGCTAGAAAAAGCCATATTGCATGCCAAGGCCAAGGCAGCAGACGCAGGCTATCCAGAAGTTCCAGTGGTGTATATGTCACCGCAGGGCAAGACGCTTAACGAATCAGGTGTTAAACAGCTGGTTCAGTATGATGGCCTGATTGTATTGTGCGGTCGCTATGAAGGCATAGATGAGCGCATCATTGAGCAGTATGTTGATCAGGAATGGTCAATTGGTGATTATGTCCTAACAGGTGGTGAATTGCCTGCCATGGTAATGCTGGACAGTATGATCCGGCGCTTGCCTGATGTGATGACCGATAATCAGTCGGCAGAGCAGGATTCCTTTGTGGATGGTTTGCTGGATTGTCCGCATTACACCAAACCTGATGTGTTTAATGGTATAGCAGTGCCGGCAGTTTTAAAAACGGGCCATCACTTGAATATTGAAAAATGGCGTTTTTTGCAGCGCTATCAGCGTACACAGGCTCGTCGACCTGAATTGCTTGAAGGTGTGCAACTGACGCGCCAGCAAAAAAAATGGTTGATGAGTGAGAAAAAATCAGAGTCACTTCGTCTTGCAGGACAATGTCCTTCATCTGCCCAAGCGCAAGACGATAGTTAAGCCCGAGTGGCAAAGAATTGCAGCAATTGAAAAATTGTTGTTCTGACCGAGGATTAATCGGTTATTTGTAAAGCGCTTTTGGCCCATAATTGTATGGTTCCAAAGGTAAACCATAACGGGAGATATGCGCCTTAGCCTCTGTCCCCAGTGTGTCAAACCTGCTTTTGACTCAGGTTGACCACATATCAGGAGTATCCACCATGAGTGGCAAGCATCCTTTAGTTCAAGCTGTAGAAACTGCTCAGCTGAAATCCAATATCCCTGCTTTTGCACCCGGCGACACTGTTGTTGTTCAGGTTAAAGTAAAAGAAGGTGACCGTGAGCGTTTACAGGCTTTTGAAGGCGTGGTTATTGCGATTAAAAACCGCGGTTTAAACTCTGCATTCACTGTACGTAAAATTTCTAGCGGTGTTGGTGTTGAGCGTGTGTTCCAGACTCACTCTCCAGTTGTGGCCAACATTGAAGTGAAACGTCGTGGTGATGTACGCCGTGCCAAGCTGTACTATCTGCGTGATCGTTCAGGTAAATCTGCACGTATCCGTGAGAAGTTACCAGCTCGCAAAACTGCTGCTCAATAAGCAACAGTTCCGCATAAAAAACGCACTGATGTGCGTTTTTTTATGGCTTTAAATTACGGTGTGCCATACTGGTTTTACTGTTATTGCAGTAGTTCGCTGATGTTAGTGCCCTGATCCTTAAAATGTTCATACGTCACTGCACGCTGGCGTTCAGCTTCATTACTGAACTGACGCTCACGCAATGCAGTAATAGCCTGCTGCTTGTCTTCGGCAGCCTGATTGCTGTTTAAAATGCTCTGACGCTGACTGAGATAATCCTGTACCCGGTTTTGCCAGCTGGCCCGTGACTGGTCTAGCTGATCTAGCCGCTCGGCCGCTTCATGGCCCACCAGTTGTTCACGCATTTGCTGCAATTCGGCCTTGCTGCCATTTTTTTGCCTGATTTGCTGGGTTAATGCCCGTAAGTCTTGCAGCTTGCTCATATCTTGCAGGTTTTTTTGTAAATCCTGTGGCAATTGAGCAAAACGTTGTTTGAGTTGCTGGGCTTTTTGCGCGGCACTCAGGGCTTTATTATCAAGAATGCTCAGGCGGTCAATGGTGTACTGGTTATAGGTGATTTCATCACCGAACAGGGCATTTAGTTCTGCCGGGTTAAAATACTGCTGACGCAACTGGATTAACTGATTTAGCACGCGCTGCAAATGATCAGGGTCAGTATTGGCCCCGCTATTTTGCAGTTTGCCTTCCGCTTCACGGTATTTCAGGTAACGTTGCCAAAGATCGGTAGCCTGTGTTGCTGCACTGTCTGGCAGGTTTTGGCTGATGTACTGTTTAACTTGTTGATCAATGGCAGTGAGTGGTTTTTCGCCAATCTGGGTTAAAAAATATTCAAAACAACGGCGAATATTGACATTCAAAACCAGTTGGCCTGCCGATGTTGCTTCTAGTGCGCAGTCCAGTTCAGTGTCCTGCAATGAGGCCGATAATCCCTCTGCTGCTTCAGTAGGGCTACTGATTTTGACAGCCACCGGGTCTTGTAGGCTTGTGGTTTGTTGGGCATGGCTTTGTGTGGTAAACGGTACGTCATGTGCGGAAAGCGTGGAGGGATTGTCCGGTTTAAGCCAGAGGATCAGGCTAGTTACCGCGATTGCCAGTACAACGACTAGCGTGGTTGCAAGGAGATATTTTTTTTTCATTAGCCGATTTTAATAAGCAGAAAATAATGCAGGACTGCATTTCCAGTAAAGCCTAATACTGAGGAAACCGGAAATGCAGTTGATGGAAGTACGCCCTGAAAACAATTTATGGACGTAATGGCAGGTTTATAGTCCGGCCAGTTTCAGGCGGTTGGCGTGCTGGCGATACAGCTCAACCGGATCCGGACTAAACAGGCCACGTAAGCCCAGAATCTGGTTTACTTCGTCCAAATGATTATGGGCGTAATCATCACGAATGACCTTGCCAAAATGCGCGCTACAGGTGCCAACCAGACCATCATTATCTGTAAAACCAAAAGCTAAACCAGCAAGGCCCACAACGATGGTGTCGGGGTCAAGCACGTTGGTTACGGTCTTGTTGCCTGTCCATGAGTAGTTATAAATGCCATTGGTTACTGCTGTGCCTTGTCCGCACTCAGTGGTTGGGATGCCATTTGGAAAGCGCTTGTTAAAGGTCAGTGCGCCTTGAGTGCTCAGACTTTTTAATGAAGCATTCATGTTGGTTGGCAGGTTGGGCTTGCCCTGTGCCCAGTTCATGACAGGCACCAGCGTGGCTTCCACAAAGGCTGACACGACGGTCGCACCAACGCCGGTAGACAACAGTAAGTCAGCTACCTTAGAGCCTTTATTGACCCCTGCAACTGTGGTGACTGAAGCAATTTTGGACGGAATGACGCCCGCTGCATAACGGGTAGTTGGGCCGCCATGGCTATGACCAATCAGATTGACTTTTTTGGCACCCGTAATGGCCAGCACTTCTTCAACCTGTCGTACCAGTTGTTCGCCACGCACTTCGGTACTGTTGAGGGGGGAAACCTGGGTGGCATAAACGGTTGCCCCGTTACTGGCCAGATCAGGCAATACACGGTAAAAATAGTCCAGACCAAACTCAGGCACGCCCAGACGGGTAAAGCCAAACATGCCGTGGTTGAATACAATCGGGTATTTGGTTTTGGCGTAGGTGGCTTTGGTGTTGGTCGGGGTTGTCTGTACGGCTGCAAAGGCAGAGCTGCTACCCAGCAGTGTTAAGCCGACCAGACCGGTGATTAGTTTACTTTTCAGCATCATTGCCGTTCCTCATTATTAAAATTGTCCTGAGAACCTTATTAGTTTTACTTAAGGCCGGTTAAATATTATGCTTTTTAAAAATGAGGACGAACTGTGGAGGATGACTGGCGCGACATAATGGGAACGCTGTCGCATTTTTGATCAAATTATAAGAGTAGTGACCAGTATAAAAATTATTCTTCGGACTCGCGGGGGCGCTGCCATGGCAGGGGACGGTCAATGGCTTCGGGAACATCACCGCTTTGTGAGCGTAGATTAAGGTGAATGGCTGCTTGCGCCATCAGGTTGGCGGAAACCGGCGCGGTAATGAAGGCCAGCAGGCTGATCAGGATTTCAGCCATGCCAAAACGTCCAAAGGTAATAGACAGCAAAATTGAGGCAATCAGTACACCACCCAGACCCAGTGTGGAAGATTTGGTAGGTGCATGCAGGCGCATAAACAGGTCGGGCAGGCGAAACAGGCCCACTGCACCAATTACCAGAAACAGCGAGGCTGTCAGCACACAAACAATGGCAAGAATTTCCAGTATATGATTCATGTCTGGCTCCTGATAACTAACATGTTATTGAATAAAAAACTTAATCAATAATGTGGCCGGTGGTGAAGTAACGAGCCAGCGCGGCAGTAGATACAAATCCCAGCATGGCGACCAGTAGGGCTGCTTCAAAATAAATAAAACTATGCCAGTACATGCCCAGAATCACAATGAGCGCGGTGGCATTTAAAAACAGGGTATCCAGTGCCAGCAGGCGATCCACTACCGATGGGCCAATCAGCAAGCGCCACGTACACAAGGCAATGGCAAAACTAACGGCACCAAGACTGATTTGCAGGGCCAGCGTTAGCCAGTCAATGGTCATGCTGTGGTTCTCCTTCTGGCTTGGTGATAGGAGCTGTTTTGGTGAGGTTGCTGAATGGTTTAGTAGTCATGTCACTGGGCTGGACATTAAATATCCTGATTAATGGCTGCTCATAACGCTGCTTGATTTCATCAATAACTGCATTAGGGTCATCAGTACTCAAAGCATGCACCAGAATATTATTCTGGTCTTCTTCCAGTCCGGCAGATACAGTACCCGGCGTAGTAGTAATAATGAGCGCCAGCAAGGTATTGACCTTAGGATGCGTTGTGTCCAGTGGCACCCGAATCCATTTGGGATGCAGCTTGTGCAACGGCCCCAGCACCTGTATGGCCACCCGGATATTGGCCACCATAATGTCCCATAACACCACCAGCAACAGCCGGATTGCGCTAGGCCAGTGTACCGGTTCAGCAGGCTGGATAAAGTACTGGCTAAGCTTGGGGAAAATAATGGCTACCAGTAAGGCCAGTAACAGGTGCGCAGTTTCCACGCTGTGCATGAGCATAAGCCAGCTAGCACCCAGAACAAATGATAAAAACGGGTGCGGAAACAGGCGATGAAAGCGGTCGGGCCAGACACTGTCAGGGCGCATCGGGAGTCCTCACTGGTTTTATTTCAGAGATGACCTGCTTGGGTAATTCAGGCACGGTGGACTGGTTTTGTGGCATGGGTGCATTGGGCACACCAGTGGTTGCCTGAGGGGAAGCCACAGCCGGATTTGTAGCAGGTGGTTCAATTTGCCGGGCCTGATCAACAAGTGCCGGGTCTTCAATAACCTCATCCTGTTCCAGATTATCAGTGACCGCCGTGGACTGGGTATTTTTAACATAAGGCAGATAGGACGGGTCAAACGGACGCCGACTGATGGGCTGGTTGCTGGCATCATATTGCAATATGGCCTTCTGGTAGGCTGGCGCATCCTGAAGTTGCAGGGCGGTTGCGGTGGTGTACTGGCGTACGGGTGAGGCAAAAATCATCAGTAACAACAGCACACCGAGCAGGCTAAAAAATGCAACCGGCAAACGGTGCGGAATCACCCGATCCGGCAACAGGTACTGTGACTGAACAAGGTCATTGGGTGGTTCTACCCGCCAGAAAATAATAATCCCGACCCGGACTAGCGCCAACAGACTGATAAAACTGACCAGCAATACGGTTAGGAATATCCAGAAAGTACCCGGCAGCTCGGCTGCACTGCGCAACAGCATGATTTTGCCTAAAAATCCGGTAAAGGGTGGCAGGCCAGCAATCATCATCATTACGACGATAGTGCAAATACCCAGCAATACGGGCTGCTGCACAGCAATGGCCGGATGCAGGGTGTCTTCAACCGCACTGCGCTGGTAGCTGATCCATTCCACCAGCAAATAAAAGGCAGCCACCACCAATGTACTGTGAATTAAATAAAACAGGGCAGCTGACCATGCCGCAACACTGGGCAGGGCAATACCAATTAAGATAGTTCCCACGGACGACAGCAGCATATAGCTGACCAGCCGGCGCAGGGTATGGGCTGCCAGTGCGCCAATAATGCCAATAATGCTGGACACCAGTGCAATGGGCAATAGCCAGCTCATCAGTTGCTGGCTGGCATCTACTGTGGCGGCAGCAAATATAGTGCCATTGACCCGCAGGATAGCGTAGACCCCAACTTTGGTCATAATGGCAAACAGTGCCATAACGGGTGGTGAGGCTGCTGCATAGGTATTGGGCAGCCAGAAGGATAACGGCACAATAGCCGCCTTAATGGCAAAAACCACCAGCAAAATCATGCCAGCGGCTTGCGCCATGGCAAACTGGTCACTGCCGAGTGCTGGAAGCAGGCGCGCCACATCGGCCATGTTCAGGCTACCGACATTGCCATACACCACGGCAAGGCCAATCAGGAAAATGGCGGAAGCGGTGAGGTTGAGCACCACATAATGCACCCCCATGCGAAAACGGATACGGCCCTGTCCATGTAGCAGCAACACATAAGAGGCCAGCAGCAGGATTTCAAAAAATACAAATAGGTTAAACAGGTCACCCGTTAAAAAAGCACCACACAGTCCCATTAGCTGGAACTGGAACATGGCATGGAAGTAGCGCCCTTTCTGGTCCCAGCCGCCAGTGGCATACCATAGCACCGGCAAGGCCAGGCCATAAGTTAGCATGATCATCAGGGCAGACAGACGGTCAAGCACCAGGGCAATGCCAAATGGGGCAGCCCATTCCCCCAGGTAGTAACTTTTAATGACACCCTGATCGGCTTGTACCAGCAGGTTAACCGCCAGTAAAAAACCCAGCGCTGTAGTAGCCAGTCCAATAATCCGGCTGGTACGCAGGCGATGTTTATGCTTATTGGAGTCAAGGCTGGGATAGCCCACCAGAATAAGGCTAAAAGCTGCAAATGCTGGCAATAAAATAGAAAAAATAGGCGTATGCAAACGCCAGAAATCAATCATGGCCTCAAACATTAAGGCATATCCCTAACTTTGTTTTGAATGGTCTGCGGTGCCTGCTCCGGAATGGCAGCATCCACATGGTCACTGCCACTTTCATGGCGACTGCGCAAGGCCAGCTGCACCACAAAGGCAGTGGTGGCAAAACCAATCACAATAGCAGTCAGCACCAGCGCCTGAGGCAGTGGGTCGGTACTTTGGGTGGTATTCACCAGAATGGGCGCGGCATCGGTTTTTAGGCGGCCCATGCTAAAAATAAATATATTGACCGCATAACCCAGTAGCGATAAACCCAGAATCACCGGAAAAGTGCGACCACGCAGCAGCAAATAAATAGCTGAGGCAGTCACCACACCAATTCCGGTTGCCACCAGAAACTCCAGACTAATCATAATGAGTCATCCTGTACTGTTGGTTTTTTCATTGGGGTTTCTCCGGTAGCACAGGGCCTGCCATGGTGGAATGCCGTGAATCGCCCAGCACGGAAATCAGCAGCAGGGTAGAACCTACCACTGTAAAAAATACCCCAATGTCAAACAGCATGGCAGAAGCCATTGGCAGTTTACCCAGAATGGGAACGTCCAGATAAAAATAAGCACTGGTTAAAAATGGCCGGCCCCACAACAAGGCGCCCAGACCTGTCAGGCCTGCCAGACTTAGTCCGCCACCAATCCAGCACTCATACAGGCGTCCATCACGGGCATGAATCAGTTTTTCAGCCTGTTCCTGTCCTACCGCAATGTATTGAATCACCAGTGCAATGGCCGTAATCAGACCGGCAATGAAGCCGCCACCCGGCAAATTGTGTCCACGGAGCAAAATATACAGGCTATATACCAATGCAATGGGCAATACCCATGAGGCGGTCATACGCAGCATCAGTGGAGACGGATGAAAGCGCAGGGTTAAGCCCGGTGTGGCAATAGCTCCATGCGCGCGCATGCCATCCATCATGACCAGTGCACCCACAGCAGCAATAGCCAGCACACAGATTTCACCAAAGGTATCAAAGCCACGGAAATCTACCAGAATTACATTCACGACATTGCTGCCACCGCCTTTGGGCAGGGATTCCTGCATAAAGAACCATGAAATGGACTGGTGGTCACGGGTCATGATCAGCCACGCCAGCCATGCAATCCCGGAGCCGCCCAGTATGGCTAACACCACATCACGCCAGTGCCGGGTACGGCTGGATTCATAGGGCGACAGTTGTGGTAATAGTGATAAACCCATCAGTAGCAGCACGGTAGTGACCACATCAACCGAGAGCTGGGTTAAGGCCAGATCCGGCGCAGACAGGGCAATAAAACATAAGCTGGCGACCAGCCCGACTGCCCCTACCAGCAGCACAGCCTTGATACGTTCATGGTGGAAATACAGCAGCATCAGGCAGGAAATAATCAGTAAAACCCACAGGATAATGGCAGGCCAGGTGGCATAATTCAGCAATCGGCTACCTGTAGACAGGTTTTGTCCCCATAGAGGGGCCAGTGTCATCACCATGGTAGACACCACAATGAGCATTAGGTAACGCTGCAACGAACCATTTTCCAGATAATTGGTAAAGCGGCGTGCGGCTTTGACACTGTTTTCCAGCGTCCAGTCCAGCAGGTTTTCACCAGTAAAACGGCCAAACCACTGGTTGGTGTTTATTTTTAAAATATTGTGTTGTCGCACCAGCAGCAAATACAGCAGGGTTCCGCCAATCAGTGCCACAAGGCTCATGATCAGTGGCAGGTTAAAGCCATGCCATAGCTTTAGGTGCGCTGGATGTGCGGGAACATAGCCCAGTATGGCATTGGCACCCAGATGAATAATGCTTTCAGCAAAAAACGCAGGTAAAACACCCACCAGCACACAAATACAGCACAACAGAATAATGGGTGCGCGCATCCCCAAGGCAGGTTCATGCGCTTGCTGGTTGGCAATTTTCTGGTTTAACGCGCCACCAAAAAAGGTATTGTGCACAAAGCGTACCGAATAAGCCACGGCAAACAGGCTGGCCAGGGTTGCCAGCATGGGCACCAGTAACAGCCAGGTGCTGCCAGCTAAAGCCACGGTTTCGGTCAGGAACATTTCCTTGGACAAAAATCCATTGGTGAGCGGCACACCTGCCATGGCCGCCGCTGCAATCATGGACAGGGTGCCGGTAAAAGGCATAAGCGCCCACAGCCCGCCCAGCTTGCGTAGATCACGCGTGCCTGCCTCATGGTCAATGATCCCGGCAATCATAAACAGGGCAGCCTTGAAAGACGCATGGTTCAGCACATGAAAAATAGCCGCAGCAATGGCCAGAGGTGACCCTAAACCCAGCAGGCAGACAATCAAGCCCAGATGGCTAATGGTCGAGTAAGCCAGCAGGCCCTTAAGATCATGCTGAAAAATGGCCAGAAAAGCCGCAAAACAAAACGTAAGCAGACCAACCGTGGTCACAATCCCATGAAACCACAGCGAACCTGCAAAAATGGGAAACAGACGCGCCAGCAGGAAAATCCCGGCCTTAACCATGGTGGCAGAGTGCAAATAACCGGACACCGGCGTTGGCGCAGCCATGGCATTGGGTAGCCAGCTATGAAAGGGGAATTGCGCACTTTTGGTAAATGCACCCAGTAAAATCAGCAGCAGGGCCGGAACAAAATAAGGACTGGCCTGCAATTGCTGGCGCATTCCCAGCAAAACATCCAGCTCATACGTGCCGCCAATATAACCGAGCAGGACAAAGCCACCGAGTATGGCAAGCCCGCCAAATCCGGTAATGGTCAATGCCATTTGTGCGCCTTTTTGCGCCACTTCGTAGTTTTGCCAGTAACCTACCAGCAGGAACGATGAAATACTGGTGAGTTCCCAAAAAATCAGCAGTATCAGTAAGTTATTGGACAGCACAATGCCCAGCATGGCGGACATAAACAGCATAAGCAGGCTATACAGCTTACCCAGCGAGTTTTTGCGGCTCAGGTAATACCAGGCATAAATAAAAATCAGGGTACCAATACCTGAAATCAGCATGCCAAAAATTAGCGCCAGTCCATCCAGCCGGAAGCTTAAGTTCAGGCCAATTTCCGGCAGCCACTGCCATTGCTGCAACAGGGGCTGTTCCAGACCGTGCGTAAGGGCAAGCACCAGCAAGCTGCCAAAACAGCCAAGACTAATGGCACAGGCTGCAATGCAACTATAAAGCCTGTCAATCCGCGCCAGCCACCAGGTTAATGGCGTTCCCAAAAGCAGAGGCAGCAGGACAATCAGTAGCAACACGGCAAGTTTCCATTTTTAGTAAAAAGGATATCTGGCTGATATCACAATAAATTAACCCTAAGCATTGAATCATAGCAGTATCAGCAGATAGCTGTACCCGAAAACATTGCAATGGACAAAACAACTGACGTAGTCAAAAGGTTTACGTCAAAAAAACAGCCAATAAAGTATACTGAATAAAAATTAATGCACACTTAAGGGTTACAGTGGCTGGACAACAATAACGGAAATACAACTATTTTTCTATGCGTTACTGCTTTAGACAGTGCTGTTGCAACGCAGCACGCAGAATATCCATATCCCTGATTTTTTTAATGTCATTCCACAGTAACTCGGCTTCACTATAGCCCTGCGTCAGCATGCCCAGCCATTGTTTGTAGCGTCCCACCAGTCCTTGCTCGGTCTTCGTGGCACCATCCAGAAAATCCAGTTGCAACTGAACCAGTTCAGGCCAACTCAACTGCTGACTGTCATTGTTGTGGCGCACCCGGTTAACCAGATCAGGCCGGGTCACCGCACCACGCCCCAGCATTAAATCCTTGCAGCCGGAAATTTCCAGACAGCGCTGTGCCTGTTCCAGTGTCCAGATTTCACCATTGGCAATGACCGGAATGCCAATAGCCTGTTGAATGGCAGGCAATTTTTCCCAATAGGCAGGTGGCTTATAGCCATCAGACTTGGTGCGCGCATGCACGGTCAGCCAGCTTGCACCAGCCGCTTCTATCGCCAGCGCATTGTCTAGCGTGTGGTTTTCATCCAGATAGCCCAGCCGCATTTTGGCCGATACTGGAATATGCGCAGGGACGGCATCACGCACGGCTTTCACCAGCGCATAAATCACGTCGGGTTCATCCAGCAGCACCGCGCCACCGCGATGCCTATTTACGGTTTTGGCGGGGCAACCAAAATTCAGGTCAATGGCGGGCGCGCCCAGTTCCGCTGCCCGTGCGGCATTTTGCGCCAGCCGGTTGGCATCATTACCCAGAAACTGCACATGCACCGGCGTGCCACTGTTGGTTTTGCCGCCGTTTTGTAGCTCTGGGCAAAAGGTATAAAACACATGTTCCGGCAACAGGCTGTCAGTCACACGAATAAATTCGGTCACGCACCAGTCGTAATGACCCACTGACGTGAGTAAGTCCCGCATCAACGGATCAGTTAAGCCTTCCATTGGCGCTAGAACCAGTTTCATAAATATGCTCGGATTTAGAGAAGGAAGTAGGATAAAAGTCAGGCGCTTTATAGCGGATTTTTGGGGTGTTGGCGAGGGAAATAAGCACAAATGTAATTGTCGCTTTGGTAAATATGATAACGTATAATTGAATACATGTATTCAAAAACGATGCCTTCAAGGGGAGTTTTACGATGGCTACTTCAATTCGGCTTGATCCAGTAACCGAGCAACGCCTGAATCATTTGACGACAGCAACGGGACGTACCAAGGCATTTTATCTACGTGAATTGGTAGAGCGCGGTCTAGAGGATTTAGAAGACTATTATCTGGCTGAAAATACTATGCAGCGCGTACGTCAAAGCCAAGAGCGCATTTATAGTCTGGATGAGGTGGAGCGCGAACTTGGTTTGGCAGATTGAATTTACTGAAGCATCGCTTAAGCAGCTTAAAAAGATTGACCGCACGGTTGCAAAACGAATTGTCGAGTTTATGAAAACCCGAATTGCGGCACAGCAAGACCCACGGATTTCTGGCAAAGCATTACAGGGAAAATCACTGGGAATTTATTGGCGCTACCGAGTAGGAGACTACCGGATTATTTGTGATATACAGGATCAAAAATTAATTGTTCTGGTGGTAGAGGTTGGACATCGCAAGGATGTTTATTCTGGGCAGTAACAATAAAATGAATAATTAGGAAAGAACATTTTGAGTTTTATTAGTGTTGGTATTTTTGCGAATGATAGTGATGAGGATATGATCGTTTTCTTGGAATTACTTTGTGAAGAAATTCATGTGAGTGCAGGGCTTTCTTTTGATCTTTTTATTGAAGATATACCCCATGCTTTGCCAATCACTATTAATTATAGCAAGCAGACTCTACAAATTTATCCAAATCAAGGAATACCTAAATGGCTGATTGAATTTAATGGGCAACAAATTGAGCCCGGCTATCCTACTATACTGAAAAACTATCTAACCTAAACACTTTTCAAAACGCCACAATCTTCTTGTCACTTGGCTTGTTCTTATCTTCCTTGATTTGCTCTTTGCGCAGCGCATTTAACAGCGGCATTAAATAATGCACATTCAGGCTCTTTTGCGCACGGGTGCAGGCCACATACAGCAGGCGCAATTCTTCCACGCTCACCTGTGCCTCATCCTTGTGAATTTTAAAATTATAGTCATCTTCAATTTGCACATGATGCCATTCCAGACCCTTGGCCTTGTGCGCAGTGGAAATCACATAATCGGCTTCGCTAATCGGGCTGATTTTGGCCAGTGCCCGCTTTAACGGTTCGGTGCCGTGTTCATCCACCAGCCGTACCAGTGGCTTAATGTCACTGCCATCATTGGTTTCGCAGTATTCATGCACTTCATGCCACGAGCTAAACCATGACAGTTCCGGCACATCAAATACCTTGCGGCCCTGCTTGAGCGCGCTGGCCGCATCGACAAAACGCGCAATGCGTTCATGGTCGGCTTGTAATGCCACCTTGTTGCCCTGTACCAGACCGGACAATAACAACTCCATGGCGCGGGCATTGCTGCGGCACAAAATCGCATTACGTTTTTTGGGAAATGGCTGGGTGTCCACGATGGATTTTAAGTCATCACGGCCATGCAACGGCACGTCTTCGCCCAGTTTGCGTAAAAACACATTGGCCACTTCAGCAATGGATTCACCAAAACGAAATGATTGCGTCAACCGTGACGAGGGCAGTGGCAATTGCTGCATGGCATTGACTGCACCGCGCCATGCATAAATCTGCTGGTGCGCATCACCCACATAAATTACCTGCGAATTTTGTTTCAGCAAAATGCCCAGCATCAATGGGTCGGCATCCTGTGCTTCATCAAACAAAATATAATCGCTATGAATCACCGGACTGGACAGCGCCCATTTTTTTAAATAAATATCGTGGCCAATGCCAGCATTGTGGCGCGGGTCAATGGATTCCAGCCAGCGCCGTTCCACAAATGGATACAGGTGCTGTTGCAGGGCAGTGGCGTCGTCCTCGTGCATCCATTCGGGCATCATGACATGGCGAGGTGCCGGATATTGGGCATTGGTGGAGCAAAACTGGCTAACCGCATTGCTGATCAGGTTGGCTTGCCGGCTGGCCGTTAAGGTAAAATTTTCATAGCTGCCGCTGAGCAGGCGGCGAATGGTGATGGGCTGAAGCTGGTATTCGCGCGCCAGAATGCTGGGGCTTAAACGCGGCAGGCGCAGCTTGTCGGTAATGCCGCGATCCACATGCCGAAAAGCCAGCGAGTGAAAAGTACGGCAGTCCACGCCCCGGTGAAATTTTTGGCGTGCCTGATCGGCAATACCCTTGTTAAAGGCCAGATATAGCCCGCGACGCTGTGGCATGGCATCGCTAATCATTTTGAGCGTGGTGGTTTTACCCGTCCCGGCATAAGCCATGATCTTGAAGGATTCCCCCAGCCGTGCATGGTCAATAGCGGTACTTTGTTCGAGCGTGGCAAGCACTTCCTGACCGGCGGGGTGTTGTGATTGGGTCACAGTATTCCTTAATTCAACAAGACAAAATGAATAAAACTAAACCAACAGAACTAAACCAGTAAGGCTAAGCGAATAGGCATCAGCAGGCCTAAGCAGGCAAACAGAAAAATAAACACAGCGGCTGCAATGCGCCTGTACACCAGTGGCGTATGATGGCGGCTGCCAATAATAAAGAGAAATGGATGCGTCTTATGCTACCTGAAATTGGCTGTCATGGCAAAAAAACAGCCGTTCCTGATTGGTTATAAAATACTTAAGCCAAGCGCATAGTGCGGGCTTTTCTTGACTTTCCGGGGCAGGGTTGTTTTACTTTTCAGGGCCTACTTTTAAGCGGTACGTGTAAATCAGCTTTGCCTGTTGGTGCTTTACTGTTGGCAGGGCCACCAAGCATTGCTGATTGTGTATTTATGGCTTTAAACGGTAAGGTGCTGAACTTTAGATAAAGCCCAGCCAGTTGAATAAAAATATTTATTGTCGAGAGATAACTATGGAAAATTTAGTGCAGGTACCCCAGCCGAATATGCTGGAACTGGATGCCAAAGCCCGCTACAAATATTTTATCCAGAAAATTGTTGCCAAGCGTGAAGTCTGGGGCCTGTATCACGAAGGCTGGGCCATGTCCGGTACGGTTGGTGGTAACATGGCCTTGCCACTGTGGCCGGATGCCAAATATGCGCGGCTCTGCAACAACCGTAACTGGGCCAAGCATCAGGTACAGGCCATGAGCCTGAAAACCTTTGTGGAACAGTTGATTCCACTGTTAATTGAAAAACAGTGCATGGCTTCGGTTTTTTTAACGCCGGACTGGAACAGTGTGCTGGTAGAACCCGAGCGTTTGCTGGCCGATATCAAAAGTTATGTGTATGCCTGCTTTCAGGCAGAAAAAGACCAGTGGCCTGAACAAGCCCACATACATCAGGCTGAACCGGATTTGCCTACCCTGTCCAGCCCGTCCATTCAATAAAGTTCTTTCAAAGTTCTGGTTTCGACAGGGTTCAACACGCTCACGCCGGGGACTTGTCGAAATGGTCGAAGGCACAGGGATGAGTTATAAAGGAAGTCTAATCAATCCTGAATATAAACATAAATTCCAAAACATAAAACCCTCCGGCAGTGGGAGGGTTTTACAAAGCCTAACGCTTAGTTAACAGCATTAACCGCAGACATTAACCAACAATCACGCCGCCATCCTTACGGGTTACCACCACTGTGGCAGAGCGTGGACGGCTGGTGGTATTGGCAGCATTGGTTTGCGTGGCTGGCCAATGACTGCCAAAACTGGCCGGGTTATTGTAGTCCGGTTTGCTTTCTTCACCCGGATGCTGGACATTCAGGAAAATCGCCTTGCAGTCCGGGGTCATGGCAATGCCAGTAATTTCACATTCCTTGGGGCCAACCAGAAAACGCTTTAGACTGCTGTCAGTCACATTTTTGCCTTTAATGGTCATTTGCTGGCCAGAGGCATTGCTCAAGGCTTGTGCCGTCGCCACACCACCGTCACCCACCTCACCCGGCAGGGCAGCCAGCATCATGCAGTTGGTCACATCAGTGTACTGGCCATCATCGGTTTGAATCCACAGCACGCCACGGTTATCAAACCACATGCCATCCGGGCTGGAGAAGTCATTGGTATCGGTCAGGCCAGACAGGTTAACACTGGTGGCCGCATCCGCCTGCGCGCCAAACAGGTAAATATCCCAGCTAAAGGTAGTGCCATCATGGCGGTTGTTGGCTTCCTTAAAGCGGATAATATGACCGTTATTGTTGCCGATTGAAGTTTTACCTTCCTTGTCGTCTTCGTATTGACGCGGGTTCATGGCATCAACCGGATATTTTTTACCGCGGTCGCTGTTGTTGGTCAGGGTAATATAGACTTCACCGTTGGTAGGATTAACCGCACACCATTCCGGGCGATCCATCTTGGTGGCACCCACGCTGTCACCGGCCAGCCGTGCATGGGCCAGTACATCCGCCTGATTGCTAAAGGCATAGGTGCTGTTGTTACTGGTCAGGCCATTTTTGCCATAGCTCAGCTCAATCCACTGGCCCTTGCCATCTTCGCTGAACCTGGCCACATACAACGTGCCTTCGTTCAGGTATTTGTCACCTGCCGCATAGCCACCGTTAATGTCTGCATTGCGCCACAGTGCCTTGGATACGAACTTGTAGATGTATTCGCCTCTGGAGTCATCACCCATATAGAAGGTCAGGGGCTGTCCTTCAACGGCTGGGCTAACCCGGCAGTCTTCGTGGGCAAAGCGGCCCATAGCCGTGCGCTTGCGTGGCGCACTGGTAGAAAACGGGTCAATTTCCACAATCCAGCCAAAGGTATTTGGGCCATTGCGATAATCCTGCTCGGCGCTGTTAGCAGTTACCGAGGCATTCCAGCGGTCAAACAAATCCTGCTGGCTACTGCCGCTTACGGTTTCCCACAGATAGCGTGAACCAGAGCCCTGTTTTAGGCCATAGCGGTTGAGGGCTATAATTTCCTTGGGAGTACGCTGAAGATCATCAGCAGCATTACGGGCAAAGTAACCAATATAGTTTTCTTCACAGGCTAAATAAGTGCCCCATGGTGTATTACCGTTACCACAGTTGTTATGTGTGCCGCGGGTTTTGTTGCCATTGCTGGAAAACCTGGTTTTGACCAGATCGCTGCCTCTGAGCGGGCCGCTAATTTCCATTTCGGTGCTGGCAGTAATGCGGCGGTTAAATACAGAATCTTTAACCATGCTCACCTTGCTGGTTTTCTCGTCTTTTTTGACTTCAACCACCGATACACCGTGGGCGTTGAATTCCTTAATCACCTCATCTTCAACCGTGCGCTTGCCAGCAACAATGGTTGCCCCAGTGGGATGCAGGTAATTCGGGTTGATGTATTCGTGGTTTAACACCAGCAGGCCGCGGGCAGACTGTTCGGCCTGCCATTTGTTATTACTGCCAACCCCAAAGAAATGCATGCCATCATGGCAGTCACCGGAGCGCATGCTATAAGACGCGCCACTTTCACGGCTGCTGTCCTGCCATGCGGCAATGCTGGAACTTAAAGGGTCACCCATGGCATAAAGTACAGTAGCTTCATAGCCTTCAGGTACAGTCACCAGGTCATTCCTGTTTTTATCAACCGCTTTAAAGCTTAAAGCTTCCGGGCGCGCAGGGGTGTCTGGTGTAACCGGTGGAGTGGTATTGCCGTTATTGTTGTCGTTATCATTGTCATCGCTGCCACAGCCCACCAGGGAGGCTGCCATAAAGATTGCAGCCGCACCACTGCTGGTTTTAAGTACCTGACGACGGCTCAGTTGATTGTTCAGTAACCGGCTGTTTAAAATACTGTCAAAATGAGGATTGTCCGAGGTGTTGCAGTCAATTTCGCGTTCTTCGGTATAGGGGCTTAGCTGAGTCATTGTCAGTCCTGGCAAATCACATGTCAAAAAAAGGAATGCCTGCATATTGCAGGCTATTGATGACAGAAACTTGACAGGGAGTTGACCAATTAATGACAGTTTAAATCATTAACCAAGCCACTAAAAACAATCACTTAAACCATCATTTTCAGTAAAAGCATTCAGGTTAAGCAGCCCCTGTTTAGCAATATATTTAAAAGGTTAAAATTTCAGTCATTGAATTTAAGAATTCGCGCGCTGTTTTTCCAGAAAGCGGCCAAAGAACAAGCCTACTTCAAACAGCAGCCACATGGGAATGGCGAGCATGGCCATACTTAGGGCATCCGGTGGGGTAATGAACATGGACACAAAGAAACAGCCCACAATAATATAACGCCGCTTGGCCACCATGGTTTCTACCGACACAATACCAGCCAGAATCAACAATAGTGTGGCAACCGGCACTTCAAAGGTCAGGCCAAACACCAGAAACAGCTTGAGGCAAAAACCCAGATAACTGTTGATGTCAGTCATGGGGGCTACTGTTTCAGGCGCGGCATGAATAAAAAAAGTCAGCACTGCAGGCAGCGTAATAAAGTAAGCAAAAGCAATGCCCACATAAAACAGCACAATACTGGAAAACAGCAGCGGCATGGCAATACGCTTTTCCCGGCTGTACAGGCCGGGGGCTACAAACTGCCAGATCTGGTGCAGGATATACGGCATGGCAATCATTAGCGCAATAAAGAAATTGAGCTTAAAGGGCGCCATAAAAGTTGCGGTCACATCGGTGGCAATCATGGTGGCATTGGCAGGAAGCTGGGCGCGTAATGGCCGTGACAGACCTTCATACAACTGATTGGCAAAGGGCAGCATGATAAAAAACAGCACCAGCACAACACTTAAAATGCGGATCAGCCGGGTGCGCAGCTCCATTAAGTGCGAGGTCAGCGGCATTTGCGATAACTGCTCTTGCTCAGCCTGTTCAGGTGGGGTGCTGAGTAAATTCATAAGGCCGCCTCAGTTGGAATTACAGCAGAAAGTTGAGGTTGTTGAGACCCGTTATGAGGCTGAGCACCAGCATGGTGTTGAGCATCAGGCGCTAACTGATACTGTTGCACCAGCGCCAGCCTGAGCAAATGACCAATGGTGTAAGGCGCACCCATTGCTTGCGTCAATGGCAGCGTAATGGGTAAATAAATACTGGCAGACGCAAGGACAGATGGTGCAGTAGGCGACTGATTCAGCTCAGCCAGTTCATCAGACATCTGGTCAAGCTGTGCCTGCATTTGTGCTTCAATGGTTTTAATACGGGCCAGTTCCTGCTGCATGTGCTCGCGCAGTTCTGCCAGTTGTAGTTCTTTTTCAATATCCTGTTGCAGGTTGCTAACCAGATGACGCAAGCGTGCATACCAGCGCCCGGCAGTACGTACCGCCGTTGGCAACTTTTCTGGTCCCAGAATAACCAGCGCAATAATGCCAAACAGCAATAATTCGCTAAAACCAATATTTAGCATAAGTCAGATTCAACCTGAGGCGGGCAACTTTATTCAACTTCATTTCTGGCACATCAAACGGGATATAGCACAGCAATGCAACCAATCCCGCTTCAGGTTTTGTCCTGTGAGGCAACTGGCTCAGCTACAGTGGCTTTGCCATTAACCACACGTTCATCATGCAAACGTGCCGCTTCTGCTTTTCGGGCTTCTTCATCCTTAACAGAATCCTTGAAGTCTTTGACCGCCCCGCCCAGGTCCTTACCCAGATTTTTGAGTTTAGAAGTACCAAACAGTAAAATCACTACGATGGCAAACAGCACAATATGCCAGATTGATAAACCAGCCATGGCCAGCTCCTTGAAATATTATCGTTCATTGACTCATGACAAAATTAGCATGATTTGATGACAACATTGTGAATATTTATTGATGACGCTTGGCGCTAAAGTTCTTTAAGCACCTTCTTTTTATTAAAAATTTTGTATTGGCAGTGTATTGCGGCTTACCCAGCCGTAATTTTATTTTTCTGATGGCCAAAAAACAGGACTAATACCTTGTGGCGGGCTTGCCCTGAGAATTGCTAGGGCAGGCACACCATTAAAACACTTTTATGCTGAACTGTTATGACGAAGCACCACGCGCTGCTTTTTCATCCAGTCCCGACAGCCCCATGCGGCGTGCCAGTTCATCCAGCACCAGTTGCGGTGCCAGATCAAAATAACCCAGCATGACAATACTGTGAAACCATAAGTCAGCGGTTTCATAAATCAGCTTATCCTGATATTCCTGCGCATTCAGGTGAGTTGCACAATCCTTGGCCGCCAAAATGGTTTCTATGCTTTCTTCACCGACTTTTTCCAGCACCTTGTTCAGACCTTTTTGATAAAGGCTGGCCACATAGGATTTGTCACCGCTGGCCTGTTTGCGCTGCTGCATGATACCCGCCAGATGGGCCAGTACATCATGGCTTTCCATGTTGGTAAGTTGCTGTTCGGCCTCTACTGCCTGACTGTGCTGTAGATCATGTGATGTTTTGCGGTCCCCACCATAAATGGCATGCGGGTCTTTTTGTACCGCATCCACTACTTGCCAACCCTGTGGGGTGAGTACCTGGTAAAAGCAGGATTCACGTCCGGTATGGCAGGCAATGCCACCGTGCTGGGTAATTTGCAGCACAATTACGTCACTATCACAGTCCAGCCGGATTTCATGCACTTCCTGATAGTGCCCGGATTCTTCACCTTTATGCCATAGCCTGTTGCGCGAGCGCGAAAAATAAACGCCACGGTTTTTTTTGGCGGTTAGCTGGAGTGCCTCACGGTTCATCCATGCCACCATGAGAATCCGGCCAGTGTGATGATCTTGAGCAATTGCCGGAATCAAGCCGTTTTGGTCAAATTTTACATCATCTAGCCAGTTACTCATGAGGATACTCGTTGGGTGAAATCAGAAAAGGTTAAGTGGAGATTATAATGTAATTTGCACCGCTTGTACGGGTCAGTGCACTAGTGTTGTCGGCATAAGGGTTGTCGGTAGAGTGCACTTCAATGCCTACAAAAAAACCATACCCATAAAAAGAAAAACTGGCTTCTGAAAAACGCTTCAGCCGCCAGTTTGAACACCACATCAAACTACAGTTACAGCAATTGATTAAAAATTGGCAAAACGCACACCAAATGAGGCGTAACCATATTTACGGTCTAACCGTGATGCAGTGACTGAGTTATACAAAAATGGAATAGTGCCAATGAAGTTGTTTTTAAACACCTGACTGGCCACAAACACACTGGTGTAATTGTTTAGCTTATAGGATAAATCCAGTCCCAGCGTATGGTTGCTCTTAATGGCTGAGTTGCCATAATTGCTTACCCGGTCATCAATATCCTGACGCATCAGGTACTGAAACTGATAACCCAACTGGCTATTGAATTTCTTGTAGCTCCAGTTCCACGAACCGCCAATACTAAAAAAGCCAGCGTCATAGCTTAGGTCTTTATCCATATCCAGCCCGTAGTCTGAAGCGGGATAGCTAATAATGGCTTCATTGATTTGGGTATTGCCGTCTCTACAGGGCGCAACCAGTTGGCCATTGAGCTGATTGCTGGAATCCACCTGAATATTAAAATTACAGTTACCACCAACATTCAAAGTGGCATTTAAGCTATCTACCTCTACTTTGCTATAACCAAGGCTGACAAAACCATTTAATTTATTCTGGCGATCCAGACGGCGTGCAAACAGTAAATCCACTTGAGCCTGGATATCGTTCAAGTCATTGACTTTAAGATTACTCAAGCGCTGGTTGTTAACAATGGTGGTGGACGTTTTGCTGAGTTCGTCAGCCTGATTACCCCATAAAGATAGCCGAATGGCCGCTTCATCACCCGGCTTAAGGGTCAGTAGTGGCTTGTATTGAACAGCAGCCAGCCAGCTATCAATCTGGTTACTATCCTGTCCGTATTCAATATTACGGTTCCAGTACGCTACCTCGCCAATCCACTGCGGATTAAAGGCATAACTGAGTATGAGATGGCCGCCGTCATAATCTCCAGCATTGTCGCTGGTTGCGCCTTCACTTTCACGGATATTAAAAATATCAACCGTGTCATTCACAAGATCAAAACTGGCTTCTACGGCTAGTGGCGAGGCAGTATTGGCTGGCAGGGGTTGCAGGAACACATCATTGGGTGCTGCAAAACCAGTACCTGAAACAGCGCAAGCACAACCGAGCGCTATACTGGAAAAATAATGACGTTTGGGAAACATAAAAAATCCTTCATCGACAAGAAGGTGAAATACAAAAATAAGTACTTTGAAAAAATGTAAAGCCATAATGCAATAAAGCTGCCCGAAGGCAACTTTATTGGTATTACATCGGGCTAATTTGCAATAACTTACTGAATCGCAAGTTGTGCATTAACACCCTGACCCAGCAAGCTAGCCTGACCCGCATTAACAGTAATGCTGGTGGCCGGAGTACCATTACCAGAACCTACACGAACGGTGGTATTGGCAGTTGCACCCATACTGACCTTGATAGATACTTTGTCACCTGATTTTGGTGTGTAGCTCGCCATGGCTGCTTTAAAAGCACTGCTCTTGTTAGATGCTTTATTCAGGAACACATCCACAGGCAGGCTTAGCGTACCATTGGTAACAGTCAGGTTATCTACTGCTAAATTAGCGGACTGTACACTGGTCGTTTGTGTACCAGCAGTGGTGAAAGAATAATTGGTGCCTTGAGGAATTGAGGCAGAAGTAAGTTTGCCGGCATTGTCAAAGCCCAGATTAACTTTATCTACCACAATATTTAACGTGTTGGCGTTGTTAATGGTGTAGCTCAAGCCTACTTTAGCTTCTGAGAAACCAGTTTTAAACGGGTTACCCATTTTATTCATGTTTAATTGAACTGAATTAAAGCCACCTGTTACAGCTAAAGGAGCATTATTGGCACTAGAGTTAGCCAATTGTTGTACGCTGTAGGTCTGGGCATTACCATTAAACCCGGCGTTTACCAGTTGAATAAAGTCATTGTAAGTTTCAATATTCTCAAGGTCATCAATCACATCGGCAGGTAGCTGCTGATTGGCTGGCAAGGTTTGATTCAAGGCATTAGCTGCATCAGCAATCCCTGTACCACTACCAATTGCTACACCTAAAGCTTGTAGGGCAGCTTGGGTAGCAGGATTTGTATTGGTAATTAAACTAAATACAGCATCAAGTGCTTCAGGGGCCGCTTGTGATAAAGAAGCGGTTCTAATGGTTGCAGTTTGACCACCGGCTTGCAGCGCAGCTAACGTTTCAGCAGGACTGCCTTTTACTGTAAAGCCTTCCATTGCATCATTAACAGCTTCTACTTTTTGCTGAATAGTTGCTGCGGCGATAGCGGCAGTATTCTTGGCAACGGCATCAATATTGGCTTGCAATTCGGCACTTAAATTGGCACTTGCATTTCGTACAGAGTTTTCAATGACGGACTGAATAAATGCAGTTTCAGTCAGGCCAGAGGTTGTGCTGTTGCTGTTCACACGTGCAACCATCTGGCTAGATAATGCTTTTGTTGCCGCTTGGGAGGCTTGTTCTGGTGTTAAAGTTGTACCAGATTGGTCACTGAGTTCAATCAGGAGTGATTGAATCTGATTGAGTAACTGCTGGGTTACTACCGTCGTTTGTAGAACTTCACTATTGGTCATTGGATCAATCAACAGGAAATTCTGGTTGGTAATTCCAAGCTGCTGAGCGAATTTTGCAGTGTTTGCGATACCGGCATCGGTATAGCTAATGATAGTAGTGATTGGAGAAACTACAACCAAGGTAGCTCTATTATTTGGAATTGCCAATGCTCTTAGTACGCCATTAAACGGCAGGCTTGTACCAATATCAGTACCACCAGTTACGGTGACAGTACTTTCAAAACAGTTTGCCGGGAAGTTAAAGCCACCTTGGGTGTCTGTTACAGTGGTTTGGCCATTACAGCCATCAAATCGTACGGTAGCGCCAGATAAGTAAAAGTCAATAACCTTACCTTTTGGGGCCACTTGAGGAGTATTGGAGTCATTATCACTACTGCCGCCGCCACAACCTGCCAATAACAGAGAGCTGGTAGCCAGAGCGAGTGCGGTGGTTTTAAAGAGGGTTTTCATTTGCTTATTCTTCCTTTGGCAAAAAATGGAGAGCTATTAACCCGGACAATCGAACCATCAGTAATGGTTTTTCCGGCCAAATAACTGTTGTTGTAGGCTTAAAATGATTTTCTTATATCAAAAAACGGCTGTACGGGCAATGGAAAAAGGACAAACCTCCTTTTTTAGTTCAATATTTCTTGTAAAATTTGTTAAATAAACTTAAAACTGTTTCACGGTTTTTGATCAAAATACAATCATTTTCTCAATAATCTGCTGTTTTTCTACCAGCTCCAGAAACTCATCGCCCAGACGCTGGCTTTCTGCCACGGACTGTTGCCAGCATTTTTTGCGCGCGCTATCGTTACCGGCAAAACGGGCAAAGTCGCTGCGGTCCGGCAAACGGCCCAAGGGCAGGGACGCCAGATACTGCGGGGATGGCGAAATCAATACGGTACGTTGATGGTTCTGTGCATTGGCTTTACGCCAGCTTAATCCTTTATCAAACCAGCCGGGTATAATCCGGTCGGTAAAATGCGGATAAAGCACTAGTCCTTTGGGCCTGTAAGCCAGATCCAGATGATAGTCCAGCAAACCGCCATCACGATAACTGCCTTTGGGTGCCAGCGGAATATCCTTAACCGCGCTCATCACTGCCGGAATGGCTGCCGAGGCCATTAGCAAATGCATGGCATTGTCCATAGTGAGGGGGAGATGGTGGGTAAAAAATTCCTGCGTATCATTGAGGGGAAGCGGATTGTGCTGTGGATGGGCATAGGCAAACCCGCGTTGCATAAACAGGCGATTAGCCCGCCGGGATAACATGTTGCTGCCAAATACGCCTGCCAGCGCCAAACCCAGCGGAACGACATGGTCACTGGCAAAAATATGCCGGCTTTTGACCACCACAATCACCAGTTGCATCCATGGATGAGTAATCAGGTTATCCATCTTGTCCTCAATAAGCTGTTGCAGCATGTCATGGCAGCGCTTGGTGACATCCGGTATTTTGTCTTTTTTGGAAAACTGCATGTCAGTGTACAGCTCAGCCAATCGTTTTGGTCCTTCTATGCCTCCGTGCGCAGCAATAGCGGCAAAACGCCAGCTACCAATGGAAGCACCAAAACACGTTCGCTTGCCATCCCCATGAACAGGCGCACGCGGCAGGAAATCTGCAAAAATGGCTTGATCCAGTCCGCATAGTCCAATGCCTTTGGGACCTCCGGCTGCACCCGGAATAATGTCAATATCCTGCGGCTGTAAGCCATTCTGGCGAATATGTGCCATGGCCTCTGTTCCGGCACGAATGGTGAGAACCGGAGTTTTATGGTGGATATACGCCAAAACAGTCTCGCACATCAAATGAACACAACTGTATTGTGCAAAAACGGTTGGATATGTACAACCATGTTATCAGAATGACCAGTTTATAGATTTTGTTTAGGTGGATAGAGGTGTTTATTTTTTAATTTTTATAATTTAATCAATTGATATTTAAAAATTTTTATAAGATAAATAATAAGCAGGTGAGCTGGATAGAACCAGTAGCCCCAGCCAGTGACCGGATACACTGCAAACCTGATAGGCTGGCGTAATAAAAAAATACCGAGAGCAGGTGCCATCAATGCAGTAAACAGTAACAGGCACTGGTGCAAGTTAAAGGTAGTGTTTGGCGCATTAAACCCAGTGCTTAAGGTATCAAATGAAGTATTACACAAGGCGCTAAGCAGCATGGCCAGCAAGATAAAACCATGGCCGTATCGTAAACCAGCCAGACAGGCTGCTGGCAACAGAACGCCCAAAGCACCATACATCAGCCATGGGTGCAGCAGCAGGGCCAGCCCTGAGAAAGTGACGGCGAGTAACAAACCAATGCGTGATTGATAATGCAAAGCAAAACAAATCAATAAGCCCAGCAGTAGGGTCGGCATGATATTTAAAGTATCTGCGTCGGGACGTAGCAGGCGATAGGGTAATTCGGAAATCAGCGCAAAAATCCCTAAACGAACCAGATAGGGAAACTGATGGTTTATAGCAGCATTAGACGGCAGGCGCTGGACATTGGCGGCAATGGCTAAACAAAATAGCGGAAATGCAAAGCGGCCAATGATAATTAAGGCAGGGCTATCAGGAAAAACAAAGCGCAAATGGTCAATTACCATGGTGAGCATGGCAATCCATTTCAATAGATCCTGTGCTTTAGCGCGTTGTTGCATGATTTTTTGAAAGCGGCTACCGGTAAGTTTAAGTTTTTGCACTGGAAAAGCGTGATGATTGCAGTAGCACAATGATGGCTTGAATCCAGAACTGCCACAGATCCGGCATAGTTTGTGTTTATTTCAGAATAGGGTAAATACTGGCAACCAGTAAAAAGCCCATGCTGATATTAAACCATTTTAAGTAGGCTGGCCGATTAAGAACCTGCTTTAGTAATACGCCAAACAAGGCCCAGCAGGCAATGCAGGGCAGGTTAATGAGGGCAAATACCATGGAAATCCACCACATGCTGGCAACCGGATGCAGGGTGCTGCTATAGAGAATCATGGCTGATAGCGCCATCATCCATGCCTTGGGATTAACCCATTGAAATAACGCAGCTTGCAGGAATGTCAGGGGGTGGCTGGTGGCCAATTCATTGCGATTCATACTGCGGCTACGGGCTATCTGAATCGCTAGATAAATCAAATACAGTGCAGAAATGACTTTTAAGGCCAGATGTAATGCAGGAAATTGCTGTAAAAACGCCCCAATCCCCAGACCAGTTGCCATACATAGCACAAAAAAACCGACACAAATGCCCAGCATGTGCGGGATCGTTCGCCTAAAGCCAAAATTAACCCCGGAACTCAGCAGCATAATATTATTCGGGCCGGGTGTAATGGAGCTAACCAGCGCAAACAGTGATAGGCCCGTTAAGGTTTGGAGCGTCAACATTACCATCACTGCACTCAATTTACCCTGTTAGCCAGTGTGTCTAATCGGCACATCAGGCTTATTACTTAGTAATGACAATAGACCAATACGCCATTAGGCAATTAGGCGCCAGAGCACCACAAATCCGGCCAGCACCAGAAAAATAACCGCCACTGGCCATGGCAGTTGGGTGGCAGTCACCAGCAATGCCAAAAATCCACTGGCAGCTATCCAGTCGCGGCGGCGGGTTTGCTGCATGTCCAGCCGCATTTGCTGTAGCTCGCGCCATTGGCGATCCTGCCACGCGCCTTGCTGGCGCAGGTTATGCAGGCTATCAATCAGCAAGGCAGGCAAGTCAGTGGCGCCCATCAGCATGTCGGGAATTTGCTGGCCCAGTTCCTTAAGGCTGGTCATGGGATTAACGTTTTGCTTGACCCATTCGGTTAAAATCGGTTTGGCCAGCTTCCAGATATCCAGTTGCGGATACAAGTCACGGCCCAGGCCTTCAACATGCACTAGCGTTTTCAGCAGTAGCATCAGTTGGGGCGGGATGTCCAGATGATGGCGGCGGGCAATATCCATCACCTGAATCAGGATTCCGGCAAAATCCAGCTGATCCATGGGTTTTGAAATCATGGGGCCAACGGTGCGACGCATTTCACGCGCCAGCGTATTCTGGTCAGTACCCGCCGGAATCCAGCCAGCCTGATGTACAATCTGAATGAGCTGCTCAAAGTTATTGTTCATGACGGCCAGCAGCAAGCGTGCCACGGTCATCTGGTCGCTTTTGGACAACTCGCCCACAATGGCACAATCAAGGGCAATAAAACGCGGATTTTGCGGGTTTAGGGTTTCAACAAACACATTGCCCGGATGCATATCGGCATGGAAAAAGTTGTCCCGAAAAACCTGAGTAAAGAAAATGGTCAGGCCTTTTTCACCCAGCATGGCGCGATCCATGCCCAGCCGTTCAAAGGTTTCAAGATCCGATACCGGCACACCGCTAATGCGCTCGGCCACCATCACATCCTTGGTAGCGGTATAGACTTCCGGTACGTACATCATGCTGGAACCCATAAAATTATGGCGCATCTGCATGGTATTGGCGGCTTCCAGACTCAAGTCCAGCTCGTTGAGAATTACTTGGCGGTAATCGCTAATCACCTGTACCAGATGTACGGCGCGCGCTGCTTCAACGCGGGCTTCCAGCCAGTGTCCCAGCCAGTTAAGGATTTCAAAATCCTTGATAATTTGCGGACGAATAACTGGCCGTACAATTTTGACAATCACTTCACGCCCGTCATGCAGGGCAGCGGTGTGCACCTGAGCAATCGACGCTGCGGCCAGCGGGGCATCATCAAAACGGGCAAACAAGGTTTCAATTCTGGCGTTTAGTGATTTTTCGACCTGCTGTCGGGCAATATCAGTGGCAAATGGCGACACACGATCCTGAAGCTGCACCAGCTGGGCCAGCAGTTCAGGCGGAATTAAATCACGGCGGGTAGACAGCAACTGGCCTAATTTAACAAACAAGGGTCCCATTTCTTCCAGTGCATGCTTAAGGCGCAGTGGGTCCTTGCTGGCACGACTGGTCCATGCTGCCGGATGCAACTTGATGAACTGGACTAGTGGACGCGCTTTGGCAGGAAGATCCTCTTCCGGAATCAGGGTATCCAGCCGGTGATGGGCGGCCAGTCGCCAGAGTTCAAGCAGTCGGGAAAAATGCGGAATCATTGGCTATCGTCCTAAAGTTTTTACTGTTGCTGCTGTTCTTGCTGTTGCCGGGTTTGCTGCTGTAAGGATAGCGATGCGGCAGATAGAGTATTGGCCTGTTCAGGCTGATGCGGTTCAACTTGTTTTTGTTCCGGCATGGCTTGCATATTTAGTGCATGCTCAACTTTGTGTTGTAGCTGCTGAAGCCTGGCCTGTGCGCGTTCAATATCCTGACGCAGGTTGCGGACGTTGTTCTTAAACTGGTCCATTTGCCAGCGTGCCACAAATAGCTGGCTGTCTTCAGTAATCGCCTCGCTACCATGGCTGGCTACACTGGACGCCATGCGACTAACCACCTCACGGGTCTGGTTGATGGCATTGCCCAATTGGCTGGCTGGAATGGCACCAATCCATGGGCTTAAGCGGCTGGCCAGATCAGGCTGTGCCTGTGCCAGAATGCGTTGCAACTGCTGGAGTAAACTCATGTTACCTTGCAATGGGATATTGCCGGTAGCACCTGCCTTGGCACTCATCAGCTTGCCCAGCTCAACCAGATTGGCTACATGCAATGTGGTAGTGGCCTGCTCCGGGGCTTGCGCGGGATCATTAACCGGATCATAAGGCCGCTGCTCAAAAATACTGGTTTTACGTTCAGCCATGCCTAGTGCAGTGGGGTTTAGGCGTACCTTGTCCTGGTCAAACCAGACATCCACCGACAGTTGCGGCGAATCAATCACCACGCGCAACAGTTTGCCTGCCAATCCATTCAGTTGCTGGCGGGTGGCTGCATCAAGGTCAATCCACTGGTTAAACAGGGTTTCTACAGTGCCCAGTGCAAGTACAGCAAACATTATGATTTCCTTAAAGAATATCTGCTTAGATAGCGGCATAGCAGAAGGTTGAAAAGAAAAATAATCACAGAGTATCTTGCTATGTATGGTTTAAAGTAAGGAGAAACCTGCTTCGCCTTGCACGGTGTATAAAGTCTTATTTTATACTTGCTCAGGTTGTAGTCACTTTTGTTTCCACATGAGCGGCTTTTCCGCGCAAGAACAAAACCATGGGTCAGTTGCAAACTGGATATCTACCATTCTTAAAATAATATTTTATTAAAAGCTAAAATATCATTTTGCCAATCTCGTCCTATCTTAAATAATGCAACTGACTTCCTTATAAATCTATATCGGATAAATATCCGTAGCGTTAAAATTAAACCACTATTTTAAACTAGTTGCTTATTTAAACTCATTATTTAAAGCCGCGATGCAGCGCCACAATACCACCCGTCATGTTGTGATAGTCACAGCTCTGGAAACCGGCAGTTTCCATCATTTGCTTTAAGGTGCGCTGGTCGGGATGCATGCGGATGGATTCAGCCAGATAGCGATAGCTTTCAGAATCATTGGCCACCAGTTTGCCCATCACCGGCAGTGCGGTAAAGGAATACAGGTCATACAGGCGCGACAGTGGCTCAAACACCGGCTTGGAAAACTCAAGGATTAGCAGGCGGCCACCCGGCTTGAGCACGCGGTACATAGAGCGCAAAGCGGCGTCTTTGTCGGTGACGTTACGCAGGCCAAAACTGATGGTAACCAGATCAAAGCTTTCGTCGCTAAAAGGCTCCAGCGTTTCAGCATTGGCCAGTACAAAGTCAACATTGGTGCAACCCTTGTCAATCAGGCGGTCACGGCCAACATTCAGCATGGATTCATTAATATCCGACAGGACGACATGGCCTTGCGGTCCAACTTCGCGGCTAAAGGCCAGCGCCAGATCGCCTGTGCCACCCGCAATATCCAGTACTTGCTGGCCACGGCGTACACCAGACAGGTTGATGGCAAAACGTTTCCACAAGCGATGAATGCCAAATGACATCAGGTCATTCATCAGGTCATATTTGGCCGCGACCGAATGAAAGACTTCAGCCACTTTTTGCTGTTTTTCTTCCACGTCTACTGTCTTATAGCCGAAATGCGTGGTTGAGCCCAGGTTGCTGTGATCGGCACCTTTTGGCAGGCTTTGTTGCTGACCTTGCGGCGTGCCCTGCGGTAAGGGCTGGCTTAAAAAAGGAGAGTTGGCACTGGCAGCATGGGTACTGTCTTGTAGGTTTGACGCATGCTGGTTTAGCACTTGTGCATGCTGAACCGGAGTGTTTTGCGATGCAGGACTGCTGTTTTTATTATCGTTGCTATTGTTGCTGTCGGACATGGGTCAAACTCCCTGATAAGCTGGTAAATGCGGTAAAACAATAATAAACAATGCTGCCGATCATGCCAGATTTTAAACAGGGTTGCTGGCCTAAACTGCAAAAAACTACATTAATTTAATGACTAAAGTGAACAAATTTCATCACTTAACCGCGCGCGGCCAGATTTTAGGCAAAGCGCGTTTTACATTGGTATTTTATAGCTTTGTCCACTTGTTTTAGGCTATCAGGCAAATGGATACAAATCACCCGAATGGACTTTTTCAATGATCTCGCGCTCTTTGGCCGTAAAGGTATTAACAAAAACCTGTGCCGAATTAAGCGGTTTCATGGCTTCAAAGCCTTCTTCCACAAAGTCGTACATCGGGCCAACCTTATACTTGTAAGCCAGACCCTTGGCCATTTTAAAGGCTGCCTTGACCATGCGTGAGCGCACATATTTATCCAGACTAATGCCCAGCTCATCCAGCAGTGCCATTTGGCGCAAGCGCGGTTCACGCTGATCCAGCTTGAGATAGGCGCGGCGCATAATGTCGTCATTAAGTGGCATGGTAGGCGCATAGGTGTTCAGCAGCTCAACGGCAAGGGCCTGATCCAGCCGTATGGCCAGTACCGCAAGTTCTACCCCGGAAAATCCGGTGCGAATGGCCGAGTCGGGAATAATCTTTTCCACCATCCCGGCATTATTAATGAGCCGGGCAATCTGGGCGGCCAGCACATCAAAATCCGGGCCACCATACAGCCGGTTTAAAAAATACTGGGTCATTAAATGATGTTCTGGCACTGCAAAAAAATCATGGTGGGTTTTTCGCATCCGTTCTTTTTGCCAGGTTTGCACATCATTTAAACGCTTGGCAAGCTGGGGATCCTGATGAAAATCCAGCGCATGAAAAACTTCGAGTTGCTGTTGCAGTGCATCAAACTTAGACATAAAAAATCATGAAAAAAAAATAACATGGTGGCAAAGCATAACCGATTTTAATCCGTACGGAATAATCCCGATGTGCCAAAATTTTGCATTAAACGCGTTCGGGTTGGCAGTTCTGGCCAAAAGGGACCGGGATACCGTTGTAAATCTCAACCAGCACCTGTTTTTCACCCGCAATAAACAGTTCAAAAAAACCATTGCTGCTATCGGTACTGCGAATGGCCATAAATGCCTCGGCCAGATAGTCATATAAAAAATTAAATTCACGCCGGTAAGCGGTTCGCCGTGCCAGCCGGAATGCACTTTGCGTTAAAAAGCTGCGGCCATAATGCTGCAAGGCCTGACTAAGCTGCCGCAACAAGACCAGTTGCCTTAAGCGTGCATTGTATTGTTGCAGCGCCAGCATGGCCTGCTGGATATGTTCATCCTTAATGGTGGTAACGCCTTGATCCAGCAGGTATTTGGCAACCTGCTCATCCAGTTTCAGGGTTAAGTAAGCCAGCCGGAACGCAGAAATCGCTGCATCGAGAACGGCAGAGGGCAAAAAACGATCCAGCTTGATTTTTTCCTGTAAGGCTTTATCAAGCTGGCTGCCCAGCATCATCAAGTCATTTAAGTTATACAGGCGTGTTGTTAAAAAGCTGGCCATTAATTGATGACGCGGCTGGTTAAACAGCAAGCTATGGGCTTGCAGCATGCGGTTTGTTTGCCAGTGCTGAACAGCAGCCAACTGCTGCGCCAGCGCCGGATGATCATGAAACGCCAGCTGCTTAAATTGCTCAAACTGCCGGGATAAAGTGACAATAGCTGACATAAATCAAGTCAATAAAAAGACATAATGCCAGCATACTTAACTTTTAATCATTTAATGTAAAAAAAGGATAAAGCCATGCCAAAAAAACCAGTGGCCACGCAGTCAACATCGCAGGTAACGCAACAGGCTTTAACTCAAGAGGCTGCCGCTCCAAAAGCCACAGCCCAAAAATTATCCACTCCCGAACAGCCATTGGCTAAGGCAAAACCCACTGTACCCGCGCTAACCCATATGCAACCGGAATTCTTAAATCTGGCATTATTAAAAGCCCAGCTTGAGTTGCGCGCCAATAGCCAGACCACTAATCAGCCCCAACCCGGCAAAAGCCTGCTGATTCTGGTGGGTGGCATTGAACTGGCTGGCAAGGGTGAGGCGGTGATGCAGTTGCGCGAGTGGATGGACCCGCGCTATTTAAAGGTAAAAGCCAGCCTGTCCAAACCACTGGCCAGCAACCAGCCATTCTGGCAGAACGACGTCGATGCCATTCCGGCCTGTGGGCAAATTGCCGTGCTGTTTGGTAACTGGTATGGCGACCTGCTCTATAGCGGTCTGCATGAAAGCCGTTTTAATACCCGCCAGTTTCAGCAAACCGTACGGCAAATGCGTGAGTTTGAGCAGGATTTGGCAGCCAATGGCGTGATCGTGATTAAATGCTGGTTTGATATTTCATGGAACTGCTTGCAGCAGCGTCTGAACACGCTGGATTCCAGTACCCAGCAGTGGCAACAACTGCATGGACTGAACTGGCGCGACCAGCAGCAGTACCGCAAGATTCAGCGCTTGCGCAAACAGTTTACCGACGACTGGTTTATCATCAATGGTGAAAACAGCCAGCAGCGTGATCTGGAGTTTGGCCATCTGGTGCTGGATGCATTAAACACCGCGTTACCAGTGCCGCAGACTGCAAATCACTGGCAACAGGCCAGTATTCCAGCCATGTTGTTAAAACCGGCACAACAAAAGCTGGAAAAGCAGCAATATAACGTGGAGCTGGCACAGCTTCAGCAACAGGCCGCGCAACTGTTACGCCAGTATATGTTGCACTCATCGGTGTTAATTGTGTTTGAAGGCATGGATGCGGCCGGCAAGGGCGGCGCAATCAAGCGCGTGGTGGCGCCACTGGACCCGCGCGAATATGAAATTCATAGTATTGCTGCGCCAGATTCCTTTGAAAAACGCCATCCATATTTATGGCGCTTCTGGACCCGTTTGCCCAGACCGGGCGGCATGACCATTTTTGACCGCTCGTGGTATGGCCGCGTGCTGGTTGAGCGGGTGGAAAATTTTGCCAGTGATGCCGAGTGGCAGCGGGCTTATGATGAAATCAACCACTTTGAACAACAACTTAGTGACAGCGGAATATTGGTCATCAAGTTCTGGCTTGGCATTAGTGAAAAGGAACAGCTCAAGCGCTTTCAGGCCCGCGAGGTTAATCCACACAAACAATATAAAATTACTGCCGAGGATTGGCGCAACCGCAAAAAATGGCCACAGTATCTGGAGGCCGCAGCAGATATGTTTAGCCGGACTCATACCGGGCAAGCGCCATGGCATATTATTGCCAGCAATGATAAAAAAACTGCACGTATTGCAGTGTTACGCCATCTTGTCAGCCAACTGGAAGCCAGGCTGAAAACAATAGCTAAATCAACCCGTAGGCCAAAAGTAATCAGCCATCATCAACCTGATTCCATGACTCAAGCAAAGACTACTACAGTTCATGGCCCGGAAGGGTGAAGCATTTCCCAGCTTAAGCCAAAGCGCGCCAGATACTTTTTAATCCGGTCACTGTCGTTGTTAGTGCTGCGCTGCTCACGCGATATGGCAAATAAGCGGCGTCCGGCTTCTGCCATGGTTTTACTGTGCTGGCACACCTGAATAACGCCAACCAGTTGAATTTGATCAAATGGGTCAATCTGGCTGAGTTGCTCAGTGCTTAAAAACCGTTCTAATAATGTCGTATCTGTGGATAACTTATGGGTTTTCCCCAATGTATTTTCTTCAAGGGAATGGTCTGCTGTTTCAATTTTCCACAGTTGCTTGAGCCGCTCAATTTCCTGCATGACATCCGGCAGGCTAATGCGTGACCCATTGGCCAGCGTGGCCATACGGGTCACACTGGCGGTTAGGTCCCGAAAATTGCCTTGCCAAGCGGCTTCTTGCGACTTTGCAAATTTGAGGTATGCATCCAGTGCTTCACGGTTAAAACGCAATTGACGCTGGTGCAGGGTGGCAAAGCGTTGTAGCTCAAACTGCACATTGGGTGCAATATCCTCACTACGGTCTTTGAGTGCGGGCAAAAAAAATGTCCAGGTATTGAGGCGTGCCCACAAATCTTCCCGAAAACGTCCGGCTTTTACTTCTTCACGCAAATCGCAATTGGTGCCGGCAATGAGCTGGAAGTCGGCCTGAATTTCCTTATCACTGCCCACCGGGAAAAATATTTTATCTTCCAGTGCCTTGAGCAACATGGCCTGTTCATCAGCTCCCAGTTCGCCAATTTCATCCAGAAACAAAATACCGCCATCGGCACTTTTGAGCAGGCCTTGCCGAGCGCTAGCTGCCCCGGTAAATGCCCCTTTGACATGACCAAACAACGCCGACATGGCACTGTCACCACGCAGCGTGGCACAGTTCACATCCACAAAGCGGCCACTAAAATGGAATTTTTCTTTTTTTAATTGGTAAATTTGCTTGGCCAATTGCGACTTACCAACGCCGGTTGCTCCCATAATCAAAATCGGCGCGCTGGAACGGGTTGCCACCAACTCCACCTGTTCAATCAACTGGTTAAAGGCCGCATTATGCGTGGCAATATTGGCTTTGAGCTGCTGCCAGTTGGCATTTTGCTCACTTTCAAAGCGCTGGTTGAGGGCATCATATTTGGATAAGTCCAGATCAATAATGCGGTACTGGCCTTGCGCGGTTTTGTCCTCATTGGGCGAGCTTTGAATCAGCTTGGCAGGCAGATAACCCGCTTCAATCAGCAGGTACCAGCAAATCTGAGCCACATGCGTGCCGGTCGTAATATGCAGTAAATAGTGATAATTTTCAGTATCAAAGGGATAGTTTTTGACAAAGTCGTACAGGGCACCATAAACATCGGCAAAATCCCACGGATCACGCAGGTTAATTTTAACCCCACCGACCTGTGTCTGTGGTGAAATCTGTGCAATGTCTTCTTTTAAAAAATTAACCAGTGACTTGGCGCGGTGATCATGCAGCAGCACCAGATCATCAATTACCAGATCATCATGCATCAGCAAACTCATGGTTGGCCGCCAGCGTTGCCAGCGGTCATCCTTTTTGCCCTGATCCACTGTGGAGCCGACAAAGCCAATTACCACGGTTTTTTTATGCGTCATTCCAGTTTAGCAATATTGATGTCTTGGCTGAATTCTAGCGATAAAACCAGCCAATAAACATGCGCGACCTGCTTTTTATTCAATGTTCACAAGCGCACTGACAACTCGTGACCCACAGAAATGATAAACCCGGTAAAATCAATACAGTTTTTTTGTATTGTGTATTGCCATGACCGACATGCTTACCTTGACCTTTCTGGGAACCTCTTCGGGGGTGCCCACCAAAAGCCGCAACGTGTCCGGCCTTGCGCTACAAACGTCTTTAAGCAAAAAATGGCTACTCATTGATGCCGGAGAGGCTACCCAGCACCGCTTGCAGCATACTGGACTGTCACCGCATGACATGGCAGTGGTGTGCATTACCCATGCGCATGGCGACCATTGCTATGGCCTGCCGGGGTTGCTGGCCAGTGCCAGTATGGGCAAGCGCACCGAACCCTTAACCCTGATTGCACCGCAAAACGTACTGGACTGGTTTGGTGCAACCCTGCAACTCACCGACCTGCATTTGTCCTATGAGGTGATTTTGCGTGACAGCAACAGTGTGCTGGAGCAGCCGGTTGAATTGATGGATGGCGTTTGGGTGCAGGCCTACGCGCTGGTGCATCGGGTGGAATGTTATGCCTATGCGTTTACCGTGCAGCACAGTAGCCGCAAGCTCAACACGACTGCGCTGCAACAAGTGGGTTTGCCAGCCGGACGTGACTGGAAAGCCTTGCAGTACGGGCAGGATATAGAATTTAACGGACAAATTCTGCATAGCCACGATTTTGTGCAAAACCATACCACGCAGGTTAAAGCGGTGATTGCTGGCGATAACGCGCAACCCAATGTGTTAGCGCAAGCGTGCCAGAATGCCGATGTACTAGTACACGAGGCTACTTACTTGCAGGCAGTGCTGGACAAGGTGGGGCCGGGGCCAATGCACAGCTCGGCCAAGCTGGTGGCAGAGTTTGCCCAGTCAGTGGATTTGCCTAATCTAGTGCTGACCCATTTTAGCCCAAGGCATCATGGCGAAGCGGGGCAGGCAGAAATTTTACAGGAAGTGAAAGACTATTATGGCGGCACAGTATTTCTGGCCGATGATTTTAAGCGCTATCGCCTGAGTGAAACTGGTGTATTGCAGGAAGTTAATGAGTTAACCGGACAGAAAAAAGAGCGATAAAATTAAAACCAGTTAAAGATCAGGAGAAAAATCAATATCCAGATGCTTTAACAGTTTACCCAGCAAGCGAAAGGGCCAGCTAATAATCTGAAACAGCAACTCAATCGGTAAATCAACGATATCCAGCCAGCTATAGTCAGTATTACGTCGCCCCGCGCGCTGGTGCCGTGAGCTTGAGGGCTTAATGAGATAAGCCAATATAATGCAAGCTGCAAAGGCGAGTAGAAAAACCCAGTTCCAGTCATCCATAAAAAACCGGATGACACAAAATATGCCTGTAATGAATAAAACTATTGCCAGTAGATAACGGATAAAAACCATGATTATCGACATCGTGTGAAGTGATACAATTTGCATCATCTATCTTGCCAGTGCAATAATCAACCATTAACAATAAAGACAGGTGTCAGTCTTTAAAACGCCTATTGTGTCTATCACAGTGTTTTTGCAAGAAAATGAAAGTATAGAACAGGCCTATCAGCGTTTAAACTGTAAACGACACCACTTACAGGCATCACGCTGGCATAAACGTCGTTATGGCTATTATGAAAAACCTTCCCAATTAAAAAATAAGAAAAAGCGCATGCGGATTAATCAAATACGTACTGTTGAAAACGCCCATTATTCACAACAGCCTGTCGTCTACCTTTCTTTAAAAATTGGTTTACAAGCTCAGTTCGCGCGTGAAGGTAAAAATGCTGTTGGATACTAATTTTAGTATTAGATTAAAAGATATAAATTTATATTTATTTCTATATTTTTTAAAGGCGTCAAAAAATATAAATTGTTCAATAGAAATTTTTACGTAATTAATTTGCTGATTTTAAATGATTTATTTTTAATTTAAAAAGAAAATTTAAAGCTGGCACAGGCTATGCAATATATAAATCAGCAACAATAGCAGAGAAAAATTCCTGCTTAGGCCATGAATAAACACAAGTTATTTTCAAATAGGGTAACACCATGAACACAGCCATTGAGCAATCCATGAATAATTCAGCCCAGTCTTCTGTAGAGTTGTCAGCGCAACCGCACGCTGCTTCCCGTGCCTATAACGTGATTCAAACTGAAAAAACAGTTCCAGTAAAAATGTGGACGCAAGGTGTGAACGTGGATGAGAAGTCCAAGGATCAATTGCTGAAAACCGCGCAAATGCCATTTATTTATAAGTGGATGGCGGTGATGCCGGATGTGCACGTGGGTATTGGTGCCACCATTGGGAGCGTAATTCCAACCAAGGGCGCGATTATTCCAGCGGCCGTGGGCGTGGATATTGGTTGCGGGATGATGGCGGTAAAAACCAGCCTGACTGCCTCGGACTTGCCAGATAATCTGCATGCCTTGCGGACAGAACTGGAGCGCCTGATTCCGCATGGCATGAGCCCCCGAAATCGTGGCCGTGACCGGGGATCATGGGAAAATGCACCAGAACGGGTGGATCAGGTATGGAGCGAGCTGGCTGCGGATTTTGACCTGATTTGCGCCAAGCATCCGCGCCTGAAAAACACTAATAACCGCAAGCATTTGGGAACGCTGGGAACCGGCAACCATTTTGTGGAAGTGTGTCTGGATGAATATCAGGGCGTGTGGATTATGCTGCACTCCGGTTCGCGCGGGGTAGGTAATGCCATTGGTAGCCATTTTATTGAGCTGGCGCGTAAAGACATGCAAAAGCATTTTATCAACCTGCCCGATAAAGACCTTGCCTATCTGGTTGAAGGTACCGAGCATTTTGATGATTACTGGTTTGCCGTGGGCTGGGCGCAGCGTTTTGCCCTGAAAAACCGGGAACTGATGATGGAATCTGCCATTAAGGCACTGGCCACTATTATTCCAAAACCGTTTAATGCCAAAGTGGAAGCGGTGAATTGTCACCATAATTATGTGGACCGCGAAACCCACTATGGTGAAGAAGTGCTGGTGACCCGTAAGGGCGCGGTGCGTGCGCGTTTGGGTGAATATGGGATTATTCCGGGTTCAATGGGTGCCAAGTCGTTTATTGTGCGCGGCCTTGGTAATCAGGAGTCGTTTTTTTCCTGTTCGCATGGCGCAGGCCGATTGATGAGCCGTACCGAAGCCAAGAAACGCTTTACCGTGCAGGATCAAGTTGCGCAGACTGAAGGCGTGGAATGCCGTAAAGATGCCGCGGTGATTGATGAGATTCCATCGGCCTATAAACCGATTGAAGACGTGATGAAAGCGCAAAGCGATCTGGTTGAGGTGGTCTATACCTTGCGGCAGGTGGTGTGTGTGAAGGGTTAATTTTCATTTTATTGAAGATAAGAGGATAGCATATGAATAAGACACAGCTTGAAATAGCAAAACATCAGTTAGATAAATCTATTGAACTATTAATAGATGAGGAAGATTATATTTGTGCATTGACGCTTGCTGGTGCAGCAGAAGGAATTTTAGCTGGTTTTAACCCTGATATTTTCAATTTTGTTAGAGATAAAGCTGCTGAAAAATTTGATAATACACCCAAGGAAATTGCAAATTCTTTTAATGAGTTTAGAAACTTATTAAAGCATGGTAGTGCAGATATTTTGACAAAAAGAATTGAAATAGATGCCTTCGAAGCAGCATTTATGATTCAAAGAGCTATAGCTATTTTGTCGTATATTCCAAATGAAGAAGCTTCTGTTCATGTACTTAAGTTTAAAGATTGGCTTGAATTTAATAAAGTTTTTGAATGTGTTGAGGACAACTAAAATGAAACTCGCAGAAGCATTATTACTGCGCAGCGATCAGCAAAAAAAGCTGGCATCCCTAAAACAGCGCATTAACGCCAATGTATTAGTACAGGAAGGTGATTCCCCAGCAGAAGACCCAAATGAGCTGATGCAACAGGTATTTGCCTTAACCCATGAAACTCAAGGGCTAATCTTGCAGATTCACCGTACCAATGCGCAGGCAAAACTGGGCGATGGACGCCTGTTGCTGGAACTGTTAATGCAGCGTGATGAACTGGCAGAACGGCATAAAATTATCACGGGAGCGATTGCCAGCACGCACCGTGAGCCGGATCGCTATAGCGCGCGTGAAATTAAGTGGCAAAAAGTGATACCCGTCGCCAGCCTGCAAAAACAGGCCGATGATATCAGTGCCAAATTGCGTGATTTGAATATTACAATTCAGGCTGCTAACTGGCAGATTGATGTAATTTAACGCATTATTTAAAGAATTTTGCGCATTACTAAGGTGATGGGCAATACCGTTTAGAACATACTGGGCGAGTGCAAGACCCCCGTAATTCCCGTCTGAGGGGTTGAACAAATATCAGAGGGCTATGGCGCGCGGTGAGCTCGTGCACAACTTTGCACATGGCAAGCTCAGCACCTGGCACGACTCAAGCCTTTGCCTAACCCGCAAAGTCACTTGTAACCCAGCACTACCATGCACTGACAGTATGTTCTTTAATTTGAGACGATTTAAAAAAGAAATTGATTAGAGAAAACCAATGACAACAATCATAGAGATTGATGGATCACAGGGGGAAGGCGGCGGCCAGATTTTGCGTACTGCATTGTCGCTGTCCATGATTACCGGCAAGCCTTTTCGGCTGGCCAATATCCGCGCTGGCCGTAAAAAACCCGGCTTAATGCGCCAGCATCTGGTCTGTGTGCAGGCGGCGCAGCGTATTAGCAATGCCAGCGTGCAGGGGGACGAGCTGCACAGCCAAAGTTTGTATTTTGCTCCGCAAGCCATTCAGGCCGGGCATTATGACTTTAATATTGGAACGGCAGGCAGCACTATGCTGGTGTTGCAAACCCTGCTACCCGCCCTGTTGCTTCAGGATCAACCCAGCCGGATTAGTATTCAGGGTGGCACGCATAATCCCATGGCACCGACTGCTGATTTTATCCGGCACTGCTTTTTGCCAGTTATGGCTCAAATAGGGATTCGGGTGGAATTTGAGGTAGAACAGGCCGGATTTTTTCCCATTGGCGGTGGCAAGGTTATGGCCACTATCCAGCCATGGCAAAACCGGCAAAGCCTGAATCTAACCGAGCGTGGCCCGGTTCAGGCGGTCAAGGCTTATGCTGGTGTGCTGAATTTAACCGATGACATTGCCAAACGTGAACTGGCCGTGTTGCAAGACCAGTTGTCGCCCAGCCACAGCCAGCAGGTTTATTTAAAAGGCATTAGTCAGGGCAATACCGCTTACGTTGCCGTGCAAAGCGAACAGCATTGCCAGCTTTTTACCGCGCTGGGGGAAATGCGAAAGAGTGCTGAACGGGTTGCCCATGATCTGGCGCGCGAGGTGAAAAACTACCTGGGAAGTAATGCGGTCGTGGATGAGCATCTGGCCGATCAGTTATTATTGCCACTGGCCTTGGGGCAGGGGGGTACATTTACCGCACAATGCATCAGCGAACATACCCGAACCCAAGCCGCCATGATTCAAAAATTTCTGGATTGCGCCATTGAATTAACCACCACAACAGACGGAACAGATCTGATTACCGTGATGGTTAGTCATTAAAAATGGTTCAATCCTAATAATAGCAAGTCATTAAAAGCAAAGCGCTAAAAAGATAATTCATGCTATATTTTTGGCGCAATAATAGCGCTTTGATTAAAAAATTTTGTACTAAAAGCCGTAGATCAAAAACTACAGCAAGAAAGTTTTGGGGAACTCATGAATTTAAATCATTTGCTGGTGGCAGCACTGGTGTTTATTGTGGCTGGCACATGGCTTTATACCAGCATATCCAACGCGCAACAGCGTGCCAAGCTGGCAGCAGAAAGTGCATCTATGCAGGATCATTCACCAGTGTACAGCACCCTCCAGCTTAAAATGCAGGGCGAGGGCAGGGAAATTACCTTAAAAGGCGTGTTTGAATCGGTTGATGCAGAACATTGCTTTAACGAATTGCAAAAAAGTTCATCACTGATTGGTAATTATCAGCAGCGCTGCGACCATGAGGCAAGCTGTAAGTCACTTAAGCTGTCCACCTGTAGCACTTATGTGGAAGCAAATTACCAAGACATGCTGAATAAAAAACCAGCATCCACCCGCTATTTGCATTTGCAAAATGCTCAAAATCCTAAAGAGCGTGGTGTACTGGTATTCTGGGGCTTAAACAGCAGTGAAGCTGATGATTTTTGTACTCACATGACCAAAGAACGTGTACCCGAACACATTGAAATGGCTTGTATTTAGAGTATTTCAAGGTCGAGAATTAGATTAGCTAAATTATTTAATGGCCAAAGTTTTGGCTGATCTTAAATTATAAGTCTTTTAAAAATTTGGGATAATTAATGAATAAGATATTCGTAGTATTGCTTGGGGTATTGCTGGTTATCGTTGTCAGTATTTTTTCTTACAACAGTTATAGTCAGGCACAGCAGCAGAAAAGATTAGCAGACATCGCCGCCCAGGTTGATAATCAACCTGTTTATTCAACAGTAGAGATGAAGTTTCCTGCAGATGACCGCATTATCACCTTAAAAGGTGTTTTAGAGTTTCCAAATATTAAACGCTGTACCCAAGTGATGCAGAGCAAAACCTCAATGTTTGATGAGCCGTGTGCTGGCAGCGATTGCGCTTCGCTAGAGGTGATCAGTACCTGCGTATCGTATGTAGATGCTAAATATAAGGATATGTTAAATAAGAAACCAATGCAGACTACATATGCGCATGTGATTAATGCCAAATTTCCTGATGAAAAAGCGGCTATGGCAATGTTGGGATTAAGCAGCGAAGAAGCAAAATTATTGTGTCAGGAATTCATTAGCGATAAAACAACTGATGAAATAGATGAATGCATCTGACGTGAAATTATAGGCCGACAGGCTCAGTCCAAGTGCCGCATGAGCCTGTCGAAACTTATTTAATTTGTATCATCTTCGACTAAAAAACCGCCACTCTGGTGCGCCCAGAGCCGGGCATAAATACCATTTAATGCCAGCAGTTCCTGATGGGTGCCCTGTTCCACAATTTGCCCCTGATCCATTACAATCAGGCGATCCATGGCCATGATGGTGGACAGCCGGTGTGCAATGGCAATCACGGTTTTGCCTTGCATCAGCTTGTACAGGCTGTGCTGAATGGCTGCTTCCACTTCTGAATCCAGCGCGCTAGTGGCTTCGTCCAATAGAAGAATGGGTGCATCTTTTAACATCACACGGGCAATGGCAATCCGCTGACGCTGGCCACCAGACAGTTTAACGCCTCGCTCACCCACATGGGCATCAAAACCAGTGCGACCACTAGGGTCGGTGAGTTGTGCAATAAATTCATCCGCTTCAGCTTGCTGGGCAGCCGCAATTAGTTCGGCTTCGCTGGCATCCGGCTTGCCATACAGGATGTTTTCACGCACTGAGCGATGCAGCAGGGACGTATCCTGCGTGACCATGCCAATCTGGGCGCGCAAGCTGTCTTGCGTGACCTGTGAAATGTCCTGACCATCAATCAGAATCTGGCCTTGCTGCGGTTCATAAAAGTGCAGCAGCAGGTTAATCAGGGTAGATTTACCCGCACCGGAACGCCCCACCAGTCCAATTTTTTCACCAGCCTGAATATCCAGATTCAGGTGAGACAAAATGGGTTTGTCCGGGCTATAGGCAAAGCTGACGTTGTCAAACTGCACCCGGCTTTGTGTCACTTTTAAGGTGGTGGCATTGGGTTTGTCTTCAATCAGTTGCGGCTTGGTTAAGGTGTTAATACCATCCTGCACCGTACCAATATTTTCAAACAGCGATGAAATTTCCCACATGATCCACTGGGCAAAACCATTCAATCGCAAGGCCATGGCAGTGGTTGCCGCCACTGCACCAATGCCCAGCACCGAATTTGACCACAACCACAAAGCCACACCCGAAGTCGATAAAATCAGGAATGCATTTAGGCACTGGTTGGTGAGTTGCAGCCACGTCACCAGACGCATTTGCTGGTGAACAGTCACCAGAAAATCATCCATGGATTCGCGCGCATAGCCTGCTTCACGGCCGGCATGCGAAAACAGCTTGACGGTCTGGATGTTGGTGTAGGCATCTGTCACCCGGCCCACCATGTTGGAGCGGGCATTGGCCTGCGACTTGGCAATAGCCCCCAGACGCGGCAAAAAGTAGTACATGCTCAGGCTATAGGCGGTGAGCCAGATAAAAAACGGCACCAGCATCCACAGGCTAAACGAACCCATGACCAGACTTAAGGTGACAAAATACACCAGCATAAAGGCCAGAATATCGGCAGCCAGCATCCATACGTCCCGTACCGCCAGCGAGGTTTGCATAACCTTGGTGGCAATGCGTCCGGCAAAGTCATCACTAAAAAAGCCCAGACTTTGATTTAAAACCTGCCGGTGAAAATTCCACCTTAGGCGCATGGGAAAAGTACCCAGCAAGCCCTGATGCTTGATGAGCGACTGTAGCCCCACCAGAACAATACTGCCCACAATCACAGCAGCCAGCAGTGCAAGATGCATGCCTTCCTTTTGCCACAGCAGTGCAGGTTCAACATTGCTGAGCCAGTCCACCATTTTACCCATCATGGCAAACAGCAGGGCTTCAAAAACACCAATAATGGCGGTCAGCACCGTAAGGCTAATAATCAGCCCGCGTGTTCCTTTGGTGGCCTGCCAGATAAAGGCAAAAAACTGTTGCGGCAACAGCGGCGGCGGTGCATCGGGATAAGGATGAATCCGCTTTTCAAACCAGCTAAACATGAAATGTCCTTCAAATTTGCAAATACAGGGCTGTTAGCACAGCAGCAGAAAAAAAAGTTGCAGCTAAAGCTATGTTGTTCTGAACAGGCATTTTTTCAATGCGGCAATGGTCTTGAGCAGTTTATTTTCTCGTTGTAACAGCAAGGCTAGGGTAATTTAATCAACGCATCTAGTCATTGAGCGTTCGGTCAACTTCAGGCTGAGGGCGTATTGAAATACTAAAGGCACTATCAGCACTGCTGAAAGAATTTCCGTAATAACCCCTATTATTGTTATGACGATAGTAGCCATTGTAATGCATTCATCAGTTAGGAAAAACAGTCCAGCACAGGATTGAAGGTTAAGGGCTGCGCGCAGAACAGTATCCTGCGCGCAGCCCTTAGCTCAGGGTCTTACTGCTTTTTTTGCTGCTGTTGCATTTGTTTGGCCAGTTTATAGCTGTCTTCCACATGGGTCAGGGCAATTTTTTTCAAAATCTGGTAACCCAGTGTGGCAGCAACCACCTGACCGCCCAGCGGAATAAACTTGGTCACTTGCTTGGTAAGGATTTTGCCGACAAAACCGCTTAAGCTCTTGCGGGCCACAGCACGGGTTGTCACCAGACCTGCAAACTGGATCCCGCGCTTGCGTAATGAATTCCAGTGTACCTGTCGGGTTTTGGGGTCATACACGGCAATTTGTTCTGGTTCCAGCCCAAATTTGGCGTTGATCTGGGGCAGCAGCACACTTAGCACGCTGGTATCAATGACCACGTCCAGAAACGGCACCGGGACTACAGCAGCGCCAGCAGAAATCCAGGCACGTTTTTTAACCAGATCAATGCATTCACGGCGAATTTGCTCAAGGTTTAACGTTGGGCTAATCAGGTGCTCATCGGCATTTTTGGCAGTTGTCATTTTTTCTCCACGGTCATTAGAAACACAATTATTAAAAATATGAAAAGGCTGGTGGCCTGTATTTGTGGACTGCTTATGCATGATCTGGCACGCACAGCCACAGAATAAGAAATCAGGCATAACCAGACAGGCAAATGGATACACTTAAACGATAGTCATAAAGTGCCATAAAACCAGATGCTTGAGTTAAGGATTCGTTTAGTGTTCCTGATAAACTTTGTAAATTTTTTAAAAATGCAGGCTTGCAGTGGCAAGAATCTGCCAGATGCGATAGTTGAAATGGTAAGGCCACACGGGTGTTTACAGGGTGATCCATATCAGCAAAACTGTATGGAATGGTTTAAGATAAGGCCCGGAAAACAAGGAATGTTGCGGCAAGGCCCAGATGGTTTTGCTGATTATTATTTGTTCTATTTTCATTAAAGGCGGTGTCCTGATTAGCCATGCTTAACATTACCCAGAGCCAGCGCATTGACCTGCTGTTTGCGGCCATGCAGGACTTTTTTGCCGCGCATCCGGTGGGTGTGCTGGACGCGCAGCAGGTGATTGTGCCATCGCATGGGGTGGGGGTGTGGCTGCGTTATCAACTGGCCAGCCAGCAGGGGATTAGTGCGCGCCTGAATACCGACTTCTTTGGAACCTACCAGTGGACACTATACCGGCGGGTGCTGGGCAATCATATTCCACGCAGTGCACCATTTGCACGACAAGTGATTCAATGGAAACTGTTTGCCTATTTTCTGGCAGTGCTCAAGCAGCCAGAACAATACCCACAGGCCCAAGAGGTATTAAAGCCGCTATTTGAACGGCTGAGCAATTCTAGCCATCAGCAGGGCAAAAACCAGCAGCGGCTGCTGTGGAAAATGGCTGAGCAAATTGCACAGGTGTTTGCCAATTATGTGCTGTACCGGCCCGACTGGCTGGTGCGCTGGGGCAAGGGCCAGTTACTGGATATGATTCCGGTGCTTGTAAATATGGATGCCAAAACCCCGGAATGGCTGCTGCAACGCTACAGCGAAATGGAGGTATGGCAGCAGTTTTTATGGCAGACGCTGTTTAGTGAAGACTTTGAAAAGCACCAGAATATCCGCCGTAATTTCTGGCAGATACTGGACAGTAATCCGGCCAAGCGCAAGGTGCTGCCCAAAAGCCTGACGGTGTTTACCGTGCTGCAATTGCCACCATCCGAGTTTACTTTTTTAAAGGAACTGGCGCGTTTTATTGATATCCAGTTTTTACATTACAACCCTTCACAGGAATATTGGGCCGATAGCGTTGATCCGCTGTGGCTTAAGCAGTTTGAACTGAAAAATCCCAAGGCAGCAGCCTTGTTTGATAGCCGCCATCCACTGCTCACCCGCATGGGCAAGCAGGCCCGTGATATTTTTGCGCTACTGGCCGAACTCTCCGGCAATGAGATGAGCAGTCAGGGCGAATGGCTGGATTTGTTTCCAGCTTATTTCCCCAACACCTTGCTGGGTCAAATCCAGCATGATGTGCTGCATCTGGTGCAACCGCAAAAGCACTGCTTTAAATTGCAGCCGCAGGATGATTCCATTCAGGTGCATGCCTGCCATTCGCCACTCCGCCAGTTGGAAGTGCTGCGTGAACAGCTAATGGGTTGGTTAAGTAGCGACAAGTCCCGCAAGCCGGCAGATATCGTGGTGTTTGTACCCAACCTCAATGACATTGCCCCGCTGGTGCGTACCGTATTTTCAACCCAGAGCGGCATGTATCTGCCCGTACATATTACCGGGGTGGCACAGGCCGATGCCGAGCAGTTATGGCAGGCCATCACCGGGCGCTATTCTTTGCTGGATGGCCGTTTTAGTATTGAGGACTTGCTGGACTGGCTGGCACTGGAAGCGGTACAGGAGCTGTATGCCCTCAGCCGTGAAGATGTACAACGGCTGGGCGAGCTACTGGCCGATGCCGGGTTCCGGCGTGGTTTTGATGCAGTACACCTGCGTGAAACACTGGCGGATGGCGACCATGATACCCGCTTTACCTTGGAGTTTGCCTTAAATCGCTTAATGCTGGGCATTGCCATGCCAGTGCAGGCGGTGCATGCGGGGGTGCTGGCTTATGAGGAAGTAGGGCGGCAGGATTTTGAATTACTGGCCAAACTGTCCCGCATCTATCAGGATCTGGCTGCACGGCGTTATTTGCTGAAAAGCCAGCATAAAACCCTAGATAAAACCCCAGTTAAAAACCAAGATCATGCCCTTCATTACAGTTTGCAAGACTGGCTAAGCCTGCTGCGTGAAGAACTCAGCAGTGATTTTGACCATACCACGGGTACGGTGGGCGGCAAGGGCGTGGCCTGTGCGCTGGATGAATTGCAGCACAGTCTGGATTTAACCCAGAGTTCACAGCTCAACCTGCCATTTCGCTTTGTGCTGGATGAAGTAGGTCAGATTCTGGCGCAGGCACCGCCCGGTTCGGTGCCAACCGGCAAAATTACCTTTAGCCGTCTGGGGACACTACGTCCACTGCCCTATAAACTGGTGGTGATGCTAAATCTGGATAGTGGCCTGTTTCCAGCGCGTGACAACAAAAATACTTTTGACCTGATGAGCGTCATGCCGGCACAGCGTGGTGACCGTTCACGCCTGATTGATGAGCAGGGTGCTTTTCTGGATGGCCTGCTGCTGGCACAAGAGGCCTGCTGGCTGTTTTACAATGGCTTTGATGTTAGTGACACCCAGCCGCGCCAGCCGTCCGGTACTGTGCAGGAGCTGATTGAGTTTATCCGTGACATGCTGGAAATACCGGACATGCTATATGCACATATTGTGCATTACCATACGCTGGAACCGTTTGAGCTCATGAATTTTCAGGCCGGAACACTTGATGCAGATGTTGTTTCAGGTCAAAGCCCAAGCCGGCTAAACCATCGGCAACCGCGCAGTTATCAGGGCACGTGGTCGGTGGTGGCGGCCAACCTGCAACAGCAGTTCGCGGCAGTCAAGTGGCTGGATCAGGACTTGGTTCATCCGGTGCAGGTGCAGCAGGGACTGATTTCGCTTGATTACATCATTCGCCAGTTGTGCCGTCCAGCCAGTCATTTTTTAAGCCAGAGCCGGGTGCAGCAAATTGCCCGTCAGGATTTACCGGCTATTTTTGAGCCATTAAGCCTGAACAAGCTGGATGAATACCATATTCGGGCCTTACACCAGCAGCAGCCGGATCAACTGGCGCAGGGTCACTTGCAGGCCATTTTGCCAGTGGGTAGCGCTGCCATGGCCTACTGGAAAAAAAGTCAGGCCGAGGCTGCGCGCAACCGCCAGCGCTTGCGCCGTTATGGCGAGCAGGAAACAGCACTCACCGAACGGGTATTAATGCTCGAACCATGGCAATTGCGGGTACAGATACCGCAGGATGAACAGTGCCAGCTATGGCTCAGCCAGTATCCATACAAGCAAAAAGGCCAGCGCCAGTTGCGTTACTGGCTGGAGCATCTGGCCTGGCATATCCAGCGCAATACCCAAGCGGCTGACGTGCAGCAGGGCATTGGCCAGCGGGTAATTGTGCTAAGTGATAGCACGTTGATTTACCAGCCCATTACGGCTAAAGATGCCACTGCGCATTTACTCAAATGGCTGGACGTGTGGCAACAGGCAAGCAGCGCGCCCTGGGTATTGCCACCCAATCTGGTGCTGCATGCATCCGGCGTGCAATACGATGCAGAACAGCAGCAGGCCAGTATTAAAAATCTGGATAGCCTGCGCAAGACATGGCTGGACGGTATTCAGTTTTGGCCCGTGCATGAGCAGGAAGACTGCGCCCAGCATCGGGACTGGCAACTGATTTTACGCGGGCAGGATGCAGGCCAGCTATTTGCCGAATTTATGCAGCAGCATGCCATTGTGCTGTATCAGCCGATTAAACAGTTTAGTCAGGTGCTTGATCAATGAAGGCTTTAACAATGGCTGTTTTATTTGTGATTGCTTCACCAATGATTGCTGTATCAATAATTCAGTGCGCAGTTGATGAATAGTCAGGTACAGCCACAGGCTGTTATTCCACAGACACCCGCCATTGACCTTGGCCTAAACGGGATTCACCTGATTGAAGCCTCGGCAGGTACGGGCAAAACCTGGACACTGTCGACCCTGATGGTGCGCTTTATTGTGGAAGGCGAGTACCTGACCCGCCAGATTATTGCCACCACTTTTACCCGTGCCGCCGCGGCTGAGCTAAAACTGCGTATTCGCAAGCGCTTTGAGGATTTTCGCAGCCTGTTTCATCAGGCCATTGAAAACCACAGTGAGGTGTTACAGCGGGTGCAGGCTGAGCAGGACTGGCTGGCAGTGTACCTGTTGCAAAAGCTTGATGTCGAACAACTCAACCATGCCAGAAACCGCCTGCAATTGGCACTGGACAGTTTTGATGAACTGTTTGTGGGCACGCTGGACAGTTTTTGCCAGAAACTGCTGAATGAATTTGCCTTTGACAGCGGCCAGCATGAAATCCTGCAAATCAGTGAGCAGGAAGCCGAAGCCTGCTATCAGGTCATGCATGATGCCTTGCGCCAGTGGCGTAGCCGTCAGCCGGCCCGTATTATTGAATTGCTGGTGCTGACCGACCAGCTCAAGGACGTGGAAGATTATCGTGGCAGCATTACCACGGTACTGAATTTTTTATCCGCGCAATTGCAGCCGGTGGAAATGCCAGTGATTGACTGGACACTGTTTGAGCAGACCCAGCAGCAATTAAGTCAGTGTGACTGGACAAGCTTGGCTGCGTTTTTACAGCCGGATGGTGAATACCATGGCAAGCTGGTGAAGAACCGTGCCTTTAGCAACAATAGTCAGGTATTTCCAGAAATTATGGCTGCCTTACAGGATAACCTGCTGGATTATTTGTGTGGGCTTAAGTCGGATAGTGCCGAATATCGCTGGCTGGAAGGGTTTGGCAAAATTGATGGCCAGTTTAAAAAGGCAGATGACGCACTTAGACAGCAATTTATCAGCCTGCCTGCCTGTCAGGTGTTGAAGCAGGTTCAGCAATGTATGCTGCATTTGCAGGAAAGTCTGGAGCAGATTTCCCAGCATATTCATTATTTTGTCAGCCAGATGGTGCGCCAGCAATTACCCCAGATTTTAAGCGAACGCGGCGAAACCACCTTTTCCCAGCAAATGCGTGTACTGGCCGATGTGCTACAGCAGGATACCAGCCAAAGCCTTGCGCAGCATATCCAGCACCGTTATCCGGTGGCGCTGGTTGATGAGTTTCAGGATACCAATTTTGATCAGGACCGGGTCATTGCCCACATCTGGCGGCAGGCTGCTAAAGAAGTAAAAAACGCACTGGTGCTGGTGGGTGATCCCAAGCAGGCGATTTATGGCTTTCGCGGTGGCGACATGCTCACGTACCAGCGTGCCAAAACACAAGTAATGCAATATGGTGGTCAACAGCATTTTTTACGGTTTAACCATCGTTCCATTGCACCACTGGTGGCTGCGGTAGACCGCTTGTTTCAGTTTAATCCTGAGTTTGGCGAGCAGGTGGCGTATCAGCCAGTCGAAGCAGGGGGCCGCAATGTGACCGAGCTGCGTGACGGCAATGAACTTAATGCAGTGCCGCTGCGCCTGCTGTGTGTTGACGAACAAAAGACCGAGTTTGAACAGGTTGCCTGGCAAATTATTCACTTGCTGCAATCAAGTCATAGCGGGCAGGTGCAAATCAAGCATCGTGACCAGTTTGAAGCCATTAGCCCCAGTCATATTGCCGTGCTATGCCGCTCCAATAGCCAGCTGGACAAAGTACAGGCGGTATTACAGCAAGCCAAAGTGCCGGTATGGCGTGGCTCGCGTTTAAGTATTTTTCAGACCACACTGGCCGAGGACATTGTGGCCCTCATGCAGGTGATGCTGGCACCGTACCATGAAGGCCGCTTGCGCCGTGCGCTGGCCGGTAGCCTGATTGGTAAAACCCTAAAGGCACTGGTAGAACTGGACCAGCAGCCGGATGAACTTGCACGTTTGCAGGGCCTGTTTTTTAATCTGGGTGAACGCTGGTACAGGGCCGGTTTTCTGGCAGCATGGCAGCAACTGACTGATGCATTTGATATTTGGCCGCAATTGTCGCGACAGCCCAATGCCGAGCGACTGGTGGTAAATTTACGCCATTTGATTGAAGTGATTCACCAGCAAAGTGAGAAAATTCAGGGCCAGCATCACTTGCTGGCATGGCTTATGCGCCAGATTAGCCAGCCGGGGCAGCGCGAATGGGAACTGGAGCGCAGGCTGTCCGGCGAGCAGGGCGTGCAGCTAATGACCATCCATAAATCCAAGGGACTGGAGTTTCCCATTGTGTTTGTGGCCGGGCTTGATCCAGTTAAAGGCGGCCAAAAATCCAATATTATTTTTTATGAAGAAAACCAGCAGCGCATGCTGTCGTTTTCCAGCCGTAATGCCGCCCAGCTGGAGGCCCACCAGCAGCGTGAGCAGGCTGAGCTGCGTCGCCTGATTTATGTTGCCCTCACGCGTGCCAGCATGCGATTGTATGTAATTGCACCGCCAGCGCCCGGCAAGGATGGCAAAACAAAGGATGGTAAAATCAGGGGCGCACTGTATCACTGGCTACCTGTGGCACGCGAGGGCTGGAGCGATCCGAATACGCTGGTGCAGGACGGCTTAGCTGCATGTCCGCAGTTTATCTATAAACAGCTCAGCAGCCCTGTGGATGTAGATGCACGGCCCATGCCCAATCACCGGGTTTATGCCTGGGGGCTTACCAGCTTCAGCCAGTTATCACGTCACCAGAAAATGCTGCCCATCGCAGTGGAGCCACCGAGCCACCACGCATCAAATGATGCAACTGATAAAACAGCTACTCCCGCTGATGACATTTTGCTGCATACCGATGAGCCACTGAGCAGCCAATTGCTTGGCCAAACTATGGTTCAGCCCGCTCGTATATTATCCGGCACAACAGAAAAACCAGCCATACAACCCGAAGCAATGCCATCACAATCAACAGATACGCAAGCCAGTGAACCTGCGTTGCCCTTGTGCTTTGCCTTTCCACGCGGAGCCAACGCCGGCGACTGTCTGCATCATGTGCTGGAACAGCTCAACCCGAAACATCAGGAATACTGGGCACCTGTATTTGAAAAGCAATTGCAGAATTTTGCCATTAATGCGCAGTTGGAACGTTATGGACAACCTGTGGTGGATCTGGAGCAAATGGCAGGCTGGTTTACCGATATCTTGCAGGCCCAGCTACCGGAAGGGGCGACGCTGGCCAGTGTGGAAGGCCAGATTCATGAGTTTGAGTTTCACCTGTCGGTTGCTGACAAGCTGGTAGACACACACGCGATTGGGCAGTTACTGGCACAGCATCGGGTACCGGTTGCCCCGCTCAATAGCGTGATGAATGCGCGCTACCTGCATGGCTTTATTGATCTGGTTTATGTGCATCAGGACAAATATTATATTGCCGATTACAAGAGCAATTATCTGGGTAACCAGTTTAGTGACTACCAGCCAGCGGCACTGCGTGAAAACATGAGTAGTTCAAGCTACTGGTTGCAAGCGGTACTATACCAGCTGGCATTGCATCGTTTCCTTAAGCTGCGGCTACTAGGTTACCAGCCTGCACAACATCTGGGTGGGGCCGTGTATTTGTATTTGCGCGGTATGCAGCAGGGTTCTGACCAGACGGGAATTTTGCACTGGCAGGCAAGCGAGGATTTGCTCAACCAGCTGGATGAGTTATTGGGGCAGCATGATCCATGGCATTAAGTCAGCAGTTCAATGACACAGGGGTAAACGAGATGGATCATTTATTGGTTTTAAAAAACCATCAAACAGGCAGGTAAAGCTGTGGATAACTCTGTTGAAAACCCTGTGGGTAAGTTTGTGGATAAGCCTGTTGATAACCTTGCGGATAAGTCTGTTGATAATATTCAGACTACGGACGAGCCAATAGAAGGGACTTGGTATGCTGCGCTAGCGACCCAGTTAACCAGTCTGGATGCTTCACTTACTGACCTTAAAAAAGATCAACTAAAACAGCTTATTATTAGTGTTGGGCAGGCACTGGAAAGTGGTCATACCTGCTTGTTGTTAACTACGCAAAACCCATTACCTGAGTTATTACAGCATGCCCTGATTGTGGATGAAAAACAGGCCACAGCGCAACCGGCACCGCTGGTCAGGGCGGAGGATTATCTATACTTTTATCGGCAGTGGCAACAGGAACATCGTCTGGCTGAGCAATTAACACGCATTTTAGCTACTGTTCGGCCAGTAAATGTACAGTTTGAAGCCAATGAAACTGCCAATACACGCCAGCAACAAGCCATTACACTGGCCGCCAAGCATTCTTTTAGCCTGATAACCGGCGGGCCGGGCACTGGCAAAACCTACACACTGGTGCGGATTGTTAAAGCCTTGCAACAGGCCCAGCCAGATTTGCGCATTGCACTGGCCGCACCTACTGGCAAGGCCGCCCAGCGCATGCAAAGTGTGCTGGATATTGCCTTTGCCGAATCCGGTATTCAAAGCAGCCAGATTCAAACCGCCCAGACCGTGCATCGGCTACTAGGGCTGGGGACTACCGGTAAACCCCGCTATCACCAGCGCATCCCGTTACCCTATGACCTGATTGTACTGGATGAAGGTTCCATGCTGGATCTGGCACTGGCCAGCCTGCTGTTTGATGCCATTGCACCAGGCACCCGCCTGATTATTCTGGGTGATGCCGACCAGCTGGCTGCGGTGGATGCTGGCGCCGTACTGGCCGACCTGCAACAGACGCCCGCGCTACAGGATCACCAGATTCACTTGCAGGAAAGCAAGCGCTTTAACGCCATGCAAGGCATTGGCCAGCTTGCCTCGGCTATTTTGGCGCAGGATGTAATGACTTTCTGGCAAACCTTCCACAAGCCTGAAAACCAGTCGATTTTAAAACACATTAATCCACAGCATTTAAGCGACCAGCAGCTATTTGACCAGCTATGGCAGGGTTTTTTACCATTTGCTCGTGCACTACAAGACGGTCAACCGGTGCAACAACTATTTGCAGTGTTTGACCAGTACCGGATTTTAACGGCCATGCGTTCAGGCCGGCTGGGAGTAAAACGCATTAATCAGGAAATGTCCCGTCGCTTGCAACTGACACTAACCCAGACGGCTGGCTTTAGCGACTGGTTTGCTGGCCGTCCGGTGATGATGAGCCGCAACGACTATGGCCTGCAATTGTCCAATGGCGATATTGGCCTGTGCCTGCCGGATCATAGCGGCAAATGGCAGGTTTATTTTGCCCATTTAAGCCAGCCGATAGCAGTTACACGCTTGCCCTTGCATGACATCAGCACAGCGTTTGCCATGACGGTACATAAGTCACAGGGTTCGGAATTTAACCGTGTTGCAGTAATACTGGAATCCGCTGCCCAAAACTTGCTCAGCCGTGAGTTGCTATACACCGCCGTCACGCGCGCCAAACAACAGGTTGACTTGTGGAGTGATACTACCGCTGCCGAGCAGGCGTTACACAACAAGCTGGTTCGTCACACAGGCTTACAGCGCCAATTGCAAAAACACATAATTGCACTCAATTGTGAACAAAAGCAGACAGCATTGTGAGCAAATGCTCACACTAGATACATCTTTTAACGACTATAGACCGATCAGTCTATTTGCGATGATGGCAGCACGATAAGTTGCTGGCAAGGAGCGCTGGTAAAGCACCATAAACACAAGAATATGGTTGGGAAACCTGCAAGCTTAAAGGAACTAAGTACATAATAAAGAAACCGTTTTATACAGCCGCATAAGCCCAGAAGGTAGTATCAGAACCCAAGGGCTTTTCTTTTTTTTCATGTCTTATTTTATAAAAATTCAGTTTATCATTTATTTATTTAACTTTACAAAGCGCTAAACACTGCATGCATTTTTGCAACACTTCCAGCAAGATCAATAAGTTATTTTAATGCTGGATATTAACTCATGCATAAAATAGGTGTTAGCCATGAATATTTTTGAAGCCCTACGCCAGAGCCACGACGTACAACGTCAATTGGGCGCACAACTATTACAAACCCAAGGGGCTAGTGCAGAGCGCGATGAAATTTTTAAAAAATATAAAATTGAACTGGTGGCCCACGAAACTGCTGAAGAGCGTTATTTTTATGTACCCTTGCTCATGGATGACAATGGGGTGGATTTAACCCGCCATGCCTTGTCCGAGCATCACCAGATTGATGAATACATTGAGGAACTGGAACAGGCTGACCAAACCACCTCATCATGGATGGCCACTGCCAAAAAACTGGTTGAACAGGTGCATCATCACCTGTCGGAAGAGGAACACCGCTTTTTTCAGATGTCCGGCAAAATTTTAAGTGAGCAACAAAAACAGCAACTGGCTAAGCAGTATTTTGAAGAATTTGAGCGCCAGAAAGAAAAACATGCAGCGGCCTAAGCTGCATTTTTGGTTCTTTTAAGACTTTAGAGGATGCTAAAAAATATAGTGCTAAAAACATAAATTTCTGTTGAAATTCAGTGAATTAAGATTATATGTTTATTTGTTTTAGCGCATTTAACCCAAGCCAGTATTCAAGCAAGCGAGCCTGTTATGTCCTACTATCCTTACACGCCAGATGTTGAAGTCAAAGCCAGTGATGAAGATGACCTGATTGAAAAGATTGTAGAATCCATGGCACGGGTCAACACGCGTGCCTTTGACCAGCACCGGCACGCCACCCGGGATGCACATGCCAAAAGCCATGGGATTGTGGTTGGTCATCTGGAGGTCTATGACAACCTGCCTGAGCATCTGGCGCAGGGTTTATTTGCCAAATCAGGCCGCTATCCGGTGGTGATCCGCCTGTCCAGTGCCTTTGGCCATATTAAGGATGACCGTATTCCAACTGCCTATGGTATGGCCGTGAAAGTGATTGGCGTAGAAGGTGAAAAAATCCTGCCGGAGCATCAAAATGATGTAACCCAGGACTTTTTAATGGTGAATCATCCAGTCATTCCGTTTGGGCATGTTAAGGCCTACTGGAAGATGCAGCACATGGCCGAAAAATACGATGAGTCACCCGACCTGATTAAGCAGATTGGTGAATCACTGGCCAAGCCGGTGAGCACGGTAGCTGGCTTGCTGGCACATACCAACTCGCCATTAAAAAAACTGGGAACCCCGCCTACCCATATTTTAGGGCAGACTTTTTATACGATGGCTGCCATTCGTTATGGTCGCTATATTGCTAAAATCAGTGCCGCGCCGCTATCACCTGAGGTGGCTGCGCTGGCTGGACAAAGCGTGGATATTACCAACCGTCCTTCTGGCATGCGCGATCTGGTGGTGGATTTCTTTAGCCGTTCCGGCGCCCAATATGAACTGCGCGCCCAGTTGTGTACCAATCCAGCCGATATGCCGATTGAAGATGCGTCCATCGAATGGGATGAAAACAAGTCGCCGTATCAGCCGATTGGCAAAATTGTGATTCCACCGCAGGATGCCTATAGTCCGGCACGCCGTGTGTATGCGGATGATGTGCTGTCCTTTAATCCTTGGCATTGCCTCAAGGAACATCAGCCGCTGGGTTCTATCAACCGGGTGCGTATTCCGGCCTATGCGCGTTCCAGCAAGTTCCGCCATGACATGAATGTGCAACCACGGGTAGAACCACGCGATATTAGTGAAGTACCGGATTGAGTTTTTATTAAATATTCTTACCATAAAAAAAGCCCCATCAACTGACGGGGCTTTTTTTATTCTGGACTAGAATTCATTAGTACAGGATACGCACGCGAATCGTGCCTTCAACCGTTTGCAGGGCTTCCAGCGCGGCTTCAGAGGCACCGGCATCCACGTCCATTACCAGATAGCCGATATCACCTTTGGTCATTAGGCTTTGCGCGGCAATATTAATATTTTGCTTGGCAAATAGCTGGTTGACCGCAGACAAAACGCCCGGAATGTTTTTGTGAATGTGCAGCAGGCGATGGGTGCCTTCCTGTTGTGGAATGGCCACTTCCGGGAAATTCACGGCAGTGATGGTTGCACCGGCATCGGAATAACGCACAAACTTCTCAGCCACTTCCAGACCAATATTAGCCTGTGCTTCCTGCGTAGAACCACCAATGTGCGGCGTCAGAATGACATTGTCAAACGCACGCAGCGGCGACAGGAATTCTTCATCGTTGGCTTTTGGCTCTTTCGGGAACACGTCAATGGCGGCGCCATTTAACTGGCCAGACTGAAGTGCTGCGGCCAGATCATCAATTTCAACACAGGTGCCACGTGCCGCATTAATGAAAATCGCGCCTTTTTTCATTTGGGCAAACTGTTCGGCACGCATCATATTCTTGGTCGATGGCAGCTCAGGCACATGCAATGACACTACATCCGACTGGGCCAGCAATTCTTCCATGCTACCGACCTGACGCGCGTTGCCCAGAGGCAGTTTGGTCACGACATCAAAGTAAATCACTTTCATGCCCAGGCTTTCGGCCAGTACCGACAACTGGGTGCCAATGGAGCCGTAACCCACAATACCTAATGTTTTGCCACGGGCTTCATAGGAACCTTCGGCAGATTTTGACCAGCCACCGCGATGAACCAGCGCATTTTTTTCTGGAATGCCGCGCAGTAACAAAATTAGCTGACCCAGTACCAGTTCAGCCACCGAGCGGGTATTGGAATAAGGCGCGTTAAACACGGGAATGCCGCGTACCAGCGCCGCATCCAGATTTACCTGATTGGTGCCAATACAGAAACAGCCCACAGCAATCAGCTTATTGGCTGCTTCCAGCACTTTTTCGGTAATCTGTGTGCGCGAGCGAATACCAATAAAGTGTGCATCCTTGATGGCCTCAATTAAGGCATCTTCATCAAGTGCTGTCTTACGATAGTCAATGTTGGTATAACCAGCCGCATGGAGAACATCGAGGGCGTTCTGGTGTACGCCTTCAAGCAGCAGAAAACGAATTTTATCTTTTTGCAAGGAAAGTTGTTGGCTCATGCCGGCTCCACAAAACCAAAAAAGTGTAAAGGCCAAAAATCAAGCCGTATATGATAGCATATTGCAATAGAGTCTGCTTTTTTTCTTAAGAGTCGTTTGCCATGAATGCGCCGCTTGCCTTATCTGCTGTTGTGTTGGAACAATTATCTGCCATCGTGGGCGAACAACGGGTCAGGACTGATCATGACAGCCTGCAAACCTGGGGCAAGGACTGGACCAAGCATTTTGAACCCAATCCGTCGGTCATTGTATTTCCGGCCACGACGGAGGAAGTGCAGGCAGTGGTTAGGCTGGCCAATCAGCACCAGATCGCCATTACCCCAAGCGGTGGACGTACCGGTTTATCAGCCGGTGCCGTAGCCACCAATGGTGAAATTGTAATCAGCCTTGACCGCATGAACAAAGTGCTGGAATTTTTGCCCGCTGATCGCATGGTGCGCGTGCAGGCCGGTATTGTCACCGAAAGCCTGCAACAGTATGCCGAACAGCAGGGCCTGTATTATCCGGTGGATTTTGCCTCGGCTGGTTCCAGCCAACTGGGTGGCAACATTGGCACCAATGCTGGCGGCATCAAGGTGATTAAATATGGTATGACCCGCCAGTGGGTGCTGGGTCTGACCGTGGTTACCGGCAAGGGCGATATTTTACACCTGAATAAAGGCATGATTAAAAACGCCACCGGTTATGCTTTGCAACATTTGTTTATTGGCGCAGAAGGGACACTGGGTATTGTCACCGAAGCGGAAATTAAGCTGGAACGCCAGCCACAGGATTTAAAAGTACTGGTACTTGGCACACCGGATTTTGAGTCGGTGATGCCCATTTTGCATGCATTCCAGCAGCGGATTGACCTGACAGCATTTGAGTTTTTTGGTGAAGTGGCCCTGCAAAAAGTGCTGGATGCCGGTCATGTGGGCAAGCCATTTGATACGCCGTGTCCATTTTATGTGTTGCTGGAATTTGAAGGCCGCTTTGAAGCGGTGGTTGACGATGCCATGAGTATTTTTGAGCATTGCATGGAACAGGGCTGGGTGCTGGATGGCGTCATGAGCCAGACTCAGGCGCAGGCACAAAACCTGTGGCGCTTGCGTGAAGATATTTCGGAAACCATTGCACCATTTACGCCCTATAAAAATGATATTTCCGTACTGATTACCCATGTGCCGGCGTTTATCAAGGAAATTGATGCCATTGTGGCAGCCAGCTACCCGGATTTTGAAATTTGCTGGTTTGGCCATATCGGCGATGGAAATCTGCACTTAAATATCCTGAAACCGGCCAATCTGTCTAAAGATGAATTCTTTGACCAGTGCAAACTGGTAAATACCCAAGTGTTTGAAACCGTGCAAAAATATAACGGTTCCATTTCCGCTGAGCATGGCGTAGGCATGACCAAAAAAGACTATCTGGAATATACCCGCGATGCCGTGGAAATTAGTTATTTGCGTGAGCTGAAAAAAGTATTTGATCCGAATGGCATTATGAATCCGGGCAAGATTTTTGATTTGTAAAAGCCTGTTTGGAAACTAACCAAAACGCGTGGCTTCGGCTGCGCTTTTTTATCTAAACAAGAACGATAAAGTGAGCAATAGTGGAGCTAATTATTTTTATTGGGGTGCAAGGGGCGGGTAAATCGACTTTTTATTCAAATTATTTTTTTCATACCCATATGCGAATTAATCTGGACATGCTGAAAACCAGACACCGTGAGAAATTACTCATTCAAGCTTATCTGGAAGCAAAGCAGCCATTCGTGATTGATAAAACCAATCCTTCCAGTGAAGACCGCCAGCATTATATTGAGCTTGCAAGGCAATATCAGTTTCAGGTCAAAGCTTATTACTTTGATTCCAGTTTTGAAAAAGCATTACAGCGCAATAACCAGCGCAGCGGAAAACAGAAAATTCCTGAAGTGGGCTTGAAAGCAGTGCTTAAAAAAATGCAGCAACCTGTCTATGCCGAAGGTTTTGATAAAATTTATACAGTAGAAAACCTTGATGGAAACGGGTTTCAGGTAAAGGAAATAGAACATTGAAATTTGAAGCACTGGACAAAAAGATGCGTGTGTTTGAAACCGCGCATGATTATTGTGTACTCCCGGAAGTGTATATTGTTGTGCGTTTGGATGGCCGTAATTTTACAAGGCAAACCAAGGAATTATGGGATCTGGAAGTTCCTTTTGACATACGTTTTCGTGATGCCATGATTAATACAACCCATCATTTGATGAACTGTGGTTTTCATGTGGTGTATGGCTATACACAAAGTGATGAAATATCGTTGTTATTGGCACCTGATGAAGCAACCTTTGGCCGCAAAACCCGCAAGCTGATTTCGATACTGGCTGGAGAAGCCAGTGCTGCTTTTACCCTGCAAATGCAGCAGATAGCCTGTTTTGATGCACGGATTTGCGAATTACCATCAATTGATATTGTTGAGGATTACTTTGCATGGCGTCAGGAAGATGCGCATAGAAATTCGCTCAATGCCCATAGTTACTGGTTGCTGCGGAAACAGGGCCAATCGGTACAGGCTGCTACCAACTATTTGGTTGGACGTACCGTATCAGAAAAAAATGAACTGCTATTCCAAAACGGCATTAATTTTAATGACCTGCCAGCATGGCAAAAACGAGGCACTGGGCTTTACTGGCAAGCTTATGAAAAACAAGCGGTCAATCCTTTAACCCAGCAAGCTGTAACCACCACCCGCAGAAAGATTCAGGCTGATTTAGAGCTGCCATTAGGCTTGCCCTATAAACAGTTTATTCATCAGTTATTATAAGATGGCTGTTATTGATCAACACTAAAACTTCTGATTGAGAAACTTAGGGAAAATTGAATTAAATTATTGACTTATAAAATTATGTGGGTCTGGCAAGGGCTGATTTAACCCTGCTATTACCAGACCGCAGCGCCTGTATAAATCAAAAAGTCATGCGGCCTGATCACGCATTGTATTTATATTTTTTTGGGCCTGTTACCACAATTTCAAATTCTGAATCCGTTGCATTGCAGCAGCAAGCAATAAAGGCTGAAGCAGAGTCATCACCAGTGGCAGGTACAAATAAGCATCACTTTGCATATATTGGCCCTGAATGGACGACTGAAAAACACCCATTGCAATGAGCGTACTGATAATCACCGAATACACCAGCACGGCCAAAGCCGTTCCTGAAAAACGCCCAATAAACGCCACCAGAATCAGGGTTGCTGAAATATAAATATACGGATCAGGCAAGTAAACAAAACCAAACAGTGCAATCAGTAGCGCCAGCAAAATACACATCAAAAAGGTAAATGACTGGTTAATCTGGATAAAATCCTGCCAGCCATAGAGTGCCAGTAACAATCCCATAGGAATAATGGAAATGGCACCCACCACACTGCCCGTAAACAGGAATAGCCAACCCTCTGGATAGGGTACAAGGCCATATAGAGTTAACACCAGCGCACCCAAAGACGCACTAATGGCTATTGGCAGTAGCATCAGGGATAGCATTTGCAGCAGGATCAGCGGATTTTCGATGCATTGCCGCAATGGTATAAAACGGCGCAGGCAATACGCTGCCAAGCCAATTTCCAGCAAATTACCCGGAATAAAGGCCAGGCTCATGCCAATGGGATCATTAAATACAATATTGGCGCAAATGTTTCCCAGTGCGGCCAGAAGCAAAAAGATGTACCAGTCGCGATAGGCAAACACCTGTAAAAACATCACCATAATGGCATTGGCATACCAGATGGCTGCAACACTACCGGGTTGTCTGGAAATATAAATGCAATACAGGGCTGCCATAAAATACAGCACAAACGCCAGTATAAAGATACCAATGCGACGGCCCTGCAGCTGAAGCATTTGATTTTCAGGATGGGTAAATAGCATTGTGTTAACTGACCAGTACTAAAGTACAGATTGAATTACAGGTAAAAATGACCGATGTCCGTATGCAGATAACTGGGTCATATTTTTAAAGGTATGTCCCAGTGTAGCATAAACCCTGAGGCTGGCTCAGGAAACCGGCCATATTAATAGTCATCGTAACCTTCTTCCTCAGCAAGCCCGGCTTCAAGGTGCTGTATGTCTTCCAGCGAAATTTCACGAATTTCAAATAAGGGATTGTTAAGCAGGGCATTAACGCTGTAGAGCGCCTCAGTATCCCAGTTATTAATCTCAAGCTGCTGCTGTTGCGGCTTATAGACAATGTTGCGATTACTGGCAATGGCAGCCTGTAGCAGGGCAGGTGTACTGGACAGGCTTTCCAGGCTACCGTTAAGCACCAGTGGACAACCCTGTTCATCAAAAATGCGCTCCAGCTGGCCTTTTAGCTGCTCAGGACTAGGGGCATAAACTAGCCCGGTAAAGTATTCATCATAATCCTTATACAGCTCCTGCTGTTTTACCGACCATAGTGCATAGAATTTGGGCGCACCTTCAAAGCACATCAACTGATAGCTTTGCATGCCGGCACGCTCTACAAACTCAAAAGTATCATCATCAGCTAACTCTGCGGGCAAGGTATCTTCACTGATTTCATAGCCATCAGCAATATGCTGGCCACAGCGCTCAAAGACAAAGGCATCCAATGTATTTAATTTTTCTTCACTGGCATTAAACAGGGCTTCAACTTCATACAAGGCAAAGTTTCGTGCCGCATCAATTTCAAGCTGCTTATAGGCCTGCTCAGCCTGTGCCTTGTCCTGAAAAATATTGGCAATCCGGTTGCCTGCCACATAGAACACTTCATCGTTATAGCCAAAACACTTGGCACGAATCACGTAAGTAGACATAAAATTTCCCTTTCTCTAATTAAAAATGCCGTTGTTAAAATGAATAAACAATGCTGTATTGGGAGTAATGAAAAAGGCACGTTATGGCAGGAGTATAGGCCTCTGGCATGGCTTTCATCTGGCAGCATTGATTAGGGCTTAAGCCAGTAAGGTAATGGTTATTTTAATAAAAATCTATCTGGAAATAAGTGCTTGGCGTCATGTAGTGTCGTGAATCAATGAAATTGTCTATACAGAAAACAGCCAATAAAGAATGAAAAAAACCAGAATGGCAACAACACAAAAAGCCGCAATAAATGCGGCTTCGGGCGTTTTAATACTTAGCGGGCGCGGTACGTAATGCGACCCTTAGTCAGGTCATAAGGTGTCATTTCAACCTTAACCTGATCACCAGTCAGAATGCGGATATAGTGTTTGCGCATTTTGCCGGAAATATGAGCAATCACTTCGTGACCATTTTCCAGACGAACGCGGAACATGGTGTTTGGCAATGTCTCGGTGACAACGCCTTCAAACTCAATGAGTTCTTCTTTGTTGGCCATAGCCTACCTGATACGAAAAGATAAGGCGCAAATTATAGACAGTTCCGGCTAAAAAAACAATCCATTCGTGTGGCTGTGCGTACACACATTTGGCGAACAAATGCAGGGCTGCCGTTCAACAATACTTTTCATTTCTGGCTGGATGGCATTAAACTAGGCTGTCAATTCAGCCAATAACCTGACAGAATGGTTTTAATCAGCATTGGCAACTTAAGGCAAATGAGAGCGTAGATATGGCGGGACAACTGACAGATGCTTCAATTATTTTGCGTTTAGGTTATCAGGCCATGCGCCGGGCCAATATGCCGGTTGAACAGATTCTGGGCCGTGCCGGAGTTGCCTTAAGTCAGGTCGATGCCCGCAAACGCACGCCTTTAAGTGCGCAGGTTGCCTTCTGGCAGGCTGCTGAGGAAGTCACGGGTGATCCTGATGTGGGCCTGCATCTGGGTGAACATTTGCCATTGTATCGTGGTCAGGTCATTGAATACCTGTTTATGAGTAGTGGTACATTTGGCGAAGGCCTCAAGCGGGCACTGGCTTACCAGCGCCTGATTAGTGATGCGCTGAATGCCCAACTGGTGGTGGATAGTAAAAGCTGCTATCTGACCAATGGCCGCATGGAATATTCCGATACCAAGGTACAGCGTCATTTTAGTGAGTGTGTGGTTTCCGGGGCATTACGGTTTTTTAATTTTGTCACCGAAGGCCGCTTTCAGGTAACCTGTCTGGATTTTAATTATAACTACGGGACCAGTGAGGCAGAATACCGCCGTGTGTATAATTGTCCGGTAAGACTGGGACAAACTGAAACCCGTCTGTACTTTGAGCCAGCCATTCTGGATTATCCACTGTGGCAGTCTGAACCGGAGCTATTGCGCCTGCATGAGCAACTGGCACTGGAAAAGTTACAGGAACTGGCGCGCTATGATCTGGTGGGCGAAGTGCGCCGTGCGATTGGCTCAACGCTGGAAAGTGGTGAAACCACACTGGAAACCGTGGCAGCCCAACTCAACATTACCCCGCGTCGCCTGCGCACCCAATTGAGTGAAGCCAATACCTGCTTTCAGCAAATCCTGTCGGACTACCGTTGCCGGCTGGCCAAGCGTTTGCTGTCACAAACCAATGAAAGTGTAGAGCGTATTGTGTATTTAACCGGCTTTTCCGAGCCGAGTACCTTTTATCGCGCCTTCAAGCGCTGGACCAATGAAACGCCGGTGGAATACCGCAAGCGCAAGCAGCATTAAAGCCTACGCAGCATCAAGCCTTTACTGTTATGAGGCGCACCATAATCAGTTGGGCTTATTCTGGCAGGTTTAACCAGACTGGTCCCAGATCTACCGGTGGCAGGTTAAATTCTGGCGGATAGTAAGCCTGAATAAAGTACAGCCCATCGGGCGGCGCTGTAATACCAGCCTGATTACGATCCTGAATCGCCAGCAAATGATCCATCCATTCTGGTTCATGCTCGCCCGTACCAATTTCCAGCAGTGTCCCCACAATATTACGTACCATGTGATGCAGGAAACCATTGGCCTGAATATCCAGAATTAAAAACGCCCCATGCCTGAACAGCCGGGCATGGGTGACCTGACGCACAGGCTGGTTAGACTGGCAAGCCGCTGCCCGAAAACTGGTGAAATTATGCGTGCCCACCAGCTTATCCACAGCCTTGATCATGTTATCCACATTTAAATCCTGATAAACATGAGTCACTTGGCCATATAGTGAAGCAGGACGGAAACGGTGCTGATAAATAATATAGCGATAACGCCGGGCACAGGCTTTAAACCGCGCATGAAAATGGGTATCCATGGGCTGAATCCAGCGCAGGGCAATATCCTTGGGCAGTAAGGTATTGGCCCCCATAATCCAGCCGCGCTCAGGGCGAATGGCACTGGTATCAAAATGAGCAATCATGTTGCTGGCGTGCACACCCGCATCCGTGCGGCCAGCGGCATGCAAATCAACTTTGTGATTGGCAATTTTGCTTAAAGCATTTTCGAGGGTAAGCTGCACACTGGCAACGCCGGCCTGCTGAGTTTGCCAGCCACGGTAATGCAGGCCATTAAACTCAATCCCAATTGCATAGCGTTGCATAATATTCTCGGTAAAATGTTGTCAGGTCAGGCGTGTTTTAGGCACTGGCATCAATATATCGCTGTTGTTGGCACTGCCATTGCTGCCGGCGCTGTTCAAAACCAAGCGGTTGGCATAACAGTAAGGCCAGACGGGCATAGAGGGCAGCCAGTGACCAATTGCCTGCGGATAATACACCAAATTGAGCCAGCCAATGTCCGGCAGCATAGTTAAAATTCACACCGCCAAACGCTACCTGAGTACTGAGTACCAGCAGGACTTTAGCTTGCTGTGCCTGCTGCAACACGGTTTCTATGGCAGGGTGCTGTGGCAGATTACCTGCACCAAAAGCCAGAATAATCATGGCCTGTGGTTTGGAAGCCAGTAACTGCTCTAACTGCTGGGCCAGTAGCTCAGGATTTAAAGGTAGCGCGTAATACACCGCAATATTCAGGTTAGGCAAGTCTTCAAGCGTAAGTGAGTGCGGTTCAGGCAGTAATAATAATGGGACAGCCGTTCCAGCAAATGCAGGGGTGCTGGCGGTATGAATTTTCTGCACCGTATGGGCAGGCCAGACTTGTCCATCAAAGGCCACCCAGCAGTTACTTTGTGCTAGCGATGAACTACCACAGAGCTGCTGATACGCGGTGGCTAAATTGCTTAAGGCATCGCTATATAGGTTTACCGCTTCACCAGTCGCTTCCAGTAGCGGAAACTGGCTACCGGTAATCACCAGTTGTACAGGGTGTAGTACGACATTGGGTATAAATTCTGCTAAAAATGCAGCGGTATAGGCCAGGGTATCAGTGCCATGCACAATCAGGATTTTTTCAAAGCCCTGTTGCACCAGTCCTTTAATTTGTAGCAGCAAATCCTGCCAGTCTTGGGGTTCAAGCTGGCTACTATCGCGGATATGGGTACTGGCAACAAAGGCTTGAAGTGCCGGATAATCATTTTGTAACACCTGTTGCAGCCGGGGTAAAAAAACCTCAGCAGGCAAGGGTGTGAGTGGCTGACCCGTACAGCCAAAAGTGCCACCCATATAAATCAGGGCCATTGAAGAAAGTGGCTGTTCCAGCATTGTTGGTATCCTGCTGATAATAATTTGCTCAAGGCGCAATGATTTGAATTGTTAACCACATAATGAAAAAAGCTAAGCATGATTTTTATTAAAATTGGTTCCTGATAGCGCCCAACAAAAAAGGCAACTCCAGTGATGATAACCAGAGTTGCCTTTTAAGTGCAGGAGACGCGTTAAATCAGGAGGCCAGCTTTTGCATCAGGTGCTGAGCCTGAGCCTGTTGCTGTGGATTACCCTGATTCATCACTTCACCCAGCAGTTCACGGGCACTGGCGCGTTCACCCAGATTGATATAGCTTTCAGCCAGCTCAAGGTTGGTTTGCTGAACATCAAGGTTAACCAGAAACGGGAATTCCTTGGCCAGAAAATCTTCCGGGCTACCTGAGGTATCCGCAGGAGTTACCGAGACAGATGCAGCAGACGCTGGCGTGGTTGAGGTGCCAATGTTGAAGTCCTGATCATCAAAGCCATCGGCCCAGTTGGTATCTGTAACTTCCAGATTTTCCAGATTCACCTGTGGAGCAATCGGTGCTTTAGCTGACTCTTTAGGCTGGTTTAGTTCAAGATTAAAGCTGGTAGGCGCAGGTTCCGGGATTTTAACTTCTTCCAGAACGAAAGAATCATTCAGGTCGAATTCAAGATCAATCGGTGCATCTTCCGGTACTGCTTTGGCAGGGGCTGGCTCAAAATCAACCGGCTTGGCTTTTGGCTGTACTTGCGGCTTGCTGTCAAACTCATCCAGATTCAGGTCAAAAGTGGTAGCAGCCGGCTCGGATTTGACTGCAGGTTCCTGCGCAAAGCCAAACTCAGCTTCCAGCTCGGCCAGTGACTGGTCGGCAGCAGAAGCAGGAACTTCCACCTCGTTTGGCATGGCAGGGGCTGATTGCGCATCAAATTCAATAACGTTGTTTTCAGCAGATGCTGGCTTGCTGCTTTCAAAGTTAAAGCTTAAGTCATCAACCGGCGTAAAGTCTTCCGCTGGTTTTGGCTGCAACAGCATGCGCATTTTTTCGGCATGCTGCGAGGTTTCTGGCTGGTTAAAAGCCGTAACGATACTAAACTGCTGTTCAAAGCCGTCAATGTCATTTTGCAGGGCATAGACTTCAAGCAGTTTCACCTGAAGGTCAACACGCTCAGGATTCTTGCCAATGGCATCCTTAAGCAGGCCGACAGCCTGAGTATAGCGATCACGTTCAATATAGCTTTGTACTTCCTGTAGCACATCCGTGGCAACCGGCTGTGTGGCGGCCGGACGGGCAACCGGTACAGGGACTTCAGTGGCAACAGCTGCTGTAGGACGGGCAACAGGCTGTTCTTTTTTCACAGCAGCCGGTGCGGCGCGCTTTGTGGCAGGGCGCTTGGCTTTACCACGGGCCGCAGGCTTGCTGGAGGACTTACCCATCAATACCTTGGCCACAATGGCACCAATAACCACTACTGCAACAGCAATAATGATCCAGATCGGGAAGCCCCCTCCGCTGTCAGCTTCGGCGGCGCGTGCCATGTTGGGCGCAAACCCAAACAGGCCCATACTGGCAAAAGCAACAATGGGAAGAATGGCATTGGCTACCTTTTTGGGAGGCAGGGCTTGCATGTGCTGCTTTTGCGCAGGCAGTTTTTTAGCCTGATTGCGCGTTTTCAGCTGATGTTCCAGTTCGGCGAGTTTAGCGTTTAGCATGGCGATCTTCTTATCGTTTAGCGCGAGTTGAGCGTCCAGCTCACTCACTTCATGTTGCATTAAAACTGTTTTACGACGTTCTTGACCAATTTTCAAGACTATTTCGCGCGGCAGCGGTTGAAAACCTACATTTTGACCAGTGGAGCTGTTTCCTTGAGCACTTCCTTGCACATTTGGTGCCACAAGGGTTAGCTCAGCTTTGGGCAAGCGCCCACTGCGGTTTATGGGAGTACTGGCACTGGCAGTTGGTGCTTTGGGCACAGGCCTGAAAGGAGAGGTCACCTGAGGGGTGGCAACAAGGGTGGTATTTTGGTCGCGTTCCGGCAAAATCAGGGTAGCACCACGCTTGAGCTGATTGGGATCACCTGCAATAAAGGCATCCTGATTCATGTCACGGATACGCTGCATAATCTGGCCAACCGGCTGCTTGAGCTGGGGTTCCAGTTGTTTTGCAATTTTCCACAGCGATTCATTTTTTTTAACCACATGGCGCGGCTGGTTTTTTCGGGGTGCTGTAGAAACTTCAATTTCTTTGGCTACGGCTGCTTTACTGCTGGCTTGTATGCCAGTGGGCTGCTGGGGTGTCATATCCGGTGGCAGGGCATTCACCACATTGAGTTTGCGTTCTGTGCTGGGCAAGGGCTTTTCATTGCGGCTTGCTGGCATATCAATTGTTGGGGTGGTAGACGTTGCCAGTGATACTGCTGTACTGGTACTGGCCTGTACCGGATTCTGGCTTTGCTTTTGCGTTTGCAAATTGACGAGTTTTTTATTTTTATCTGCCGGGTCAATCATGGCATTAACCCGTTGCAGACGGGTGTTCTGGCCGTTTTTAACCCGTAGTACAAAGTCAATAAAAGGCTCATTGACCGGCTGGCGGCCACGAATCACGATAATGCCACGGTCGGCTGAAATGGCTTGTATATTAAAGCTGAGTGTCCCGTTATATGAGCCGGATCTAACGCCAAGATCAGCCAGCTCTTGCGGACTGGCCATGCCCACTGCAAGATCCTGTAGCCTAACAGCACCAAGGTCTGATAGGGAGACTTCGGCATAAAAAGGCTCGCCCAGTGCAGACTTGACCTGAACCGGCTGAATGACCAGCGCATGAGAAAAAGAAGCAGACCACAATGAGACAGAAAACAGGGGTAGTAATCCGGTGCTTAAGCTGGCAAAAAGGCGCTTACGCAAGACCATACTAAAATTCCATTATGCTAGTGAATGATCTTTTTCCGTAGGAAAATGAAAAGGAAGAATTGTCTAAATAACGACTTGATTTGTAACATAAATGGGCAAGTTACTCAATCTCTGATTCCTTGCCCGTTCTTCATTGACGCTAGAGCTGCTTAAGCAGACTGATGTTCAATCAGCAGGCGCAACATGCGGCGTAGCGGCTCGGCAGCACCCCACAATAACTGGTCACCCACGGTAAACGCACCCAGATACTGGTTACCCATATTTAGCTTGCGCATGCGGCCCACCGGAACGCTCAGTGTGCCGGTTACGGCAACCGGGGTCAGGTCAGTCATGCTGGCTTCACGGGTGTTGGGCACCACTTTGACCCAGTCATTGGACTCACGGATCATGGCTTCAATTTCATCCATCGGCACATCTTTTTTAAGCTTGATGGTGAGTGCCTGAGAGTGGCAACGCATGGCGCCAATACGCACACACAGGCCGTCAATCGGGATAATATCCTGACCTTGCAGGCCCAGAATCTTGTTCGATTCCGACTGACCTTTCCATTCTTCCTTCGACTGGCCATTGTCCAGCTGCTTGTCAATATAAGGAATGAGGGAACCGGCCAGCGGAACACCAAAATTGGCTTTGGGGAACGCATCGCCACGTTGCAGCTCGGCCACCTGACGGTCAATGTCCAGAATGGCACTGGCTGGATTGTCCAGCAGATCCTTAACGCCATCACGCAGGTAGCCCATGCCGCCAATCAGTTCACGCATGTTTTGCGCACCGGCACCAGAAGCGGCCTGATAGGTCATGGCAGTCATCCATTCCACCAGATTGTTCTGGTATAGCGCACCAACAGCCATCAGCATGAGTGATACGGTACAGTTGCCGCCCACGTAGTTTTTAATGCCTTTGCTTAGACCATCTTTAATAACATTCAGGTTCACCGGGTCGAGCACAATAATGGCGTCATCCTGCAGGCGCAGGGTGCTGGCCGCATCAATCCAGTAACCCTTCCAGCCGTCATGACGCAGCTTGGGAAAAATCTCGCTGGTATAGTCGCCACCCTGACAGGTAACAATGACATCCATTTGCTTTAGGGCGCTAATATCAGTGGCGTTCAGCAGGGCAGGCGCGGTTTTATTGCCATACGTTGGCGCATCGCCACCTGCATTACTGGTTGAAAAATAGTATGGCTCAAAATGCGCAAAGTCATTTTCCTCAACCATACGTTGCATCAGCACAGAACCCACCATGCCGCGCCAACCAACCAAACCCACTTTCATATCATTACGCCTCAAGTTGCATTCAGTGTACAAAGTATCCGAGTTTAACAAAACTACGTGGCGGCTGCACGTTTAGCATGCAATAAACCACAAAAAGTTCAAATGTTGAGGGCTGGTAAAAACCATGCAAAAAGTTCTGAAATTAAGGCATGATTAAGCATGAAAAATACTGACTGTTAAAACATGCTGGAATTAACTTTACGCAGCCTGGAAGTGCTGGCTTTAATCGTGGTGTTTGCAACAGCATGGTCGCTGATTCCCCGTGATGAATGGTGGGTGCGTGACCTTGACTTCCCACGCTTGCAAATCCTGTCTCTGGGCCTGACTGATCTTGTGCTTTTGCTGGTATTACCTACGCCTTGGGATATATGGCGTGGCCTGATATTGTTCCTGCTGGCTGCCGCCCTTGCTTACCAGATTAAAATGGTCATTCCGTATACCATGGTCTGGCCCAAGCAGGTAAAACAGGTCACTACGCCGCACCCGGACCAGCAGATTTGCATGCTGGTATCCAACGTATTAACGCCCAACCGCAAGCACTATTTGCTGATCGAACAAATCCGCAAGCACCAGCCGGATCTGGTGCTGACGCTGGAAACTGACAAGGTCTGGGAGCAGGCATTAACCAGTATTGAGCCGGACTATCCGCATGTAGTACGTATTCCGCTGGACAATTTGTATGGCATGCACCTGTATAGTCGCCTGCCGCTTGAGCAGACCGAAGTCAAGTTTTTGCTCAGTGAGGAAATTCCTTCGATCCACACCACAGTGACCTTGCGATCTGGCAAAAAGGTCAAGCTGTACTGCCTGCACCCCAAGCCACCTAGCCCAACCGAGGCCTATGAGTCGACCTTGCGTGATGCCGAACTGCTGATTGTCGGCAAGCATATTGCGTCGGTAGACCAGACCTGTATTGTCATGGGTGATTTGAATGATGTGGCCTGGTCGCGCACCACGCGCTTGTTCCAGCGCATTAGTGGCTTGCTTGACCCACGGGTTGGCCGTCATTTTGTAAATACTTTTCATGCCAGCTATCCGCTGTTACGCTGGTCACTCGACCATGTATTTCACAGCCCGGATTTTGCCCTGATTACCATGCAGCGCTTGCCAGATGTTGGTTCGGATCATTTTCCGGTATTAACCCGCTTGCAGTACATGCCTTCTGCACAAGCTGAGCAGCAACCGCTGGATGTAGATGCCAGTGATTATCAGGAAGCCAGTGAAAAAATAAAGGAAGGGGTAGAAAAGGCCGAAAAATCAGTGACAGATCAAATCATCATTGAGCAATAATGTGTCAATAAGTGACATTCTGTAAGCAATTACTTACATTAAGTGCCGAGTTTAGCGTCTATGTTGCTGGCCAAAAAATTTATAAGATAACTTCATCAGCGCAGGACATGGCACGGAACAGGCCAGCTAGGGATAGATACCCTGTAAAGGGTAATGCTGAAAGGAAAGACAGTATCACGGACAGGATACGCGACAGGGAAAGCAGGATACAATAACACACGAGAGCACAGCCGCAAGCATCAACCCGAGCAGGCAGGACGCCACGCTCGGGTTTGTGTTATTCAGCATATAATAAAAGCTTTCTAATGAAAGTAATGGCTTAAAATCTAAAAAATTTTCTGGTTCAATCAGTGCTCTGTAAAAATCAATTTTCTAAAAAACTTTCTATATTGATCCGATCACTTGCTGATATAAGGCAATGGTTTGATCAGTCATTTCTGACAACTGAAAATCCTGTACCGGTGCGGGTTTTACCGGTGTAGCCAGCAACTGGTGAATTTTTCTGAACAGGGCATCGGCATTTTCTGGTTCAACCAGACCGGTAGGATAGCAGCGGTTTAAAATTTCAGCTACGCCGCCACGGTTCCAGCCCACTACCGCCGTACCCAGTGCCAGTGCTTCTAGCGTGGTGCGACCAAAGGTTTCGGGCTGGGTGGATAAGGACAGCACCAGATCACTGGCCGCCAGCCATTCCCGGATATCACTGCGGTGGCCAACAAAGGTGACATGTTCCTGTAGGTTCATGTCCGTAACCCGCTGGTGAAGTTCGTCCAGATAGCCCTGTTTTTTTTCATCTGCACCACCCACAACCACCCCATGCACATTAAATTCTGCTTTTAAGACCTGAATCAATTCCAGCAGGTATTCATGTCCTTTAAGGCGGGTAATACGACCGGGCAGGGTAATTAGCGTTTTGTTTTCCAGTTGGGGAAAAAGCTGGTACACCATGTGCCACCATGCTGCCGGGGGCTGATAGCCGTGTGGAAATTCATGCAGGTTAATGCCGCGGTAAATCCGCACAATACTGGATTTTGGGCAATGTGGATAATGCTGGTGAATATAATCCACCACGCTATCAGACACTGCAATCACCCGTTCTGCCCTAGTCATGATGGCGCTATAGCCATTAACCGAATACATGCCATGCACGGTACTGATCAAATGCGGGCGCTTTTTTGGCGCAATACCACGCAGGGCAAAATGGGTAATCCATGCAGGCACACGCGAACGTACATGCACAATGTCCGGTTGTTCCTGCACAATAAGCTTGCGTAATGGCCTGATTTTAAACAGGCTGCTAAAAGATTTTTTATGAATGGCCAGTTGCAGGTGACGCGTCCCTTCCTGTTCCAGTTGCGGCACCAGACGACCCCCATTGGATACCACCACTGATTCATGCCCTTTGGCCACCAGCGCATGCCCAATTTCCAGTGTGCCGCGTTCTACACCGCCACTGTTCAGTTCAGGAAGAAGTTGCATGACTTTCATAGCAGGCTCAGGGAATATGGGTAAGAGGCAAGGATTTTCTTGAAATAGTATTCAGTTTTTTAGAGGAGTCAAAATCAGTTTGGTAAACGCGCCTGACCAATGGGTGAAATAAATAGGCCTAGTAAATTCGGGAGTAACCTTCAGGACGGGTTTTAAAGCGACGGTGAAACCACATGTATTGGGTGGGTGCCAGATTCAATTGCTGCTCAATCAACTGGTTGCTGGTGGTTGCATCAGCGACTTCATCATTGGTCGGGTAGTTTTGCAGGGCAGGCGTAATGTGGATGTGGTAATGCGGTTTACGGTCATCCTGACGGTAAAAATGCATGGACATGACTGCGGCATTGGTCATCTTGATCAGGCGACGCTGTGCGGTTACGGTTGCGGCAGGCACACCATAAAAAGGTGCCATCACCCCTTGCTTGAGGCCAAAGTCCTGATCCGGTGAGTACCAGATTATCTTTTTTTCCTTCAGGCGGCGTACCAGCAGGCGGATATTGCTACGGTCAATTTGTTGATCATAAATGTTATGCCGCGAGCGATAAATCAGCCAGTCCAGCATGGGGTTGTTTTGCGGACGGTAGACCACATCCAGATTAAAGTAATAGCTGCACAGCAGTCCACCGGCATCTAGCAGGGTCGAGTGCAGGCCCAGCATTAAAATACCCCGTTGTTCAGCTTGTGCCTGTTGCAAATGCTCAAGGCCGCTAATGCTGACTTTGCCATTAAAGCGCTTGGGGTTGTACCAGGCTGTCAGGCTTTCAAGAATACCAATGCCCATGTTTTCAAACACATCCAGCCCCATACGCTGGTACTCGGCATCGGTCAGCCCGGGGTAACAGACACGCAGGTTGGTTAGTGTGGTTTTGCGTCTGGATTTAAGCGCTTTCCACAAAAGCTGACCAATGATGCGGCCAAGGACACGCTGCATCAGCCAGGGGGCATAAGCCCATGGCAGCAGCAGCAGGATACATAGCCAGATGCCCCAGTATTTTGGGGCCAGAAAAGCACGTGAGAATTGAGGTTCTGTGGTGTGGTGTGGTGATGAACTCATGAACAGTGGGCAGTTTTCTTCCAGTCTGCCAATTGTGCCGGGGTAGCGGTGGCTAAATCAATGGATAATGCCATTTCAGAACCAGAGTTTTTAATCTGGCGGCCCGGAACCTGTACATTTCTGGCCAGTTGCGCCAACATTTGCTGCATGGTGGCTTCATCATATTTCGGCTGGGTATGCTGAATCACATAAGCATAGTCGCCACGCTTATGGATGAGCAGACCAATAAAACGCTCGCTGTTCTGGTTAAGCACCAGATAACCTGATGCCCCAAGGCTGGAGCGTACCGGTTTAACAGCACCCTGTGTGACTTGTGCCTGATACAGTTGCGCATACAGTTGGCCAATCTGGCTGCTTAGTGCCACAATATCCTGCTCACCGGCACCGGGCAGCTTGGGATTGTTATTCAGGTTAATCGCATCAATCCGGTAAAAACGGCCAATCTGGTCGGCAATGCTCAGGCTGTTGCCTTCAGGGGTACAGCTATCCTGCAAATTAAGCTTGCCTGCCAGAACAGCCGAGTTAAGGTCCAGATTGTAGGTTTGTGCCGGGGCGTAGTACACCTGATTGGTTTGTGCCAGTGGCTTGTTGGGCTGAATCTTTGCATGATGGCTACAGGCACCAATGGCCATAGACAGGCCAGCCATCCCTATAAGCCATATGGTTTTTATCCGTGTTTTTTTCATACCCAGCATTGTCTTACTCTCCTTGACTGGCGGCCTCAAGCTCGGTCCAGCGCTCCAGTTTGTCCATCAGTTCTTGTTCTATCTCGGCCAGCCGTGTAGTGGCCTGAGTGGCTGCCTGTGCATCGGTGGTAAACCAGCTACCATCGGCCAGCTTTGCAGACAGCTGTTCCTGTTCAGCTTCCAGCGCGGCAATGATGTCCGGCAAGGCTTCCAGTTCCCGTTGATCTTTATAACTCAATTTTACTTTTTTGGATACGACAGGCTGATGATCTGCCTTGGCATTTTGCCCTGAGTTTGGATCGGCCTTTTGTGCTGCTTTCTGATCCTTGAATGAATCACGGCTGCTGGCCTGTACGTTCTGGTATTTGGATTGCTGGGCTTTCTGAGTCAGATAATCCTGATAGCCACCAATGTACTCTTCAATGCCGCCCTTGCCATCAAACACCCAGGTTGAGGTCACCACCTGATCAACAAAGGCCCGGTCATGGCTGATCAGTAGCAAGGTACCCTGATAACTACCCAGCATTTCTTCCAGCAGCTCCAGCGTGACCATATCAAGGTCATTGGTTGGTTCATCCATTACCAGCAGGTTGGATGGCTTTAATAGCAGGCGTGCCAACAACAGGCGATTGCGCTCGCCACCGGATAGTGCTTTTACTGGCGTACGCGCACGTTGTGGCGAAAATAAAAAGTCCTGCAAGTAGCTGAGGATATGCCGTCTGGCACCGTTGATCTCAACAAAGTCACTGCCGGCACTGACGTTTTCCTGTACGGTTTTTTCCAGATCCAGCTGGTTGCGTAACTGGTCAAAATAGGCCACATCCAGTTGCGTACCGGCCTGAACTGTACCACCATGCTCCTGCTCACCCAGCAAGGCACGGATCAAGGTGGTTTTACCCACACCGTTATCACCAATCAGGCCAATGCGGTCGCCGCGCATGACCAGTGCTGAAAAGTCATTGACCAGTACATTGTCGCCAAACTGCAAGGATAAGTGTTCGATGTCAAACACCAGCTTGCCGGATTTTTTGGCATCCTGAACATTCAGGTTCACATTACCTTGTTGACTGCGGCGTGCCTTGAATTCTTCCCGCAACGCTTTGAGTTCGCGTACACGGCCTTCATTACGGGTACGGCGTGCCTTGATACCCTGACGAATCCACACTTCTTCTTCAGCCAGCTTTTTATCAAAGTTGGAATTTTGTTTTTCTTCGGCTTCCAGTTGCTGGGCTTTTAGTTCCAGATAGCGCGCATAGTTGCCTTCATAGCTGCGCAATACACCACGATCCAGCTCGACAATACGGGTCGCCAGTTTGTCCACAAATGCACGGTCATGCGAAATAAATAACAGGGTTAAATTTGGCCAGTCCAGCAGGAATTGCTCCAGCCATTCAATACTTTCTACATCGAGATGGTTGGTCGGCTCATCCAGCAACAACACATCGGGTTCGCTGAGTAATGCACGTGCCAATAACACCCGACGTTTACGGCCACCGGATAAGTCGCCAATATCTGCCTCACCATCCAGTCCCATTTTGTTCATGATGGTGTCGACCTGTCGCTCAAGCGCCCAGCCACCCATGTCATCCATTTTGCCTTGCAGGTCGCCCATGCGTACACAGGCATCCATATCCCCAGCCACGCACGCATTGCTGGCATGATGATAGTCAATCAGCACCTGGGCAACTTCACCAGCACCACCGGCCACAATATCAGCCACAGCGCCTGAACTCATCGGCACGTCCTGTTCCAGCATGGATAAGCGTAAATTATTTTGTATGCTGACTTCGCCACTGTCTGCCGTTAAGCTACCATTGATCAGCTTGAGCAGGGTGGATTTGCCCTCACCATTACGGCCAATCAGACACACGCGCTCACCGCGCTCAAGAACAAAGCTTGCGCCATCCAGCAGGGCAGGGCCACCAAAGGCCAGATGGATGTCGCGTAAGCTAATAAGTGCCATAAACAAGGGTTTCCATAAATGAGGAGAGCAATACCGTGGACGAACAGTTACGCCAGCTGGAAAACACATTTTCCGCACGAATTGAGGATTTGCAAGTTAAAATTGCATTTCAGGATGATTTTATTGAGTCTTTAAACCAGATGGTGGCCAGTCAGCAGCAAACCATTCTGGCTTTACAAAAACAAATGCAGGTGCTGTATCAGCGGGTGGAATCTTACCAGAATGGTGAAAACGGTGTGGAACCATTTGACCCATCACAGGAAATTCCACCGCATTATTAATGTATTGCGGTGGATTATGACAATAGATTAAATTCTGTTGTGCACGCTAAAACACTTAATCTTCAAACTGCCTAAAATCCGGCGCGCGTTTTTCCTTAAAGGCAGCCACAGCTTCATGCAGGGCCGCAGACTGGGCACGCTCAATAAACAGCTCCCCTTCGGCATTAATCTGCTCCAGCACCTGTGGCGTCTGGCCGCGCAGCAATTGCTTGCTCATTTTCAGGCTAACCATGGGCAATTGGGTCAGGCGTTTGGCTTTATTCATGGCATAGGCATAGACGTCTTCATCTTCAATAATCTGGTTAACCAGACCGGCAGACAATGCAGCCTGTGCATTAAAAGGCTCGCCCAGCAGCAGCATTTCGGCTGCTTTTAAATAGCCAGCGCGCTGTGGCAGCAATAAAGTAGATGCACCTTCAGGCACTAGCCCCAGCGTTAAAAATGGTAACTGAAAGCGGGCCTTGGCATCGGTATACACGAGGTCGGCATGCAGCAGCAGGGTCGAACCAATGCCAATCGCCACACCTTTAATGGCAATCACCAGTGGCTTGCTGAAGTTGGCCGCCGCCCGCAATACCGCAAACGCCGGTGCCTGAGTATTTTGGGGTGGATTATCAATAAAGTCCTGCAAGTCATTGCCAGCACAAAAATCCTGCTCACCACGCAATAGCACCACACGCACCGCATTGGACTGGTCAGCTTCATTAAGTACCTGTGCCAGCGCCAGATAAAAGTCACCAAAAAACGCATTCTTGCGTTCAGGACGGTTAAGAACCAGTTCCAGAATGCCATTGTCATGCAATTGGGCATTCAGGTTTTGATGGGGTGCAGTCATGTATGCAAGCGTCATTGTTGTGCTCAATCGATAAAACTGCATCATCATAACGTGTGTTATTGGCAGATGACGAGAAAAAAGCATGAGCCGCAAAGTTGATATTTATTGAAAGACAGCAGCCCATGCTTTGAAACTTGCTGATATTAAAGATTTAATACACCGCCATCCAGCAATAGCTCAGCACCCACCATAAAGCGCGATTCATCTGAGGCCAGATAAACAGCAGCTTTGGCAAGCTCAACAGGTTCACCCAGACGTTTCAGCGGCACCAGATTTTTAATGTCGTCAATCATGCGAGTTTTGGCATCGCCAGTTAATCCTAATTTATCAAAAGCAGCAGTGTGGGTTGGGCCAGGACTGAGCATATTGAGGCGAATGCCTTGCGCCAGTAACTCGCTGGATAAAGTCCTGACCAGTGAACGGCCCGCTGCTTTACTGGCTGCATAAACACTGCTTTGTGCCAGTCCAATATGGGCACTGACCGAGCCACATAAAATGACTGATGCCGGATTATTGAGTAAGGGATTTAAAGCCTGAAGCAAAAAGAAGGGGGCTTTAAAATTGGTATTGAATACACGGTCAAAATCACTGCTGGTCCATGCGGCCAGTGGCATATGGGTGACATCACCTGCATTCAGGTAAACAATATCAAGCGCATGAAAGTGCTGGCCGATCTGCTGGGCCAAACCAGCTTGTGCCCTCACATCGCTGGCATCAGAAACAACATAAGCGGCCTTGCCCTCTAATTCTGCAACAGCCTGCTGCAAACGCTGCTCAGAGCGCCCCGTTATGATGACATTGGCACCTTCGGCAATGAACTGTCTGGCAGTTTCCAGACCTATGCCACTGGTTGCGCCAGTAATAAGTGCATTTTTATTCTGTAAACGTTTCATGCGTTGTGCCTTTTGAGAGATCAATACAGTTTATTTTTATTACTTTGGTATCTAAAGTATAGTAAGCACCAAAAGGATACTAAGGGTGCAGATGGAATCAAATGCAGCCTGAGCTACTTTTTAATAATGTAAAAAAAAGTAATGATTTGCCACACAGCTCAGGAAGTAACAATGACCATAACGCCTAAAGAGTACCAGTGCCCCATGATGCAGTTTGTCAACTTAATTTCAGGCAAATGGTCTATTCCCATTGTGTATCGCTTGATCATTATTGATGAGCCGGTTCGTTTTGGTGAGTTGCTCAAGCACCTTGCACCAGTGACTCAAAAGGAACTAACCAAGCATTTGCGGGCTTTTGAAGAAAAAGGTCTGGTTCAACGGACGGTATATGCTGAAATACCACCACGGGTTGAATACGAGATTACCGCCTTGGGTAAAACCTTAAAGCAGCCTTTAGCCGGGTTGGCAGTATGGATGGAGCAGCATGCTGCCTATCTGCTACACAAATAAATGCTTAGGCAGCTTAAGACGGATATGGAGCGCCAAAAAATAATAACTTGCCTTTATACAACAGGCTAGGCACTCTAATATAAAGCGTTTGAACTGGAATAATACATCATGAGTGCAACGGCTTACTGGATCATTGGCTTTATTATCCTGTTTGTTCTGGGCTCTATTATGGGCCTGCGGGTAAGCCCACGCGAAAAGGCACTGGGCCAGATGCGGGACCGTGCGCGCAAAATGGGTCTGCATCCCCGCCTGATGCCAGCACCGGCATGGATTCACCATACTACACCTTCGGGTCGTGAGGGTGGTATGGTGGCGTTTTACAGTATTTTGCTGCCAGACGCCCGCTTGCCACTCATGCAGGCACGGGTTAAAGAGCAAAAATTGCATGTGCAGACCGGGAATACGCAATTTGATGGACAATCCCTCGATTTAAAGGGAATATACGCGCTAGAAATGCAAGCCAACTGTGCAGGCCTGTATTGGAATGAAGAAAGCGATTTGCATGGCGAACAGCTTGAAAAAATGAAAAATACCCTTATGTCCTTTGCACAGCAGGCTTAAATTCAGCAAGCTACCTTAATTTTTTGAGAAAACCGAAGCACTATGCCAACAGCGCCACGCTCTACCACAAAAACAACTGCCAGAAGCCGTAAGGCAGCCAGCAGTACTGCCCTGCCTGATGATGATCAGGATATCAGTACGGCTAAAAAGGCACGTGCACTGGTTATTGTAGAGTCACCTGCCAAAGCCAAAACCATTAATAAATATCTGGGCAAGGATTATATTGTTAAATCCAGCGTGGGCCACGTGCGTGACCTGCCAACCAGCGGTGGCGGCAAAACATCAACGGCAGCTAAAGGCCAGACCAAAACCAAGCTCACTGAAGCTGAAAAAGAAGCCAAAGCCCAGCAGGCACTGGTTAACCGTATGGGGGTTGACCCGGAACATGGCTGGAAAGCGCACTATGAAGTGTTGCCCGGCAAGGAAAATGTGGTTAGTGAGCTGAAAAAACTGGCCGCGCAGGTTGATGAAGTTTATCTGGCAACGGATTTGGACAGGGAAGGGGAAGCGATTGCCTGGCACTTGCAGCAGGTAATTGGTGGCAAACCCGAGCGTTATCGTCGCGTGGTGTTTAACGAAATTACCAAAAATGCCATTCAGGATGCCTTTAAAACGCCGGGTCGCCTTGATGTTGACAAGGTCAACGCGCAGCAGGCCCGTCGCTTTTTAGACCGCGTGGTGGGCTTTATGGTGTCGCCGCTGCTATGGGAAAAAATCGCCCGTGGCCTATCAGCAGGCCGGGTGCAATCAGTGGCCGTAAAGCTGGTAGTAGAGCGTGAGCGTGAAATCCGGGCGTTTATCCCGGAAGAATACTGGCAAATTTTTGCGGATACCTTAAACCAGGGCAAAAACAGTCAAGGCAAAAATCAAAACGATGAAATCCGCCTTGAAGCCGTAAAACAAAATGGCAAAACGCTGAAACTGCAAAACAAGGCACAAACCGATGCCGTGCTGGCTTTGCTAAAAGATGCGCAATACAAAATTATTGCACGTGAAGATAAACCCACCAAGGTTAATCCCAGTGCGCCGTATATTACATCTACCCTGCAACAGGCAGCTAGCACACGACTTGGTTTTTCCGTCAAGAAAACCATGACACTGGCACAGCGTCTGTACGAAGGTGGTTTTATTACCTACATGCGTACCGATTCAACGTTTTTAAGTAATGATGCCGTCAATATGGTGCGTCATCACATTGAGCATGAATACGGTGACAAATACCTGCCTGCCAATCCAAACCGCTATGGCAGCAAGGCCGGCGCGCAGGAAGCCCACGAAGCCATTCGACCATCTAATGTAGGGCTAAAAGGTGATCAGCTCATTACCATGGAGCGTGATGCACAGCGCCTGTACGACCTGATCTGGCGCCAGTTTGTGTCCTGCCAGATGAATCCGGCGGAATATTTGTCCTCGACCATTACCGTAGATGCCAATGGAATTGAACTAAAAGCGCGTGGCCGTACGCTGGTGTTTGATGGCTTTACCCGGGTGCGTGGTGCCAACAAGCAGGATGACGATGTGCTGTTGCCAAGCGTTAAGGTCGGTGAAGAGCTTAAGCTGGTTAAGCTTGATCCGAGCCAGCATTTTACCAAGCCACCGGCACGCTTTACCGAAGCCTCATTGGTCAAGGAATTGGAGAAAAAAGGCATTGGTCGTCCATCCACCTATGCGGCCATTATTTCTACCATTCAGGATCGTGGCTACGTTAAGCTGGAAAACAAGCGCCTGTATGCGGAAAAAATGGGTGATATTGTCACTGACCGCCTGAATGAAAACTTTAGCAACCTGATGGATTATGCCTTTACTGCCGATCTGGAAGGGCAACTGGATAAAGTGGCAACCGGCGAGCGTGACTGGAAAAACCTGCTGGACAGTTTTTATACCGACTTTAAAGGCAAGCTGGATCATGCGCATGCGCAGGATGGCGGCATGCGCCGTAATCAGCCCGTCGAAGTGCCAGATATCCATTGTAATTTGTGTAGTCGTCCGATGCAGATTCGGACTGGTTCTACCGGCGTGTTTCTGGGTTGCTCCGGCTATAACCTGCCGCCAAAAGAGCGCTGCAAGGGCACAATGAATCTGACACCAGCCGAGTCACTGATGGCCTTGGCTGCTGATGATGACAGTGCCGAAACCGCCGACCTGATGGCCAAGAAACGCTGTCCGGTGTGTGACACCGCCATGGACAGTTATATTATTGACGGTGGCCGCAAGCTGCACGTGTGTGGCAATAATCCAGACTGTGATGGTTATCTGGTTGAAGAAGGCACGTTCAAGATCAAGGGCTATGATGGCCCAACTATTCCCTGTGACAAGTGCGACGGCCAGATGCAGCTCAAAACCGGCCGCTTTGGGCCATATTTTGCCTGCGATAGCTGTGACAATACCCGCAAGGTGCTCAAAAGTGGTGAGGCTGCACCGCCACGGGAAGATCCCATTCAAATGCCGCATTTGCGTTCCACCAAGCATGATGATTTCTTTATCTTGCGTGATGGCGCAGCAGGCCTGTTTCTGGCCGCCAGCAAGTTTCCAAAGGTACGTGAAACCCGTGCGCCCACCATTGCCGAGTTGCGTAGCGTCAAAGACCAGCTTGCCGCCAAGTATCAGTATTTGCTTAAAGCCCCTGATACTGACCCGGACGGCAATCCGGCCATTGTGCGCTGGAGCCGTAAAAACGGGGCGCAGTATATTTCTTCGGAAAAAGACGGCAAGCAAACCAAATGGACGATGGTGTTTAAAGATGGTAAATGGGTTGAGGGTTAAGTTTTTTAATAGATATTAAAGCTACGTAGCTGACATGGTGGGTTGTTGAGACACATCACGCCAGTTTAATAGTTTGCCTATACTAAAGTAAAGATATGGATGTTAGAGGAGCTTTAAGCTCTTCAAACGCTATGGTTAGTTCTTAATCAATGTTATATAAGAGATGTTAGAATATCAATCTGAACTATGAATATACAGATAGCTTTTTTAGTAAAAAAGCAGATCTGCTAAGCTACTCTTATTAATTTGAAGATGAGTAAAAGATGAAGGGCAAATTTATTGTTATAGAGGGTATTGATGGTTCTGGAACCTCTACGCAATCACAATTACTTTTTGATTATTTAAATAATCAAGGAAATAAGTCTCATCTAACTTATGAACCATCTAATGGCCCTATTGGAAATCTTATTCGTGAGATCTTTAAAGGGAGAGTAACAGTCTGTTCAGATGAAATTCTCTTTGATAAGCAGTTAGCTCTTCTATTTGCTGCTGATAGACATGATCATTTGCATAATCCTATTGATGGAATGGAAAATTTTTTGAACAAAGGTCTCAATGTTGTTTGTACTCGATACTTTTTTTCATCTTACGTTTATCATTCTAGAACACATGAAGAACGACAATTTCTTTATGAAATTAACAAAGATTTTTTAAAGCCAGATTTAATTATTTATTTAGATAATCCTATTGATGTGTCTTTAGCACGTATGTCTAATCGCTCTGTCAAAGATGCATATGAAAACATTGAAAAACTCAAAATTGTTAAGAAAAATTATGATTTAGTGATTCAGGAATATCAGGGTGAGGTCGTAAAAATTCCTGCGGATTTACCCGTTCAAAATATTCATCAACGTATTATTGATTCAATTAATAACTTATAAGTGAGTATTGTAATGAAATTTCCAGATTTACTTGATCCTGATACACAGGTAGTCCTAAATGAGTTTGATACATTATTAAAAAATAATCAGCATTTAGAAAAGGAATTATTCCACTTATTGAATAGTTATGCATTTAAACATCCTTCTATGAAAACTTATTTAATATCTATATGTTATACATTGGTAGATTGGAACTTAGCTTTAGCGAAGCCTTTTAAAGAAAACTTTCACAAAAATATTTCAGAATTAATCAGTAAGAATTCAATTGATAAAACTGATGTTAAAGCTATTGATCAATGTCTTGAAAGAATTATTTTGCTTAACTGGAAATAGAAAAAATGATTCTTAGCGATAAATATATTGAACAGCAAGCTGCTCTAAATAAGATTATAATAAAGGGATTTGATTCTAATAATCTCAAAGGAGCTTCTTATGAATTGACAGCTAGTGAAAATTATTTTGATTTAACAGAAAATCCATCAAAAAAATTGACAGCAAAAAATGAAGATGGCAAAAAAATCCTTATTAAACCATTGCATAAGGTTGTGTTGATCACACAAGAACATTTAGATATTCCTTCTAATATATTAGGCCGAGTTGTAACTAAAGGTTCATTATTTAGCATAGGTTTAAGTGCAGTTAATACCATTGCAGATCCTGGTTTTAAAGGGCAATTAGGGCTAGTCCTCTATAATTATAGTTCTAAATATATTGTTTTAGATATTGGGGAGAAAGTTGCGAAAATAGATTTTAGCCAACTAATGGAAGATAGTCGGTCATATTCAGGTCAGCATGGTTTCAGCGCGCAAACTTGGCCTGTCCCAACACATCTGCAATATGAATATAATGATGTAAAAGATCATGTGAGAATGAAGCCTTCACCTTTAGAAGAAGCATATTCTGTTTTGCCTTTTGAAATATCAAATCTTCTAAAAGTATTAAAAGCTGGTATTACTGCACTACAAATTGCTTTAGTAATTCTAGTTTTTGTTAATTTAGCTACAGTTATACTTTTATTTATGGATAAAATAGATAATATATCAGCTGCTATTTTTATTAATGTTGTAAGTACAATTGTTGCTTCAGTATTTACATTTTTTTATAAATATTTTATAAGTAAGTAAATTTAAATGCAGGTTCAAAAGGAAAAATTTTTTTTAGCTGTTAATACAGGAATGACGGATGGAGATAACTTAATAAATCAAAAGTTTATTGAGTTTTATGAGGCTAGAGCTAGTGAAAAACTGTATTGCGCTATTGTAGGAAATGTAGTGATTCCAAATGGTTTCGGGACTAATGAGAGGTCACCTAACTTAACAAGTGATAAAATATGGAAAGAATTAGCATCTAGAATAGAAAATAAAGGAAGCATACCTGGCATACAGTTGGCTAGCACATGGATGGGCTATAAAGGTCAATATAGCTTTATTTCTAAATTAGATAATGTTTCATTATATAAAGGTTATGCCTCTGAATTTAATGAAAATTTTATATTAGAGCAATTTCAAAATTTAAAGCAAGGCACAGAGTTAGCAATCGAACATGGCTTCCGTCATATTCAGCTCCATGCAGCTCATGGTTACTTATTTAATTTACTTATAGAACCATTTTTTACAGTACATTATGGGTTAGTCTTAAGCTGCATAAATGATTGGCTTTTATTATTGAAAAAGCATCATATAGATTCTTCTATTCGAATAAGCTTAATAACAGGTGATCCATGTCTAGATGAGATCTTAAATATTAAGTCTTTTATACAGTCAGTCAAACCTGATTTTTATGATTTAAGTGATGGTTTTTATAATATAAATAAGCGATTGATATACCCTTACTCAAAAAATATTGAAGAAAGAATAGCGCGGCAAATAGCTGTTGCTAATCAATTCCCTGAGCAAAATTTTATATCTTCAGGACTTTCATATGGATATATGATGCACGAAAAAAATCCAAATAATTTGCATATAGGAATTTGTCGAGATCTGATAGCATCACCTAATTTTCTTTTTTCTGATAAAGTTAGGTGCAATTCTTGTTCAAAGTGCCATTATTATTCAAGAGCAAGGCAGGAGCTTGAATGTCCTCAATGGAATATTCCTAGTTCGGAATTATGAAAATTAGTATAATTTAAATTACAAAATTTTGATTTAATATTTCTCTGATTATTAAGAAATTGCATAAAAAATATTATTTTAGCTTATGTAGAAAAAGGCGTAAAAGTAGACTTTTTTATTGGTTTGGGTCAATTATCAAAATTATTAACGCAAGAGCAAGCTCTAAAGAAATTTTTTCTTGTGTTTGCTTAGAAATCTACTTCACCCAGCCAATCTCCCGCGCCGTCTTTTCACCAATCACAGTGTACGTCAGACTTTTAGGAATCACGGCTTTATTTTCATTAATCACAACTCTTCCGCCCATCAGTTCTGCTTTGGCTTGAGGAAATAACGGCTGCTGCTGCGGATTGCCGTAGCCATCGGGAAAGGCTGGCATGTTATTGGCAAAATCATATTTGTCAGTCGCACCCAAGGTATGCAACAGTTCATGGCTTAAAATCACCAGATTTTGCTGGCTATAGCTGGCATCACCAAACAGGTTAACCCGGCCCACACGACCTTTTTGCAGGGCGGTGGAGTGACTTAGCCTAGGTTGTAATTTGGGATCAAAATACAGTAAATACAATTGAATTTGTGGATGCACACTAAAGTTTTGTTCATGCCTCCAGGCAAAATAACGTAGCTTTAAACTCCAGAGCATGACTTCAAAAATACCCCCATTTACCGGGGGTGCGGGCGGCAACTGGCCAATGGGTTTACCCAAGACAATATTAATCGGGCGATACAGCTGAATACCATAGCGCTTGGCTTCACTGTTTAAAAAATCAGTAGCTTCTGCAAAATCCTGCACTTGCAAGCTTTGAATGTACTGCGCCACCTGCGGATTGTTTTCCACATTGATGGGATACACGGCCACGTAAAAGCTATTTTTCCAGTTCAGGTCAGATTTGTCCTGTAGCGATTGAATCACTACCACAGCCAGAACCAGCAGCAAAATAAAAACCCGGATTTTTTTCCACATAAGCTGTCCTTGTGGGGTGGCTGAATCAGGTTGGCTTAACGGAGCCAGCCTTTACGCTTGATATAGATCAGAGGAAGTAGCGCCGCCGCAATGGTGAGAATCATGGAATAAATAAAACCATATTTCCACGAGAGTTCCGGCATGACTGAAAAATTCATGCCATAAAATGTGCCAACCAGCGTCGGTGGCAGAAACACTGCGGTAATAATGGTAAAAATCTTGACGATCTGGTTTTGCTTGATGTTCAGGATGTTGGTGACTGCATTTTGTAGATAGCGCACTTTTTCATGTTCAAAATAGGCATGTTCCTTGACACCCGCTACATCCGCAGCCAGTTCATTCACCAGTTCCTGTAGCTCAGGTTCTTTTAAGTTATCTACTTCGCTGCTTAAATAACGCACCACGCGCGCCAGGGATAGCTGCGATTCCAGACAGCGTGAAATCAGTTTTTCCTTTTCATTCAGGCGGCGCATAATCTTAAGCAGGTCCTGTACGCCCAGTTCACGGCCATCGATGCTGTGGCCTTCTGAAATTTCAAAGATATTATCGGACATGCGTTCAAGTGCATCGGTAATCTGATCAATACTGCTATCAGCAGCATCGTTAGCCGCCTGAAGCAGGAAACGCAGTACCGCTCTTGGATTGCGGGTGCTGCCGGTTTTTTTGCGTAAGCGCGAAATTACATGGTTAAATGGATGAAAATCTGCCTGCTGGCTTAAGGTGGCAACCCACTGATCACCCAAAATAAAAGTGACTTGACCAAAATGAGGAGTGGCGTGCTGATCCCGCATTAGCAAATTGGTGCGCATATATAACAAGCAGTCAATTTCAATGATATTGCTGTGCTGACTAGCGATGTCAATACCAAAGCGCGAGAGCAAAAGCGCCGCTTCTTCCACAGTAGGTGCATTGATCTCAAGCCAGATGATCTGGCAATCTTCCTGTACTTCAGGCAGGCCCGAAATAATTTTTAATTCTTGCTGGGTTTTAATCAGGCTGTTGATCATAAGATAACTCGGTTATTGTTTGTTTTGTTGGTTACTCAGGGCTTGATATTGTAGAGGTTATTTTAAAGCTCATGGTTCAAAGTGCCAGTAGTGCACAATTACCATAATGCCAACAATCAACAGGTAGAGAACCAGTACGGCAAACAGCACTTCATTTTCCATGCTGATTTTATGATTATTTTTTTTCATGCTGGTAGCTTGGCTGAAAAGTAAGTGAAGGGATTATTACAGGTTAAACCTTAAGCTGGACCCATTGCCCAGCTTAAGCACGAACCGCCTAGGCTGGCCTAGCGAATCGCATCGCCCCAGGCTGGTACAATGGTTTGCATCAGCGGTTTGAGCAATTTCATGGAGGTGGCAATAATCTGGCCATTGTTCAGGCTATCATTGCCGCCCTTGGCATCCACCACAATACCACCCGCTTCCTTGACAATCAGTTCACCTGCTGCCAGATCCCATGGTTTTAAGCCCAGCTCAAAGTAGCCATCAAAACGGCCAGCAGCCACATAAGCCAGATCCAGTGCGGCAGAACCACCACGACGAATTTGCGCCCCGGCTTTGGTCACAGCCAGCAGGGTATTGAAGTGCTGCTCGGCATATGATACGACTTCGCCATTGCGCATGATGGCATATGGATAGCCCACCGCCAGAAAAGTGTCTTGTAAAGTGTCTTTGGGTGTCATGCGAATGCGACGCTGGGTGCCACTGACATCACGCAGCAGGGCACCCTGACCACGGCTGGCCGTAAACATTTCGTCTTTGACCGGGTCATAAATGACGCCATGCTGGGTCACACCTTTGTGCTGCACGGCAATCGATACACAAAAATGCGGATAACCCTGAATAAAATTAACGGTGCCATCTAAAGGATCAATGATCCAGCACCAGTCGGCATCGTTACCCTGACCTTCTTGCAGGCCAAATTCTTCACCCAGAAAGCTGTGCTTGGGATAGCTTTTTTTCAGGGTGGCAATAGTAAGTTCTTCAATATAGCGATCCAGACGGGTAACCGGGCCATCCATGCCCTTACTTTCAATTTGCAGATCCAGCTTATGGCGATTTTGATGCGCTTTTAAAATTTCACTGCCAACTGTTTGTGCCGCGCGCGCAGCCATCACCACCATAGGTTCCATGATTCACCCATTTGAATTAATTAAAGACGTCAAAGAATATAGAACAAGTCTAGCCGGTCATTTTAGCAAACTTATGCCTGCTCGTGTGGATTATTACATGGCGTCTGCAATGCCTCGGCTGCTTAATCAGTAGCAGGTTTTGCAGGTTTACGCTGGCGCTAAAGATTTAAGATAAGGAATTTAACCTTTTACCGGTTTTGTTACAGCAAATATTACAAAGCAGGACAGCAATAAATAGGGCAGGGCGGTTAAATAGCAGCATAAATTTTTTGCAAAAAAGATGAGTAAACCAGACAATGAACCACAACATGAACCAGAAAATGCAGGCTATTGAAATTGTGCGCCCCGGTGGGCCAGAAGTTTTAAAACGCACTGAACGCAGTATTCCTGTACCGCAGCCAAATGAGGTGCTAATTGAAATTGCAGCCGCTGGGATTAACGGCCCCGATGTAATGCAGCGTAAGGGCCTGTATAACCCGCCAGCCGGAGTGACCGATATTCCGGGACTGGAAATTGCTGGCAGGATCATGGCCTTGGGCACTGAGATCGGGCAAGTCAGTAGCTACAAGGTAGGTGATGAGGTATGCGCTTTGATTGCAGGGGGTGGCTATGCCCAGTATGCGGTAGCCCCCGTGCGCAATGTAATGCCGGTACCCACCGGTTTAAGCCTGATGGAAGCGGCTATTGTGCCGGAAACTTTTATGACCGTGTGGGCGCACCTGTTTATGCGGGCTGGGTTTACGGCTGCCAAGTCCATTTTGATTCATGGCGGGACATCAGGCATTGGTACCACAGCCACCATGCTATGCCGTGCCTTGGGGGCCACCCAGATTTTTACCACGGTGGGCAGTAAGGCGCAGCAGGATGCCAGTCTGAAGCTGGGGGCAGATGTGGCAATTAATTACCGCGATGAAGATTTTGTGGAGCAGGTCAAGCAGCACACAGAAGGCCGTGGTGTGGACTTTGTCATGGATATTATTGCCGGGGAGTATGTCCCGCGCAATTATCAGGCCGCAGCCATGAATGGCACGATTGTGCAAATTGGCGTTGCACAGGGCAAGGTTAAGGAGCTGGATTTATTCCCCATGCTGGCTAAGCGTCTCACCCATTTGGGTGCAACCTTGCGCTCACAAACCGTAGAGGAAAAGTCGGAAATTTTGCGCCAGTTACAGGAGCGGGTATGGCCACTTTTTGCCGCAGAGAAGATCAAGCCGCAATTATTCAAAACCTATGCCTTGCAGGATGCGCACCTTGCCCATGAGCAACTGGCTCAGGGCGGGCATATTGGCAAGCTGGCACTGATTAATGAAAGTTTTAAAGCTTGATTGGCGAGGTAAATTCTACGGCTTTAATAATTTTATCAATCACTTGGGCCTTAATGGCTGGATTTATTAAAGTCTGTTAGTGAAGCGGATATAAAATAAGGCACTTATTTGATGAAGTGCCTTATTTCTGGATCAACCTAATGCAAATTAGCGCTATAAAGAGTTAAATTCCAGATGAGAAGCTACGCTATGTCAGCAAGACTTTTCATAAACTGCTGGACATCACGCGTAATGCCATCTGCATTGAGGCCACATTCTGCCAGCATTTGCGGATGGGTGGCCTGATGCAAAAAGCTATCCGGCAAACCCAGATTAAGCACAGGCTTGAGAATACGCTGTTCATGCAGGCTTTCATTCACTGCACTACCAGCACCACCCATAATGGCGTGTTCCTCAATGGTTACAAATGCACTCACCTGACTGGACAGTCGTACCAGCAATTGCTGATCCAGTGGTTTGACAAAGCGCATGTTGACCACCGTTACACCCAGTTGCGGGCTAGCCAGTTGTTCAGCCGCCTTAAGCGCTGGCGTTACCATACTGCCAAAAGCCAGCAGGGCAATCTGTTGGCTTGCGTCTACATGATGCTGTGCCAGAATTTCAGCCTTGCCAATTTCCAGTGTGGTAAATTCGGTGGCAATATGGCTACCCGGCCCAGTACCACGTGGATAACGCACGGCAGCTGGCCCCGGATACTGATATGCCGTGTGCAACATCTGGCGGCACTCGTTTTCATCTTTTGGCGCCATCAGGATCAAATGTGGAATAGTGCGCATGTAGGCATAGTCATACGCCCCGGCATGCGTTGGGCCATCTTCACCCACCAGTCCGGCACGATCAATGCCAAAGGTCACATCAAGGTTTTGCAGGGCCACATCATGAATAAGCTGGTCATAGCCACGTTGCAGGAACGTTGAATAAATGGCAACCACGGGCTTTAAGCCTTCGCAGGCCATGCCAGCCGCCAGCGTGATGGCATGCTGTTCGGCAATGGCCACATCAAAAAAACGTTCGGGATACTGGCTGGCAAACTGCACCATGCCTGAGCCTTCACACATGGCCGGCGTAATAGCCAGCAGGCGGTCATCCAGCGCAGCCTGATCACACAGGAACTGGCCAAACACATCGGCATATTTCTGCGGCTTAAGCGGTGGGCTTTCATCCGGTTTTTTAACAGTATTAATGATGTTGCTGCTGAGCTTGCTGATGGCATGGTAACCAATCGGGTCTGCTTCAGCCGGGATAAAACCCTTGCCTTTGGTGGTATACACATGCAACAGGCGCGGGCCTTTACGGTCTTTAAGCAAGGCCAGTATGCGAGTGAGTTCTTCAAGGTTGTGGCCATCAATCGGGCCAAAATATTCAAAGCCAATGGCATGAAACAAGTTTTCGGCGGAATCATTGCTGTTCACGCGCGGATTAAATGCCCATTTGGGATGCGGCTGAATGGAGACTTCGCCGTTATCGCTTAAATAAACCGACTGACCTTTTTTCCACAGCGCACCCAGATGTTTGGCAAATCCACCCACACTGCCGGAAATGGACATGTCGTTGTCATTAAGCACCACCAGCACATCAGCCTTGTGCTGTACGGCATCATTCATGGCTTCAAAGGCCATGCCGGCAGTCATTGCACCGTCGCCCACCACACAGGCCACCCGGCGGTCATCTTTCTGGTAGCGCAACGCCAGTGCCATGCCAAGCGCTGCTGAAATGGAGGTTGAGGAATGGCCTACCCCAAAGGTGTCAAATGCTGATTCTTCACGGGTTGGAAAGGCTGCCAGCCCGTCCTTGCTACGAATGGTAGGCAGTGCTTCGCGGCGTCCGGTCAGCACCTTGTGCGCATAAGCCTGATGACCGACATCCCAGACCAGACGGTCCTTGGGCGTATCCAGCGCATGGTGCAGGGCAATGGTAAGCTCCACCACACCCAGATTGGCACCAAAATGCCCGCCGCTTTGACCCGCAGCATATAAAAGATAAAGGCGTAATTCATCAGCCAGTTGCAGCAATTGTGCTGTATTGAGCACCTTTAACTGGCTGGGCTGGTCAATACTATCCAGAAGTGGCGTAGCGGGACGAGCGGTTGGGATTGTGTCATACATCATGTGGCGATATACCTGCTAGCCTGGCATTCCTCAGCTGGGATTGAGTGTCGATTGACTAAAATCGGCGTCTTGCGTCTAAGCTTAATCAGCAAAGCGAATAGGCAATATTAGGCGCAAATCGTATCATTTGCTGCATGGATGTCCTAGTATTGTTGTCAGGAATTCGCATTAATTGCCTGTTAATTTAGCAGATTTTGTCATTTAATCGGTGGAATATTTTGTATTGTTAAACGTAACTGAACAATAAGATGGTTAGTTTATCTGGTGCTTATTTTCGTTATACTACTTCACTTCAATGTTTGTGGATGAAAATGTAGTGCCCATACAATTTGTTGCCACCTCTAAACTCCCGACGGCGCATGGTGAATTTGATATTTCGGTATTTGAAGACCCGGCAACCGGTGAGGAACATGTGGCACTTTCCAAAGGCCTGCTGCATAACCAGATAGGGGTGCAGGCTGATGCGGTGTTGGTGCGTTTACATTCTGAATGCCTGACGGGCGATGCCTTTGCCTCCCTGCGTTGCGATTGCGGCCCGCAGTTGAACGCGACCTTAAAAATGATTGAAGAAACCGGTAAGGGGGCGTTGCTGTACTTGCGTCAGGAAGGGCGTGGTATTGGCCTGCCCAACAAGATTCGCGCCTATGCCTTGCAGGATCAGGGCCATGATACGGTGGATGCCAACCTGCTGCTGAACCTGCCTGCCGACGCCCGGACCTATGAGATGTGCAAGGTAATGCTGGATCATTTGGGTATTCGCAAGGTAAAACTGGTGACCAACAACCCGGCCAAGGTTGAGGCGCTGCAACAACTGGGCGTTAATGTGGTAGAGCGTGTACCGCTTCAGGTAGGCAAAAATCCGTTTAACGAAGGTTATCTGGCCACCAAGCAACAGCGGATGCGCCATTTGTTTTAAGGCTTCCATGTACTTGCTAGCTGGAACGGCCACCAAGTGCATGGAAGCCTTGCACCGCGCGCGGGCTAGACACATAAAAATAAGTCCAAAATCCCATAATTTTTTTATGGGATTGCGTTATGATAAGCAGCTCAGCTCATGATTATTTCTTTTTATTGTTCTGGATGCTGCCATGACCCTATTTTCAAGTGAAGTATCACCACAGCACTCAAGCGAGTCACCCTCATCCAGCCACCCGGATATCCAGCGGGTGCGTGAGTTTTTGCTGGACTTGCAGGCGCGGATTTGTGCAGCACTGGAGCAGCAGGAAAGTGCTGGCGGTAGTAGTGCCCGTTTTGTGCCTGATGACTGGACACGGGCGGAAGGTGGTGGTGGTCGTTCCTGCGTGTTGCAGGGCGGTACAGTGATTGAAAAAGGTGGGGTGATGTTTTCCCACATTGATATTAAAAACCTGCCTGCATCAGCCACCGCGCGCCATCCGCATATTGCCGGGGCCAAGGCACAGGCACTGGGCGTGTCACTGGTCATTCATCCCAACAATCCGTATGTGCCTACCTCGCATGCCAATGTACGGCTGTTTGTGGCAGAAAAAGAAGGGCAACCACCCATCTGGTGGTTTGGTGGCGGCTTTGATCTCACGCCGTTTTATCCTGAAGAAGCGGATTGTGTCGCATGGCATCAGGTGGCACATGATTTGTGCCAGCCATTTGGTGAGGATGTTTATCCGCGCTTTAAGGGTTGGTGCGATGAGTATTTTTATTTAAAGCATCGTGATGAGCAGCGTGGGATTGGCGGACTGTTTTTTGATGATGTCAATACAGAATCCATGGGCTGGGATTTTGAAACCTGTTTTGCCTTTATGCAGGCTGTGGGCAATGGCTATCTGCAAGCCATTATTCCGCTGTTTCAAAAATATCAGGATAAGCCCTATGGCGAGCGCGAGCGTGAATTCCAGCTTTACCGCCGTGGCCGTTATGTTGAATACAATTTGGTGTATGACCGGGGCACGCTGTTTGGCTTGCAAACTGGTGGCCGCATTGAATCCATTCTGGTTAGCCTGCCTAACCTTGCGGGTTGGTCATATCGGCAGGAGTGGGAAACAGACTCGCCTGAGGCCCGTTTAACCCAATATTTTTTAAAGCCAAGAGAGTGGCTGGATAGCTAGCTAGTTATGGGTCTGATTGTAATGGATTGCGTGCACAGGCTCATCAGGCAGTGACTCAAGGCAGGGCAGTGTTAATGCCCTGCCTTGATTGGAATGCGTCAAATACGCCAAATAAATCTAATTTACCATTGGCGCACGCAGGTAGGATTTATTGACTGGCGATATGAATCAGCAGGCCATTTTTAATGGTTAAGGGTTGCTGAGTGCCATTAACCGGGCTTAATACCGTAGCGTTAAAGGGGAACTGGATAAAATTGGCATTACGCTGATCAACGTTCACCCCGTTGCAAGTCGCCAATGTACCGATACCACAAGCCCAGGCATAATTGTTGTCTTCAAGCTGAATGCTTTTAACCGTATTATTTTCGACAGTTACTTTGACATTCTGGGTCTTGTCGGCGTTGAAAAAGGTGTAAATATCCGGCGACTTGATTGCAACTGAACTGGCTTTGCTAAAACTGCAAAAATCCTGTGGGGCATCCTTAAAGCCCAGTTTGTCATCGGCGCCATTCGATTCACACCCAGTAATGGCTAGCGTTTTTTCTGCATAAAAACCTGAAAAATCAGCACTTTCCGCACTGTATTTCCCGGCTGTGGTTTTAAATAATGTGATATTGCCTTTATCCGTTAATAAAACATGGTTGGTTCCGTTATTTTGTACATTGGGGCCGCAGACCTGCCTGATGGTGGCATTTATGCCGTTGGCGGTTAGGCTGCCAGTCTGGGTATTTAAGCTGAATATGGTTGCACCTGTGCTTGGTGTGCTTTTGTCCTGATAGTCACCAGCATAATCATGAATTGCGCTGAGTGTCGCGGTAGGCAGGTTTTTGCTGGCACAGGTTTGTACATTGGGTGGTAACACAGGTGCCGCGACAGGTAGCAGGGCTGCATTTCCACTGGTTGCAAACAGCTCAAGCAGGGCATTGTAATCCTTAATGCTGGCACTACTGGCGGTTAGGCTGGCCTGAAAGACATCCAGCAATTGATCAAAGGCATCACCAACATTAAAAACTGTATTAAAGAGATGAAAGTTGGCAGGCAGGCTATAGTTTTTACCTGTCAGTTGCTGGTTGAGTTCATTGATCGCTGCATTGATTGAGCTGTCAGTAATGGCCTGATTACTTTTAAACCATTCAGCCGGGTGCTTGCGGCTAGCCAGTGCAATTGCCAGATCGGTCAACGGGGTAATATTGACATTACCTGAAGTAGTGGCGTAGCTGTGCAAGGTGGCATTTGCAGTCTTGGCTTGCAGCGCACACGGTAAGCTGTTAGCCAGCACCTGTCCTGACCATTTGCCATTGCGGTCAGTGCTTACAGGCTGGTTAAAGCCGCTTCCACCCTGACAGCTTGCAGTTACACTGGCATTATTCAGCGCTGCGCCGGTTGCTGCCGTGCCTGATAAGGTGATGTGGCTGGGTTTAGCGGAAGTTTGATTGTTATCGTTATTACAGGCACTTAAGCCTAGCGTGCCAAGTCCAAGGCAAATGACCAGTGTTTTTAGGGAGGTTTTCATGGGGCTAATCCTGAGGAGTCTATGGACTAGCATCATTTTTGCCTGCTAAAAACTCAACCCCCGGTTTAAGGGGGTTAAGCCATGAAAAGGGCATTAAATCCGGCCAGACAATCAAAGTAGAAGCGCGTCAGCCAAAGCCCAACAAGCTTGGAAGTAAAATATTTAGCGCCACATTAAGACAGTGACGCTAAAAACAGGGGGCATAGACAGTTCTTGCAGGTGTTTAAGGGATGCTGGCCTGCTCGGCAGTTGAGGTAACTGCGGTAGATTCATCGACCTGCTCTACATTGCCAGTCTGGGTATCAATAACCCGAAACTCAATCCGGCGGTTGTGAAACTTGCCTTGCTCGGTCACATTGTCGGCCACTGGATTTTCCGGGCCATAACCGGTTGCACTCAGCTTGCTGGCAGCCACACCCTGACTGACCAGATAATCCAGCACGGCACGCGCGCGTTGTTCGGACAGACGCTTGTTATAAACCGCATCCCCGGTTGAGTCGGTATAGCCTTCAACCATTAAGGCAATATCCGGTGCCTGCTTCATCAGGTTGGCGGCAATATCCAAAATAGCCTTGTTGGGAGCAGGAATAACCGCAGAATCACTGGCAAAGTTAATAATTTGCAGGTTGAGGGCACGGGCCACATCTTCGGCCTGTGCTGGATTGGGCAAGCTATTTAAAGCACTACGTGCCGCTTCAATACTGCTATTAACTGACTGGTCAATATCCAGTGGGCTGATGGCAGCCACGCCAAGTTCAGGTGCAATGCCCTTGATCTGGTCAACCAATTGGTTAATGGTGGCCGTATCCGGTGCATTAATCACCAGTTGATTGCCTGTCCAGGTCAGGCTGGCATTGGGGTAGGGCTTAACCAGATTTAAAATGGTTTGCATTTTGTCCTGTGCTGGCAGCGTGCTGCTATAGGCCGGATTTACCAGTGTATTACAAGAATACTGACTGCCAAACACATTGCCAATTGCAGTGTTGAGCATACTGTTTAACCCAGCATCCCCAACACTGGCATTACAGGCCAGCAGGTTATTGCTACTGCCCACAGTCAGGTTAATGCTGGCCGGATAAGCACTATTGCTAGCATTAACAGGTGTCGTTGTGGTTGTAGTCGTTACAGGTGGCGGAACTTCTTCCCGCTGGCAGGCGCGCAGCAACAGCAATGCCAGCAATAATAGTGCTGCCAGTCCAAGCCACCATGGCAACTGGTCACGGAAGGTTTTGGCACCGGTTTCAACGGGCATGTGGTGTGCGGTTTCAATTTCAGAAACAGGCGCTACAGCCGGAATATCAGCTTCTGGCTTAAACAGGCCCGCCAGTCCCAGACTACCCAGAACTGCAATGGACCATGCCGGAATACTGCTAACAATAATGGGGAGGTAAGTCTGCAAATAATCAAACACATTGGCTGGGGCAATATCATCCTGCAAGGCCTGCGCGCTGAGCGGCACTGCCCGATCCAGCAACGGGGTAATGGTGTCTACTGGTAAATTGTGGTGCCTTGAGAATTCTTCCAGCAACTGGTTAAAAGACGCATTGGCGATTTGCTGGGGAAAAATATCGGAAAACAGGGCGTTTGGATGTTGCAGTGCAAAATTAAACGCATCGGGGTGATAGGCAAAAACCCCCAGCAGGATAGGATAAAACTGATCCAGCAAGGCAGACTTGCTGTTGAATTGGTGGTGACTGGCATCGGTCAGCGGATCAGGCTGAATCACTTGCGGGGTAACCTGCTCTCTAAGCAGGTCAATCGGATTAATCGCCATTTGTTATTCTCCAGTTGCAGGCGGCCAAATTGCCATTGTGCGATGCTGGCCAACCCTGCTTTTGTCAGATTTTTTGTCAAGCGCCACAGGTTCAGGTAGCGCGCCAGAAATTAAACAGACAATCTTGTTGTGCATGCTTGTTGTGTTGGTCGTACCCTTTGATCATGCAATATTTTGATAAATTTATAGTTATGCGTTTTTGTTTAAATTGTGAGCTTTTCTAGTCGGCAGGTAAAAATTGTAACAATACTCATGATTTTTAGCCGTGTAAAAACCTCTGGCGAATAAAAGAACCATTCAGCCAAAACAGGGTCAGGCAAAATTAGTTTTTACCTGATCCTGCCGGGCTTAAAGGTTGTGCTTAAATTTCAGCGTAATGAGCAGTGAATCTTAATCACCACTAAAAACCAATCGGTTGCTTTAATCGGTTGCATCAGTGGGTGGTGATAGAACCCGCCAGAACCTGATTGACCTGACGGCTTTGCTGGCGGGCTTCGTCAATAATGCGTTCAACCAGCATGTGCGCGGTAGGGATGTCGTGGATCAGGCCTTGCGACTGGCCAATAAATTGCATACCAGTTTTCAGGTCGCCCTGTTCAGTTGCTGCTTTAAGCCGTGGCGTAGCTGCCCCAAAGCAGGCCAGCAAGCGAACCTTGGTCGGTTCAACTACCAGCCCCGCCATAATTTTCCATAAGGAAATATTAAGCTGTCGTGCTGCCAGCATGGCTTGCCACGCCGCTACAAAAAAATTCATGGGCTTGCGTGTCAGGCGCTGGGCTGTGGCAGTTTGCATGTAACGCGCAGGCAGGCCATCGAAGTTGGATGAATAAATGGTGGCATGCTGGTCCTTGTCCAGCACCGCCTGCTTGGTGTGCTGGTGTACCGGACTTTCAAAACAGGTGGCAAAGCGTGAACCCATGGCAATGCCGGATGCACCCAGCGCCAAGGCAGCCAGCAAACCGCGTCCATCGGCAAAACCGCCACAAGCAATTACCGGGACTTTAACCGCATCTACCAGTGCCGGCACCAGTACCAGTGAAGTCACATCGCCACCATGGGCGGCGGCCTCGTGACCCGTGGCCATGATGGCATCTGCGCCCTGTGCTTCAGCCGCCAGCGCATGCTTGGCCGTGGTAACCGTGGCAATGACCTTGCCGCCGTAAGCATGGCAGCGCTCAATCAGCCAGTCACCCTTACCCAGTGAAAAATTAATGACGGGCACCTGTAATTCCAGCGCGACTTCGGCATTTTCCTTGGCGCCGGGCATGAGCAGGGTACAACCCACACCAAAAGGCTTATCCGTCAGGCTGCGGATTTTCAAAATAGCGACCCGGGTTTCCTCAGGGCTTAATGGGCCTAAAGCCAGCATGCCCAAGCCACCGGCATTGCTGACTGCCGCCACCAGCTCTGGTGTGGAAATCCAGCTCATGCCTGATAAAACAAGGGGGTACTGGATGCCCAGAAGCGTGGTTAAACGGGTTTGCATGCTTAATTTCCTAAAATACCAACAACCTAAAATATCAACAATTGAATACCGGCCAAAAATAAAAAGCACTGATAGTCACGGTATAATAAAATGATTATAGCCAATTTAGCCCCGAGAAAAATCATGTCACGTGTTGCCCGTTACCATGCTGACCGTACCAACCAGAAACTGTATTTTGCCCGGCTGGCCTGCCAGCAGGCGGAGCAAACGGATAAAGTACAGCAGGCACAGGGTGCGCGGGAATCTGCCGTGTTTCATTTGCAGGGTGCCGTACTGGCTTTTTTGCAGGAACTGGCCCGCTATTATCGCCTTGATGATCCACGACCAACCCTAAAGAGTATCAAGGAAAAAATGGCGGCACGTGAGCAAGTGTCACCCGAAGTCAGCATTCTGGAGCAATTGTCGCAGCAAGGTTTTCTGGCTGAACTCAACCGTGCCTATGCCTTTTGCCAGTATGCCCCGGAACCTCCGGCACCCGCGCCGGAAGAAGAAAGTTCCTCCATGCTGATTATCAAGGTAACCCAAAGCCCGCAGGCGTGGCTGCCGGATGTGCAGATCTTGCGCGAGTGGCATCGTGAGTTATTGCAACTCATTGAAGGTTTTCGTGATGAAATGGTAGAGTTTTAGCCATTTTTTTATAAAAAGGCCGGTATTGCCCTTGAAAAAAGCTGTCATTGATCGCATTTTAATTGAAGTAAAGATATCAAATTTGTTTTCAGGGTTGTCATTATTTAGTAGCAATCTGATTGCCTGAAGCCTATTTGATGGCGTTTCGCACCAGCGCGATAGCTGATCGCGACTGTAGGATTGGTGGAGAAGACAATGGCTTCAATTGAAAAAATCAAAGAATTACTGAAATCAACCGAAACCGTGTTGGAACTGGTGCAACAGGCCAACGGTGAGCTGGTATTGCGTCCTTCTGGTAGCGACAGTGAGCCACTGGTGAGCATCAAGTTTTCTGATCAGGTACAGGCTGTATTGGGTGACAATGCACAGGCACTGGGGCAGCATATGATTCAGTCTGCCATCTACATGATGATGGAACAACAGTCTGCGCGCTGGCATGCTGAAGTGTTTGATGTCGAGCCTGCACACTATAGCTAATGGGCTTAAGCGTTCATGCACCTGCTTTTGTCATTGTGCAGTTGTTAAAAGCCGACTGTTTCAGTGTCCTGCTAAAAATTGACACGCTTTTTTAGTAATCAGCTTTTAAGTAATCAGCAAGTTTTTAAGAAAAAAGAGCGCTACTTGCCAAGGGTAGCGCTCTTTTTTTATCTTGTTTTAGAACAATTGTTTAACGCCACGGTTCAACATCATGCTGGTTTGTAAGCACAGTGGTACTGGCCAGCGCGAAGTATTAATGCGCCGCTTTTGACGCAGGTTCACGTTCATCAAACCCCATTTGCACCAGAATATGATGGGTCATATTGCTGGCCATTTCAGTTTTGGCATAGTACACACGGCCAATGTTTTCCTGCTCCAGCACTCGGGCTTCTTCAATGTTTTCGGCACACAGCATAATTTCAATATCCGGATTAAGCTGGCGTGCAATTTCTGCCATGCGCCGCACATACAAAATATCCATGGGGGATACCACCAGCATCCGCGCATGCATGATATGCGCCTGAATCAGTACCGCAGGCTCAGTGGCATTACCCGACACCGCTGCAATGCCTTTGTTACGCAGGTTTTCTACAATCTCCCGGTTTTCTTCGGCAATTACCACGCGGATATTTTGTTCCTGCAAGGACTTGGCAATGCGGCGGCCCACTTCGCCATACCCCACCATCACCACCTGATTTTTCAGGTAGGACTGGTCAACTTCATCCGGCAGCATGGCCAGCGGATCGCCACTGCGTTCTAGCAAGCGAGCCAGATGCGAGCGAGCGCGTATCCAGCGCTGTACTGGTTCAATGGCAGTAAACATAAAGGCATTTAGGGTAATAGAAATCAGCGCGCCGGCCAGAATCAGGTTTTGTGCTTCAGGGGTAATCAGTTTGAGGGACAGCCCCAGTGTGGCCAGAATAAAGGAAAACTCGCCAATTTGCGCCAGACTGGCCCCAACGGTAAGGGCTGTGTTTAGCGGGTAACGGAAAAACAGCACCAGCGCCATGGCCGCCAGCGTTTTACCCAGCATAATAATGGCAACTACTGCCAGAATCTGTAAGGGCTGTTCCACGATAATGCTGGGGTTGAACAGCATGCCAACCGAGACAAAAAACAACACAGAAAAGATTTCACGCAAGGGCAGGGTTTCTTCTTCAGCGCGATGGCTAAAGTCTGACTCCTTCACCACCATACCGGCAAAGAAAGCACCCAGCGCCATCGACACGCCAAACAGCACATACGAGCCATAAGCAATGCTGACGGCTGAGGCCACCACGGTTAAGGTAAACAGCTCCCGCGAACCAATCCGCGCCACCAGTAGCATAATTTTGGGGATGAGCCGCTTGCCGACAATCAGCATAAAGGCAATAAAAGCTGAAACCTTGAGCAGGGTTAACAGCAGGGTAAGCCAGATATTCTGGTCGGCAGCAGTATGGCCTTCCTGCACCGGGGCTTCGCCACCCAGCAGGGTTGCAGTTGCAGGCAGCAATACCAGCACCAGTACCATCACCAGGTCTTCAACCAGCAGCCAGCCTACCGCAATTTTGCCATTGACCGAATCCAGCAGGCCACGGTCGCCCAGCGCCCGCAGCAATACTACCGTGCTGGCACATGACAGGCTCAGGCCAAATACCAGTGCCGCACCAAAGCTCCAGCCCCACCACATGGTCAGGCCAATGCCCATCAGGGTTGCCACTGCAATTTGCAGCATGGCACCGGGCAGGGCAATCCGGCGTACCGCCAGTAAATCTGACAGTGAAAAGTGCATGCCAACGCCAAACATCAGGAACATGACGCCCAGTTCAGCAAGCTGGTTGGCCAGCGCAATATCACCCACCACACCGGGCGTATTAGGGCTAATAATAATACCGGCAATTAAATAGCCAATTAAGGGTGGCAGGCGCAGGCGTGCCGCCAGATAGCCAAATACCAGTGCCGTACCAAAGCCGACGGCCAGTAAAATAATTAGATCAACTTCATGCGGCACCAGTTTCTCCCAAAAAAGACAGCCAGCAAAATGGCTTAAGGACATTCAAAAAGGGTAATAAATTTAAGTTACAGCGTTATTAGTCAGTGATACTTTTAGATAGTAATGAATGAATGCAGGAATTGTAGCAAAGTCGCGGAAATTACCCGAAAAAAATGTAAAAAAAAACGGCTCAATATTGAACCGTTCTTTTTGATGCTAAAACCAGATTACTTGATTTTGGCTTCTTTGAAAATAACGTGCTGACGAATCTTCGGATCAAATTTTTTGATCTCCATTTTCTCAGGCATAGTACGTTTGTTTTTGGTGGTAGTGTAAAAATAACCAGTACCAGCAGTAGACACGAGACGAATCTTATCGCGCATGACCAGGGCTCCTTAGATCTTTTGACCTTGAGCACGCAGGTCAGCAATAACCTTTTCAATGCCCAATTTGTCGATAATACGCATACCTTTAGTGGTCAGGCGTAGGCGTACAAAACGCTTTTCGCTTTCTAACCAGAAACGGTGGTGATGCAGGTTCGGCTCGAACCGGCGTTTGGTTTTGTTGTTGGCGTGCGAGACGTTGTTGCCAACGACTGGACGCTTGCCGGTAACTTGGCAAACCTTAGACATGGTAAACTCCATTGATCAGGCCACAATGTTAACGGCCTTTCATATCAAAAAAGTGGTTGATTAAATTCAAGGGGCGTTTTATACCAAAAAAACGCCCCAAACACAAGTCAAATGGCTAGAAAAAGCACTTTTAATTGTATTGACCCGACTACGCGTTCATTTAGCGCAGCATGGTCTTGAACAGGATTTTATGAATTGGCTTGCCAAACGGCGGCAAAATCATTTTCAGGGCATAAAAACGTGGCTTAACCATTACAGAGCGTGCATGGCTCATGTTGTAAAAGCCTTCCTCGCCATGGTACTTGCCCATGCCTGATGCACCAACGCCACCAAACGGCAGGTCATCCTGTGCCACGTGGGTGAGCACCTGATTAATACCAAAATGGCCAGAATGGGTGCGGCGCGCCATGTACTCGGCACGGTCAGCATCATAATCAAAATAATACAGCGCTAATGGACGCTGGCGCGCATTGATGTAACTAATGGTTTCGTCAATGTCGTCATATTCGATAATCGGCAGTACCGGGCCAAAGATTTCCTGCTGGCACAATGCCATATCAGGCGTTACATTGGCCACCAGCGTTGGGGCAATCTTGCGCACGCTGCTTAACTCTTCGTTGGCCGGGTTGAATTCAAAAAACTCGGCACCCTGCTCACGGGCATCGTCCAGATAGCCCTGAATACGATTATACTGCTTGTCATTGATGATGCTGGTGTAATCCGGGTTGTTACGCAGGGTTGGGTACATGCTGGTGGCAAAATGGCGCATATGGGCCACAAACTCACGGGTGCGGCCGCGTGGCAGGAATACATAATCCGGTGCCACACAGGTTTGGCCGGCATTCCAGAACTTGCCCGCAGAAATACGCTCGGCAGCATCTTTAAGCGACATGGATGGATGCACAATGGCCGGTGACTTGCCGCCCAGCTCCAGAATGACTGGTACCAGATTTTCAGCAGCGGCTGCCATGACGGTTTTGCCCACCGGGATGGAACCGGTAAATACGATTTCATCAAACGGCAGGCGGCAGAATGCATCGGAAATCGGGCCGCCGCCATTGATGACAGTGACCAGATCATTGGGGAATACTTCAGCCAGCGCGCGCTCCAGTACCTTGCCAAAGCTTTTGGACGAGCTGGAGATTTTGAGCATGGCATGATTACCGGCAGCCAGTGCGCAAATCAGTGGGCCAACCGACAGCAGCAGCGGATAATTCCAGGGTGCCATGATACCAATCACCCCCAGTGGCTGGTATTGTACCCAGGCTTTGGCTGGCTGGTGAATGGCAGACACATGACGCTTGGATGGTTTCATCCAGCTGGTCAGGTGCTTGCTGTAATAGGTACACTGCTCAAGGCAGGTCATGATTTCGCCAATTTTGGTTTCATGAATAGAGCGATTGCCGAAATCCTCGGAAATGGCACTGGCAATTTCATCCTGATACTTCACCAGCGTACGGCGCAGGCGGGCAATACGCTCAATGCGCTCATGTGCAGACGGCACCGGATTTTGTGAGTAAGCAGTTTTTTGGGCTGCCAGTGCATCATGCATGCGTTGAATTTCGAGTGGCAATGTGCTTTGTACGCTGACAGGAGATGACAAGCTATTCATAATAGGACATGAGGCCAGATTTTATTTAAGATACGTTGATTTTTAGAGTAATTGCTCTAAAGTGTCAATAGGTTTTTGATGAACCGTCAGGTTTAAAGGTTATTCAATTGCAATCAGGATGAGCTATTTTGAAGCCATTAAAGACACGAGACCGGATTTTACAGATCAGTTTGGCGCTGTTTAACCAACGTGGTGAACGTGTGGTTACGACCAATCATATTGCTGCTGAAATGGGGATTAGCCCTGGCAATCTGTATTATCATTTCAGGAATAAAACCGAGATTATTAAGGAGTTAATGGACACGTACCAGACTGAGACGATTGATCTGCTGAGTCTGCCAACAGACCGTCCGCTCACCGTCGCTGACAAGATCCAGTATTTTCAGTCCTTAAGCCAGCAGTTGTGGAAGTACCGCTTTTTGCATCGCGATATTCATCACCTGATGGATTCCAATGAGGACTTCAAGCAAATGTATCCAAACTTTGCCGGGCAGGTGATGCAAAAGGGCAAGCAGATTTATCAGGGCTTTGTGGATGCCGGACTGATGAAAATTGAGCCGTCCGAAATTGAGGCACTGATTATCAATATCTGGATTGTGCTGACCAACTGGACCAACTTTTTATACATGTCAGGGCATATTTCGCATGCTGGCGTGATGGATGAGCGCTGGATCTGGCAGGGTTTACGCCAGATGGTGTTTCTGGAAGGCCCATACCTGATTGGCGATAGCCGTCAGGCCTACGACACCTTGCTGACCAATATTGGCAAGTCCGAGCTGTTTGAAAGCCTGTCAGCCCATGGGATTGGCAACACAACGGCTAATAGCACCGACAATAAATTGCTGTCGTGATGGATTAGTGACCAGTAGCTAAATGAAAATAAATCCGGCCCAGCAATGCCGCAATAACCGCAGCGCAGGGCTGAATAAAAATATTTAAGCCCTGCCTAAAAGCAGCTAGAATGCCTGCTCTTTTTGTTTGCTTGAATTGACTTAAAATACAGATGGGATTTTTAACATGACCACGGCCAATACCGCGCGCCTTCTGATTACTTGTGCTGACCGCTCTGGTATCGTTCAGGCAGTATCCGGGTTTTTGTATCATCAGGGCGCCAATATTACCGCACTGGATCAGTACGCCACGGAAGCACAGGGCGGCACTTACTTTATGCGGGTTGAGTTTGAAGTCAACCAGCTGGCAGCCCGCCGTGAAAGTTTAAGTCAGTCCTTTGCCGATACTGTGGCCGGACGGTATGAGATGACTTGGCAGCTCAGCGCAGTCAGTGACATCAAAAAAGTGGGCATTCTGGTGTCCAAGTATGACCATGCCATGCTGGAGCTGCTGTGGCGGCATGCGCGTGGCCTGTTGCCGTGCGAAATTACCCATGTGGTGAGCAACCATGAAGACCTGCGCGATGCGGTAGAAGGCTTTGGCATTCCCTTTACCGTGATCAAGGTGACCAAGGATACCAAGGCTGAAGCCGAAGCCCAGATTCATGAAATCATGGCAGGTAATGATCTGCTGGTGCTGGCACGCTACATGCAGATTTTAAGCAGTGACTTTGTGGAAAAATGGCCGATGAAGGTGATTAATATTCACCATTCCTTCCTGCCGGCGTTTGTGGGGGCAGATCCATACCGTCAGGCCTATGATAAAGGCGTTAAGCTGATTGGCGCCACAGCGCACTATGTGACGGCAGAGCTGGATCAGGGACCAATTATTGAACAGGATGTCGAGCGCGTGAGCCATCGCTATAGCGTGGCAGACTTGCGTGAACTGGGCGAGGATGTCGAGCGCAATGTGCTGGCCCGTGCCGTGCGCTGGCATCTGGAAGACCGTGTGATTGTGCATGGTAATAAAACAATAGTATTTGATTAAACACTTTTTATAGACTAAATAGAGGTCACTTAAAGTATTTTAAGATGGCCTCATTTTTACTTTGATAAATAATTTTTATTGCTTAATAGTTGATGGGAAATAGCTATTTTAATAAAAAAAACAGAAAATGGAGGTGCGAAATGGCTATTCATGCACAATTAGATATTGAATTTACATCAGCAATAATGCAATTGGATTTGATAAAACAGCTTATTGCTATTGGATGGACGTTCAATGATTATAATAATCAGCAAACATATTTACCTGTTCATGATGCTGATAATTATAACTGGCAAAGTGACACGCTAGATCAGGACACTTTATTTCAGATTTTCCAGAAAAAGTACGGGCTAAAAGAAAACATTGGAATTGTAATGACGTGGAAAGATACACAAGTAGGTGGAGAGTTTATATTTTCCATTAATGATGGAGTGCAAATATCACCTAGTATAAATAGACAACTCATCGCAGATTCCAGTATTACAAATATAAGTTGGTATCTTGAAAGAACAATTTACTTGCTTCACAAAAAAGGAATAAGTTTTATATCATTTAGCTATCTTGAGCATCTTTAAAAATTTGCTCTGCGTTTGAATATTTAACCTTTGGACATCGCATCACATCAACAAATAGCTTGATGTATGGTTTTCTTATCCAGCGCTTGCAATATGCATGCTATCAGGCCTAATTTATAGGCAGTGGATTGCATATCAACTGAATAATCAAGGAATGAGAAATGTCAGAGATCAAGCGGCTACATGTGGGCAAATGCTATTGCGATGTGACCATCTATCGGGATGTGGTGTATCTGGCTGGACAAGTGCCCCGGCATAGCGCAGATGAACAGGGTAGTGATATTGGGGTACAGGCACAGGAAGTCTTTGCACAGATTGATGCGCTATTAACAGAAGCTGGTTCCGACAAGCACCGGATTCTGTCCTGTCAGATTTTTCTGGCCAGTATGGCCGATTATGATGGGTTTAATCAGGCGTGGCGCGCGTGGGTATCACCACGCAATCCACCGCCGCGCGCAACGGTGCAGGCCCAGCTTGCCAATCCGGACTGGAAGCTGGAGATTGTGATTACTGCAGCCATTTACTAAGCCTGCTGTTTATTCTAGGGATAAGCTGATGGCTTGGTCTTAGCCTGATGCAGCTCGTCTATCAGGGTATGCATCAGTTCAGTGGCATTCAGCCTACGAATGCGTGCTACGTTGCTACCTGCCCAGTAGGCGGAAAAGTCATGGTTGCCCTGCTGGCTGGCCAGTGCATTTAACTGCTTGGCCAAGTCATACAGATAGGAGTAACTGCTTAAGGCCGGACGCTCCGGCTGGTCTACCTGCGTGTGCCATGCGCTCATCAAGCCACGTGCGGGCCGCCCGGAAATACTGGCAGTAATATGGGTGGCCTGAAAAGCAGGGTCTTGCAGGCGCTGGCGATATACCGGATCGGCGGCAGATTCATCACAAATGACAAAGGCCGTGCCCAGCTGGGCGGCACAGGCACCAAGTTCCAGTACATACTGAATGTCATGACCATCCATAATACCGCCTGCTGCAATGATGGGCAGGCTGGTATGAGCTGTAAACAGGCGTACCAGATCATGCGTACCAATTGCCGGATCAATATCCCGGTTAAAAATTCCCCGATGCCCGCCAGCTTCTATACCTTGCGCCACGATGGCATTTATTCCAGCCGCTTCAATGATTTTGGCTTCAGCCAGACTGGTGGCACTGGCCAGCAAAATAATACCTGCCTGCTGAAGCTGCCTAATGACATCCGGCATGGGAATGCCAAAGTGAAAGCTCACCACGGCTGGTTTTTCTTGCAGCAGCATGTCCACAATAGGCTGGTTGTCAATCAGGCTAAAATTCACCGGTTTTAGGGTTTTTGGTGGAAGGGCACCGAATGCCTGAAAATACGGACACATATACTCAAGCCAGACTTGCTCGGTGGCCAAATCCTGCTGTGGGGGCTGATGGCAAAAAAAGTTGCAGTTAAATGGCTTGCTGGTCAGTTGGCGGGTTTGCTGAATGGCTTGCCGGGCTAATTCTGCCGTGGCATTGGCCAGTCCCAGTGAACCCAGTCCGCCAGCATTGCTCACTGCGGCTGCAAGTTCAGGTGTACTGGTGCCTGCCATGGGTGCCAAAAGAATAGGATGCCGGATACCCAGTTGCTGTAAAAATTGCCGGGTTTTTATTGGGTAAGAATGGGCTGAGTCAAATTGATTGTTCATGGCAAATGTTCTCTGAATGTATGGTGCCAAGGAAATATTATTGAGTATTTTTAGCACGTCGTTTAAGGCAGCATAAGCTTGATTTCATGATATTCGTTATTCTTTGGTTGAATACAAACTGCCTATGGAGATTATGGCTTATCGTTTTGAGAAATTCAGATTTAAGAGGCATCGAGCCATAGGTAATGGCTTGCCTGTTTTTTATATGACTCTAGCTTTACTTCAATAGTAGCTTTAATTGGATAATAGCTTGGGCCGGGCACGCTCAAGGGCAGCCAGTAAGGCAGGCTTAAATTCCCCCGCCTTAAATTGCACCAGATCCGAATGTGCTGCACAAAAATTCTGGGTGTCCTGCCATTGATTGGCCAGATGCGTCACCCAGTCGCAATAAATAGCTGCGGCACTGGCTTCTGGTTTTAAGGCCCAGCGTGTGGCAGGGCTGATAAAAATTTCAGGCAGAAATTTTTCCAGCAATCCCCCTTGTGGCGGTGCGGCAAAAGTATCATCGACATGTAGGCTTTTGCTGGCCGGATGATAAGCCAGTAATGAACCAGCATGTACCCCGGGTTTGGCTGAAATGTACTCAATACCCTGAGTTATTGAAAACTCAAGCTCTGGATAACGTGCAGCCACTGCATCACTTTCAATCCGATCCGGTGACCACGGCAACTGGGGCAATTGTTGCTGATGGCGTGCCGAGCCATACAGGGTTGCCTGCGGAAAATCGCGCGCCATGGCTTCACAGTGCAGGGTATGAAACGGATGCAGGTTTAAAATCGCTTCAACCGCCTGTCCCTGACGGGTTAATGCCATGACCTGTTCACGTACTTCACCGCTGAGTTCGTAACTATCCAGAAAAATAAAGCGGTCTGTATCCAGTTGTAGCAGTGAGCAATGGGTTCCCACGTCAATCAGGCCGCCAATCCGGAACGCCCCGCGAATATTCCAGAAACCTTGTCCCAGATCGATCATTGCATGCGCCATATCATTACCTGCCTGTTTACCTGTCCGCGAAGAATTGAACCGTTGTTGACTTTATCTTTAGTTGTAAAGTGCCAAAATTTCAAAAACTGGTGCTTGAGCCTAATCCATTAATTTACCTGTTAAATCAGGAAGGCTGAATGGGATTATGAGTGACAAGTCGTTAGGTTCTGTAATCAGGAGCAGGTGATAACCGTATTGCTGCGGGCAGTGGCATACTTTCTTATACAAAAACAGCGCATAACTTTTTGATGGGTCTTTAAAATCAATGCAGTACCCCGATGTTATTGACAGCTAAACATTAGATATTGAGGCGTATCCATGGATAAAAATTATTACGAACTACTGGGCCTGCAACGTAGCGCCAGTACAGATGAGATTAAAAAAAGTTACCGCAAGCTGGTGCGCAAGTATCACCCGGATGTCAGCAAAGAAGCGGATGCTGCCGACAAGATGCAGCAGATTAATCTGGCCTATGAAACCCTGACTGATGCTGCCAAGCGTAGCGACTATGACCAGATGCTCGATCATCCGCAGGGCTTTGCGGGCGGCAGTGCAGGTGGCGCAGGCAACCAGTACCAGTATTATCGCGGGCAGGAAGGTACAGGCCAGCAGTTTACTGAAGAGGATTTACGCCGCCATTTTGGTCAGGGTTTTGGCAGTACAGGGGCAGGGGGTTTTGGTGGTTTTGAAGACCTGTTTGGTCAGTTTGGGGCTGGTTTTGGTGGGACGCGTGCACAGGGCGGCTATCAGCAAGGCAATTATCAACAGGATTACCGTGGCGAAGACCAGCATGCCAGTATTGAAGTGGATGTGCGGGTTGCCTATGAAGGTGCAACCCAGCAGCTTACCCTGCAAATGCCAGTGATTAATGCCAGTGGCCAGCAGGAAATCCAGCGCAAAACCCTACAGGTTAAAATCCCTAAAGGGATGAAACCGGGTCAGCAAATCCGGCTCTCTGGACAGGGACAGGCCGGGTTTAATGGTGGGCAAAATGGTGACCTGTACATCGAGATCCAGTATCGCAACACTGAGCAGTTGCGCGTGGAAGGCGGTGACGTATACCTGACAGTGCCTGTAGCACCCTGGGAGGCCGCACTGGGTGAAACCATTCAGGTAAGTACGCCGGCAGGTGTAGTGGATGTAAAACTTCCTGAAGGCTTACAAAGCGGACGCCAGTTGCGCCTAAAAGGCAAAGGGATTCCAGCCAAACAACCGGGCAACCTGTACCTGATTTTGCAAGTGGTGCTGCCACCTGCCAATAGTGATGCAGCCAAAGCGCTTTATCGGCAAATGGCCGAAAGCATGGCATTTAATCCACGTGCCTGATGAGTCGAACAACCTCATCGCTTAAAGAAAAATTTGGGAGAACAATATGCGACAGCTAATTATCCGTGATATTGCACTGGATCAGGAGCAACTGGATTGCACCGTGGTGGACAGCAGTGCATGTTTAAGCCTGAACGATTTTGCCCGTGCCTGTGGCCAGCCACATGACTGGGTGATTGCACTGGTTGAGCATAGCATTCTGGAAAAAAACGACACTATGCCGGAACACTGGCAATTTGTGGGTGAGGAACTGGTTCGTGCGCGACGGGCATGGCGTTTGCAGCGTGATTTTGATGCCAGTCTGGCCGCCGTGGCACTAATGCTGGACTTGCTGGATGAAGTTAAACACTTGCGGGCACAGGTGGCGTTGCATGGCCGCTAAAACTGCCCAGCTACACTATTAAAGTCGCGCTAGGCCACAGCTTAGAAAAACCTGATTCAGTGCATGGGTATAAAATGGATAGTGCGCAAGCTTTTGCAAGCGCTGTCATCGTAATTTGGCAGTACAAACGGCATAATCAGCGCAATCAACTACTGGATGCATGCCGTTTTGTTAGCCCCGTCCCAGCAAGGCCCAAGTCCTGATTCTGTACAACGCTTGCCTGTCTATAGCATTGGCCTGCTGCTTAGCCTGTATCTGGCACAGGGTTTGCCGATTGGTTTTTTGACTCAGGCATTGCCTGCCATCTTGCGTAAAAACAATGTATCACTGGCGGCGATTGGCGGTTTTGGCTTACTCATGGCACCGTGGGCACTCAAGTTTTTGTGGGCGCCCGTGGTAGACCGCTATTTTTCGCCACAGTGGGGGCAAAGCCGTAGCTGGATTATTCCAACCCAGTGTTTAACCCTGCTTTTGCTGGTGGTGATTAGTTTTTTAGAACCCACCCAACTGGCCAGTCCGGTTATTTTGCTCAGTTTTTTTATTGTCCTTTTTTTAATTAACCTGATGGGTGCCACTCAGGACATTGCCACCGATGGCCTTGCTGTGCGCTTGCTACACAAACAGCAGCAGCGTTGGGGCAATGCGGTACAGGTGCTGGGTTCGCGGCTGGGTTTTATCTTTGGCGGTGGTGCGGTATTGCTGTTGCTGGACGTATGGTCGTGGCAACTGGTGTTTCTGCTGCTCACCGGGTTTGTATTGCTCAACAGTTTGCCAATTTTATTGTTTAAAGAAACTAAAGTATTTAAGCCGCAAAGTCAGCCACAGCAGGTGCAGGCTGATGTGGTGCACGCCGCTCATGAGCCTGCCTTTGAGTTAAAAAAATGGCGAAAGTTTTTTATCATTGAATTTGCCTATTTCTGGCGTAACCCGCACATGCGGGCATGGTTGCTGGTGTTACTGACCTTTAAGCTGGGCGATAGTTTAAGTGGTGCCATGGTCAAGCCAATGATGGTAGACATGGGCTTTAGTCTGGCCGATATTGGCCTGATGGCCAGCATGCTGGGTTCGGTAGCTTCGGTGATTGGTGCGCTGCTGGCCGCATGGTGGATGAAGCATATGGCACGCAGTACAGCACTGTGGTGGTTTCATTTATTTCAAATTTTTAGTTTTATGCTATATGCCGCGTTGGCCTGGCAATTTGAGCATGGCCACTCAATGGTGGCGTGGCAGGTGTATGCGGTGAATGCCATTGAACATCTGGCTGGGGCCATGGCATTGGTCGCCATGCTCACGCTGATTATGGATTATTCGCGCAAGCAACAGGCGGGCAGTGACTTTACCTTTCAGGTGTCAGTGCTGGCGGTAACTGGTGGCGGCGTGCATATTGTGAGTGGGGTGCTGGCAGAATACTGGGGCTATAGCATTCACTTTGCTTTTTGTGCGTTGTTGGCTGGGGCCTGTTTGTGGCCTATTTTGCGGTGGCGGCGTGTAATGAATGAGTGAAAGGATAAATGATGAGTAAAAATATCAATACAGAAATCGTTTTCACTAAAGCAGAAGTTAGACGATCGGGAGTATTTATTTTCGTGGTTTTTGCTTCTGCTGCATTTGGCGGGCTACTTGTCGATTTTATAACAAACGATTTTTGGCAAGAAAACTTTGAGTATGGTCTTGTTTTTCTGACTATAGTGCTTTGTATTTTATATTTGCATATGATCGGTATAAGTCGTTGGGCAGGAAAATTATGTCAAACCCCAAGCGGTTTTTTAAAGTTATTATTTTTTATACTATTTCTACTGATTGCGAGTTGCTTGGTAAGTTTTCCAATAGTGCTAAAAACCCTGCCATCGTTGTATACAAAATTATTAGGGCAACCTACAGAGTTAGTTTTAGCCGCAAAAAAGCATATATTCAAAACTAACAAAGGTTATCAAGCATTTTTATATTTTGAAAATAATGAAGAACTTAGAATACAGAGTAACCATAATAAATATCCAGATACTGAATTTAAGGCAAAACTAATTGGTAAACAAAGCAAATTAGGATTTTTGGTGCAATCTATTGAGGTAGTAGAACAACCATGATTTTTGAACAACAACGTAGCGCGCACTCGACTCAAAATAAAAAAAAGGCTAAAAAAATTAAAAATTTAAAGCAAAAGAAAAAAAGTATAGGTCTAAATTTATTGTTTTTAATGATTCAAATTATCATTATTTCGCCCTTTATCCTGATATGGTTATATACAATATTTACAGCCGCCGCGCCGTTTTTAACCCATGAATATTGGTATGAATTCTCTAAATTTCCCAGCCTGATTCTTGCCTTGATATTAGGCTATACCATAGTCAGGCTGGCGATTCCGGATTTCTCTGAATTTCTCACTGAGTATACGCCTGCTGTATTGCTCGTTCATGTTGTGTTCTTTTTTGCACTCGGTGGTCTTTTAAGTATATTGATTATGCTGACAGTCCCAAAATCAATCACACAGATATTTGGAAAACCAGTACAGTTGACTGCTCACGCAAAAAAACTCTTTGATCAATACCCCGGTAGGGGTAGCACTTGCTATTATAAAATTTTAATTGATGGCCAGCAATTGAGTGGTGCAATGTGCATCAGCGAAGACTTATATAAACAGCTACCAGAAGGTTCATTTGATCTCAAGGTAAAAGGTAGCCAAAGCCAGTTTGGTATGCTAATTGCCAGTACACAAAGAATTCACATTGAATAATAAAAACAGCGCCGAAACGCTGCTTTTATTACATTTAAAACTTATTTTCCATCCCGCGCGGCCACGGCAGTATCTACAAAATCGGTAAATACACCATCGACACCCAAGTCATAAAACTTTTTATATTCGGCTTTGGGGTCGCCCTTGTAATCACTGGCTAGACGGCGCGGCTCATTGCGAAACGTGTAAGGTACTACTTGCAAGCCAGCCGCATGTGCATGTTTAATAAAATCCGTTGGTGCGCTTAAAGTGCGGTCACGCTCATCAACCAACCCATCACCGTTGACATCATCAGCCTTGCCATCATTGTTTTTATCTACCGCTTTACCGCCCACAATATAATTTTTCCATGGGCCAATAATATCGGCATATTTGGCAGCAGCCACCAGTCCCTCGGCGGTATTGAGTGGTTTTTCAGTAGTAATACCCTGTGCTACTAAATCATACGGGATCACATATTTGGTTGTCCCATCCAGATTGGCCGCCCCATCAATTAGCTGTACCAGCCGCACATCAGTTTTACCGTTTAAATATTTCAGGTTGCTCACTTCAAACGACTGGATAATGACCGGCGACTCTTTTTTGTTGTAGCCATTTTTAGCCAGAATACGCAGCACTTCATCTTCGATTTTATGCTGGCCAAAAATACTGGCATGAAACGTAGAGTGCTTGATTTCAGGAATAATGCCGACAGTTTTGCCCAAACGTTTATTTTCAGCCTGTACCGTGGCAATCATTTCCTCAAAAGTTGGGATTTCAAACTGGCCGTCAAATTCGGTGCTGCGATCCTGCGGGATGGGCTGAATGGCGCGCAGGGTTTTGAGTTCGGACAAGGTAAAGTCAGACACAAACCAGTCGTCTTTCACCATTACACCATCCACCATTTTGCTGGTTTTGCGGCTGGCAAATTCGGGATGTGCCGCCACATTGGTGGTGCCGCCAATATTGGGTTCATGGCGGCAGACCAGTATGCCATCCTTGGTCATTACCAGATCCGGCTCAACAAAATCGGCACCCAGCTCCATGCCTTTTTTATAGCCTTGCAGCGTGTGGTCGGGTAAATAGCCCGCCGCACCGCGATGGCCGTATACCAGCGCTTTTTTGGGTGTAGGGTTAATTACCGCAGGAGCGTCACTGCTATTGTCGTTGTCATCATTACAGCCAGCCAGTGTAGTTGCCAAAATGGAACCAATGACTGCACCAATCATTTTTTGCTTGTTAAACATCATGTTGCTTCCAGACTATTTAGATGGTTTTGCGCTAGTCTGCATTAGCGTGATGACAATCCCATGAATCCGGCACCAAGTTCAGTAGCCGCAAGCGCATTGAGGGCAGGGCCTGACAGATGACTTGCCTGTATAAAATCATTTATTTCAATCCGACAAGCGCCTAGAATAGCCAGCTTCTATTTGCCTGTGCCCAGATCAACACCTCCTGTTGTGTAAGCACTGCACTCATTACTCAATCCTGACGCTGGCCTGTTGTCCGGCCATTTCCAGTAAATTTATCCATGAACTCCTCCACACCCGCAAGCTCTCCGCCAAACCAGTCGACCAATCATCTCAAGCGCAGTATGCAAACCCGTCATCTGGTGATGCTATCGCTGGGCGGTGCCATCGGGACGGGCCTGTTTTTAAATTCCGGCGGCGTCATTGCCCAGACCGGCCCGGTGGGTGCCATGCTGGCGTATTTTATTGGTGGGGTAATTGCCTATCTGGTGATGCTGTGCCTGGGTGAGCTGGCAGTGCATGTGCCGGACAGTGGCGCATTTAGTACCTATGCGACGCGGTTTATCAATCCCGCCACGGGTTATATGATTGCATGGCTGTACTGGCTAACGTGGACAGCCACGCTGGGCACTGAATTTACGGCGGCTGGCATCCTGATGCAGCACTGGTTTCCGCAGGTGTCGGTGTGGATATGGTGCGCGCTGTTTGCGGCGATTATTTTTCTGTCCAATGTGTTTTCTACCCGGGTTTTTGCTGAAACCGAATTTTTTCTGGCCTTTATCAAGGTTGCCACGGTTTTAATTTTTATTATTCTGGGTGGCTGTGCCATTTTTGGTGTAATGCCCGGTTTTCAGCCTGCGCCATTGCTGCATAACCTGACCGCACAGGGCTGGTTTCCCAATGGTTTAATGCCTATTTTGGTGACCATGCTGGCAGTTAATTTTGCTTTTTCCGGTATGGAGCTAATTGGGGTGGCTGCTGGAGAAACAGATAATCCCGGCAAAACCATTCCCAAGGCCATTAATGCTGCGTTATTGCGCTTATTGATCTTTTTTGTGGGCACCATTTTTATTATTGCCGCGCTGATTCCCTTTGAGCAGCTTGGCCTGACGAAAAGCCCGTTTGTACTGGTGTTTGAGCGCATGGGCATTCCGTATGCCGCTGATATCATGAACTTTGTGATTATTACCGCGCTGTTGTCAACGGCCAATTCCGGCTTGTATGCCGCCTCACGCATGATGTGGTCATTGTCCCAGCAAAATATGCTGCCCAAGGCCTTTGGCAAGCTGACCCGGCGCGGCATTCCACTCAATGCACTGATGTTTAGCATGATTGGCGGCTTGGCATCGCTGCTGACTAGCGTGTTTGCAGCAACCACTATTTATACGCACCTGCTGTCGATTGCAGCGTTTACCATGGTCATTGTATGGATGAGTGTAGCCTTGAGTCATTACCGCTTTCGCAAGCAGTTTCTGGCACAAGGTGGCCAGCTCCATGACTTAACCTACCGTGCGCCGTTTTTCCCGGTAGTGCCCATTGCGGCCTTTGTGCTGTGTTTTATTACCTGTCTGGGCATGGCGTTTGATCCCAGTTTGCTGGGCGGGCTTATTGGCTGCCTGCTGTTTATTGCCGGGTGTTATGCCAGTTATTACAAATGGTATGCGCCAGCTCAGCAGTGATAAAATCTGGGTCATCACTGGGTTTGAATCAATAAAATCAGGCTGGAATATGCAGGATCAGTTCCAGTACCAGCTTGCTGCCAATAAAGCCCACCAATAGCAAACCAAAACCCCACAAGGTAAAGCTGATTGCACGCTGACCGCGCCAGCCCAGTCGCCAGTGACCAATCAATAGCGCGCCAAACACCAGCCACGACAAAATACTAAATACCGTTTTGTGCGCCAGATGCTGGGCAAAAAAGCTGTCAATGGTAAAAATCCCAAAACTTAACGCCAGTGTAAGCAGGCCAAAACCCAGTGCAATCATGTCAAACAGCAGTTTTTCCATGGTTTGCAGTGGCGGTAGCAGCGCCACCCAGATGCGTTTATCGGTTTTTTGTTTCAGCTCGCGGTTTTGTGCCCACAGCAAAATGGCCTGAATGCTGGCCATCCACAACACACAATACGCCGCCAGTGACAGGAAAATATGCACATCCAGCCACAACCCGCCCTGACTTAACGACACAAAGGGCCCATGCCAGATCACGCTAATGAGCAGGCCCACACAGGCCACTGGCGTTGCCAGCAGGTTTAATCCTAAAATGGGCCGATAGGTACTAAACAGAAAACTAAACGCCAGCATCAGCCAGCAGGTGAGCGAAATCAGGTTAAAAATATTGTAATTGATACCTGCTGGGGTAATCAGCGCCGGAAACAGCACCGAGGCATGCAGGATCAGCCCAAGGCTCAGCAATACCAGCGTCACCAGCTTGTGAGGTGGTATTTTTTGTAATAAATGAATCAGCAAATACCAGAATGTACTGGCATACGCAGCCGTCGCAAGCAGTGCTATAATCACCGGCAGGCTAGTCATGCCATTCAACCCTGATTCTGATGGTTTGGATTTTCATTATTAACGATTCGACCCTGTTTAACCGTCTGTTGCTGTGTAATATCCTATAGCATCTGGAGCGGTAATTTTCTATTCTAGGCAATATTTTTTGCAAAGTTACAAGCGGAATTCGCAATGTTTGATACTTTAACCGATCGTTTGACGCAAAGCCTGCGCAATGTCACAGGCACCGGGCAGCTTAACGAAGATAACATCAAGGATACCTTGCGGGAAGTACGCATGGCACTGCTGGAAGCAGATGTGGCATTGCCGGTAACCCGTGAGTTTATTGAAAAAGTAAAAGCCGAAGCACTGGGGCAGGAAGTCTTAAAGCAGCTATCGCCCGGTCAGGCTTTCGTCAAGATTGTCTACGACCAGCTCACTGAAATGATGGGCGAGGCCAACCAGAGCCTGAACCTGTCGGCCAAGCCACCTGTAGTGATTTTGCTGGCGGGTTTGCAGGGTGCAGGTAAAACCACCACCGCTGGCAAGCTGGCCAAGTTTTTAAAAGACCGCCAAAAGAAAAAAGTCGTCACCGTATCAGCCGACGTGTACCGTCCCGCAGCGATTGAACAGTTGCGCAGTGTATCGCATGACGTGGGTGTGGATTTTATTCCCTCTTCAGCAGATGAAAACCCGATTGTGATTGTGCAGCGCGCCATTGAGCAGGCCAAGATCAAGTTTGCTGATGTGCTGATTGTCGATACTGCCGGGCGTTTGCACATTGATGAATCCATGATGGATGAAATCAAGGCGCTGCATGCGGCGATTAACCCCACCGAAACCCTGTTTGTAGTCGATTCCATGACCGGGCAGGATGCCGCCAATACCGCCAAGGCATTTAATGATGCGCTGCCGCTAACTGGCGTGATCCTGACCAAAACTGACGGTGATGCGCGTGGTGGTGCAGCGCTGTCGGTGCGTGCCATTACCGGCAAGCCGATCAAGTTTCTGGGCATGGGCGAGAAGCTGGATGCACTGGAACCATTCCACCCTGAACGGATTGCCCAGCGCATTCTGGGCATGGGTGACGTGCTCTCCTTGGTGGAAGAAGTTGAACGCAAGATTGACCGCGAAAAAGCGGAAAAGATGGCGCAAAAACTACAAAAAGGCGGCCGCTTTAACCTGGAAGACATGCTGATCCAGTTTGAACAAATGAAAAACATGGGCGGTATGGCAGGTTTTCTGGATAAGTTGCCGGGCATGAGCGGCAGTGGCATTCAGCAGGCGCTGGAACAGGCCAAGCCGGAAAAAGAAGTGGGCAAGATGGAAGCCATCATTCGCTCCATGACCATTAAGGAGCGCCGTAATCCGGATATTATCAACCCGAGCCGCAAGCGCCGTATTGCTGCCGGTTGTGGCATGGAAATTCAGGACATCAACCGCTTGCTCAAGCAGCACAGCCAGATGGCCAAGATGATGCGGAAGTTTTCCAGCCCCGGCGGCATTGCCAAGATGATGCGCGGCATGAAAGAAATGCAGGGTGGCGGTGGCGGTGGTTTAGGCCCGCTGTTTGGTGGCGGTGGCGAGGGTGCAGACGGCGGTCAGGGTAGAATGCCCGGCAGTATGCCATTACCACCGGGTTTTGGTAAAAAGCGTTAAATAGTAGAAGTGAAAGTAAAAAAACGGCCTTTCGGGGTCGTTTTTTATTGGGTATTAGTTTTGATATTTCCGACGTTCTTCGCAATCTTTAAATATTTTTTCAAGTAAATTTTTATCTTGAATTTTACCAACTAGCCAGTTTGGATCATCGTCCCAGATTGCACCGTGGAAAAGTATTCTTTCAAGTAAGGGAGAAACAACATTTGCATGCTGTGAAAAATGATCAAAACTCGTATATCTATTAATTTTGGTTTTATTAAACATCGTAGTAATATCTTTTTCATTTATCTCACTATCAATAAAACTACTATTTTTCAGGTCTGCACCATCAAAAGTGACATTTTTAAATTTTGCATGTGAAAAATCTGCATATTCTAAATTTGAAGATGAAAAGTCGGTATTAATTAACTCAGCACTAATAAACTCTGAACTATACATATCACATAAAGAAAATTTCACTTCTTTAATTTTAGAAAAATTGAAAATTATCTTCTGCATATCTGAACTAAAGAAATTTGTATAAGTTAAAGAAGCGCCTGATAAATCACTTTTAATAAATCTACTCGAAGTAAAGGTACAATGTGAAAAGTTTGTATAGCATAAGGTCATTCCACAAAAATTTATTTTCTTTGCGGAAAACTGTTCTACGCTTAAACCAGTAAATTTTAAATTTTCTAAAGTAATTTCAAATAGTCTTAAATGATTACCTCCAGCACCAGTCAAGGCTTTATTTAAAGCAGTAATAATTGGATTTTTATGCAGTTGCTCTAGCACGTGCTTAAATTCTTCATCAGAATATCGAGCTTGCTGTTGGGTAATAATAGACTCCCAAATCGAATGAATCAGTAGAAAGGCAGGCTGCATAAACTGCTCACCATATTTGCCAAACATAAAGGCTTCTAGCTGGGCAATCGCACTGGCTTGTAACGCTTCGGCACCTTGACGACGGCTAATACTATTGGAGTTATCTGGCGCAATAAAATCTTCCTGACTGGTTGTGGTTTCTTCTGTGTTTTCCTGTCCATCTTTACCAGTTTTACTCATATTTTTAGTGCTGATAGCATGCTTGGGTTCTGGTAAATGAAAACCGCTTGCCCATTCACTGAGCTTTTGAAAATCTTTTAGATTAGTATCTTTACGGGCATTGGCAATTTGTACACGGTTATTTTTATCTCGAAATACCCATACCGTAAAAATAATCGGTGAGGTAATAATAGTTGTAATTAACGCTACTAAAACTGGGCTACGAGAGTTTTCTAGTAAATTTTTTATTCTGGCGACATTAAATTCCAGCCAGTAAAGTAGAGCAAAGAGAATAAGCAGTGAAAAGATGGCGGCAAAAAACATTTTTGTAATTCGAGATATAGTTTGCTTTCTACTATCAAGATTAGTATCAATATTCCGCTCTTTCCAACCCTTAAAATCTACTTGTTGGTACTCAATACTGGCTTTAACAAACTCATTAACCCGCGCTTTTAAATCAGTGATTTTTGAAAATTCTTCGTCATTCCAGCTAGGGCCTTTGTAATCTTTATCTCTGTTTTTCTTCTGATAGTATCCATAGCGCAAGTCACGATTAATTTCCTGAAATGCTTCTAAATATTCACGTGTGGTATCAGCCAAGGTATTAATGATTAGTGCAATGAGAAAAAGTATTTCAAAGATTAGGGCAATACTAATTAACCCTAAAGAAATAACTGGATTAAGTGATTTTTCGAAAAAGCTATAGATACCAAAGCACAAAGCAAATAAGGTTCCAAAAGCGCAAGTTAACCAAAAACGGTTAACAGGTTCATTCCAAAACTGTTTTAACTTATCTTTCATCTAATTTTTATCTCTATCCATGACCCATTATCTTTATTCAAACAAGTACGTATAAGCTAAGGCTTAATGCAAATCATCCGGCATATAGTGATAACTCGCCCTTAAAAACTTATTCTTAAAAACTCACCATCGGCAAACACATTATGGCCAAAGCCACATTCGCCTTGCGTGGTTTTTAAGGTTACACGTTCCGGTTTAAAAGCCATTTCCACCGTGCAGCCTTCACCAGCCGCCAGCCCTTCAGTTTTGCTTTCTTGCCACACGGCGCGGCCATTGTTAATGGGACTCAGCGTGGTAAATTCGCCCATATTCGGGCCGTAATACATGCTCATCATGCCCATATACAAGCCAGAAAAAGAAATCTCGTACTGCTTGCCTTTTTGCTTCACCCCAACCACATTCCATGCGCCATTGCCCGCATATTGCCAGTATTCACCCACCGGACTTTTTCTTTGGCTAGAGGTGTCCAGTTTGGCCAGCTCGGCTTTAATCAGGTTCAGGTTGTATTGTGATTTTTTATCATCCGGGTTAATCATCAGCCATACGCGGGCCTTGAGATAATCCTTTTGCTTGATATAAGTCATTGCCACATTATTGTCCGCCGTAGCAACTGCACTGTCGGAAATAGAAAAACCAGTTTGCTCACCCTGAAACCAAACCCGGCAGGCATGACTCCATGCAGCCTGATCTTCAAAAGAGGTACGTGCCTTGGCATAATGGCCGGCGTTATAGGCTTTTTGCCCAGCCCGCGCATAGCTGGTTATTTTCTGGCAGTCGGCAATTTGTTGCTGCTCTTGCGTTGCATCTGCTGCTTGTGCTGTGGTTGTTAAAGAAGTTATACCCAACACAACACTGAGTAAGCCAAGTAGTTGAACCGGCTGTGTTTTAATTATGGTTTTGGTTGCCGCTCGGGTCATCATTTTTATGCTCATCTAGAGTAGTTTTAAAATTGTCTGGATCAGTTTGTGTGATTTTAAAAGATGCGGCCAATAGGTTTAAACAGTGATCAATCTGCTGTTATTCAGGTGTCGCAAAAAAACGCATTAAGCCTTTTAATAGCAAATCCGGTTCTAAAATCAGCTCGGTTTTTTGTTGTAAAAAGCTGGCAAATACGCTTGCATCACCACCAGTCAGTACAATCTTGCGCGTGGGGTTATGTGCCATAATTTTTTCAATCGCGCCCAGCAAGCCCAGCAGAATGCCATGATGTACCGCGTCACTGGTATTGCGGCCCGGATACAGGTCACTAAAGGCTTGCTCGGGAATTTTGATGCCCTTGGTGCCTTGGGTGAGCGAATCGCGCTGCAAATACAGGCTGGGCAGAATATAGCCGCCTAAGTGCTGGTTATCGTCCAGCAAATCAATGGTGAGTGCTGTGCCGCAGCCGACAATACAGTATTGGTTCTGTTTACTGGGCTGTTGCCCGGATTGCGGTTGTCCAGCGAGCGCCAGCACCTGTAGCCAGCGGTCAATCCCCAGTTGTTTTGGGTTGTCATAGCCCGTGATCAGGCCCTGATGCTGCGCCTGCACACTGGCAAACCGTACCGGAATGTTCAGGCGTGACAAAATCTGTTGCACGCGCTGGTTTGAGCTGTCATCCAGCACCGAGGAAATACCAATTTCATGCGGGCTAAACTGGGCAAAGCGATCCACCAGCCCCAGCAGCAGGTCTGCCGGGGATTGCAGGTGCAGCTCGGCACCATTGGCCTGCATTTCCCCTTGTGAGGTCAGCCAGTATTTAAGCCGCGTGTTACCAATATCAAGCCAGAGCTGACGCATTAAATCCATTTCCTTTTTCATCAAGGGATAACAGTGAGTCGGGCAGAGTTTAATCATTTCAGCGGCTTATACGGCCCGAACTTGCCCACTATAAATGACTTTTGTACCATTTAAGGTATTTAGCAGCAGCGCACCATCCGGCTGAATGCCGATAATTGTGCCTTGTACATCGGTTTGCGCTGGGCTATGTACCACCACCTGCTGTTGCAGTAGCGCATCAAAGGCAGCAAAGCGGGTCGGCAGCTCCAGACTACCGTGGTCAAACTGCTGGCAGGCGTGAATCAGCGCCAGTGTGGTTTGCACCGCCAGTTCGGTCACATCCAGCGCCTGGCCGGTAATGGCTTGCAGGTCGGTTACCTGCTGGTCACTTACCTGTGCCTGCATGGATTGCAGGTTCAGCCCCACGCCAATGACCACCTGATTGTCATGCAGCGGTTCAATTAAGATGCCGCCCCATTTGGCCCCATTAAAGTACAGGTCATTCGGCCATTTGATTTGCAGGCCCGCATGGTGTGCCAGAATAGGCATATTGACCAGTGCCAGTGCCACTTCCAGCGCCAGACGGCCACTCACCGGGTGCTGGAGCGTCCAGCGCAGTGACAAATACAGGTTGCCCTTGGGTGATTGCCAAGTACGTCCGGCCTGTCCACGTCCGGCCTGCTGCTGGTTGCTGATGACTAAAGCACTAGTGAGGGCATGGCTATTTATAGCCTTGGCCACATCATTGGTAGAGCTGGTGGACGGCAGCCATACAATAGGGTCTAGTCCGGTTACCCCATGCAGCTTAAGGCCATAGCGCAGGGTGTTGCCGCGCGGGTCCTGTTGATCAGACGGCACAAGTGGGTCAGCAGGTATACTCATGATGATTACTCATTAGGCTTATCAAACGCACTGGCTACAAAGCGCAGGTGTCATTTTAACGCTGGATTAAAATGACGGATTAAAACGCCTTGTTAACGCATGACTTATAGGTTGGATCACACTGGCGTTACTGTCAAGTCATGGCTTTGGTTCAAAAATACAGCGTTTTTAGGTTGTTAAGCCTGCCTATTTGGCTAAAATAATGTAAAAATGTCCGACAATGTGACAGAGTACACGTGTAAACTCTGTTATATAAACATGTAGCTGTAAGGGCTGCAACCTGAGCATTTTTTAATTGATAACAACATAACAGGTATCACAATGGCATTTCAGGCGTCGATCAGTTTATCTGAGCAAATTGCAAAGCACATTAGTGAACAGATTATTACCGGTGAGCTGGTTGAAGGGGAGCGCATTCAGGAGTTACGCATTGCCAAAGAGCTGGATGTCAGCCGTGGCTCGGTGCGTGAGGCGCTGCTGATTTTGCAGCGTACTTACCTGATTGAAATTTATCCGCGGCGCGGGGCAGTGGTGTCGGAAATGTCGGCGCAGCAGGTTCAAAACCTGTTTGATACCAGCATGATGATACTGGGTTCACTGGTGCAACGAACCAGTGAACGCTGGCGCCAGCATGACAGCGAACAAATGAATGAGCTCATGCAGCAGCTGGATGAACAGGTACGGCTGGGTGATATTGAAAAATTTTATGATCATGTGTTTTTGTTCCTGCAAACCTGCAACGGGATTGTAGCCAATCCGTACCTGACCGATATTTTTGCCAACCTGTTGCCGTCATTGCGCCGCAGTTATTTTTTAACCTTGAATACCTCTCGGCGGGAGCTACAGGAAGCCTTTGTGCTGTTCCGTCCAGTCATTGATGCCATCCTGATTCGCAAGGGCGAGCAGGCTGCGCTGTTTATGGAAGATTTTTGCCGTCACCTGCGCAATCTGGTGCTGGATTCACTGGCCCGCATGAAACAAATTGAGCTGGCATGGGCACAGCGTTCACGGCGCTAAGCGGATAGTCAGCATCAGCTATATCTCGGCAGGCTAGGTGGGCTACACAGCCCATAATCCGGCAAGCAGCAAGTACAAAGACGCGGTAAATACAGTGATGCGATTTTAAGATATGCGGTTAATTAGTTTAAAACTGGCGGGTTTCAAGTCATTTGTGGACAGTACCACGCTGGTGTTTCCGGATAACCGGACGGCAGTGGTTGGCCCCAATGGCTGTGGCAAGTCCAATGTAATTGATGCCATTCGCTGGGTGATGGGCGAGTCTTCTGCGCGGCAGTTGCGTGGTGGCGCCATGACTGATGTGATTTTTGCCGGAACTGCACAGCGCAAACCCGTGGGGCAAGCCAGTGTGGAGCTACGTTTTGAAAACACACTGGGCAAGCTGGGCGGTGAATACAATGCCTATAGCGAGTTGTCGGTACGTCGACAGGTTAACCGCGATGGCCGCTCGGATTATTTTTTAAATGGTACCCGCTGCCGCCGCCGCGATATTACCGATATTTTTCTGGGTACCGGCCTTGGCCCGCGCTCCTATGCCATTATTGAACAGGGCATGATTAACCGGCTGGTGGATGCCAAGCCGTTCGAGCTGCGGGTTTTTATTGAGGAAGCCGCCGGTGTATCACGCTATCAGGCCCGCCGCCGCGAAACCCTGCAACATCTCGAGCATACCCGCCAGAACCTGAGCCGACTGGAAGATATCAATGATGAGCTACAAAGCCAGATGCGCAGCCTCAAGCGGCAAAGTCAGGCGGCTATCAAGTACCATGAGCTGGAACAGCAGCAACTGGCCCTGAAAGTTAAAGTATGGTCGGCGCATTACCGTCAGGCCGAGCAAAACCAGCAGCATTATACTGAGCAGCTCACTCAGATGGGTGAGCAATACCGCGAGCTGCGTAGCCACCGTAATCAGGCTGAAGCGGACTGGGAAAGCGGTAGCCAGCAACTCTCCGAATTACTGGCGCGGGCTGAACCAATTCAGCAGGCATGGCAGCAGGCCGAGCGTGAAGTGAGCCAGCTTGAAGCACGGGTGCAGCAATACCAGCAGGATCAGGCACAACGCGATACGCAAATCCGCCAATGGCAGGACAGCCTAAAAACCCTGACCAGTCAGATTGCACAGGATCAGGAACGACTCGCTACACTGGCGCAGCAACGGCAATCAGGTCAGCAACAACTGGCGGGGATTGATGAACAGCTTCAACACAAACTGGCACATTTGCGGCAGATAGAACAGCAATATCAGCAAGTTGAGGCCGACTGGCAAGACAGCCAGCAGCAGGCGCAGCAATTTAGCCAGCAACAGCAGCGCCTGCAGCAGCAAATTGACAGTACGGCACGGGCACAGTTAAGGCTGGAGCAGCAAATCCAGCAGGCCAGCGCCCAACTGGAGCGGCTGAAAAACAGTGTGCAACAGATTGAACTGGACGACCTCCTGATTGAGCTGCAAGATAACCAGCTGGAAAAAACCCGGTTGGAACAGCAACAACAGCAGGCACAGGCCACACTAAGTGAGCAACAGCAACAACTGGAAAAAATCCGGCAGGCGCTTCAGCAGCAGCAGGCTGAATACCAGCAGCATGATACCGAGTTGCAAGCCATTCAAAAGCTACAGGCCAATAAAGCCGGGCAGTCTAAACATGAAAACAAGGCCAGAACTGGAAAAAAACAGCCTGAAAAGTCTGGCCCAGCCGCTACTCTACAACTATTGCAGCAATTACAGCTTCAGCCACAGGCCCAGCCGCATTTGCCATTGATTGAAAAATTTCTGGGTGACTGGCTGAATGCCAATTTGCAGGACAGTTTTGCTAACACCTCTACCGTAGCGCGAGTTTATCTGGCGGATGCAGACCCGCTGGAAGACCCATCAGCACCGCATTGCCTACAGCATGAACAGGTCATTCCATTGGCACACTGGGTCACGCCGTGTTTAAGCTGCTGGCATGCCGTTGGTATTGTGGCGGATTATGCGATAGCCCTGCATCTCCAACCGCAGCTCCAGAGCCATCAAAGCCTGCTGAGTATGGATGGCTTCTGGCTGGGCCAAAACTGGCAAATCAACCTGAATATTGATGAACAGGCCGCGCGCCAGCAAGGCATATTGCAGCAGCAACTGCGCCAGCAGGAACTTCAGCAAATCTTGCACCAGTTGCAGCAGCACATTGAGCCACTGGAGTGCCAGCAGCAGGAACTTCAACAACAAGTAACCTTGCAGCAGGATAGTCTAAAACCGATTGAGCAAAAGCTGGCACAGACCAACCAGCAACAGCGCCAGCTCGAACTACAACGTGCCCGGCTGGAAAGCAGCGTGCAGGCCGAACAGCAACAAATGAACCAACTGTTGCGCCAACTGGAAGAATTGCAGCATAGCCAGCAGGATGATCAGGAACAGGTGACCGACTGGCAAATGGAACTGGCTGGCCTGAACTTGCGATTCAACCAGCTAAACCCGCGCCTGCAAGCCCAGCAGGACAGCCGCAACCAGCTGCAACAGGTATTACAGGACGCCCGCATTGCCCATCAGCTCATTCAGCAGCAACACCAGCAATTGCAGGCCAGCCAGCATAGCTTAACGGTACAGTGGCAGGCAGCCGAACAGTCCTTGCAGCGCGCCGAACCGCAGCAACAGCAAATTCATACACAACTGGCACAACTGGAACAAGCTACCCTACAGGCACAGGAGTTATATCCGGCCCAGCTCAAGCAACTGGAAGAATCCCAGCAAAAAGCAGCACAGGCCCATACCAGCTGGAGTCGCTGGCAGCAGCAACTGGAATGTCGCCAGCAGGAACAGCAACGCCTGAGCCAGTTGCGTCAGCAAGGCCAGAGCGGGGAAGACCAGTTGCGCGACAGCCTTGAGCAAACCCGGCTGCATTGGCAGGACTGCAAAAACAAAATGGAACAGGCACTGGAACAACTAAGTGCCTTGCAAACCCAAGCACCGACTAAGCCGCAGACTGAATCAGACAATGCTGAACCTGAGATTATTAAGTTAGAACAGGCCAAACCCGAACAAGTGGATATCAGCCAGCTGGCCAACTGGCAACAGCAACTGGAAAAGGTTCAGCAGCAGATCCAGAAGCTGGGCCACTTGAATCTGGCAGCCCCTGAAGCCTTGCAGGATGTGACCCAGCGCCATGAGGAACTGGCGCACCAGATGCATGACCTGCAACAGGCCGTGGAACAACTGGAACAAGCCATGAAAAGTATTGATCAGGAAACCCGCACCCTGTTTATGAGCACCTTTGATCAGGTTAATGCCGAGCTGAAAATCCTGTTCCCCAAGGTGTTTGGGGGCGGTGAAGCTTCCTTAAGCCTTGAGGATGACTGGCAATCCGGGGTCAAACTGATGGCGCGGCCACCGGGCAAGCGCAACAGTAGTCTGGCGCTGTTGTCCGGCGGGGAAAAAGCCCTGACCGCACTGGCACTGGTATTTGCTATTTTCAGGTTAAATCCTGCCCCATTTTGTGTGCTGGATGAGGTGGATGCGCCACTGGACGATGCTAACGTGCAACGGTTTTGTCATTTGGTAAAAGAGCTATCACAACAGGTTCAATTCATTTACATTACCCATAATAAACTTGCTATGACCATGGCAACGGATTTGTTGGGGGTAACCATGCCGGAACCCGGTGCTTCGCGTCTGGTGGCCGTAAATATTGAGCAAGCTGCAACATATAGTGCAACTTCGGAGTAGGACTCATGGATTTTTTAACCATTGTTGGTTATGTCATTGCTGCCTTGGCAATTGCTTTGGGCCTGTATTTAATGCTTAGAAAAAATGCGGCGAATGAAAATACAACAACGGCAAGCGAACAATTACTGCTGGATGAAAATGACAGCAACCCAGACAATGACCATAATGGCGGACGTATCCCGGTAGTTCCGCGCCATGTGCGTGACCAGATCAGGCAGCCGGAAAGTGCTGCACAGGTTGCCCCGGCAGTTTCCCCTACGCGCAGCACCGCACCGCAGCCAGCAAGCCCGCCAGCGGTCAATACAGCAAGCCCTGACGATGACTTGCTGGCCGAAGCGCCGGCTATCAAGGCTGACCGTACAACTGATTCACTGGCCGATGCGCTCAATGATGACCATGCTGATGCTATCCACAATGCGCCTGAAACAATCAGTAGCCAGCAGACGCAATCCCAGGTACAGGCACTGGCAGAAAGCAGCAAGCCTGATCAGGACCCGGTTGAAGATACCTTTGATCAGGCACTGGCTCAACTGGAAGCTGCCACCTCGGCTGACGATACAATCCTTGACGAAAATACAGGATCAGCTCAGCAGGCAGACACCCTTGCTACGGCTGATGTAGAGGAATGGCAGGGCGAAAGTGCGCTGCTGGATGCCCATCTGGAGGATCAGGAGCGCCGTGATGATGAAAGCGCACTGGCACAGGCCGAGCATATTGTGGCGCTGTATGTAATGCCCAACGCATCACGCACGCTATCCGGTGAACGTACCATTCAATTGTTACGCCAGTTTGGCTTGCGCTATGGTGAAATGTCACTGTTTCACCGTTTTGCCGACTCTGATGGCACTGGCCCGCTGATGTTTAGTGTGCTGCGTTATACCAGTGAAGGCCCATCCGGTTTTGATCTGGAAACCCTGCCCACTGAACAGGTGGAAGGCTTGGCATTTTTTCTGGCCCTGCCCAGCAAGCATGCCGTTGCAGGCTATGACACCATGGTGAGCATTTCTACACTACTGGCGCGTGAGATTCACGGGCAGGTTTATGATGAACACATGAACCAGCTTAGCCCGCAGTTGCGCGAACATTATCGTCATTTTGTACTGGAATACCGCACACCCGCTTAATCCGGCTGGTTGCATTGTGATTGAGCCAGGCGGGTATAGCCTGATAGAGAAGCCTTGCCATTGTTGCGCTGCAATGATGGCATTTTTGTTTTACCATTCCATGTTGGAACTCTTGCGAAACCTCCTTGCGCTTTGCTCATTCCCTGACAAGGGAAAAGGGATTGTTATACTGTCTCAAGTGTTCATTTAATCGTTAATTTTTGATAATTCTGGTTTTTTATATGATGCAGCCATCTACCGATTCCCAGCACGAGACTCAGTCCATGATCCGGCGCATGCGAGAACTGATTAGCATACTGGCCAAGCATAATCATGCCTATTATGTGATGGATGCGCCCAGTATCAGTGATGCAGAATATGACCAGCTGTTTCACCAGCTCAAGGCACTCGAACAGGAACATCCTGATTTGATTCAGCCGGATTCACCCACCCAGAGGGTCGGTGGCGAGGCGCTGGCCAAGTTTCAAAGTGTGCAACATACCGTGCCCATGCTGTCACTGGGCAATGTGTTTAATGAGGATGACCTCAAGGCATTTGACCAGCGTGTGCGTGAACGGCTGCCCAACCAGCCGTATGAGTATGAGGTTGAACTCAAGTTTGATGGCTTGGCAGTGTCACTGTGGTATGAACAGGGTCGTTTTGTGCGTGGCGTTACCCGTGGTGATGGTGAAACCGGTGAAGACATTACCCATAGCGTTAGTACCATTCGCAACCTGCCTAAAGTGCTGTGTGCGACTGACCAGCAGCCATTGCCTGAGTTCCTGGAAGTACGCGGCGAAGTGGTGATGCCCAAAAGTGGCTTCTTAAAGCTTAACCGTGATGCTGAGGCACGGGGTGAAAAAACCTTTGCCAATCCGCGCAATGCCGCAGCCGGTAGCCTGCGCCAGCTAAACCCCGGGATTGCCGCTGCCCGTCCACTGGCGTTTTATGCCTATGGCATTGCCCAGTGTACGCCGCATCATGGCTTTGCCACCCAGTCCGATAGCATGCAATGGCTGACCCGCTTGGGTTTTGCAATTGGCGAGCAGCATTTTGTGGCGGCCAGCGTACAAGAGGTACAGAAAGCCTATGAACAAATCCAGCAGCAGCGGGCGGACTTGTCGGTAGAAATTGATGGCATGGTGATTAAGGTGAATGCCTTAAGCCAGCAAAAGCAACTGGGCTTTTTAAGTCGTGAACCACGCTGGGCCACGGCGTATAAGTTTCCTGCACAGGCTGCACTTACTACCGTTGAAAACATTGAATGGCAAATTGGCCGCATTGGTACGCTCACGCCTGTCGCACGCTTAAAGCCGGTGTATGTGGGCGGCGTAACGGTGAGCAATGTAACCTTGCATAATATTGGTGAAATCCACCGGCTGGATGTGCGTATTGGTGACACCGTAAGCGTGTACCGCACTGGCGATGTCATTCCCAAGGTTGAACGGGTCTGGCCAGAGTTTCGTCCGGCAGATAGTGTGCCAATAGAGTTGCCAGCGTGCTGTCCGGTGTGTGATTCACCTGTCGTCATGCCAGAGGGCGAGGCACTGGCACGGTGCAGCGGTGGCCTGTATTGCCCGGCGCAACGCATGGAAGCCATCCGGCATTTTGTGTCACGCAAGGCCATGGATATTGAAGGCCTTGGCGAACGCTGGGTGGAATCCTTGCTGGAAAAGGGCCTGATTAACAATGTAGCGGATATTTACCACTTGCATGCGCATCAGGACGTATTGCTCAGCCTTGAAAAAATGGGTGAAAAATCACTGCAAAACCTGCTGGCTGCCATTGAAGCCAGTAAGGAAACTACCTTGAGCCGTTTTATTTACGCGCTGGGGATTCGCGGCGTAGGGGAAACCACGGCCCGCATGCTGGCGGATACTTTCCAGACACTGGATAACCTGAAATTTGCCGATCTGGAGGCGCTGAAAAAAGCCCCTGAGGTTGGCGAAATCACTGCTGAATGGATTCATGATTTTTTTCGCGCCGAACACAACATGGAAGTGATAGACCGGTTACTGGCTGCTGGCGTCCACTGGCCATTGCCCGCGCCGCGTACCCGTCAACCCTTAACTGGTGAAAGCTGGGTACTGACCGGCACCCTTACCCAGTTTACCCGTGAAGAAGCCACCCAGCATCTGCAAGCCTTGGGCGCACGGGTGAGTGGGAGTATATCCAACAAGACCCGCGCACTGGTGGCTGGCGAAAAAGCTGGCAGTAAACTGGACAAAGCGCAAAAGCTGGGTGTGCGGATTTTAACTGAAACCGAGTTTGTTGAACTGATGCAAAGTTATGGGCAGGACATTTAATGGTATAAAAGGTTTTATTGGCCAATATTTATTTACAAAATAAATACATTGAGGGTTAATTCAGCAATTAAATTCATGCTTGAAAGATTATGGATGAATCTGGTAGAAACACTGGTATCAAAGGTTTTCATCGTTACAAAAATGGCTGGATAAATTGTAAAAACCAGATGTATTAAAGTTGTAATTGGATATAATCTCGCCAATCAGGAAGCCCTTGCTGAACTGTGGAAAAGGCTATTTTTTCTACCCATCAGCAGGGGTTTTTCTATTGGCTAAGCGCGTGGATGAACTACCGGTTAGCTGGACAATAGGTCTTCTTTCAGGGTGGTGACACGCGACTATGTTACTTTTCAGAACTGCTGGTGTTGACAGCACCGCTCTCTTAAGCGCACAACGGGTTTCAACCCGCTTGAATTTCTTTGCTCTGGGCTTTGGCACAGCGGCGTGGGCGCCGTTAGTACCTTTTGCCCAGCAACGCCTGCATTTAAACCATGCGGACTTTGGCCTGCTGTTGCTGTGTGCCGGTATTGGTTCCATGGTGGCCATGCCTGCTACCGGTGCTTTGGTACAGCGGGTGGGTTGCCGTGTGCTCATTGGCTTTGCCTTGCTGTTGTTGCTGGCAGTGCTACCGGGTCTGGCCATCTGGGGCACCTCACTCATGATGGCCATTTCCCTGTTTTTGTTTGGAGTGGCCGCAGGTAGTTTTGGTGTGGCACTAAACCTGCAAGCCGTTATTGTTGAAAAAAACAGCTTGCGTGCACTAATGTCCAGTTTTCATGGCATGTGTAGTCTTGGCGGGTTGGCAGGCGTGATGACCATGACCTGTTTGCTGGCTGCTGGCGTGTCGCCATTGGTGAGCGCAGTTGCCATTAGTATTCTGTTATTAGCCATTAGTGTAATGGCAGTGCCTGCGTGTCTGGCAGAAATTGAAAAAGAAGAAACACCGGTTGCGCAGAAAAAAACCGGCTGGAAATTGCCTAACCGGGTCATTCTGATGATTGGCGTGATGTGCTTTATTGCCTTTTTGTCCGAAGGTGCTGCCATGGACTGGAGCGGGATTTACCTGACTTCCAAATATCAGGTGAGCACGGCCTATGCTGGTCTGGCATATACCTTTTTTGCCATTGCCATGACACTGGGGCGTTTTTCCGGGCGTTACCTGCTGAAATCACTGGGCGAGAAAAATATTGTGTCCTATAGCGCTGCCTGTGCTGCGCTAGGGCTAGTGGTGGTGGTGACTGCACCGCACTGGTTTGTGGTACTGCTGGGTTATGCGCTGGTTGGCTTTGGCTGTTCCAACATTGTACCGGTAATGTTTTCTCGGGTTGGCCGCCAGTCCTTAATGCCGCGAGCCGCTGCTTTGTCCTGTGTTTCCACCATAGCCTATACGGGTTCACTGACCGGCCCGGCACTGATTGGCATTCTGGGGCATGCCACCAGCTTGACCATCATGTTTGCCATTGTGGCGGCCATGCTGTTAATGATTGCCTTTTTCAATAAATTTACCCGGGTTGATCCGGCTTAACTTCAGCAATATTTTAAATCTAACCAGTAAAACCAGCTTTAGATAATTCACAACAAGCTGGTTTTAGCATTTTTCTTGCTTAAGCCAAATTTATAACTAGCTAAAATGCTGTAGCTTTAACTTTTTACAACAACTGATAGGCTGTATTCACTGCCCGTATGGGTTGCTTAAAATTTTCCAGTTGATGGTTCTTGCGCAAGTCACTCAAAAACTGGTTGCGCCAGTCATTAATATCAAACGTGGTTAAGCCTTGCATCAATTGCTGGTAACGGGAAAGGCGTTCTTCCAGCGGCATATCAATGGCTGTTTTCAGGGCATTCACCATATCTTGGGTATCAGTAGGATCAACAATCAGCGCTTGCTGCATTTGTTCCGCTGCACCGGCATATTTGGATAAAATCAGCACGCCGGGGTTTTCCGGGTCTTGTGCGGCAATGTATTCCTTGGCCACCAGATTCATGCCATCCCGCAGTGAGCTAATCCAGCAAATATCGGTCAGCCGATATAATCCCATCAGGGTTTCATGCGGAACGACCTCGTTGGTACAGTCAATCGGTAGCCAGTCATGCTGGGCAAAGGTGTCATTAATTTTTTCTACTGTCTGGTTCACCTGCCGAAACAGGCGCTGATACGCCAGAATATCCATGCGGCAAGGGCAGGCAATTTGTAGCTCGGTAATGCGCCGGTGATACTGCGGATACTGTTCTAAAAATGCAGCAAATGCATCAAAGCGTTCCAGAATGCCCTTGGAGTAATCAATACGGTCGACCCCAATAATGGTTTTCTGATGTTTTAGGGCTTTAAGGTCAAACACATCCTGCCGGTCATTGGCATGTTTTTTTGCCACCTGCTGAATCTGTGCAGGGTTAATACCAATCGGATAGCATTTAATGGTAGTAATGCGTTGCTGGTAACTGACCAGTGAATGCTGGATTTTTTGTGCTTTTAGCAACGTTGTACAGGCTTGCATGCACAGTGACTGGTCATAATCAGTTTGCAGGCCTACCAGATCATAATGGCACAAGTCCTGTATAAGGCGCTCAGCTGTTGGGATGCATTGCCAGATGGACAGCGGTGCAAACGGAATATGCAGGAAAAACCCGATTTTGTTGTCCATGCCAAGCTCACGGCAGTAACGGGCCACGCTAAAGAAATGGTAGTCATGCACCCAGATCACATCATCGGGCTGGGCAATGGCTTTAAGTTGCCGGGCAAACAGTGCGTTAACCTGCTGGTAGGTTTCAAACTCTGCCGGATTGTATTCAAGCAAGTCCTGCCGTTCATGCATAGCAGGCCACAGCGTATTGTTGGCAAAGCCACAATAATACTGGTCATACTGGTTCTGGGTAAGGGGGCAGGTCAGGTATTCAATCTTGCCATCCACCACCTGCCCAAACTGGGGCTGGTAAGCTGCGTGGCTGGTATTTTCATCTGCACTGGTATCCCTGCTGTCAGGGATGATGTCACCATTCCAGCCCAGCCAGATACCGCCTGTTTCCGTCAGGGCATCCTGTAGCGCTACGGCAAGGCCACCAGCCGCAGGTTTGTCAGGATTTGGCAGGCTGACCCGGTTTGACAATACAATTAGTTTTGACATGTTTCTTCTCCGTGTTGTGCCTGAGCGCGACGTCCAGCCTCATTACTCACAGCACCGCGATACAAAAACTGGTGAAACTGATTTAAAAACTCTGCAACGGTTGCAGTATCTTTTAAGCGGTAAATGGCATCAGTACTACCGGTACCTACCTTAATACTTATCCCCTGTTGTGCATTAACCGCCCTAAAACCGGACTCATCGGTTACGTCATCACCAATAAACAACGGGATAACATGCTCAAGCTGAAGATGGGCCAGAATGGTTTGTATGGCATGGCCCTTGTCAGCCTGCTTTGGCAGGATTTCTACCACACACTTGCCATGGTTCAGCTTCATGTGAGGATAGCTGGCCTGTAACTGCTGCATAATGTCATGGGCTACTGGTTCCAGTTCAGGGCACTGGCGGTAATGCAGGGCAAAAGAATGCTGTTTATCTTCCAGCAACAACCGGGGATATTCAGTGCAGGTGTGTTCAAGCTTCTGCCTTAAGCGAACAAAATCAATATGGCTTAAATCAGGACTCAGGCTGTTATTGCGATCCAGCATAATATCCAGTCCATGCAGGCCCGCTACTGGCAGGCTAATCTGCTTAAATAGCTGCTGTGCCACTTCAATATGCCGCCCAGTCACGGCAATCACTGGCACCTGATAATGCATAATGGCTTCAATGGCCGCCAGCGTACTTTGCGGAATAAAACTTTGTTCCGGGTCATCACAAAAATCAGCCAGCGTGCCATCAATATCCAGAAATAAACAGTATCCGGTGGTATTGGTTTTGAGCTGCTGGATTAATTCGGCTGGCTCATTAAATACGGGTTCATTACGCACTGGTTTATCCAGCCTTGTTGGGCAAGAAGCCATGTTATGACTGGCGGGCGCCGGATGCTGAGACTGCGTGTGATGATGAATCAGGTTGTCAATTGAATCTTTACTGGATTGGCTAGTCATTGTGGCACCCTCGGCTAGGTCTTTTTTTTATCATCAAAATTCATGTTTTTGCCGGAATTTATTATTTGCACTACATAATATTAAGGTTCTACACATAAATTTTTCACAATATTACGTATATTGTTCTGGCCACAAATTTTGCCTGCCTTGTCATTCAAAGAATGCGCTGATATCCATAAGCTTTATCAATAACCAGCCTAATTGGATTATCAAGTTTAACTTTATAAAAAAATTGCAGTCTTTACTTTTATATAACCTGTATTCACCTACGTCGCCCAAGCCACTATGACAACACAGTGCTATAAGCTTTTTTTGTAAAAATGTCTTGGGTAGCAATGCACCTTAATAGACAGGCTGATGCCAAAATGTAGCTTTAAAACAAGATGTTATGGCATCAAAAAATAGTGCGAATGCGTATGCTTCTCATTTTTAGTTGTTAAAAATCATAAACTTACACAATTATTCACTTTGAAAATACAGCAGTCTGCGCCATAATGGCACCAGTTTTGAGGAGAAACATCATGCGCGGCGATACCGAAGTGATTAATTATTTAAATATGCTGATAGGCGGCGAACTTGCTGCGCGTGACCAGTACCTGATCCATTCCCGTATGTATGAAGACTGGGGACTGCATAAGCTTTACGAACGGCTGGATCATGAATCACAGGAAGAAGGTGGCCATGCTGATGCGTTAATTCGCCGTGTGCTGTTTCTGGACGGCACGCCAGATATGTCACGGGATAGCCTGAATATTGGCACCGATGTGATTTCGTGCCTGGAAGCAGATCTTGCGCTGGAATACAAGGTTCGCAAGGATCTGGCCAAGGGTGTACAACTGTGTGAAGCCAAGGGTGATTATGTCAGCCGCGACATGCTGCGTGCGCAAATGGCCGATACCGAAGAAGACCATACCTATTGGCTGGAAAAACAGTTGGGCCTGATTAAGAAAATTGGCCTGCCAAACTATCTGCAATCACAGATGTGACTAGGTAAAGGTAAATAAGCGTTAACTTCATGATTGACGCTTGTTTGTCAATTTTTCAGGTAACTGAATAGAGGAGTCAAGTTGCCAGTGTTTAGCTAAAATTTGTAAAAATTGTTTGGATTGTTTTTTAGAAAATAATCCAAGCCATAGGTACTATAAAGGCTGATTGAGCAAAGTAAAGGACTGCATTTCTGGACTTGCTGCAAAGTAAATACCAAATTTATCTTGCCAGAATTTTTGAAAATCCTGTTTCAACAGTTTTCTTTGCCATTCATATTTTTTAAACGTGTGCGGTGGAATAGTAAGGTAAGGCGAGTGTGCGATTCTGTTTAAGTTAATCGTTCTCGTGATGAGAAAAATTCTTAAAAATATACGCTGGTTAGCAATCGTAATTTTATTAAAACTCTTCAATAGCATGAATAAAATCAGGAAAATATACAGGTTAAGACAAGTATCTAATAGCAAGCTTGTTGGAAAAATAATGATTAAGCCCAGTAGGTTGGCAGCCATATAAAAAATTTTACTTAAAGAATTAAAAGGCATGGCCTGAAATAATATGATTTCATCGGGTGCTAATGACTGCATTGTGAATTACTTGCCATTAGTATTTAAAAATAAGTTGAGTAATTAGGCCAAACGATAGTCGGAATTCTTTCCTCAACGCCAGCAATATAGATGTAAAAAAAGCCTGTTTAACGATTAAAACAGGCTTTTTTGATTCAGCATAAAAAGTTATTTAACGCTGGTATCCCGCTTTTGCTGACGTAAAAATCCACCCCGACGCGCTGGCAGTGGGTTTTCCACCTGACGCTCGGCGCGACGCTTGGCCATGCCATACAAGCCAGTACCAATACGGGGCTTTAGCTCTACCGATTTTACCAGATTATCAATGTCATGCTTGTCCAGTTCTACCCAGCGGCCAGTACGCAGCTCACGCGGCAGAATGACCGAACCATAACGGGTACGCAGCAGGCGGCTTACCTTAAGGCCCTGTGATTCAAACAGGCGGCGTACTTCGCGGTTACGGCCCTCTTTGACCACCACCTGATACCAGCGGTTAATGCCTTCGCCGCCAATTTCACTAAACGATTCAAACTTGGCTGGGCCATCTTCCAGTTCCACACCGGCTAACAGGTTTTTGCGTGCCTCAGCAGTGACTTCGCCCATCACGCGTACCGCGTATTCACGCTCAACTTCATTGGACGGATGCATCAGGCGATTGGCCAGCTCACCATCATTGGTAAACAGCAGCAGGCCGGTACTGTTAATGTCCAGACGGCCTACCATCACCCAGCGGTCATTGGCAATTTGTGGCAGATGCTCAAATACAGTAGGACGGCCTTCCGGATCGTTGCGTGAACAGATTTCACCTTCCGGCTTGTAATACACCAGCACACGGCGGCGCACTTCATCTTCCAGTTGAAACTGAACCTTGCGGCCATCAATCCGCAGCTCATCACCCGGTTCAATACGTTCACCCACTTGGGCAATGCGACCATTAACACTGACACGCCCGGCAGCAATGACTTCTTCCATATAGCGGCGTGACCCCAGGCCAATTCTGGCCAGTACTTTTTGTAACTTTTCACTCATAGCAAACACAACCTTAATAAAAAAACCGCTTTAACCACGCTGGTGTATCTGTCCGGGCCTATCACGATAAAGCATCGTTAAAGGTATCCAGCACTTCCTTGACATCTTCTAGCGGTGGTAAAGCTTTCAATGACACGAGGCCAAAAGCATTTAAAAAATGTTTCGTGGTCACCAGTAAGGCAGGCCGCCCTGGAATCTCACGAAAACCGGATTCGGTAATCCACTGACGGTCAAACAATGTTCTTAAAATCTGACTGTTCACGGATACACCACGAATATGTTCAATATCAGCACGGGTCACCGGCTGATGGTAGGCAATCACGGCCAGTGTTTCCAGCAAGGCGCTGGATAAACGTACCGGACGCTCGGGCCAGACCTTGGCAATCAGGCTGCTGTAGTTTTCACGCACCTGAAAGCGGTAGCCCTGCGCGGTTTCAATCAGTTCAATGGCACGGTTATTCTGGCGCGCTGCCAGCAGTTCCAGCCAGTGCCTGATTTGCGCAGTACTAATACTGTCCTCAAAGGCCTGTTTAAGCTGGGACAAGCTCACAGGCCCTTCACTGGCAAAAATCAGGGCTTCCAGTCGCAGCAGGGCATCGTCAATAATATTGACTGGATGTAGCGAGGCAGGCTGCTGGAGATGCGGATCAGGCAGCATGGCTGTGCCGTCCTTCAACCGCCAGCGGTTGCTCAATCCCGCAACCCCGGATTTCAAGCTCACCCTGACGCACCAGCTCCAGCACCGCCATAAACGTCACCACAATGCCCATGTGACCTTGCGCGGGATTAATGAATTGATGAAACGACAATACGCCACCCTTCATGATCATCTGACGGATAAAGACAATGCGCTCTTCCAGCTGTACCGGCTCTACTTCCACCTGATGGGTTTGCAGGCGTGGCCGCTTTAGCAGCAGGGCCATGGCGTCATGCAACAGGCTGGCCTCAAAGCGCTCATCATCATGGCAATACACAGCAGCCACTGTACTGTTGGCATCAAAGACATCGCGTTCCAGAATCTGGCAGGCACTGAGCCACATGGCACCCTGTTTGACTTTGGCATAGTTTTGCAGACGACTAAGCAAATCCTGACGCGGATCATCTTCAGGTTTGGCAACCTGCGGTTTAGGCAGTAACAGGCGTGACTTAATATCAGCCAAGGACGCCGCCATAACCATGTAGTCAGCTGCCAGCTCAATATTGAGTGCCTTCATGCCCTGAATATAATGCAGATACTGGGTAGCAATTGGCGCAATATCCAGTTCAACCAGATTGAGGCCATTTTTATGGACGAGATACAGTAAGAAATCCAGCGGCCCTTCAAAGTATTCCAGCAATATCTGGAACGCTTCAGGCGGGATATATAAATCATCAGGGATATGGGAAAACCTTTCATCATGAATACGGGCAACCGTAGTCTGAGCAGGCTCACCAGCAGTTTGTTGTTGGTTCATTTAATTAGGCCACGCGAATTTATACAAAAGGCATGAGATAGAGTTACCGTAATCTGAGCAATACCACAGCGCAGATCTGCACACTTCACAAAAAGCCGATGCTTTAAAAAAGCAGTACAAGACTTTATTGATGAAGATAGACAGGCGCGTTTAGAGAGCATTTTTTATGCCAACTTTCTGCATTTACAAAAAGTGACAGTTTTGCAGTCATAATGAGAGGATTGTACAGCAAAGCGGATGCTTAAGTGTGAACGATCAGTCAGTTTTAAAACTATATTACTTATTGGAAAATAATGCTCAGCCTGTGTGCCAATTAATGGCAAACAGGCTGAATTATGAAAATGAAAATAGACAGAGTGGTCTATTGAGTTTTGCGGTTATGCGAATGCGCTCACATTTCCCATGCCTTCACGTACCACCACCGGGTAATCGCCAGATAAATCAATAATACTGGTCACACCACGGCTGCATACGCCGCCATCAATAAATACATCAATTTGCTTGCCCAACTGCATTTCAATGTCATAGGGATCATCAAAAGGCATATCCTGACCTGGTAAAATCAGGGTGCTGGTAAGCAATGGTTCATTCAGCTCTTCAAGCAGTGCCTGACAAATCGGGTTGGTGGGAATACGAATACCAATGGTTTTTTTCTTGGGGTGCAGCAGGCGACGGGGCACTTCACTGGTGGCCGGCAGGATAAAAGTACAAATACTGGGTGTATTGGCTTTCAATAAACGGTAGGTACTGTTGTCTACTTTCGCATAAGTGGCAATATCGGACAAATCCCGACACAAAATGGCATATTGGTGCTGCGCGGGTAAACGCCGGATCATGCCAATTTTTTCCATGGCGGTTTTATCGCCAATATGACAGCCAATGGCATAACAGGCATCGGTGGGATATACCGCCACATCACCGGCACGGAAGCGGTCAACCGCCTGCTGAATCAGACGTGGCTGTGGATTTTGCGGATGAATACGTAAATGCAGCATGTTCATGTTCCTTATTGGTTTATTTAAACAATCCCATGAAGTGGTGTTCTATTACCTTAGCGTAAGCCTGCATGTAGTCTAGGCAGTTTTGATCCATTTCACTTTAAAAAATGTAAATCAGTAAACCAATGAGGATATAAAGCTAAAAAGTAATATGCAATACAGAGGTAAAATAGTTGCGTTAACAGGTCAGCAGTGCTGTATCCTGTTTAATCCGGCTCATAGTATTGAGTGGGGTAGATACTGTGTTCTGGCAGGATTAGTAATGCCAAGCGTTTGTGGTCAATAAGACACTCAGCCTAAGCTGGCAGGCTTAACAGTTCATCGTCTATTTGCCAGCCTGATCTATGAAAATTTACCAATAGCGGTTAAAATTATATCTTATTCTTTGACAGCGCTCTCACAACTTTGTAGAATTGCCGCCCTGTATATGTTAGCAAATCATGTCAGCAAATAATTTTTCATCAAATCAAGGGTCACCGGCTTCTGCGCCATCAAGCGCGTCGCAGTTACCGTCTCGCATTGAGCCCTTCAAGTGGGCAGAGCAAGGCTTTAGCTGGTCGGGGCAGGTGCCGTTAAGCCGTTTTAGGCGTATCGCCAGTGAAGCGACTGTGCCTGCGGGTCAGCCTAACACTGACGAGATTCTGGTGCAGGTTGATTGCCGTCTGTATATGGATGACTATCAGCGTGTGGCATGGCTTGATGGAACGCTTGCTGCCACAGTGCCCATGACTTGCCAGCGTTGTCTGGAACTGGTTGAGGTTCCTGTGGCAACACAGGTTCATCTGGCCCTGTTGACAGATGAAAAACAGGCTGCGCGCCTGGATGAAGATGCTGACTTTGTCGTTCTCAGTGAAGAACAGGTGGTTCATGGGGTGGATGATGCCCAGACCATTGACCTGATTGAGCTGCTGGAAGACGAATTATTATTGTCGGTGCCTATTTCACCACGTCATGAGGCGTGTGAAAACAAGCATCAACCTGTGGTAGAGGATGAACCAGAGTTGATCAAGCGTGATAATCCGTTTGAGGCACTGGCCAGTCTTAAAGGTAAACTGGATTCTTAACATTTTTTAAGTGTCTGGGCCAGATTAAAGTTATTGTCGATCTATTTGATCTATTGTTAAGGAGCCTCTCATGGCCGTTCAGCAAAACCGTAAAAGCCGTGCTCGCCGTGACATGCGCCGTTCGCACGATGCACTTATCGCCAACACTGTATCAGTTGATAAAACAACTGGTGAAACTCACCTGCGTCACCACGTTACCAAAGATGGTTTCTATCGTGGCCGTCAACTGTTTGCCACACCGGCGACAACTGAATAATTGATCCAGGGTGTGCACTTTTATGCCACCGTTGATCACCCAAGTGGGAGCTTAGGCTCCCATTTTTATTGACCATTTATTGTGTTGACTTTAAATCCTGATACTGTCTGACGGTAAATCAGGATAAAAAAGACAAGAGGTCTTAAGGAATCTTGCACATGACAGCGTCTATCAGTCTTCCCAAGCTTCAGGGACATACCGCATTTGTTTTTCCGGGGCAGGGCTCACAAAAAGCAGGCATGCTGGCTGAACTGGCTGAACAGTTTGGCCTGATCCGGCAAACCTTTGATGAAAGCAGCAATGCACTGGGTTTTGATGTCTGGCACATTGCCCAAAGTGGCGAACAACTGGACCAGACTGCTTATACCCAGCCAGTATTGCTTACAGCCAGTATCGCCCTCTGGCGGCTTTGGCAGGAACTGGGCGGGGTCTGTCCTGCTGTGCTGGCGGGTCACTCTCTGGGCGAGTACAGCGCACTGGTGGCTGCAAACAGCTTAAGCCTTAATGATGCCGTCAAGCTGGTACATTTGCGCGGTCAGCTTATGCAAAATGCGGTGGCTGAAGGTCAGGGTGCCATGGCGGCTCTGCTGGGCAAAACAGATAGTGAAGTCGAAGCCCTGTGTAAACTGGTTGCACAGCAAACAGGAAAGGTTGTTGAAGCCGCCAACTATAATGCAGCCGGACAGGTCGTGATTGCCGGGACTAAAGATGCCGTAGCACAGACAATTATTCAGGCCAAGGAACAGGGTGCCAAAGCCATTGTGTTACCCGTCAGCGTGCCATCACACTGTGCGCTGATGCAGCCCGCCGCCGAAAAACTGGCTGAAGCGCTAGCAAATACCCGCTTTAATGTACCGGTTATTCCGGTAGTGCAAAATGTTAATGCCCAGATTGAAGCTGATGTGGACAGCATCAAGACTGCCCTGATTCAGCAGTTGTATCGTCCGGTACGCTGGACGCAAAGCATGCAAATGCTGACCAGCCTGGGTACTGCGTATGTGGTGGAATGTGGTGCTGGCAATGTACTGGCGAATCTGTCCAAGCGCTTGCCCAATGTTAAGGGTGCCTACGCCACCGATACCCGTACCCGTCTGGAAGATGCATTAAGCGCTATTTCTATGGCAGAAGGAAAACTGGCATGAGTATCAGTGTAGACAGCACACAAAACAGCAGAAAAGTAGCACTGGTAACCGGAGCAACCCGGGGTATTGGTGCAGCCATTGCTGGGCAACTGGTACAGGATGGCCTGTTTGTGGTAGGCACGGCAACTACCGCAGAAGGCGCGGCACAAATTCGTGAAAAACTCGGCGAGCAGGGTATAGGCATGGTGCTCGATGTGCGTGACAGCGTGGCCATTGACCAGTTAATAGCGCAGGTTGAAGCCCAGTTTGGCCCGGTTGCGGTACTGGTCAACAATGCCGGGATTACCCGCGATAACCTGTTGCTGCGCATGAGCAATGATGACTGGAGCGATATTTTGTCCATTCATCTGAATGCCGTATTTCAGTTATCCAAGCGGGTGTTGCGTGGCATGACCAAAATGCGCTTTGGCCGTATTATTAATATTAGCTCTGTAGTGGCACAAATGGGCAATGGCGGGCAGGCCAATTATGCAGCTGCAAAAGCGGGCATGGAAGGCTTTAGCCGAAGTCTGGCCCGTGAAATGGGCAGCCGTAATATTACGGTTAACTGCGTAGCACCGGGTTTTATTGCAACTGACATGACTGAAGAACTCAGCGCTGAAGCCAAAGCAAAGATGCTGGCACAGATTGCAGTAAACCGCTTGGGAACGCCGGAAGACATTGCCCGTGCGGTAAGTTTTCTAGCCAGTGACAATTCTGGTTACATAACTGGTACGGTTTTGCCCGTCAATGGCGGCTTATACATGCACTAAAAACCATTTTGGTTCTTTGTAATTGATCAAGTTTAGTCTAAACTAGGCCGGTACATTTAATAACGCCACATGCATGAGGAGAATTCCTGTGAGCGATATCGAACAACGCATTAAAAAAGCTGTGGCTGAACAGCTCGGTATGCGTGCTGAAGACATCAAGAATGAAGCATCTTTCATGGACGATCTGGGTGCAGATTCATTAGATTTGGTAGAACTGGTAATGTCATTTGAAAATGACTTCGGTATTACTATTCCTGATGAAGATTCTAATGCCATTACTACCGTTCAATCCGCCATTGATTATGTTGGTGCGAAGGTAGGCGAAGCCTGATTTGTTGCATTAAGGCTTGCATCAAAACCGCGCTCGTCGCGGTTTTTTATTGCCTGTAAATCTGGTTTGTAGTTTTGGCTTAGTGCTTATGCTACATATAGCATGCTGTGAGTATTACGCTTTTAACAGTAGCATTCATATTGTTATAAATATGAATGCGTGACTTAAAACAACACTCCAATGACTACAACGTGACTTACACACAGCATGGCTAAAAACGCTCTAGGCTGGAAATTCATAAATTTTCTGCCAAAGCGCAAATAGGTTAATCCAGGTTTGCGTCATAAAAGATGGAGAACACAGCATGGGCATTTTTAATTTTACCAAAGGCATTGGTGAGAAACTAAGCGGCCATAAGCAACAGACTACACCAGCAGCCAATCCCAACACCACACAGCAGGCAGCACCTGCGGCACCACAGCAGGCTACACCCCGTGCGCCTGTACATTCCAGCGAACCGAATCCGCAAGTGATTGCCAATGCCCTGTTAAACCGGGTAAATAGCCTGGGTTTGGGCATTGATGGGCTAAGCATTCATTATGAAGGCAATACTGATACAGCCACCATTAAAGGCAAGGCCAAAACACAGGCAGACCGTGAAAAAGCAATTTTAGCGGCTGGCAATGTGGACCACGTGGCTAAAGTAGATGATCAGATGACGGTGCAGGCTCCTGCGCCAGAAAGTAAATTTTATACCGTTAAGTCAGGTGATAACTTATCCAAGATTTCCAAAGAAGTTTATGGAGATATGGATCAGTACCAGAAAATCTTTGAAGCCAACCAGCCATTGCTCAGTAGCCCAGACAAGATTTATCCGGGTCAGGTTCTAAGAATTCCATCCTGATTCATTAAACCTCAAATTTATTCATGTTAGTGAAAAAAGCCCTGAATAATGATCAGGGCTTTTTATTGTTTAGCTCAAGATATAAAAATGAATGACATGATGCTTAGGCCAAGCCCAGACTGCGCCAGATTCGTGGGTTCATCAGGCGCATAGTACGCTGTAAGGTATGTTGTGCCTGCTGTCGGGTCAGCCGCTCATCATTTTGAGTTAATAGCTGTAGCATAATAATGGATTGCCGCTTAAGGGCAGTGCTTGACGTGTGCTGAATCAGTCGGCCTAGCATCAACGGAACCTGAGCACGATGTGGCCCCTCAGTGTTATCTTTTAAATATTGTATCAGCCGCCATGCCGCTTTATTGGCCAGTTTCTCACCAATAATTTCATTAATTACCCGCCATACATCGGGCTGCTGATAGTTGGCGTAATCAGCTTCAATTCTGCTTAGCAGTTGTTGCTGTTGAGACAAGTCTAGGTTTAGCCAGTTATTGGATAAAAAGACATATAAATTAAAAGTGCTGTCCGATTTAACAGCCAGTGGATGCGCCAGTAGCTCAAAAACCGTTTGAGTAAGCTGATTAAAATAAACTGGCTGGGTGTAGTACTGAAACTCTAGTTGATCCAGTAACAGGCTGAAAGCATCCTGCTTCTCTGTGATCAATAACTGGCAAAGCTGATGAAGTTGCTGCTCAAAATAAGACAAAGATTCCATGATCAGAGCAATCCGGTGATTGCGATAAAGGTGGAAGCAATAGTGTAGCAAAATAATAACTGGAGAAAAATTAATCAGCCTGCATTTTTAATTGTTGTTGTTGAATCGCCCAGTCTACATGCACTTGTACCACTTCATCATGCTGGCTGTGCTGCAATGCTGCAATAATGGCCGGGTCAAAATCCGCATTGCCAAGACCAATCGCCACATTACGCATAAATCCCTGATAACCAGTACGCCGGATCGCACTACCTTCGGTTTTACTTAAAAATTCCTGCTCGCTCCATTGCCACAATTCTAGCAAGGTGACCTGATTTAAGTTATGACGCGCCTTAAAGTCATCTTCTTTACTTAACTGGGCAAAACCATTCCACGGGCAAATCAGCTGGCAATCATCACAGCCAAATACCCGGTTACCAATAGGCTTTCGAAATTCTTCAGGAATAATGCCCTGATATTCAATGGTTAGATAAGCAATGCATTTGCGCGCATCCAGACGGTAAGGCGCCACAATTGCTTGTGTAGGACAAATATCAAGACAGGCCGAGCAACTGCCACAATGTGCGGTGGCAGGCTCATCAAACGGCAAATCAAGGCTGGTAAACAGCTCACCCAGAAAAAAGAATGAACCGGCTTTCTTGTTAATGAGCAGGGTATGTTTGCCTGTCCAGCCCAGCCCGCTTTTTTCCGCCAGCGCTTTTTCAAAAATAGGCGCAGAGTCAGCAAAAGGCCGTGATTCAAATGGGCCGATTTGTTCTTCAATCAAGCGCGCCAGTTGTTTGAGACGACCGCGCACTACCTTGTGATAATCACGACCACGGGCATAACGCGCAATAATGGCCTGATTGGGTTCATGCGGCACATAACGGTGTGGCGGTGCTTCCGCCAGATAATCCATCCGTACGCAAATAATACTGCGGGTATTGGGTACTAACAGCGCAGGATTGGCACGTATGGAAAGATTGGCGGCCAGATAATCCATGTCGGCATGAAAGCCATCGTCAAGGTATTGCTGCAAGTGCGGGATCTGGTCACAGGTGTCTGGTCGTGCAATCCCACAATCTGAAAAACCAAGCTGGCGTGCCTGTGCCTTAATCCAGTCTTTTAGTGCCTGTGGATTTTGCCTAAGCGATTCATCAAGCAAAACAATGCTGGCCTTTTTATGTGTCATAAAATCTAACCAAGATGTGCTTGATGCAGGAATGACAAGCGGCCTGAAAAAGTGTCATGATCAAAACAGTTAACAATAAATATCACGATGGAATGGGAGTGGCGCATGCGTGCAAAGGTATTTAGCCGTGAACAGGTGCAGGCGTGGGAGCAGCGCTGGTTTGCTGCCGGAAACAGTAGCTATGGTCTCATGCAGCAGGCCGCATGGCAAATGATGCAGCATATTGTGCAATATATCGACAGCTTAAAACAAGAGCGGTGCATACTACAATCAGGGGCAGACAACAGTATTGGAGTATGGTGCGGGGCAGGCAACAATGCTGGCGATGGCTGGCTGATTGCGGCCTACCTGAAACAGGCCGGGCTGAGCGTTTGGGTGCATGAGGTAGAGCCGCCCCGGAGTAATATGGCCAGACAGGCCAAAGCCTATGCTGTGGCACAGCAAGTCAGGATTTATTATGCCATTAGCCAGTTGCCGTCAGCTACCCTGCATATTGATGCCCTGTTTGGGATTGGCTTAAACCGTGAGGTTGGCGGGTTGTATCAGACGGCAATTCAGCAGTTTAACCAGAGTACAGGTTACAAGGTGGCGGTGGATATTCCCAGTGGTATTGAGGCCAATAGCGGGGCTATGCTGGGCATTGCCTGTGAAGTCCAGTTAACCCTAACGGTACTGGGCCTAAAAGCAGGATTGCTGACCGGACAGGGGCCAGCCTATGCGGGTAAGGTCATTCCACTGGCACTAATTCCGCCTGATGATGATTTGCAGGTATTGGCACAACTGGATCAGCTCAAGCCCCAGCTCACCAAACGCCGTAAAACCGGCCATAAGGGAACTTATGGGCATGTATTGATTGTTGGTGGTGATGAAAATATGGGCGGTGCGGCAATTATGGCTGCTGAAGCTGCACTGGTTGCAGGGGCAGGCAAGGTGACATTGCTCACTCATGAAAAACATCATGGCGCTGCGCTGAGCCGTTGTCCCAATGTAATGACGCTGGCTATGCCAATGCAGGCACAAATCAATCCGGAATTTGCCGCACAAATCAGTCAGGCCATGGATTGTATTGTGATAGGAATGGGCTTGGGACGCCATAAATGGGGCAAAACCGTCTGGCAGGCATTTTTACCGGTGCTTGAGAGAATTGATACAGTAAATCGTGTAGTGATTGACGCCGATGCGCTGTGGCATTTAGCAGCAGAACAGTTGGCTGAGGGGCAGCAAATAAAGCCTGAGTTACATCAGCACTGGTACTTAACGCCCCATTCTGGCGAAGCCGCCCGCGTGCTGGGAACAACGGCGCAAGCAGTAGAGCAGGATCGTATTGCTGCCATTTATGCCTTAAAGGAAAAATTTGGCGGTAACTGGCTATTAAAGGGCGCAGGCAGTTTAAGTCTTGATAGCGTTAATAATTCCGGCTTAAGCATTTGTGGCTTGGGCAATCCCGGCATGGCCACTGCCGGCATGGGTGATATTCTGGCGGGCATGGCTGGTAGTTTACTGGCCCAGCTACCCGATTTGCCACTGCATGAGATTGTGGCCCTGCATGCAGCAGCAGGGGATATTCTGGCACAAAATGGTGAGCGTGGCTTACAGGCCACCGATATGCTTGAGGTGATTAAACAGGTGGTGAATTAAACCGGTTGCCGTGGTTAGTCTTAGTGGTTTTTAAAATAAGCCTAGCGACGTCTGGCACTGCGGCTTCGGCCGCGTGCCATGCCACTGCCAATCAAGTTCATCACTGCAAGCCGGTCAAGGCTACCCGACGTATGCGCATGACAAATGGCACAGGCCAGTGCATCGGCGGCATCGGCTTGCGGCTTGATACTGAGGCTGAGCAAGCGCATTACCATCATTTGTACCTGTTCTTTTTCGGCAGCCCCATAACCCACCACAGACTGCTTGATTTGCCGTGCGGTATATTCTGCCACACTCAAATTCTGATTCACCAGTGCCGTAATAGCCGCGCCACGCGCTTGACCAAGCTTTAAGGCTGAGTCCGGGTTTTGTGCCATAAAAATTTGTTCAACTGCCGCCTCGGTAGGCTTATGGAAGTCAACAATACGACTAATGCCATCAAAAATCCGTTTTAAACGCTCGGGCATGTCCATGGTTTCGGTGCGAATAGTACCGGCATCCACAAACAGCAGCTTGGAACCCTCTTTTTCGACAATGCCATAACCCGTCAGGCGTGAACCCGGGTCAATCCCGATAATTAATGGCATGACGATCCTTTAAAAAACTTAATTCGCCCTTATTTTTACATAGATTGCTGAAGAATTGCTGCACTAATCTGCTAAGGTTTGCCATAAAACGCAGACTAGTCGTTTATATACTGGAAGAAAAACATGTTAAACCCTATATTAATTTTACTTGCCGGCATTGTGCTTGAGGTTCTGGCCTGGATTGGTGTTGCCCAGTTCATGAGTGGCTGGTGGATTTTCCTCTGGACTGCCATTGCCTTTGTATGGGGCTTAAGCATTTTGCGCAGTAGCGTGGGTGGCATTATGCCGCAATTGCAGCAAATGCAAATGACGGGTCAACTGAGCGGTGAGCCGCAGGTTCAGCAAAGTTTGCCCAAGGCGCTGGCTGGTTTTTTATTGCTGCTACCGGGTCTGATCAGTGATGTACTGGCCTTGCTGATTCTGATTCCGGCGGTGCAAACTGTAGTGCGCAATGCACTGACCAATATTATGATGAAGCGCCAGAATGCCATGATGCAAAACATGATGAAAGGCATGGGCGGAATGAGTACAGGTGGTGGCTTTGGGGGCGGTAATAGCAGCGGCCAGCCGGACATGATGGCAGAACTCATGCGCCGTATGCAGGAAATGCAGGGACAAGGCCCAGCCTCTGGTACGACACAATCTGGTCAGGCACACCGTCCTACCGTGATTGATGGGGAAGCCCGGCATGTAAACCCTGAGGTGAAAAAAATAAAGCCAGCCAATGATTAACCCTTAACTCAAGCTGCTTTACGCATCAATATGCATAAAGTGATTGGGGTTGATCAGAGGCGTATCCAATAAGCTTAATTTATCCACCAGAAAATGGGGCAGCAAATTAACTGAAGAAAGCTGATGAATGTTCACCCAGCTAAAAAGATGGATTTTATGATGATCCATCTTTTCAAAGGTGTCTAATTCTAGCAAAGGGCTATTGGGGTCAAGTTCAACCAAATAAAACAGGCATATTTCATGAAACTGCTTTTGCCTGTCAATAAAGAAATTTTCTACCGTCCACAAGAATTGCATGCGTGTAGGGGATTCATGCAATTCTTCAAGTAATTCACGTTGCAGTGCTTGCTCACTGGTTTCATGGAGTTTGATCCGGCCACCCGCTAGATAAGCGTAAGGTAAACTGGGCTAGCTCATGACCAGCAGACGTGATTGATGCAAAATTACCGCAGCAACCCGTAAATTAAAGCTACCAGTTACTGTATCAAAGGTAATATCTATGGGTTTTAACCCTTATTCTGCATCAGCCTGTGGATCATAAATCAAGATCGCCTTGCCTTCGGTTTCAATCATGCCCTGTTCTTCTAACGACTTAAGAACGCGCCCTACCATTTCACGTGAACAGCCTACCAGACGGCCAATTTCCTGACGGGTAATGCGAATCTGGCGGCCATTGGGCAAAATCATGGCTTCAGGCTGTGACGCCAGATCCAGCAGGCAGCGTGCAATACGGCCAGTCACATCAATGAAAGCCAGATCAGTGACCTTGCGCGTGGTATTGCGCAGGCGGCGTACCAGTTGGGCAAAAACCGCATAGCTCAGGTCAGGATAAATCTTGGCCAGTTCATGAAAAGTTTCATAGCTGATTTCTGCAATTTCACACATGGCCCGGGTGCGTACTTCGGCAGAGCGCTGGGATTTTTCTTCAAATAGGCCCATTTCGCCAAAAAAGTCACCCGCATTGAGGTAAGCCACCACAATTTCACGCTCTTCATCTTCTTCAATGATGATGGAAACAGAGCCTTTTAAAATCAAATACAGGGATGATGATTCAGCACCCGCCTGCACGATAGTGGTGCGGTTTGGATAGCGGCGGATTTGCGCATGCTTTAGCAACATTTTCAGCGAGGCTGGTAGCTGCATGGGTGAAAAAACATCGGTGCTTAACGAAGAGCCAGAAGACGCATACATATTTTAAATTCCCAAAAGTTGACGCCTCAAACCATTACCGTCATGCAATGTTGACTAAAAAGTTGATTTGCTTGCACCAATACTGAATATCATCCATGCAGTATTTATGCTAGGGTAGAGGCAAGCCCTAACTTTAAAACCTTTACGCAGGAGTTGCAATGCACGCCAGTGTCCGTTGGCTTGAAAATGTTGCTTTTGAAGCCAAATCTGCAAGTGGTCATTCCATTATTATGGATGGTTCACCCGAATATGGTGGTAAAAACCGTGGTGCACGTCCCATGGAGCTTATCTTAATGGGTCTTGGTGGCTGTGCCTCGTTTGATATTGTAACCATTCTCAAAAAAGCCCGGCAGGACATCACTGATGTGCGTTGTGAATTGCAGGCAGAACGGGCAGATAGCATTCCGGCAGTGTTTACCAAGATTCACCTGCACTTTGTGGTATCTGGTCGCAAAGTGAAGCCCAATCAGGTTGAAAAGGCGGTGCACTTGTCTGCAGAAAAATACTGTTCTGCCAGTAAAATGCTGATGGATGGTGGGGTGGAAATTAGCCATGACTTTGAAGTCATCGAAGTCGAGTAAGCGTTCACAGTTTTAGGGAATAGCGTGCTATAGACTAACTTGTCTAGTTTGTGGTTTTATTATCCGGTGCTGTAGAAATAATAAACCGCACAGAAGTAGATTTATCAAAAGGCTGCCTTTTACGCAGCCTTTTATTTTTTTAGGGTAGAACAATCTAGAAGCGGCGTGGAATGCGCTGACCGTCAGCGTGTGGCATATCGGCGCATTTTAAGGCCCCATGCAGCCACAATTCACCTTGTTGCACGGCATCTTTCAAGGGCGTACCTTGGGCCAGCCGCCCGGCAATATAGCTGGCCAGACTACAACCGGAACCATGAAATTCGGCATTAAGCCGTTGCCAGCGTGATTCTGCTACACACTCACCATTAATATACAGCCAGTGGCGAATCCGGTGCGGTTCATGCTCGTGTGCGCCTTTCACCAATAATGCATTGGCTCCCAGATCAAATAAGGCTTTGACTGCATCAGCAAGCTGCTTCTGGCCAGTCAAGGCACGTAGCTCGACGGTATTGGGGGTGATTAGGCTAGCTTTGGGAATTAAGGCAGCAAAAGCTTTTACCAAAGTAGCCTGATCACCCAAGCTGCCACCGCTATTGGCTACCAGCACTGGATCAAGCACGTACGGAATATCAGGTTTATCCTGTAAAAATTCACCCAGCATGGCAATATTAGTGGTTGTGCCCAGCATGCCAGACTTAAATGCTTTAACCGGCAGATCATGATAAACCGCATTGGCTTGCTGTAATAGCAGTTGACTGGATACGGCTTCAAAGCCATACACCTGCTGCGAGTCCTGTACCGTAATGGCCGTGCAGGCAATGGCCGCATGCGCCCCACTTTGGCCAATGGCTTCAATATCAGCCTGCAAGCCTGCGCCACCCGAAGGATCAAGACCGGAAAAACATAAAACGGTAGGGCGCATGCTCATATCAAAATTACTCATATAAAGTACATTTAAGCTTTTAAAAAGCCTAGTTCATATACCATTGGTCGTAATTTATCACCAAGTTGCTTGTATGCAGCTTCTAAGTTTACAAACGATACGGGTACATAATCACCGCTTGTATTGCGTGCTTTTAAAGCATTGCGGATTTGATACCAGCCAACATCAGCACGATTTAATTTTAATTCATTTCTAACAGTGTGATTATCAGTGTGGACAAAATAGGCTTGCCATAGTTTGCGCCCTTCTTCTAAAACCTTTTTTGCTTCGTTACTTAATTTTTTATCGCGTAAGTATTGCACCATGAAGTCACTTTCAAAGCGTTCTGAGCTGCCGACTTCTTGTTCTGTGAAGGGAATAAAATGATTGACGATAGACCACTTTTGGTTATTCCATTCAAGGTCATTTGCACTGGCGGTTAAGTTGTAGCTGTTGAATAACATCCAGATGAGGCAATCTGCTTTAAATTCGCCACTAAGTGCTTCACTCGGCTGTAAAAACTGGTCGCGGTCATTGAGCCAAGTGGGTTTAATTAATCGACGAACTGAAAAAACTATTGCTGCTTGCCATAGATTATCTAAAGTTATGAATATACCGTGACCGCCATTGAATCCAGAGGAAAAAAGAGCTGTTCTTGCTGCTTGCTGTAAATCATTGCTATTGCACCACATATAAGCAATTGCGCCCTCAGACCAATTTGTACCTCGTAAATCTTTTGTTGCTGTGGCAGGCGTTATAGCATTTTTTAGAGGAATAACTTTAAATTTGTTTGCCCTTGGTCTAGATATCCAATCAGTTAAAAGTAAATAATTTTGTGAGTTAAAATATGTTTTATCTCCGATGGGAGTTGCATTTTTATCAAGAACTTCAGTAGAAATTTCATTAATAACCCATTTTTTATCTCTATTTTGATCCGTTTTCCACAACAGAAATCCAATTGGAAACTCACCTTTTAAACCATCAAATGCTTTACTATGCACCACAAAACCACCTAAATATTGCGCACTCCATACCTGCCGAAAAACTCCAAGTGTTGGTGCATTCACATATTTTAGTGTCGAAAACATTGCTAAAGTAGCCATAGGTATTTCTTTGGCAATGCGTGCTACAAATTGGGTAAATAACTCATTGCTCGCTTTACCATAATTGTTCATTAAATAAGCTGCTGTTTTAGTTTTAGCAACGCCTATTTTACTCGCTGCAGCTTTTCCACCACTAACAACATTATCTGAACTCGTAGCCTCAGCATAAGGCGGATTAATCAGCACCAAAATCTTTTTACCTGATGCAATGGCATCACGCAATGCTTGAGGCAGCTTGTTTGTCAAACTATAATCAATTTTACCATCATCAGTGATGTCATCATTTAAGTAATCATACTGAAAGCGCGTTGCAGCCACACAGGTTTTGGTGGCTTTCATCACGTCAATATCGGCCTGATCCAGCGTACTCATAAAGATGTTACGATGATTAGAGTGTTTCACCTCAAGGTTGCCCACTCCACAACACATATCCCAAATGATGTAATCTTTTTGCCAGTTTTTGCCTAAAGTTTCACTCAATTTATCATAAGCTTTATCCACCACATGTAGCGGCGTATAAAACGCACCCTTAAAGCTGCGCTCATCTATGGGAATTAAACTATCACGACGTTCGAGTAAATAATTGCGGTATTCTGCTTTGGGTGGTCTATCATAAATCGCCCAAAACTGACGATAGCCTTCTTTGTTGCCTAATTCATAAATTTGACCAGCCAACATAAATGCAGGTTTATTATCAACAAAAATTAGTCGGGCGGGTAAATCTTTATGCGTGCTGACAATCCCATCATTCATAATGTCGGCAAAAAACAGCAAGGCATAATCTTCATTTCTGACACCGACCAGTTCTTTGCCAATCATTGTCACCCATTTATCAAACACTTGTTTTAAGTTATCAGGCGTAATTGACGTGCGAATAATATCGCCTGACTTGATGGCAACTTTAACCGTTGAAATGAACTCTTCTTCATGGGTCGCTAGCTTGAATGACACAAAGTATGTGCCAATATAAGCAGAAATAGCTTCTAAGGCTTCTTGGGTATATTGACTGGCAGACTTGCCCCATTTTACAGTTTTCTTTTCTAAAAACGGGATTACATCACTGCTTTTCATAATGGCAGCTTTTTCAGTATCAATTACCGCAAGAAACGGCGGAACAGTTTCGCCTTTATTGAGTGACTGCTGAACATAGTGCAAAAGTTGGGTAAACATGGCGTAGCTGCTGTGCTTGCCTGTATCTTTGGCTTCAAACCAAATTTCTTTTGTTTGGATATCAATCAAGCCTTTGGTATAGCTTTTTAGCCCTAATGCCTTGATATAAAAATCTTTGACGTCTTCTTCGCTTTTTGCTGTTTTAAGTTCCTGATATAAACTCATAATTTCCTTTATAAAGGCAATTGCCTATAATTTTAATGTTTTAAAGCCCTTAAAACAAAGGCTTGACCACCACCAGAATCACAATAATAATCAAGGCGATGGTCGGTACTTCATTAAAGTAGCGCCAGAACACATGGGTTTTGTAGTGGGCATTGCCAATCAGTTGCTTGCGGTAATAGCCACATAGCAAATGGTAAATCACCAAAAAAAACACCAGACTAATTTTTAAATAAAACCACAGCGCGTCATGGTAATGCCGGTAGGGGTCACCAATATCGACCAGAAAATGGCCGGTAATGGCTACTCCAATCAGTGAAGGCCACATAATGCCGCGGTATAGCTTACGCTCCATCACTTCAAAGCGCTGATGGCTCACCGTATCTTCACTCATGGCATGATAAACAAACAGGCGTGGTAAATAAAACAGCGCTGCAAACCAGCAGATAATGGCAATGATATGCAGCGCCTTTATCCACAAAAAGCTTTGCGGCATCACCAGCGTTTCCAGAGCCATGGTTAGTCTTCCCAGCGCTTGATAATCAGGCTCGCGTTAGTACCGCCAAAGCCAAAGCTATTGCTCATGATGGCATTTAGCCTGGCTGGACGTGCCTGCTGTACAATGTCAAATTCTGCTGCTTCTGGATCAAGCTCGGCAATATTAATGGACGGGGCAATAAATTCATCCTGCATCATCAGCAGGCAATAAATAATTTCCTGCACACCTGCTGCACCCAGACTATGGCCTGTCATGGACTTGGTAGAGCTAATGGCCGGGCAGTTTTCACCGAATACTTCTTTGATGGCCTTAAGCTCGGCAGTATCGCCAAGTGGCGTACTGGTGCCATGAGTATTAATATAATCAATTTTTTCAACACCATGCTGGCGTGCCTCATCCAGCGCCATGCGCATGCAGCGTACTGCACCCTCACCGCTGGGGGCTACCATGTCATGGCCGTCACTGCTGGCCCCGTAGCCCACCAGTTCTGCCAGAATTCGGGCCCCGCGTTTCTGCGCATGTTCCAGTGATTCAACCACCACCACACCGCCACCACCAGCAATGACAAACCCGTCACGATCTACCGAATAGGGGCGTGATGCCGTTTGTGGCTGCTCATTAAAATGACTACTCATGGCACCCATGCCATCAAACAAAATTGATTGCGTCCAGTGGTCTTCCTCACCACCACCTGCCAGCATCAAATCCTGTTTGCCAAGCTGGATCAGCTGTGCCGCATAGCCAATTGCATCGGCGGAAGTGGCACAGGCTGAAGAAATACTGTGGCTAATCCCTTGCAGCTTCAAACCAAGCCCAATGGCAGCAGTAATGGTATTGCTCATATTTCGCGGGACTAGCGTTGCCCCGACCTTGCGTGCACCCTTTTCACGCAGCACATCCGCAGCTTCAACAATCGTGGCTGTGGAAGCACCACCAGTGCCAGCAATCACGCCATAGCGTGGATTCTGGCCAACCTCTTCAGGCTTAAGCCCTGCATCTTCAATAGCCGCCAGCGCCGACAGATAGGCAAATGCCGATGCATCGCCCATAAAGCGTTTTAACTTGCGATCAATCAGCGTAAAGTCAGCCACAGCCGAGGCACTCACCTGACTGCGCATTCCCAGTTCGGCATATTTTTCATTAAAGCGGGTACCGGACATACCATTTTTGAGAGAATGCGTCACCGTTTGCCGATCATTTCCTAAGCAAGAATAAATACCTAATCCAGTGATGACAACACGAGTCATATTTTTAATCCCAAGAGTCAATGATTGAAGTCAGCGAGCAGCGCATCCAGCGGCAGTACATCGGTCTACAGGCGCAAGTGGGCTATCATACAAAAACCTATGCTATAAACCAAAAGTGTTTATAAATACACAAGCATCTCTATAGTAACGGCGCTGTAATAACACAGCAATAACGTATCTTGCACAGAATACGACACAAACACTATGGCGCAGGGTTGCGATACAAATAAACTCCTTGCTATTGTGGTTTCAATCAAAACAAATGTTTAGAAACCAATTGCAACGAGGAAATGCATTATGACTGATTCAGTTAATAGTGCGCAGACTAAACAATCTTCGCATGACTTGAAACATGGCTTTGCGCACCATTCACCATCATCCAGAGCCAACGCGTCACCCGATCTGTTTGATAGCTTGCGTAAAGGCAGTAAAAGTTTATCAGATATAGGGCAAAACTTACTTAAACAACTGGCTAAAAATTCAGTAAGCCGTTTATCCGAAATTCCTGCAGCTAATAGTGTGATTAATATGACTACCGATAAGCAAACGCTAAGTACCAATACACCAATCCGTGCCAATCAGCTGTTCCGTCAGCAGTTACCCGGCATTACCAAACAAATTCTGGGCAAGCGCTTTAATACCATCAATAAGCTGGCCAATCTGGTTATGCCAACAGGCAGCTTTGACAAGGCTTCGGACCAGATTCTGGAACTACTGGCCGATTTTGCCTCAACCGTAAGTGCCAGTGATCATATTATCGATGAAGCCGGGGTAAAAACTCTGGCTGAGCTGCAAGGCGATACAGCCCGTTCAGGCCGTCTGGCACGTGCCCTGAATGAAAAAAACCGTTATATCGGGATGGCACAGGGGGCGATTAGTGGGGCAACTGGCGTAGTTGGTGCTGCGGCAGATATTCCACTGTCCATGATTCTGGCTTTGCGTACCGTTTATCTCACTGGCCGTGCCTATGGTTTTGAACTAAACCAGCCAGAAGACCGCGCCATGATTTTTGAAGCGCTCTCGAATGCCGACCTCAGCCTGATTACCGAAAAGCAGGCTATTTTAATTGGCTTAAACAGTGTCAGCGGCATGCTGGGTACAGGCAATATTCAGGGCCTGCAAACCATGCTGGGTTCCAGCAACGATTTTGAACCATTGTTCAAATTGCTGTCTGATGCTAATGGCCAGCTCAAATGGCGTATCAGTGCTGCCTTGCTTGATAAAGTAACTCCCGTTATTGGCGGTGCAGTAGGTGCTATTTATACTAGTCGTTTGCTAAAAGAAGTGAGTGACAGTGCCAAGCAAGTGTTTGAGCATGCCCGTCAGCAGGGTGCAGGTCAGGGTATTGGACAGGACAGCAGCCAGCAAGCGGGCAATCAGCAGCCTTTAACCATTGAAGATAAACTGGTGAATGCTGAAACCCCAGCCACTAAAGAAGAGCAGGCTGCACAGAAAGAAGCCCAGCAAGCACTGCTAAACAATGAAGATATTGCTAAAGTAGAAGTCAGTACCCGTACTGAACATGATGCCCAGCAGGTTGATGAAGCAACCAAGGATGAGCAAATCCATGATCAACTGAGCGCCTTGGCCAATGAAATGATTGATGATAGCAGTGCCGGTGAAGATAGCGATTCTAGCCAGAAGAGCAAAGGCACGAATGCTTCTGCGCAGGAAGGTGATGCTGATGCGTCTGATGAAGATAGCACAGCGCAGAATGCCGCCCCTAAAAAGACTAGCCGCACCAGCAAAGCCAAGGCAACTGATGGGGCTGATGAAAGTGCTGCCACAGCGAGTTCAGCGCAAGACACTGACAGCAAAGCAGACGATAAAACTGATTCTGCCAAACCTGCCCGTCGCTCTACCCGTAAGACTGGTAACACAGCAACCAACAGTGCTGCAACGGCTGATAATGCCCAGTCGAGTGCCAATACCAATCGTTAATACACCTGTTGCGCGTGAACTGCTAAACTTAAAGCATCAGTAATTCATAGCGCAAAGTCTGTTTACTCTCCAGAAAGCCTGATCCAGTGTTCAGGCTTCTTTTTTTACCTGTGGGCTGGCATTGCTTTTTAATCTGGCCCGAATCTGTTGGGCATATTGTCAGCGCTTGATATTGGCCAGAATGCCCCCATTTAGTTTGCCTGTTTAAATCATTTCACTTCAAATTTGGATAGGAAGAAAGGGATAGTCATCAGCAAATACAATAGTGATGAAATCTTGACCCTTCACCGCTTATCCTCTACAATTTGATGCCCTCAAAAAGGGATGAACCTTTTTGAGGTTTTTTGTTTACGGGAGAGAGTGCCATATGGCAACTACGAATCAATTGATCCGCAAGGGTCGCAGCACTTTGGTTGAAAAGTCCAAAGTTCCTGCACTCAAAGCGTGTCCACAGCGCCGTGGCGTTTGTACACGTGTTTATACCACTACCCCTAAAAAGCCAAACTCTGCAATGCGTAAAGTTTGTCGTGTACGTTTGACTTCAGGTTTTGAAGTATCAAGCTACATCGGTGGTGAAGGCCATAACCTGCAAGAGCACAGTGTTGTGTTAATCCGTGGCGGTCGTGTTAAAGACTTGCCAGGTGTACGTTATCACACCGTTCGTGGTTCTTTAGACTGTGCCGGTGTTAAAGGCCGCAGCCAGAGTCGTTCTAAGTACGGTACTAAACGTCCTAAGAAGTAAGTTATTTGACACCGTTGATGCTTGAGACTGACTAAAAGTTTTTAGCCTTGCGGCGTTTTATAGTAAGGCCAGCGTACAGTACAGATGACACTTGTACAATCTGCTGGATTATCCTGAAGTGTCATAAAAGGTTGTTATCATGCCAAGACGTCGCGTCGTCGCCGCTCGTGAAATTCTGCCGGATCCAAAATTCGGTAGCCAAACCATCGCCAAGTTCATGAATCATGTCATGCAGGATGGTAAGAAATCTGTTGCTGAAGGAATCGTTTACGGTGCCCTTGAGCGTGTACAGGAAAAAGCAAAAGTTGAACCTGTTGAGTTTTTCGAAACTACGCTAGAAAAAGTTCGCCCAATGGTTGAAGTTAAGGCTCGCCGTGTTGGTGGTGCTACTTATCAGGTGCCAATGGAAGTACGCCCCTCCCGTCGTACCGCCCTGGCTATGCGCTGGTTGGTAGATGCTGCTGTTAAGCGTTCCGAAAAAACCATGGCACTGCGTCTGGCTGGTGAATTGCTGGATGCTGCTGAAGGCAAAGGCGCTGCCATCAAAAAGCGTGAAGATGTGCATCGCATGGCAGAAGCCAACAAAGCCTTCTCGCACTACCGCTTCTAAGCGGGCAAAACAGGCCGTTGTTGAACAAACAATCAGGAGAAGAATGATGCGTGTTGCTGCTCGTTTTAATATCGCGCTCCTTGCGAGCGGGGGATTTGCCGGCATTTAAGGCAAACGCACTTCTTTTTAGTCGCATTAAACGCCAGCATTTTTACAGGCTCGTTTAATGCGTCCTGTTTTGACTTAATTTTTAGGAAAGCAAGCAATCATGGCTCGTACTACCCCCCTAGAACACTATCGTAACATTGGTATTTCTGCGCACATTGATGCGGGTAAAACAACGACTACCGAGCGTGTTTTATATTACACCGGCGTAAGCCACAAGATTGGTGAAGTGCACGAAGGTGCAGCGACCATGGACTGGATGGAACAAGAGCAAGAGCGTGGTATTACCATTACCTCGGCTGCGACCACCTGTTTCTGGTCTGGCATGGCAAATAACTTTGCTAAACACCGTATCAATATTATTGATACCCCAGGACACGTTGATTTCACCATTGAAGTAGAGCGCTCCATGCGCGTACTTGATGGTGCATGTATGGTTTACTGTGCAGTAGGTGGTGTTCAGCCTCAGTCAGAAACTGTATGGCGTCAGGCTAATAAATATAAAGTGCCACGCATTGCATTTGTGAACAAGATGGACCGTACCGGTGCCAACTTCTTCCGTGCTGTTGAACAAATGAAAACCCGTCTGGGCGCGAATCCAGTACCCATTGCTATTCCTGTCGGTGCCGAAGAATCTTTTGAAGGGATTGTTGACCTGATCAAGATGAAAGCAATCATCTGGGATGAAGCATCTCAGGGCATGAAATTCGAATATGGTGATATCCCGGAGCATCTGGTTGATACCGCTAACGAATGGCGTGAGAAAATGGTTGAGTCAGCCGCTGAAGCGTCTGAAGAGCTGATGAATGAATATCTGGAAAACGGTGACTTATCCGAAGACCAGATTAATGAAGCGCTGCGTATCCGTACCATTGCATGTGAAATTCAGCCAATGCTGTGTGGTTCTGCATTTAAGAATAAAGGCGTTCAGGCAATGCTTGATGCGGTTATTCGTTACTTGCCAGCACCGAACGACGTTGAAGCCATCAAGGGTATCCTTGACGACAAAGACGAAACCGTTGGTGAGCGTATTGCATCTGATGACGAGCCATTTGCGGCCCTTGCATTCAAAATCATGAATGACAAGTTCGTAGGTAGCTTAACCTTCATCCGTGTTTACTCTGGCGTGTTAAAAGCTGGTTCTGCGGTATGGAATCCGGTTAAGGCCAAGAAAGAGCGCGTAGGCCGTATCGTACTGATGCATGCCAATGACCGTGAAGACGTTGAAGAAATCCGCGCTGGCGATATCGCAGCGGTTGCTGGTCTAAAAGACGTAACCACTGGTGATACCCTGTGTGATGAAAACAATGTCATTACCCTTGAGCGCATGCAGTTCCCGAATCCGGTAATTTCTCTGGCTGTTGAGCCAAAGACCAAAGCCGACCAGGAAAAAATGGGTATTGCGCTGGGTCGTCTGGCAAAAGAAGATCCTTCATTCCGTGTTCACACTGATGAAGAATCTGGCCAGACCATTATTGCTGGTATGGGTGAATTGCACCTTGAGATTCTGGTTGACCGCATGAAGCGTGAGTTTGGCGTTGAAGCAAACATTGGTAAGCCAATGGTTGCCTATCGCGAAACCATCCGCAAAGTGGTTGAGCAGGAAGGCAAGTTTGTACGTCAGACTGGTGGTCGCGGTAAATTCGGTCATGTATTCTTACGCTTGGAGCCATTAGGTGACGATCGTGAAAAAGACTACGAATTTGCTGAAGAAGTTGTCGGCGGTACTGTTCCAAAAGAATTCTTTGGCGCTGTTGACAAAGGTATTCAGGAACGCATGAAGAATGGTGTACTGGCTGGCTATCCGGTCGTTGGTGTAAAAGCCGTACTGTTTGACGGTTCTTACCACGACGTGGATTCTGACGAATTGTCGTTCAAGATGGCAGGCTCCATGGCTTTCCGTCAGGGCTTCATGAAAGCTGATCCTATCCTGCTTGAACCAATCATGAAGGTTGAAGTAGAAACACCAGAAGACTATATGGGTGATATCATGGGCGACCTGAACCGTCGTCGTGGTGTGATTCAGGGTATGGACGATCTGCCAGGCGGTACCAAGCAGATTCGCGTTGAAGTGCCATTGTCTGAAATGTTTGGTTATGCAACGTCCATGCGTTCTATGTCGCAAGGTCGCGCAACCTATTCCATGGAGTTTGTTAAATATGCTGAAACCCCACGTAACGTGGCTGAAGGCATCATTTCCAAGTTCCAGAATGGTGGTAAAGCTGGCGACGACGAATAAGTCTTTGCAGCAATAATTTAAAACTAATCTAAAAACCTACCAGTCCACTGTCCATGTTTCATGGCAGTGGGCTGATTGATGAGGAATGACATCATGGCAAAGGCCAAGTTTGAACGTAACAAGC
>NZ_MLCN01000029.1 GCF_001982605.1 Alkanindiges hydrocarboniclasticus | reverse complement strand
CCCCATCAGTTAATCTGATGGGGGTTTCTTTATCCCTGAAAATATCCTGTGCTTCATTCCAAAAAAGAAGGGAACCACCAAATGATGGTTCCCTTGTAGGTTGCTTGATGGGAAGTAAAATATTACAGCTGGTTCGCTGCAACCAGTTCCGGCAACTCCTCAACCAGATAATCAATAAATACCCGTACCGCCGGTAACAAACCCCGCCGTGAGGGGTAAACTGCATGAAAGGTTCCTTGCGCCAGTTGCCAGCCCGGAAGCACAACTTCCAGCTTACCTGCCCTGACCTGCTGGGCACACATGGTTTCTGGCAGTAGGGCAATGCCCATGCCCTGTTCGGTAAAACAGGTCAGCATTCCAAAGTTTGAACCCATGACAGTGGGCTGAATCTTAATTCGTTGTGCCTGTCCATTCTGGTCTTCCAGCACCCAGTACTGGTTTACCTCATCTTCGCTCATGCTCAGTGTGGTATGTTCTGTCAACTGGTCGGGATATTCAGGACGGCCATGCTGGTTTAAATAATTGGGAGAGGCAATCAGGCGGTGATTGATCTGTCCAAAGCGCCGGATAATAAAGGAAGCATCTTCATCCAGCTGGTTTCTGACCCGTAACGCAACATCAATGCCTTCATTAATAATGTCAACGCGACGATTGCTGATAATCAGTTGAACTTTAACATCGGGATAGCGCTTTAAAAACTTTGGCAGGATTTGTACAATTTCCTGCTCTGCAATGCTAACTGGCACACTGACCCGCACGACACCACGGGGTTCTGCCCGTAAATGGTTGATTACATCCTCGGCGGCCTGTGCTTCCATTAGCATGGCCTGTGCGTGGCGATAGACACTCATGCCGATATCGGTCACTGCAAATTGTCTGCTGGTACGCTGGATCAGGCGTACCCCAAGGTCTTGCTCCAGTTGTTGTACACGACGGCTGAGTTTTGATTTTGGAATATCGGTGGCACGTTCTGTGGCACTAAATCCGTTATGGTTTACCACCAGTGCAAACCAGTAATAATCGTTAAGGTCAGCCATTATCTTGTTCTTTAACCGGAAAATATTGTTATGTAGGCTAGTGTAGCCTGAATTACCAGCGGTTTAGAAAAACTGTATCAATTATTTTTAGGGCAATAGATCACCATTTAATAAAAAAAGCCAGCAGATGCGCTGGCTGAAGTAGCTATCGGATTATTTAGGCATACCGTTGCATAAAGTCACGCAGTTCAAGAATGGATTGTTCTGCCATGCTAACCCAAGGGCTAAACATCTGGAATACATGCCACATGCCGGGATAAATGTTGAGTTCGATATGATTGCCCGCTGCATCGGCCAGCGCCTTGAACCGGTTGGCATCATCCAGCAGAATTTCCTTGCTGCCCACTTGTATCAGTGTGGGTGGCAAACCGGACAGGTCGGCAAACAAGGGGGAAACCAGCGGATGATCCAGCGGGTAATCACCCACATAATACTGGCTACCCTGTGCCAGCAGTTCACGGTTGAGCATGGCATCCAGTTTTTTGTTGAGTTGCATGGATTCACCACTTAAGGTCAAGTCCAGAAAAGGTGACATCAGGATCAGGGCAGAAGGCAGAATGATTTTGGCCTCACGCAGGGCAATGACGGTTGCCAGGGCCAGATTACCGCCACAGGAATCACCGGAAATTATAATATCCTTGGCATCATGGCCTGCCTGAATAAGTGCCATGTAGGCATCCTTAATGGCATTTACCGCGGTTGGATAAATATGCTCAGGGGATAGCGGATAGTCCAGTACATATACGCTAGCGCCAGTTTGTGCCGCAATCTGGCTGGCAAGGGCACGATGGGTGTCGGGGCCGCCCAGAAAAAACACGCCGCCATGAATATGCAATACCACTTTTTTGGACAGGCCATTGGTATACAGCACATGCTGTTCTGCATTGCAGCTACCCAGTTTAACCGGGTTAATATCTACCTCTGCGCGTACCGGAAAACTCTTGCTGGCAAGTGTCATGCTCTGGCGCAATACAGGTACTGGAAGATGATACTGACTTGGAATCTTGCAGGTTAATTTCAGGATTCTTTCAATGGCATAACGCTTAAAGTGTTCGGGTAAGGCCATGTCATACTCCACAAGGCAAGTCTAATGATTTAATTGAAGAAAATGTGAAGAAATACTTTACATTGAAAAACTGTATAGTCACATAATCATATTGAAGCAATTTATAAACGGATTATTATAAAGGTCGATTAATATACAAAAGGGATGTTGCGATGCGTCGTTTTATTTTGATGTCATTCATGATGGCAGTTAGTGCGGCAGGCTTTGCTGCTGATCAGCTTAATGGTACTACCTGGAAAACGATTGACGATAAAACCGGCAAGCCGCGTGCTATTGTCAAGTTTAGTGAGCAAAATGGTGCGTTGGCCGGTACAGTACAGAATCTGGTCGACAAGGATGCAACGAAAGTCTGCGCCAATTGTAGTGGTAGCCTGAAGAATAGACCAGTGGTTGGCTTGACAATTGTGCATGGCCTAAAGCCGGTCAATGGTGTTAAAAACAGCTATGATTACGGTAGTATTCTGGATCCGAAAACCGGTAAAACCTACAAGCTGAAAGGCACATTGTCTAATGATGGCAAAGTATTTAACCTGCGTGGTTATTTAGGTGTGTCCCTGCTGGGCCGCAACCAGACCTGGCAGCGTGTAGATTAATTACGCCTGCGGTAAAAAAAACTGCCACTCAGGTATTACTGGGCTGGCAGTTTTTTTATCCCTGCAATTTACACCTGAGGCTAGCCATGCTGGCTGCTGCGCCACTGGTAAGGGGTTTGTCCAGTCCATTGCTTAAAGGCGCGCTGAAAGGCACTTTGCTCGGAGTAGGCCAGCAACAGGGCAATATCAATCAGGCTTAGTTTTGGGTCAAGTAAGTATTGTTTGGCCAGTGTTTCACGCACTTGTGCCAGTCGTAGCTGAAAGCTGTAACTACGCTTGACCAGTTGCCGTTGCAACCCACGTGTGGAAAGCCCCATGCGCTGGGCAATGTCCTCAATACAAATGCTGCCTTGCTGCACCGCCTGTGTCATATATTGCTGTAACTGCTGGTCAAAATCATCATGTTCTGGTAGTTCATGCAACAGGGCAGCAGCCTGATTTTCAAGTAGCTGTTGCAGGGTCTGGTCAGCGCGATTAACCGGCGCAGCCAGCAGATTGACCGGGAAACTAATCCGGGTTTGTACCGCATTAAAAGTAACCGGACAGCCAAAATATTGTTCATAAATCCGCGGATGGGCTGGCTGCGGATTTACAAATTCCACCTGACTTAAGGTGAGTGGCGCAGGGTGAATAAGCTGCTCGGCAATATTCTTAAATAAACCAATGGCAGTTTCATCGACCAGTTGTCCCGGTTTGCCGGCACTAATGCCCCAGCGAATTTCTACCAGCTGATTATGGATGTCAATGTGCATGTCATTGCAGTCGTAGGCCAGCCGGTGATAGTGCTCAAAACGCTGTAGGGCTTCCCCCAGATTCTGGCACGATAAGCCCAGATAACCCATAATACCAATATGGGCAGGTTCAATCAGGCGGGCAATCTGTAGGCCCACGGCTGGCTGCTGGTACTGTTCATCGACCTGATGCAGAATCTGCTGCCAGATGCTAAAAGGAATGCGTTGCGTGCCCTGATACTGAAAACACTCCAGCGGAATGGGCAAGCCCTGCTGTGTGCAGAAATGCTGAACCAGCATGGCCAGGCCACCATTAACCGATTCCTGATTAAATCCAAATGCCATGCATGCTGTCCTTTTTGCTGTCACTCATATGAAGCCACCGTGCAGTCACCCTATTACAGCCCTGTCGTGTTTTGTCAATAAAGGGGAAGCTGTCGTCAAGATTTAGCCGAAAAATAACGGCAAAATCAAGAAAAATTAGATAGGATAAACAGGCAATGATTCGAGGATTTATTGCAGGGGTCATGATCTCCAATGCTTTTGAGTGGGTCGCTCACAAGTATATTTTGCATGGGGTTCACCGTAAGGGCAAAACGCGTTTTAGTCCTAGCCCAGCCAGCATGAACAGCCACTGGACACACCATCGCTTTGTGCGCAAGCAACAGTTTGCTGATGATGGTTATGTGGAAGGCCTGAAAAATGAACGCACCCGGCTGGAGCTGTTGTCGCTGGTGATTGTGGCCAGTACGACCAGTGCCATGGCGTACCCGTTTTCAAAAGGGATGGCACTCTCATTCTGGTACTGTGCCGGCAAGTATTTTTATGTGCACCGCCGGGCGCATCTGGAGCCTGACTGGGCCAAAAAGCGCATTCCCTGGCATTATGACCACCACATGAATAGCAATCAGGATGCCAACTGGTGTGTTACCCGGCCCTGGTTTGATTATGTCATGGGTACTCGCGTGGCTTCTACCCGTGAGCTGATGGAGTCCAACCTGCTGGGAATGAATTTGCCTGCATGGATTGAGCAGCCTTTTAATGCATGGGCGCGCAAGAACCTGTCAGGGATGTTTTCCCGGCTAGAACAAAACCTGACGCTTGAACAACAGGCGCAGCAGCAGTTACAGCAGGATACGGCTACTGGACAAAGTACAGCAGTAAATGCTGAGCAAAATGCATTAACCGGACAGAAAATAGTACCAGTGGTCTGATTAAGGCAGACAGGACGTTAAAACAGCTAAAACAGGTTGAAAAATCGGTGATTGATACGGTTTTAACATAGTGCAGACCGCAACTTTTGGTTAAAATTTGCATCATTCAAATTTAAGTCGATAAGAGCCTGCGCGTATGACTGCTGCGACACCTCGTAAAACGCCTCATGTATTGGTTATTCTGGATGGCATCGGTCATCGGGAAGAACTCAAGGACAATGCCTACCTTGCAGCCAATACCCCCAATTTTGATGCCATCAAGGCCAGACATCCGCATGGGCTGATTTCTGGTTCGGGTGAAGACGTTGGCTTGCCGGAAGGCCAGTTTGGTAACAGTGAAGTGGGCCACATGAATCTGGGTGCCGGGCGCGTGCTGTATCAGGATTCCACCAAGATCACCAAGGAAATCCGTGAAGGGCAGTTTTTTGAGCATGCCGTGCTGATTGATGCGGTTGAAAAAGCCAAAGCCACGGGCGGTAGCCTGCATATACTGGGCTTGCTGTCTGATGGCGGTGTACATGCGCACATTGATCATATTGTGGCCATGAGCCAGCTTGCAGCCCATCGTGGCGTGAATGTGCTGGTGCATGCCTTTCTGGATGGCCGCGATACACCCCCCAAAAGTGCCGAAAAATACATTGCCGACTTTGAAGCCAAGGTGGCTGTAGAAAACAGTAAAAATGCGGCACAAATTAAAATTGCCAGCCTGATTGGCCGTTACTTTGCCATGGATCGCGATGAGCGCTGGGATCGGGTAGAGCAAGCTTACCGCCTGCTCACTGAAGGCGTAGCAGCCCGTCATGCCGTCACCGCACAGGACGGACTGGCGCAGGCCTATGCCCATGATGAAACCGATGAGTTTGTTAAAGCCACGACTATTGGTGAGGCAGCTATTATCAAGGATGGCGACAGTATTGTCTTTATGAATTTCCGTGCCGACCGTGCCCGCGAAATTACCCGTGCTTTTGTGGAAGAGGAGTTTAGTGGTTTTAAGCGCCTGCAACGTCCAGCACTGGCCAGCTTTGTCATGCTAACCCGTTATGCCAAAACCATTCCTGCGGCTGTGGCCTATTTGCCAGAAGACCTGAAAAACTCACTGGGTGAATATCTGGCCAGCGTGGGCAAAACCCAGTTACGCATTGCAGAAACTGAAAAATATGCGCATGTGACTTTTTTCTTTAGTGGTGGCCGTGAAGAGCCATTTGACGGGGAAAAACGCATTTTAATCAAATCTCCCAGTGTGGCCACTTACGACTTAAAGCCGGAAATGAGTGCATTTGAAGTCACTGATGAGCTGGTTAATGCCATTCATTCTGGTGAGTTTGATGTGCTGGTAGTCAACTATGCCAATGGTGACATGGTCGGCCATACCGGCATATTTAGTGCGGCCGTAAGTGCTGTGGAAGCGCTGGACCAGTGTATTGGCCGGGTGTATGAGGCAGTGATGGCGCAGGGTGGCCATATGCTGATCACCGCAGACCATGGCAACGTTGAACAAATGATGGACTATGATAGCGGACAGGTGCATACCCAGCACACCACCGAGTATGTGCCGTTGATTTATGTTGGTCCAACCAGTGCCAGTATTGAGGCAGGTGGTGTATTGGCAGATGTGGCACCCACGTTGCTCAACCTGATGCAGATACCAGTGCCCAGTGATATGACAGGCCGTAATCTGATCAACCTGCAAGCAAATCCAACTCAGGCAGCCGTTTAATATGAAAAAAAACTGGCTGGCCAGTGGCTTGTTGCTGGCATGCAGTGCAGTGCTGCATGCTGCACCGGCTCCTGCTGCAAAACTGGTAGAAAAATCGGTAGCAAATGCACTGGGGGATGCGCCTGAACTGGACCAGCCGGGTGGTTTTGATGATATGCCACTTGATGACATGCCGAATGCAGGCCAGTCTGGCCCGGCGAGTGTGCCGAGTTATGATGACGTGCCGGTTGATGCGATTCGGCGCTTTGTCAGCATTTATGAAAAGGTCAAAGCCAACTATGTTGAGCCGGTAGACGACAACGAGCTGTTTGAAAATGCATTGCATGGCCTGTTATCCAAGCTGGACCCGTACTCGGATTATCTGGATGCCAAGACTTATGAAGCCCTGCTGGATTTTACTGAAGGAGAGGTGGCACAAACGGGTCTTACCATACGTCCGCTGAGCGGTGCTGATGCCAACTGGCAAATTGATCAGGTGGATTCAGGCTCACCTGCAGCACGTGCGGGTTTACAGGAAGGCATGCTGCTATACCGGATTGACGGCAAAAGTACCCGTAATTTAAGCCAGCACGATATTGAGCAACTGCTGCGCGGTGCAGTGGGAACCACAGTGGAACTGAGTGTGGCCGAGCAGGGCAAACACAGCCACACTGTGCGGGTGATTCGTGCGACCCCGGAAGACAATGCAGTCAAGGTCATTGCACAACCCAATGGAATATTGGTGCTTAAAGTCAGTGCCTTTCAAAGCCAGACTGCCAGCCAGATTAACCAGGCCATTGAAACTTACCAGAAAACAGCACCACTTCAGGCCGTGTTACTGGACTTGCGCGATAATCCGGGCGGTTTGCTGTCTGCTGCCGTCGAAGTGGCTAACCTGTTTTTGAATCAGGGTTTGATTGTGTATACCAAGGGCCGTGGTGAGCCGGAACAGCGCTATCAGGCATTGCCTCCTGCCCGCTATGCACAATTGCCTGTGGGCATATTGGTTAACCATTATTCAGCCTCTGCGGCAGAAGTGCTGGCTGGTGCCTTTCAGGATCATCAGCGTGCCGTAGTGATTGGCGAAACCAGTTATGGCAAAGGCTCAGTGCAAAAGCTGTGGCCCATTGCTGACGGTTACGCCATTAAGCTAACTGTTGCACGCTACTACACACCAAAGGGTCGTTTAATTGAAGGCAAGGGCATTCAGCCGGATATCCTGATTAAGGATCAGCCGTTTGCCAATCAGATCGACAATACGCTGGATAGTAGCATTGGCCTGCTGCGCAAGTATTATCAGTTACCTTAAAGCAATGGTGGATTAACTACATCAATAAAAAAACCAGCCATAATGCTGGTTTTTTTCTGGTAGAAAATTTTGGCATAATCCTTGATAGTGCAACCGACAATGCTCCATTTACCTGTTCCACTCAAGGCATAACGTTGCGTCTTGCGTCTTGCGAACAGGCGAATGAGGCATCTATGTTGCAAGGCGTAGCGGCTTTTTATCTGCCCACTTTAGGCATATGAGACATATATGTCGCAAGGCCTTGCGGGCAGACGAAGCAATGCTTCGCTTATCTGCCTTCATCCTCGTCATCAGTGTCGCTATCCAGCCCAAACTTCTTCAGCCGGTAGCGTAATGAGCGAAAGGTCATGCCCAGCTTTTTGGCCGCAACCGTGCGGTTCCAGTAAGAGCTTTCCAGTGCCTGCAAAATGAGTTGCTTTTCAATGTCTTCCAGATAGCTTTCCAGACCTTCGCTAGGCAGCCCCTTGCTGTCCAGTTTGCTATCCGTTTTGTTTGACGGTACGGCATCTGTCAGGCACGGTGGTTCCGGTACCAGTTGCTGGGTCGACAAAATTGGCGGCTGGCTGCTACCAAAACCCGGCAATTGCAGGGAATCCGGCTGGATTTCCTGTCCATCACTTAAGGTTAGCGCACGCTCCAGCACATTGTGCAATTCACGTACGTTACCCGGAAAGTTGTATTGCATCAGTGCCTGCTGGGCAGCTTTGGATAAAACCGGCTGGGTAATACCCCATTCCTGACAGATTTTTTCAATAAAATTGTTGGCCAGTAGCAAAATATCCGAGCCACGCTCACGCAGCGGTGGCATGTTGACTTCAATCACATGAATGCGATAGTACAAATCCTGCCGGAACATGCCTTGCTGTACCAGCTGTTGCAGGTTTTTATGGGTTGCACTCAGCAGGCGGATATCCACGCTGATTTCCTGCTGGGTGCCAATTGGACGAATCTTTTTTTCCTGGATGGCACGTAACAGCTTAACCTGCATGGACAGCGGCAAATCAGCCACTTCATCCAGAAACAGCGTGCCGCCCTGCGCCGACTGAAACAGGCCAACCTTGTCTTCGGTTGCCCCGGTAAAGCTGCCTTTCTTATGGCCAAAAAATTCGCTTTCCATCAGTTCGCTGGGTATGGCCCCGCAGTTGACCGGAATAAACGGGCCATTGTTGCGTGGCCCCAGCAAATGAATCAGCCGTGCGGCCACTTCCTTGCCCGTACCGGATTCACCACTGATATACACCGGGGCTTGTGAGCGGGCCAGCTTGTGCAGCGTGGCTTTAAGCTGCTGCATCACCGGTGATTTACCCAGCAGCTTCTGGTCTTCAATCCCCTGACTAACCAGCTGTTCCTGTGTATTCACTTTAAGCGCCTGTTCGATCAGGCTTTTCAGGCGTGGCATTTCAATTGGCTTGCTGACAAAGTCAAAAGCACCGGCTTTTAGGGCATCAATGGCAATATCCATGCTGCCATAGGCGGTAATGACAGCCACCGGAAGCTGCGGGTAGTGCTGGCTGATGGTTTGCACCAGTTGCAGGCCACTACCGTCCGGCAGGTTAAGGTCGGTCAGGCAGACGTCAAACTTGGACTTTTTTAGCAGCTGATGGGCCTGTTGCAGGCTGTCTGCCACATAGCAGTCAATATTCATGCGTTTGAGCGTCATGCGCATCAGTACGCGTAAATCTTCTTCGTCATCAACAATAAGAGCCAGTGGGCGGTTCAAGTGCATGGTCCTTCATGACAGGAGTAAATACAGGCCAAGCCTAACATGACTTGGTGGGAGAACGAAACACAATCCGGAAGCAGGCGCCCCGGGTTTGTGGCACATATAATAACTGAGCATCGTTGGCCTCACAAAATGCTTTTGATAAATACAGGCCAAGACCAGTGCCGTTAGGTTCGGTGGTAAAAAATGGTTCGAACAGGGTTTTAATCGCACTGGCACTCAGGCCGGGACCGGAATCCATGACATCCAGTACTACGTGCTGCTGTTCATTATGGCTGGCCAGCAGCCGGATGACGGGTTGTTCATGTAGTTTCTTGCTGTGATGCACGGCATTTTGCAACAGATTAACCAGAATATGTTGCAGTTGTAAGGGGTCAAACCATACGCTTAAACAATCCTGCACCTGAATCTGGATATATGGTTTAAGCTGCGGCACATTGTCATTAATCATCTCTGCAATCCACTGGCCTAGCGGGATTTTTTGCGGGCTTACCGGCTTGCGGCGTGACATTTGCAGGATGTTTTCAATAATCAGATCCAATCTGCGGGTCTGGCGCTGGATCATGGCCAGCAGTTCCTGATCGGTATCATCCAGTTTGCTTTCTGCCATCAGCTCACTGGCTTGGCTAATGGCTGCCAGCGGGTTGCGGATTTCATGCGCGATACTGGCTGTCAGCTGGCCCAGCGATGCCAGTTTCAGCTGTTGTACCTGCTGGTTCAGGCGTTGCAGGCTTTGCATGATGACCAGAACATGACTGCTTTTATCATCATGGTTGAGCCGGGTAAGCTGAATATTCAGGTCCTGATTTTTGCCTTGTGGCTTAAGTAAAAATTCATACTGCTGCTGATCCAGCCCTTGCTGGATGTATTCTCCCAGTTGCGAGTTAATCCGGCCCAGCGGCTGGTTCATCATGTCGGCAATGGGCAGGCTCAAGGAAAACGCCAGTTGTTGTGCCGCCTTGTTAATGAGCAAAATATTATGGTTTTCATCCAGTACCAGCAGCCCGGTTTCAATTTGTTCCACAATCTGCTGGTTAATGGCCTGTAGCTGGTTAATTTCGCGTGACCGCTCATGCGCCAGCCGCTCAACCAGCCTTAAGCGCTGGGTAATGAGTTGGCCAAACAGTGAAATGCCAATAAAGCTGGATGCCAGCAGGGCAGCGCCACTAATACCACGGATATCGGCATCTTGCGCCAGACTATAAAAAAACTGCTGATAAATAACAGTAATGGCGGCAAACAGTGCAATCATCAGCGCCCGCACTGCTGGGAGCAGGATATTGGCGGCCATCACCACCACCATGTATAGCATGGACATTTGCAAGCTGGGGCCACCATTGGCGTATAGCATCAGGGTGAGCGCGCACACATCCACCACCAGCATAAAGGTAATCTGGTTATCCAGCTGATAGGGCCAGTGCCGGAGTGACACATAGGACATCAGGGTAACAAAGGCATAACCTGCCAGTGCATTTAAGTACAAATACGGGGCGCTGCCACCCACCACCGGATTATTTAAGGTGATTAAAAACAGCGCAATCAGGAAAAATGACAATGCCAGCCGGTAACCGGAATAGATGAGCACCAGACGATACAAAATATTGGAGTCGTAGGGCTGTTGAACCGCAGAAAACAGGCGTTTTATTTTAAACATTGACCTCTTCCCTGAGGAAACTTATAAGACATGAAAGTTGAACTGGTTATGCCGCGTTTTGGTTAGGCGACGGAAAAAAGCTTAAGCCACTGGAAAAACTAGGGTTTAATTAAACCATAACGAATGGCCAGATGGGTGAGCTTGACATCGCTATCGACATCCAGTTTTTCAAAAATCCGATAGCGATAGGTGTTTACGGTTTTGACACTAACAAACAGCCGGTCGGCAATTTCCTGCGCACTAATGCAGTTGACCACCATCATGGCGACCTGCATTTCGCGCTCGGATAACAGGTCAAACGGGGATTGCTGCTGGTCGGATAAATAGCTGCTGGCAATTTGCTCGGCAATGTCGGCACTAAAGTATTTGCCGCCCTGCATCACTTTCTTGATGGCCCGCACCATTTCGGAGAGTGGCGCGCCTTTGGTGATATACCCCTTGGCACCAGCCTTGAGCAATAGGGAGGGATAAGGCTCTTCAGCCAGACCGCTCACCGCCAAAACCTTGATGGTGGGCACACTTTGAATCAGGCGGCGGGTGGTTTCTACCCCACCAATACCGGGCATGTTGACGTCCAGTAGCACCACGTCCGGATTTTCGCGCCGTGCCATATCAATGGCCATTTCCCCGGACTCGGCCTGTCCGATAACCTCAATATCTACGGTATCAGCCAGCATCCGGCAAATGCCGGTACGCACCAGCTCGTGATCATCTACCACCAGAACTTTAATCAAACTGTACCCTCCTTTACAAAACTGCAAAGTTTTTTGTTAATAGCAGCGAAAAGCGCTTGCCAAGTAGATGGGAATTTCGCCATTCTTGTATTCTAGCTCGAATTTTATGTCATTGCATGGTCATTGGGTAGGCATTACTCAAACATGACCTGTTTGGCATTGTTGCAGGAAGCGTATTTTATGGCCAAATCAAAACACATTCGTTCAAAACAGCAGCCAACGTGGCGGTTAACTGGCTTGGCATATCTGTCGCTAGCCGCAAGTGTCATGAGCCTGTCTCTGGGAATGTCCAGTGTGGCGCACGCTGCGGTTTATGAGTCGACCCAAGTCACAGTAGCACAGGGCAGCGGGCAAATGTCATGGTCTGCCGATGATGCCAGCCGGCTAATGCATGAAGACCGTGACAGTAGTGAAATTGCAGTTGATGTCCGTCAGTTGCCGGGGCGTTCCGGTAATTTATCAACAGTGGTAGAGCGGGTTAAAGAACCTGTTCGTCAACTGGGTACACAAATTGTTAACAAGCTACAGGGCCAGCCTGAAGTGAGTGCCGCAGCAGCGCTGGTACTGGATGCCCAGACTGGTGAAGTGCTGTATAGCAAAAACATGGACAAGGTATTGCCGATTGCGTCCATTTCCAAGCTGATGACTGCAGTGGTTACGGCTGATGCCCGACTGGACATGGCACAGCGTATTGTATTGCAGCCTGAAGACTTTATTGGGCCTAAGCGAGCAAGCTCCACCTTGCGTGCTGGTGATGAAATGAACCGCGCTGAAGTACTGCTGCTGGCGTTAATGAAGTCTGAAAACCCGGCCGCTGCGGCACTCGCGCGAACCTATCCGGGCGGCAAAACTGCCTTTATGGCCGCGATGAATAAAAAAGCGCGTGATCTGGGCATGACATCAACCTGGTTTGGTGATCCAACCGGCCTTGATGCCCGTAATGTGGCCTCTGCCAAGGATCTGGGCATTCTGGTGCGCACGGCTTATCAGTATGGCCTGATTCGCCAGTTTACCACCACGCCGCACTATGATTTTAACCTGCCAACCCGGGTATTGCGCTCCAACAATACCAATTCACTGGTGCGTGAAGGCAACTGGAATATTGGCTTGTCCAAAACCGGTTATATCAATGAAGCTGGCCGTTGTGTGGTTATGCAGGCCAGTATCAACCAGCGGCCTACTGTCGTGGTATTGCTGGGTGCCAACACCAGCGCTGGCCGTACCAATGATGCCAAGCGTATTTTTAGCTGGTTAAGCGGGGCATTTAGCCGTTATAACTAATATAGCCAAGTCAAATGTTATGAAATAAAAAGGCCGGTAGCGACAAGCTGCTGGCCTTTTTTATAGCAGTTTTTTTGTGGTTATAACGGTTCATAACAGCGCAGGCTATGATGATAAATTTCTATTTTTTCATGTAAGTGCTGTCAATTACCTTGTAGCGCCTCAAGTTGCTGTTCAATTGTGTGCTGATGGTTAAGCAGGATGTCCAGACGCCGTGCAAGCGTTGTATTGCCCTGTTGGCGTAGCGCTGCATAATGCTGAATGGTTTTAAGGGGCATGTTTTTATCCTTGAGCGGCATAATAAAATGAACCCAGCTTAGGTCTTGTTCCGTGTAATAACGGTGCCCGTTGGCCTGCCGATGCGGATCGAGCAATTGTAGTTTTTCATAAAATCTTAAGGTATAGGTACTTAAGCCAGTTTTACTGGCAAATAATTTGATGCTGTACATTATTAATATCTCCAAAAGGCCATCAGACTGGCTTGACCTCGAGTAAACTCTAACATTTAGCATGCTGGTTACTTATGAGTTTATACCGAAGGTAGCCAATATGAACAAGCCAACCATAAACAGCTCAAGCATCGCCCAATCAGGCGTGGACAACAGCATGCGCTATCAGGCAGGGCTGGAAAAATTAACCCGGATTGACGGCGAGGCCGGTGCAGCAGTCATCGAGGCACTTAGTGACATTGCCCCGGATCTGGGCAAGTATATTATTGAATTTGCGTTTGGTGATATTTACTGCCGTGAGGGTTTGTCATTGCAGGAACGTGAAGTGCTGACCCTGGCCAGCTTGCTGAGTTTGGGAGGATGTGAAAACCAGCTCAAGGTGCATATTCATGCTGCATTAAATATTGGTATTGCAGCAAATAAGATTGTTGAAGTCATGCTGCATTGCATTCCTTATGTGGGTTTTCCCCGCGTACTGAATGCAGTGTTTACTACAAAGCAAATATTTCTGGAACAGGATGGGCGGTGATGGTAGTACCTGATTAAGAAAGGCTAAAAAAAAGCCCCTGAACAGTCAGGGGCTTTTCATACTCGCTGCATTAATCCATATTGGACAAAATACCAGCTTTAACCTGTTCCAGTGTTGCATCAATGCCCAGCATGACGGCATCAGAGCACTGCTGGATGGCAGTATCGGGATCTTTCAGGCCGTTACCGGTTAAGGTACACACCACCACAGAACCTTCGGGAATCTTGCCTGCCTTGATGTCACGCATGGCACCGCCCAATGAGGCTGCCGAAGCTGGCTCGCAGAAAATACCTTCGTACATGGCCAGCATGCGCTGGGCTTCCAGAATTTCCTGATCCTGCAATTCATCAAACCAGCCGCCAGATTCTTTCATCACGGCATGCGCATGTTTCCAGCTTTGCGGATTACCAATACGAATGGCAGTGGCCAAAGTTTCCGGGTCAGCCACCGGGCCACCACGCAGGAATGGCGCAGAACCGGCCGCCTGATAGCCAACCATTTTGGGGCGTGACTGTACCGCAGCCATGCCGCTAAACGCATCAGTGGATGGATCATATACCGCCCGGTTGCTGGCATAATGCAGTGGATCAACCGCATGTTCGGTATAACCCATCCAGTGTGCAGTAATGTTACCTGCGTTACCAACGGGCAGGCAGTGGAAATCTGGCGCACGGCCCAGTGCTTCAACCACTTCAAAGGCTGCGGTTTTCTGGCCTTGCAAGCGATATGGGTTGATGGAGTTTACAATCGTAACCGGAGCTTGATCGGCAACTTCCTTCACCAGTTGCATCCCGGCATCAAAGTTGCCACGGATTTGCAGGGTAATGGCACCATACATCATGGCCTGAGCCATTTTGCCCATGGCAATTTTGCCTTCAGGAATTAAAACAAAGGCCTTGATGCCTGCACGTGCTGCATAAGCCGCTGCCGCCGCAGAAGTGTTGCCGGTAGAGGCACAGATAATGGCCTTGCTGCCATCTTCAACGGCTTTGGTTACGGCCATGGTCATGCCACGGTCTTTGAACGAACCGGTAGGGTTCAGGCCTTCATACTTGACATAAATTTCAACATCCTTACCAATTAAGGCAGGAATGTTTTCAAGTTTAATCAGTGGTGTATTGCCTTCACCTAAAGAAATGGCGCGCGTGGTAGCCGAGACAGGCAGGCGATCACGGTAACGATCAATTAAGCCAGTGTAGCGAGTGGCATTTGACATAGTAGTATTCCAATATTTTAGTAGCCTAAATAAGGCTAACTACAGGCTGTGGTCGCTGCCAGCACAGGCTAAACAGCAAAGCGTTAACAATTAATAATCCAGTTTTCTAACAGTTCAGTCTTTTAACCATCGATGCACTTAGCTATCGAGTGTTTCCAGACGAATCCGAACCACAGGTGCACAAATGGCTGCCAGCTGTTCAATCTGGGCAATGGCATCATTCATCTTGGCTTCCAGTACTGGCTGGGTCAGCAGAATTACCGGAACACGGCCCTGATCCTGTGCCGGTTTTTGCAGGATGGCATCAATATTAATGCCGGCACGGCTTAAAATGCTGGTGACTTCGGCCAGTACACCCGGATGGTCTTCGGCATCCAGTCGCAAATAATAGGCTGTGGTCATCTGGTCAGCGGCCAGAATGGGCGTGTCGGCCAGTGCATCCGGTTGAAACGCCAAATGGGGCACATAGCTGGCATTGTTCTGGGTACTGATAAAGCGGACCAGATCCAGCACATCAGCGACCACGGCAGAAGCTGTCGGGCCAGCACCGGCACCCGCGCCATAATACAGGGTAGGGCCAACAGCATTGGACTGAACCAGTACGGCGTTTTTAACACCATTGACATTGGCGATTAAACGGCTTTCCGGAATCAGGGTGGGATGCACACGTAATTCAATGCCATGCGCCAGACGGCGTGCCACGCCCAGATGCTTGATACGATAGCCCAGTTCTTCTGCGTAGTTGACATCCTGCGCGGTAAGCTTGCTAATGCCTTCGGTATATACCTTTTCAAATTGCAGTGGAATACCAAACGCAATGGACGCCAGCAGGGTCAGCTTGTGCGCGGCATCAATGCCTTCAACATCAAAGGTGGGATCGGCTTCGGCATAGCCCAGCTCTTGCGCTTCCTTCAGCACATCAGCAAAAGCGCGGCCTTTGTCGCGCATTTCGGTCAGGATAAAATTACCTGTGCCGTTAATGATACCCGCCAGCCATTCAATTTTATTGGCTGCCAGACCTTCGCGCATGACCTTGATAATAGGAATCCCACCGGCAACTGCAGCTTCAAAGGCAATTTGGACATTGTGCTGCTCGGCTTCCCTGAACAGTTCATTGCCATGCTCAGCCAGCAATGCCTTATTGGCCGTTACCACATGCTTGCCATGGCGAATGGCTTCAAGCACCACATCATGCGCCTGAGAAGTGCCACCAATGACTTCAATGACAATATCAACATTATCCTGACGTACAATGGATAGCAGGTCGTTGCTTTGTGCAATGCCGTCAAGGTTTAAATCGGGGCGTGGGCGACGTGTACCCACATGGGTAATTTGAATATCACGACCGGTACGACGCGCAATTTCTGCTGCGTTTTCTTGTAATAGCTTTAAGGCGCCGCCACCTACGGTGCCTAAGCCTAAAATCGCCAGTCGGACTGGTTTCACCGTCACACTCCAAACAACTAAAAATAAAGGCACAAATCATAGCCAAAAACTGCTGGTTTCACCAGTCAAAATTTGGTATTTGCTGACCAGTTCATTGCGGAAATTTCAAATTTGGCCTAAAAAAACAGGCCACCATGGGCCTGCTCTTGTCTTGCTGTTTTATGTTTAAGCCAGATTACAGGCCCAGACGTTTTGCCAGTTCGTTGGCAGTCATGTAACCGCCCAGATATTTGCCATCAATGCTATAAATGGCAGGTGTGCCATTCACACCAATTTGCTGGCCCAGACTGTGATGCTCCATGACCGGGTTTTTGCATTGCGGTGCATTAACCGGCAAGCTCTTGATGGCGGTATTAAAGGCCGCTGCACGGTCTTCGCTACACCAGATTGCTACCATGCCCGGCACAAACTGCTCGGCACGCGGCCAGGCCAGGTAACGCACTTCAATACCTTTGGCATTAATGTTGTCCATTTCTTCATGCAGCTTGTGGCAGTAAGGACAGCTGGCATCGGTAAAGACATATACCACCGCACGGGTATTGCCGCTGGGCTTGTAGGTGATGGTGTCCGGCTGCTTCACGCTGGCCAGTAGTGCCTTGGTATCGCCAGATTGCAGTTCTTCACTAATGTTATGCACATTATTTTTGTCCAGACGCACGACATCGCCCTGAAAAATATACTTGCCATCAGCGGTAGCATAAACCGAGGGCAAGCCTTCCAGGCTCACCCAGTACATATTGGGTAATTCGGTACGACGAATATGGGTTACCTTGGCATTAATCCCGGAGGTTTTCAGGTTTTTGCTTAAGGTTTCCTTGAAGCGGTTGTTGGCATTGCGCTCGGTAATGTCCATGGCTTCACCGGCAGCCGGTGTGGTTGCGGTCATGGAATTATCGGGTGCTGAGGTGTCCGCATTGGAGCAGCCGGACAGGCTAAAACCCAGTATCACCGCCGCCATTGACGTTAAGACAAACCGCATAATGAATCCTTAAACTGATTTGTATAAATACATTTATAAATTGCGATGCAATCAGCCTGATAGAGGCTGAGGCAAGCTGGGGCAAAGAGCCACAGCATACCAAAAAACCGCTTTTTGCGCTTGATTTTGCATCATCACCGGATGGATTTTTCTGTGAGCAAATATGCCGATATGCGTTGTGAGGACGGCTTAACCGCGTGGATGATGCTGGTGATGCAGTTCCTGCAAGCGGGCGCGTGCCACATGGGTATAAATTTGGGTAGTGGACAGGTCACTGTGGCCCAGCAACATTTGCACCGCCCGCAGGTCAGCACCATGATTAAGCAAATGGGTGGCAAAGGCATGGCGCAGGGTATGGGGCGATAGTTCGGTTTGAATATTGGCTTGCAGGGCATAGCGCTTGATACTGTGCCAGAAATTTTGCCGGGTCATCAGGCCACCACGCGAGCTTAAGAATACGCCGTCATGCTGCTGGGCCGACAAGGCAGAACGGCCCTGCTGAATATATTTTTCCAGCCATTCCACAGCAATATCACCAAGGGGCACCAGCCGTTCCTTGTTGCCTTTACCCTTGACCCGCAAAAAACCGGCGCGCAGGTTTAAGGCATCCAGTGGCAGGCCAATCAGCTCGGTAACGCGCAGTCCACAGGCATACAGCACTTCCAGCATGGCGCGGTCACGCAGGCCAATCGGGGTATTAATATCCGGTGCATCCAGCAAGGCTTCAACATCAGCCTGACTTAAATCCTTGGGTAACGGACGGCCCTGCTGCGGGTTTTTCTGGTCTTGGGTGGGGTTGTCTTCGCGTAGCCCCAGTTCACGCTGGTGCTTGAAAAACTGGCGCAAGGCTGATAAGGCACGCGAAATGGAGCGCGGGCTTTTTTGCTGCTGATGCAAAAACAGCAGGTATTCGCTGACCTGCTGCTTGCTCCACGCTGGCAAGTCCGTATCAATAAAATCCTGTGCCTGACACAGGTCAGACAGGTAGGCATTACGGGTATGCGGGCTGACTGCCTGACCAATCAGGTATTCACGAAACTGCTGTAGCCATGGCGCATGCTCCGGTAGCTTGACTGGTGTGGGCAGGCGAGGGACCTTGGCTACGCTTTTACGTGCTGTGGCCTTGCGGGTTGCAGCGTGGACGGGGGCAGGGGTTGAAGCTGGCATATCAGCAGACCAGTGAAAGCAGATGGCCTACTATAATCTGTCCTGTGGCGGCGATGCTATATAGAGAACAGTATGGGACACTGTAAATCCATCAACGAGGCCATTAAACAAAACTTAAGAAGTTCACTGACCAAAGCTGATTTTGTAAACAAAGTCGTTTTTTTCGTAGGATTTGAAGTTGTAAGCGATTACACTTAACGATTAGTAATTATTCTCATTTTGAGCAGGCTTCTCCTGATGATCCGGTTTATGGTGCCAGCAGGCTTTAATGGCATGCCGCCCAGCCGACACTCAGGACAACTGAATTTTGAATTACTGATTTTTTGAAAATCTAACTTTTGGAAGATCATGGTGCGACTTTCTCAGCTTAAACGGCATCAGCAGGCCACGATTACTGCCGTTACCAGCGCAGTAATGCCTGCCACAGCAACACCATTGCAGGATTCCACCTCAACCACGCAGGCCGACCCGATTGGCCAGCGCTTGCAAACGCTGGGTTTTATTCCCGGTGAACAGGTGACGGTGCTGGCACTGGGCCTGTTTGGCCGCGATCCGGTACTGGTACAAATTGGCTTTACCCGCTTTGCCCTGCGCCGTACTGAAGCAGATCGTATTCAGGTTGAGATCAGGGCATGAGTGTAGTAGACCGTATGACATCCGCTGAAAATGCACTCCAGATTAATAATATTGCACTGGTGGGCAATCCCAACTGTGGCAAAACCTCTTTGTTTAACCACCTCACTGGCGCGCGGCAAAAAGTGGCCAACTATGCCGGGGTTACTGTTGAACGCAAGGAAGGTTTTTTAAAGCTGCCTTCGGGCCGGCAGGTACGGATTCTGGATTTGCCCGGTGCCTATAGTCTGGAAGCTACCAGCCCGGATGAAGCCATTACCCGTGCAGTGTGTCTGGGTGAACTGGCCAGTGAAAAAGTGCCCGACCTGCTGGTGTGTGTGGTGGATGCCACCAACTTGCGGCTGCATCTGGGGTTTGCGCTGGAAATTCGCCAGTTGGGCCGACCCATGCTGCTGGTGCTTAACATGATGGATGAAGCCAAACGGCGCGGCATCCAGATTGATAGCCAGAAGCTGGCGCAGGAAATGGGAGTGCCTGTGGTGGAAACCGTGGCTGTGAAGTCCAGCGGGATCAGCGACTTATTACAGACACTGGAACAGGCTGACTTTAAGCCTGCCACCCCATTAAAACAACTGGATCGTCATGCCGAAGCCAACCGGATTCTGGCATCGGCTGTTGTTATTCCGGATTTTCGTGACCGCCGCACTGAAATGCTGGACCGGCTGTTTTTGCACCCGGTGCTGGGTTTGCTGTCATTGGCCATATTGATGTTTGTGGTGTTTCAGGCGGTATTTGCCTGGGCTGCACCGTTTATGGATGGGATTGAGGCGGGTTTTGGCTGGCTGTCCGAAGTGGCCGGGCCTTATATCAGCAATGACTTACTGCGCAGTCTGGTGGTCGATGGCATTATTGCTGGCGCAGGCGGCGTGGTGGTGTTCCTGCCGCAAATTCTGATTTTGTTCTTTTTTATTCTGGTGCTGGAAGAAACTGGCTACCTGCCACGTGCGGCTTTTTTGCTGGACAAGCTGATGTTTAAGGCAGGTTTGAGTGGGCGTGCCTTTATTCCATTGTTGTCCAGTTTTGCCTGTGCCATTCCGGGCATTATGGCCACCCGGACCATTAATGACCCGCGTGACCGCCTGACCACCATCATGGTAGCGCCGCTGATGACCTGTTCGGCTCGCCTGCCGGTGTATGCATTGCTGATTGGGGCTTTTATTCCGGCGCAGCAAGTGTGGGGGCTGTTTAACCTGCAAGGGCTGGTGCTGTTTGCCCTGTACTTTGCCGGGATTGTCAGTGCGCTGCTGGTGTCTTATGTCATCAAGCTGCTGCGACGTGACAAAAGCGAACATGCGCTGATTATGGAGTTGCCTACCTACCGGATTCCCGATTTTCGCAATGTGCTGCTGGGTGTGTATGAGCGCGGCATGATTTTCCTAAAGCGGGTGGGTGGAATTATTTTTGCCCTGACCGTTATCTTATGGTTTCTGTGTACGTTTCCGCAGCCGCCGGTGGATGCCACCATGCCTGCCATTGACTACAGTCTGGCTGGCCGTCTGGGGCATTTCATCCAGCCCATTTTTGCCCCGCTGGGCTTTACCTGGGAAATCTGCATTGCCCTGATTCCAGCCATGGCCGCGCGTGAGGTGGTGGTGGCTGCACTGGGAACGGTCTATGCCATGTCTGGCGATGAAGATGCCATTGCACAGGGACTGGGGCAGTACATTACCGGCGAGCAGGGCTGGGGGCTGGCAACGGGCCTGGCCTTGCTGGTGTGGTTCATTTTTGCCCCACAATGTCTGGCCACACTGGCAACAGTAAAACGTGAAACCGGCTCATGGCGCTATGTGGCCATTATGACCATTTATTTATTTGGACTGGCATATCTGGCTTCATTGGTGACCTATCAGGTGGCGCACTATTATTGGGGCTAAGTGGTTAGGGCTAGCAATGCTTAAGCATGCACTGGTGACCATGCGCAGGATTCACTTAGAACTGACTTGGTCATCAGTTCTGGTATAAGGTTAAAGCGCTTTGAAGCCCCACTTACATCGCAGCAGGCTTGGAGTAGATCATGGCTGATGTCATGCAGGGTTTGATACAAAATCTGGTGCAATACCTGATTATTGCCGGGCTATTGCTATGGAGCTGCTATGTGGTGCTGCGGCGCTTTATGCCCAAAACCAGCTTTAAGTGGCAGCAGGCACTGGCAGTGTGGCTTGCCAATAAACGCTTTGTTCGGTTAAGTGGCTGGCTGATGCCAAAGGCTGCACAAAGTGGCTGTTCTGCCGGTTGTTCGGACTGTAGCGTCGATAGTTCCAAGGCTGATAGCTCAAAAACTGCTTGTGCCACAGAAACGACTAAACCCAATGACACGAAAGAGCAGCCAGTCCAATGGCGTTAAACAGGCAATTTTTGGACAATTAAAAGACTTAATAATGTAAGAGATTTATATCAAAAGAATTTTTAAAGCCTCGACACATTAGATTTCTTTCATAAGTCATCCCTTTGCCTTCGACAAGCTCAGGCTACGGTGGTTGAGCTTGTCGAAACCATATATTTTTGAAAGAACTTTATTACATTCTTCCTATAAGCTGAGCCATGCATGGATGAATCAAATAACACCCTGCTACAGCGTAACGCCCGAATTGATGTCTTACGCGGCATTTCTATTGTGCTGGTATTGCTGCACCATTTTAATATTCCCTACAAGCTGCACGATACCTTGCTTTCCGTCGACATCGGCGGGCAAAGCCTGATTACGGCCATTGCACGTAATGGCAATTATGGCGTCACGATGTTTTTTGTGATCTCCGGTTTTTTAATTACCTCGCATAGCCTTGGCCGCTGGCATTCTTTAAATCATCTAAATGTCCGCACCTTTTACTGGTCACGGGTTGCGCGAATTGTGCCATGCCTGTTATTACTGCTGTTGATTGTCAATAGTTTAGGGTTGCTTGGCCTAAAGCCATTTATCAATCAGGCCCCTGAGGGCATGGTCGTATCTACGGCCATAACCAATCTGGCCGCTTTAACTTTCTGGATGAACCAGCTGATTATTCAGTATGGCTGGGTTAATTATGCGCTGGGTGTGCTGTGGTCTTTGTCAGTGGAGGAAGTTTTTTATCTGGTTTTTCCCTTGGCCTGCCTAAGCCTTAAGACATCACGCCAGTTTGCACTATTTCTGGGATTTTTTATGCTGGCGGCCCCGGTATATCGCTGGCTGCATTTTGGCGAAGACAGTGGCGCTTACCTGTATGGTTATCTGGCCAGTTTCGATGGGATTGCCATTGGTTGCGCCACTGCTTTACTGGCAAACCGGATCAATCTGGACTTTTTTCAGCGCCGGATGGTACAGGCACTGACCATTGCTGGCATGACCCTATTTTATTTATATGCCCCAATTAAGGAAACCAGTACACTGGGCATAACGCTAATGGCCTGCGGAACCGCCATTTTAATTCTGGGTGGCCTGCAAGCGAAAACCAGCCTGCCAGCACAGGCAGTAATACAGTCCGACGTATTAAAACGTGGCTTAATAAAAACAACCATCAGTACCCTTGGTCGTTATAGCTATGAGCTGTATTTATTTCATCTGGTGATTCTGGGACTGATTAAGGTGGCTGTACCCCCTGCAACCGCCATAGGTAATCAAAAACTGCTATTGCTGCTGGTATTTTTAGCCGGAACCGTGATTTTGGCCTTGGTTATTGCCCGGTTTTATTCCACGCCGTTAAATAAGTGGTTACGGCAAAAGACCAAAGCCAGTCAATAAAATCATTTCTATCAGTGTGGATTTTTCTCAGATCTATCACACAAAAAATCTTTGCTGTTTTATAGTTTAAACCCCCTCAAAGCCTGCCGGGAATGATACCATTTTCCCCTTTACAGTATTCGTCGTTCAAGAGGGTAGAACATGCTGATTCAGCGCGGTGGGCTACGAGTCGTGGCAGGTTTGGGTAAAACAGGCGTGTCGGTAGTCCGGCACCTGATTGGGCTTGGCTATCCGGTTGCAGTCACAGATACCCGCATGGAACCGCCGGGTCTGGCGGATGTGCCGTCCGGGGTGGAGTGCTCACTGGGTGGGCTGGATACTGATCTGCTGAACAAGGCCGAAGAAATTATTTTAAGCCCCGGCCTTGATCCCAAAATGCCGGAACTGCTGGAAGCCCAGCAACACGGTGCCAAAATTATTGGTGATATCCAGTTATTGCGTCGTGCCACCGATGCACCGATTGTGGCCATTACCGGTTCCAATGCCAAAAGCACGGTTACGACACTGGTGGGTGAAATGGCCAAGCAGGCTGGCAAGCATGTGGCGGTGGGTGGCAATCTGGGCACGCCGGCACTGGATCTGCTGAAGGATAACCCGGAGCTGATTGTGCTGGAGCTGTCCAGTTTTCAGCTGGAAACCACTTCCAGCCTGTCGGCAGCCGTGGCTGTGATCCTGAACATGAGCGAAGACCATCTGGACCGCCATGGCGACATGCTGGGTTATCATCAGGTCAAGCACCGGATTTTCCAGAACTGCCAGAAATTTGTCTTTAATCGTGATGATGGTTTAACCCGTCCGCTGGTGCCTGACCAGATCGGCAGCATCAGCTTTGGCCTCAATGCTCCCGACATGAACCAGTATGGCGTACTGCGTGATGGTGATGGTACAGCATGGCTGGCCCGAGGCCGTTTCCGTTTGATGAATGCCGCTGAAATGCCGATTCAGGGTAACCATAATATTGCCAATGCACTGGCCGCTCTGGCGCTGGGTGAATCCATTGGTTTAGAGCTTGAAAGCATGTTGCAGACCTTAAAAACCTTTAAGGGCTTGCCGCACCGCTGCGAATTTGTGGCACAAAATAGCACTAAGGTGCGTTTTTACAATGATTCCAAAGGCACCAATGTGGGAGCAACACTGGCTGCCATTGAAGGACTGGGTGAACCACTGGCTGCCCAGCAGCACAAGCTTTTGGTCATTTTGGGCGGTGAAGGCAAGGGGCAGGATTTTAAGCCACTGGCTTCGGCACTGGGCCGTTATGCGCGTGCAGCCATCTTAATTGGTGAAGATGCTGTACAGATTGAGCAAGCCATTGCCAAGCAAGTACAGGTTATTCATGTCACCAGCCTGCAACAGGCGGTAGAAACTGCCAGCAGTCTGGCCCAGCCGGGTGATGCCGTATTGCTGTCGCCAGCCTGTGCCAGTTTTGACATGTTTTTAAATTATCAGGATCGGGGCGAGCAGTTTGTTCACTGTGTTCAGCAACTGGTTGATACCACCCAATAAGCTGCCTTGTTATAGGATTTAACCATGAGACTTGCCTTACGCCAGTGGTGGCAAAACAACAAGTTTGCTTTTGCTACCCCGGCCCTAATGGATGAAGTTACTGCCAAGCGCCTGCTGGTATTTACTGTTATCAGCCTGCTGTGTCTGGGCACAGTGATGATTGCCTCGGCCTCTATGCCTTATGGGGATTACATTAACGACCAGCCGTTGTATTTCATCAAGCGCCACATGATTTATCTGGTACTGGGCGCCATTGCACTCACCACCACGTATTTCATTCCACTGCGCTACTGGTTTAAAAATACCATTCTGCTATGGCTGATGGCACTGGGTTTGTTGACCGTGGTACTGATGCTGCCGGAAGTCAACGGCTCCAAGCGCTGGATTACCTTGCCGGGCTTTACCTTCCAGCCCTCGGAATTTGCCAAGTTTGTCATGGTGCTGTTTATTGCCGATTATGTAGTACGCCGTTCCGATGAAATCCGTTTTAGCCTCAAAGGCTTGCTGCGTCTACTCATTCCCATGGGTAGTGTGTTGCTGCTGATTATGCTGGAACCAGACCTTGGCGCGTCGGTGGTGATTGTAGGCAGCATGATGGCGGTGTTCTTTCTGGCCGGTGCGCCGCCCAAGCAATTTGGAGCCATGCTGCTGACCGCAGTGGGTGCCGTGGCTGTTGCAATTCTGGCCTCACCATGGCGGGTTAAGCGCTTGCTGTCATTTACCAACCCCTGGGCGGATGAGCAGGGCGATGGCTACCAGTTGAAGCAAAGTTTAATTGCCTTCGGCCGTGGTGAATGGACAGGCACCGGGCTTGGCCATAGTGTACAAAAACTGTCTTATTTGCCGGAAGCACACACCGACTTTATGCTGGCGATTGTGGGCGAAGAACTGGGTTTTTTGGGTATTTCCATTTTGTTTACCCTGTCATTTCTGATGGTGGCATCGTGTATGCGTATTGGCTATCTGGCATTGAAAAATAATCATCTGCGTGCTGGCTATCTGGCGTATGGCATTTCGGTGATTTTTGTCATTCAGATATGCGTGAATGGCGGCATGAACATGGGTCTGATGCCGACCAAGGGCCTAACCCTGCCATTTATCAGCTATGGCGGCACAGCGCTGGTGGTGTCATTAATGATGATTGGCGTGATTTTGCGCATTGAACGGGAAACCAGTGAAACGGCGACAGTTCGTGAACGCTGATTTGTGTTGATCAATAAAAGGTGGCAATGGCTGCCTTTTGTTTTTTTAAGACTCGGCTTCAACGTTAAAACACTAAAAACAGATTAAATAACGAGGATAAAACATGGGTCGAACTATATCTGAATCACGCTATATCTGAAATGTAATGGTTGCCTTTAATGCGTTGAAGAATTATCTCAGTGACCTGCTTATTCGCTGGTAGTAAGGAGTGAACCACAGGTAATTTAATCTGATCACTGATCAAGACTGAACTTACTTCAGCCAACGACACCACACCATCGTTGGCTTCCAAGCCAAATGGACTCCATTGACCAGAAAAGCCCTTGATGCCAACAATAGCAGTAATGGGGAGGTTTGGAATGCAGATTGCGCTCATTCGTTGTGATGAACCTAATAGATTGCCACAATCCCGTGTCACCCAGCGAAACAAGAGACGAAACATGGGAATAGCCTGAAATTTCTGAGCCAATAAAGCAGCTTGGATGGGGGAACCAAGTAAAAAAATATGTTTAGGGTTGCGGGTTTCTGTTGGTAATGCACGCAGCGCTGACCGAATCAAAACGCCACCTAGTGAGTGGCCAATCAGCACATAATCTCCTTGAGCAGCAACCGCTATAATGTGTTGGGTTAAGCGTTTCTCAATATGATCAAATGATTGCAGGCTAACAGAGTAGGCGAAACTAGCGGTATGTAGCCCTGCTTTTCTGAGACGAAAAAGCATGGGCCAGCCGGATAAAGCTGAACGCCCCATTCCATGTACAAACAAGACTTGCATGACTTATAAATCCTTAAATTATAATAGTTGGATAGCCTGTAAATTTAAAATCTGATAAAAATGACCTACTGAATTTTTATACTAACTAAATGAATAAAAGCAAATATTAATCGAATGATACTTATAATTTACAAGAAGATTTGTTTCTGAGAATAGAAGCAAAATCTACGAGGTAAGGATTTGGTTCAACCTTTATTGGATCAGCTTATTTTCGCAGTCAAATGAGTGTGCTTATTCAAAAATTTGAGTCAGCATCATATTGTGGTCAATAAGCTTTATATCCCACTGATCAACCGCCTGTATCAACATCCTCTGAGGGCTATCCACCTCAACATCCGGTTGATTAAGCGCATGTAACGCTTGCCGGATCAACAGCGGTGCTTGGTTCAAATTCAGCGGCTTGGCCAGATTCTGCTTGGACAGTTTCTGCCCTTGGGCATTCATTGCCAGTGGAATATGACAGTAGTGGAGTGAAGGTACTGCTAAACATTGCCCCAGCCAGATTTGCCGCGCCGTGTTGTCCAGCAAATCAGCCCCACGCACTACATGGGTAATGCCCTGCAATGCATCATCTACCACCACCGCTAACTGGTAACTAATAATGCCATCGCGGCGCTTTAATACAAAGTCACCCACAGTCTGGTTTAGGTTTTCGCAGCAATGGCCCTGAATCAAATCATCAAAGCAAATGGTGTGATCCGTAGTTTTTAGACGAATGGCATGCTGGTCAAACGGGAGGTTTAAATGATGGCAGGTTTGCGGATAAGTGCCTAATCCGCCTAAGCCGTTTGCAGACAAGCCACTAAGCTGCTTGCGGCTACACTGGCAGGCATAAATCAAATGATTGCTTTTTAATTGTTGTAGTGCCTGTTCATAATATTCCAGCCGGTCCTGCTGGTGAACTACCGGTTCATCCCATTCAAAGCCAAACGCTTCCAGCGCGGTTAAAATCGCAGTGGTCGCACCGACCTGAATACGTGGAATGTCAGTGTCTTCAATCCGTACCAGCCACTGACCATTCTGTGCCTTGGCTTCACAGTAACTGGCTAGCGCGGTAATTAGTGAACCAAAATGCAAAGGGCCGGTTGGCGATGGCGCAAACCGGCCCTTGTACGGTATTAAATCATGCATCAGTCCAGCAGCGGTTAACCGTGATTCTGCTTTTCCTTGATTTCAGCCAGCGTCTTGCAGTCAATACACTGTGTTGCGGTTGGACGCGCTTCCAGACGACGCAGGCCAATTTCAATGCCACAGGTATCGCAATACCCATAGTCTTCGTCTTCGATGGCTTGCAGCGACTGCTCAATCTTGCGGATCAGCTTGCGTTCACGGTCACGGGTACGCAGTTCAATAGCAAATTCTTCTTCCTGCGTCGCGCGGTCATTGATATCCGGCAGGGCAGACGATTCATCCTGCATGTGGCTCATGGTGCGATCCACTTCCTGCATCAGCTCATTGCGCCAGGCTTCCAGAATCTTGCGGAAGTGATCCAGCTGGCCTTGCGACATATATTCTTCTTTGGTACCCGGCTGGTAAGGTGCAATACCATATAAACCGGCTGGCACTTCTCCAGAGGCTTTATCTGTTTTCTTTGCAGCAGGTTTGCGGCCACGCTTTGTTGCTGGTGTTGTAATGTCAGCCAGTGCTGCAACTTGTCCGTTTGTTCCAGAATCTTGGTTTTCAATAGCCATTATGGGCATCCTCATCAAACACGTGTTATCTATACGCAAAAATAGGGGTAATATGCAACCCTTCAAACAAAAAATATCGACCAGCCGTTGCAAAAGCGCACGAATAATATAGAGATTCTTCTCAAGTTGATAGTTTAATTGGTAAACAAAGCTTTATCCAATGATTATACATCAGCTATCAAACTGGTTGAACAATCGGTAAATCTATTAAATGCAATACTCTCTACCGATCAGGGCTATATTGTTATGACCTAAATTTGAAACTTATAGTTACAAGTAAATCCCTTGGTATGCGAAACATTTCATGCTTTTAAAAGAAGTTTATCTTAAATATTTTTATGTTTTAATATTTATATTCTTAACTAAAAATAAAACTCCAAATGAAAGCATTAATAACCATCGGTTGTATGACTGATCATGGTGGAATCATTGTTTTGGGTGATTCATCATTTCTTGTTGAAGGTAAAGCTGTACATCTTGATGGGATGACACATTTTTGCCCAAAATGTAAAGTTCAATCTAGAGCAATTGCATCTAATGCAGGCTTTATGATTGTTGGGGGTAAAAGTATTGTTGCTGTCGGTGACAGCTCAACTTGTAGTTCAAAGTATTTTAAAGTTTCTGATTTGGTGGTAATGAGTAATGGTTTTGGGAGTGAACGTAATTCTACCTCATCATTAATTACAGCAAATAAATTAATTGAGCCCCAAAAAGAAAAACTGATTGAGAAAATATATTGGAGCTATGGCGATAAATTTATTCCTTTAGAAGAAAAATCAAGATTTTTTGACGACCTAAATCTGCATGTGGAAACTTTAGGTTATAGCCCAGGAGAAAGTGTTGATATAAAAGTAAATCCAGAATCATCAGAAATATATACTTTTCAATCATTTACTGTTTATATAAAATTAGACCCTAATGGCAAGGGTATTTTTAAAAATGTTTTCCAGGGTAAAACTATAATAATTGATACGGAATACTAATTATGACAGGTATAACTGCAACAATAGGTGGGCAATCTTCTACGATAAAAGCAAAGCGACCTTTATTTTCCGCGTTGTGGGAAAATTATCCAGTAAAAATGCCTGCTGCTGATGTGTATTCTATGGTTGGAGGTCAAGCCTTGGCTTTGTATAGAGAAAATCCAATTGGCTATGCGAATGCATGTGCTTTAAGGCTGAGTAGATCTTTAAACTATGGCGGCATGCCGATTAAGCAGTCAACAAAAGGCTATAAGGTCAACGGGAGCGACGATAAGCCTTATTTATTGAGAGTTCGTGAAATGATTACCTTTGTTGAGCAAAATTTTGGTGGTGCTGATATAAGATTTAAACCTCAGAGTAATGAAGATGTTTCCTTTCAGTTAAGAGGAAAAAAAGGAATTATTATTTTTAAAGTTTCAGGTTGGGGCGATGCGACAGGTCATGTGACATTATGGAATGGAAGTGACTGTGGGGACAGTTGTTACTTTATTCATGATCGCCCAAATGTAAGAACAACAGATATTTTATTTTGGAATTTAAGATAATGAAAGTCATCATTGTGCTCTTTAGTTGTCTGGTTACAGGCTCAGGTTATGCAGCCAGCTCTTTTAAACCTGTATTACATGCAGATGAACTAAATATAAAAAACTTTGGCTTTAGTTATTGCCTTACTAAAAGTAAAGATAGCCTTTTAAGTTCTGAAGCTTCTCTAGCCATGGGAGGGTTCTTTCAAAATGGCACTTATGAGGAACCAGCGTATAAAAACTTGCAAAAATATGTGGATGAATATATTAGTAGTGCAAATGATGTTTATCAAAGTACAGGCAAGTCTGCAATGTTGATTAACTGTCTGGATATGTATAATTCAAATGAATATAAGAGGATTATTGAAAAACAAAAAAATTATTTAATTAAATGAAACTTGTAAATAGTTATGATTTATCTTGCTCACAAATCTCTATTATTATGTACTAAATAAAAGTGGCTAAATACTATTAATAGCCATCACTTTGATAATCAATATAAAAATTAAATTCTTTCAGGCGGCAGACATCGGTTTCAAAATAGCCATTGGCATACAAATCCAGCCAGCGATAACCGGGGTTGGCGGTATCCAGCGTAAACTTGGCGCTCTTGGGCTTAAACTGAAGCGACGTGGAGGGACAGGATAAATAATTGACTTGCTCATGCATCTGCTCAAAAATCTGGTGAACATGCCCATGCAGCACCAGTTTGATATTGTTAAACGGTTGCAGGATTTTAAAAAAGGTCTGGCTGGTCTTAAGCATGTGCTGATCCAGCCATTCACAACCTACAGCTATTGGATTGTGGTGCAGGGCAATCAATACATGCCGGTTGCGCTGGCGTTCCAGTGCCTGTTGCAGGTATTCGAGCGTGCTGTTGCTAAAGCTGCCGGCAATTTCATGGTCAACGGTAGAGTCCAGCAAGATACAGCACCAGTTGCCAATGATGACTTCACATGGTAACTGGTTAATGCGTAGCCCGGAATGATAGGCTTCATCCAGATCATGATTGCCAGGAATGCAAAAATGCGGTGCCCTGATCGGTTCAGTGGTCAGCGGTTGCATGGTGGCTAAAAAGCGCTGGTAGGTTTCAGGTGCTGATTGCTGGGCAATGTCGCCTGTGGTCAGCAATAAGTCAATGTTAGGCTGTTGCTGCTGGATTAACCCGACCACATTTTGAAAGCTGTGCTGGGTATTTAGTCCCAGCAATTTGGTGGTCGGATCGGCAAACAGGTGCATGTCTGAACATTGCACCAGACGTAGGGGACGTTCTTGCGATAGCACCGAAGCCGGAATTTCAACCTGATAAATCACAACGAAACCCGCCTCCTGCCTGCTGTTTTACGAAATACTGTATGCTGGTAGTACCCGACTGTTTTATTGATTGGCCAGCGAGCACTGCATTGCCAGCCATTGCAAGGCTATGATCACAGGACTATTTTTTAAATATGTAGCCTGTCTTAACAATGTATGTAGCTGTTCATATTTTAGCACATGCAACCTGATATTTTCTGCCTCGTCCATGACACCAAAAATCTGGTTTGTGTGACTTAGTTCTGTATCCGCAGCATATAAATGAAACAATTCATTACAAGCTCCGGCAGACGGATAAAAACTGAAGATGAACTGCGGATTTGTAATGGTTACGCCAGCTTCTTCCAGTGCTTCGCGGATCACAGTGTGTTCAGCAGTTTCACCTGCATCCACCAATCCTGCCACAATTTCCAGTTGCCATGCACTGTCTTTATCATCAATAGCGCCAATCCGGAACTGTTCAATTAAGGCAAACAGTTGCTGCTTTGAATCATAGAGCAACACACCGGCTGCTTCTGGCCGCCTGACCAGCTCGCGCTGAATGGGCTTGCTAAAGCTTTGGTCTTCAAACAGGCGATGCCGGATTTCAATCTGTTCAATTTTGGCAAAACCGGAATAAACCGTGTTGCGGCTTAACACCTGTACGTCATCGGCTGAAAACATCAGGTATGGATTTTTTGCAACAGCCATGATTTAACTCCCGGTCAAGCGTGTATGACAAAAGGCAGGAAATCAACCCACCTTTCGTCGCATGGCTTTTTTGTGATAAGGCTTTGTCTTATTCCTGATTTAATGGATCTTTTTATCGAGTTTTGATCACCGGATAAAAAATTAATCAGGAATAAACCAAGCCATGACTATTTAAACTTCCTTATATAGCTGCTTGCCCTGCTTATGGTATTCCTCAGACATGGCATCCATTCCGGCTTGCACTTCTTCGTCACTCAAACTTTGCTGGGCAGCCTGATTTTTGGTGTAATCGCGTACATTCTGGGTGATTTTCATCGAGCAGAACTTCGGGCCGCACATGGAACAAAAATGCGCTGACTTATGCGCATCCTTGGGCAGGGTTTCATCGTGCATGCTGCGTGCGGTATCCGGGTCTAGCGCAAGATTAAACTGGTCTTCCCAGCGGAACTCAAAGCGCGCCTTGGACAGGGCATTGTCACGCACCTGCGCACCGGGATGACCCTTGGCAAGGTCAGCGGCATGCGCTGCAATCTTGTAGGTAATAATGCCATCTTTAACGTCTTTTTTGTCCGGTAAACCCAGGTGTTCCTTTGGCGTGACGTAACACAGCATGGCCGTGCCATACCAGCCAATCATGGCGGCGCCAATGGCCGAGGTAATATGATCATAGCCCGGTGCAATATCGGTGGTCAGCGGCCCTAGCGTATAAAATGGCGCTTCACCACACACTTCCAGTTGCAGGTCCATATTTTCCTTGATCATGTGCATGGGCACATGGCCGGGGCCTTCAATCATCACCTGCACATCATGCTTCCAGGCTTTTTGCGTGAGCTCGCCGAGGGTACGCAACTCGCCAAACTGGGCATCGTCATTGGCATCCTGAATACAGCCGGGACGCAGGCCATCACCCAAACTAAACGACACGTCGTATGCTTTCATGATGTCGCAGATGTCATCAAAGTGCGTATACAGGAAATTTTCCTTGTGATGCGCCAGACACCACTGCGCCATAATCGAACCGCCGCGCGATACAATGCCAGTCAGGCGGTTGGCAGTAAGTGGCACATAGCGCAGCAGTACACCCGCATGAATGGTAAAGTAATCCACGCCTTGTTCGGCCTGTTCAATTAAGGTATCGCGGAACATTTCCCACGTGAGGTCTTCGGCCACGCCATCCACTTTTTCCAGCGCCTGATAAATCGGCACTGTGCCAATCGGTACGGGCGAGTTGCGGATAATCCATTCGCGGGTTTCATGGATGTTTTTGCCGGTAGACAAATCCATGATGGTATCGGCACCCCAGCGGGTGGCCCAGGTCATCTTGGACACTTCTTCATCAATGGACGAACCCAGCGCCGAATTGCCAATATTGGCGTTAATCTTCACCAGGAAGTTACGGCCAATAATCATGGGCTCGGCTTCCGGGTGATTGATATTGGCCGGAATAATGGCACGACCAGCAGCGACTTCACTGCGTACAAATTCAGGCGTAATGATTTTGGGCAGGCGCGCTCCAAAGTTCTGGCCTTCATGTTGGCGCTGGTCGGTGCCTTCATACTGGCGCTGGGTTTCGCGGATGGCAATGTATTCCATTTCCGGCGTGATAATGCCCTGGCGCGCATAATGCAACTGGGTAACATTGACGCCAGTTTTGGCACGACGCGGGTTCTGGATATGGGCAAAGCGCAAGTCGGCGGTTTTAATATCACGGGCGCGCTGCTGGCCAAATTCGGAGGACAGGCCACTTAATTTTTCAGTGTCACCACGGGCATCAATCCACGGGCCGCGCAAATCGGGCAGGCCACGGGTCAGATCAATGGCAACATTGGGATCGGTATAAGGGCCGGACGTGTCATACACCAGCACGGGTGGATTTTTTTCACCGCCCAGTCCGGTTGGGGTATCGGTCAGGCTGATTTCACGCATGGGCACGCGAATATCCGGCGTTGAGCCTTCGATATAGACTTTGCGCGAGGCGGGTAAAATGCGGGTTAAATCCTGTGCTTCACGCTCATGTTGAGAGAGAGCAGGGTTGGGCGCAGTCAGTTGGTTCATGGCAGGATCCATTCTGTCGTGTCACATGGAAAGGAGGAGGATCAAGCAAAACCATAAATAAATATAAGGTACACTAGCCATCTAGTGTTGCTTGATTCCTACGCTGGTATTAACCAGATCAGGTTCAACGGTACTTATACTGCACTGGTTAATAGTGTGTATAATCTCAGCCTGTTCCACAGGCGCTCCGTCAAGCGGTATGTGCTGTAGATTAGTGGTTAATTGATCAATTGTCCATGACAGTTGCACAAAACAAAAACGGTATGCAATACGCCATAGAGGGCTATTTCAGGCGCAGTTCCGCAGTAATCGGCGGTTGGCTGGCATCCTGAAAACATGGCGCGGCATAGGCTTCACAACAATGAAATGAATAGCATGTGACATGATGAAAAAACAGGCAGCTAAAATCCGGACAGGACAGTCGGGACAGTCAAAAGCGTTATGGGTATGTTTGCTGGTACTGGTCAATACATCAGTCAGTACCTTGGGGTTTGCACAGGACTTGCTGGAAACTTACCGGCAGGCGCTGGCGCATGATCCCAGCTGGCAGGTGACCGTTAACCAGTATCTGGCCGACCAGCAGCAGGAACGGCTGGCCTTGGGCGGATTGCTGCCCACGGTGGGGCTATCAGGCGCCATTAATCGCAACCGCTTCCAGTCAGATAATCCGCAAAGCAACATGTTGCTGGGCCAGCCGGTGAATTCATCGGCCTCTACCACGCGTCAGGCCGCACTGGCTATCCGTCAGCCGCTGTTTCGCATGGATTTGTGGCAGCAGTATCAGCAGGCCAAAGTTGCCACCAGCTTAAATGACAGCCGTTTTATCAGTGATCAGCAAAATTTTATTTTAAGGGTGGCCGAAGCCTATTTTGAGGTGTTACGTGCGCAAAACCTGATTGGCACCTTAAATGCCGAAGTCACGGCCCTGCAACGGCAAATGAACATGATGCAAGCCCGCTTCAAGGAAGGCGTAGTGGCACGTACCGATGTCAGTGAGGCCGCTGCCCAGTACCAGAATGCTGTGGCCAATCGCATTGCCGGTGATAATCAGGTGATCAATGCGCAGGAAAATCTGGCAATTATTCTGGGCACTACCCCGCAAAATCTGGCGCCTTTAAGCAATGATTTTGAAGCGCAGTCGCCGGTTCCCAACCAAATGCAGGCCTGGGTTGATCTGGCCAAGCAAAAAAATCCGCAACTGAGTCAGGCGCGCTTGCAGTACCAGATTGCCGAAAAAAACCGCAAAATCCAGCAGTCCGGCTATTATCCGCAGCTGGATGTGGTGGCGCAAACCGGCTGGAACAAGCAAACCCCCGATAGCCTGATTAGCAATAATGGACGCAGTAGTGCCATCGGACTGGAGCTTAATCTGCCCTTGTACCGTGGTGGACGAACCCAGACTGCGGTTACACAGGCCAGTTATCAGGCCATTGCCGCACGTGACCAGATTGATGTGGCTGAACGGCAGGTTACCGGGTCAGTGCGTTCCTCATTTATTAACCTCAATACCGACCGTGCCCGCATCGAAGCGCGACAGCAAGCCCTGCAATCAAGTCGCCTGGTCGCGCAATCATCTCAGGCAGGTTATGATCTGGGGCTGCGTACCATGGTGGATGTGTTGCTGGCGCAGCGTAATTCATTTGCCGCCGAGCAGGATTACATCAATGCCCGCTATGACTATGTAATGAACATGCTGCGGCTGAAACATGCTGCGGGCCAGCTAGACATTGATGCCTTGGCAGAAATTAACCAGTGGCTGGAATACATGCCCGCTGGGAATGCATCCATTGTTAATCCGGCAACTGCCACTACAGCGGGCAAAAATATACCGTCTGGCACCACACCGTAATCCTGCCGGCCAGTTAAACCAGCTTGCACCGCTAAAACGATGTATAACAGGCTAACTGTCATCAAAATGTCATTAAAATTTGCTGTAATCAGTGCTAAAAAATTGAACAGGTTTGTTTATGCCCTCCACCAATAAAGCGGTGTTTAATCACCACATCTCCTCCCAGTTTAATGAAAACCTGCAGGACGTGAACACGCAGTTCATGAGCATGGGCGGACTGGTGGAGCAACAGGTGGCCAATGCCATCCATGCTTTGCTGGAAACCGATGCGGCACTGGCGCTCAAAGTGCAGTATGAAGACCAGACCGTCAACAAGATGGAAACGCAGATTGATGAGTCTCTAACCCTCATTCTGGCACGTCGCCATCCGGCGGCCAGCGATTTGCGTATGGTCATTGCCATTAGCAAGGCCAATACCGACCTTGAGCGGATTGGCGATGAAGCCGCCAAAATTGCCCGTATTGCGCAAACCCTGTGTGAAGAAGGCGAGTCACCACGCGGCTATATGGAAACCCGTCATATTGGAAACCAGGTGCGGGTGATGATTCATGAAGCACTGGATGCATTTGCCCGTCTGGATGCCGAACAGGCCTTGCGGGTGATGCAAGCCGATGCTGACATTGACCGGGAGTATCAGTCTGCAACCCGCACGTTAATGACCTATATGATGGAAGATCCGCGTCATATCAGTCGGGTGATTAATGTTTTGTGGATTTTACGCTCGCTGGAACGTGTGGGTGATCATGCACGCAATATTGCCGAGCAGGTGATTTATATGGTGAAGGGCCTTGATGTACGCCATACCAGCTATGAAGCCATTGAAAAGAAAATTCATGGCGACAGTCATAATAGCGATAATTCCAATAGCTAAGTGAGCAAAACAACGCACAAAATAAAACCACATGCTCTAAAAAGAAGCCTCATTAACAGGCAGCGCACAAAGCGACAGCGCATAAAAAAGCACGCGGTTTATTGTAGACCGCGTGCTTTTTGAAAAAGCTTTATTAATACTTAAAATTAAAACTCAATCTTGGTGACAACATCAGCATGCGCATTCTGGTCTTCCAGATGCTGGCTTTCAATGGTCAGTTTGGCTGGCTTGGCTTTAACGCTGGCCGGTACAGTTTCCTGCTCAGACCACTCTTCACAATAGGTATCATCAGCGCAAATGGCAGTTTGTGCCTTGTTATTGACTGTAAAAGCCAGTTGGCAATAATCACCGCTACAATCCATTCCAGTCAGGGTTGCTTCAACCGGGGCAGCAAAGGCAGCACTGGTGGCAACAACCAAACTGCTGGTGATCAATAAAAAACGCTTTAACATGATTGGAGCTCCAAAAGCACGGCAGGGAAATGGCCAAAATTTATGCGAAATATAGAGTAATTTGTGACCAATTACAACTTAATAACATGACTGGTGAAATCAGTCACATCACTTGCTTTTAAAGCAGAATGACCTAGCAAAAATTTATAAAAATGTAGAGTCAATGCTCTAATTATTAAAGGAAAAATAAAATGAATAAAAATCAAATAAAAGGCTAGACAGAGCTGTCTAGCCGATCTAAATCTATATACAAACAGCCTATAACTTTAGTCGTATAGGCCTTATATCAGGGTGAATTACCTTTAGCTTGACTTTCTGTCCAGCCTTCAGCCTTTTCTACATCCTGATTGTTGAAAAACTTTTCGCGCTGTTCTTCTAAAAATGCACGCGCTGCCGGTTCAAAGGCATTCAGGCGTTTTTCATTAATCAGCAGGGTCTGGTGCTTAAGCCATTCCTGCCACGCCTGTTTGGACACATGGTCAAATACGTCCTGACCTTTGGGGCCGGGGAACGGGGCAAATTCCAGCCCTTCCATGTCTTTTTGATACTTGCGGCAAAATACAGTACGGCTCATGTGATATCTCTATGTCGTGTTGATTCAATCTGTCCGGTTTGCTCTTTATAAAAGAGCAACCCCCTTTCTTAACACAAGAAAACCAGCAAGAATTTAAAGCTGTTCAATACGCTGATGCGCGCGTTCAATCGCGGCCTTAACCTGTGCCGGTGCAGTGCCGCCAATGTGATCACGCGCCGATACTGAACCTTCCAGCGTGAGTACCGCAAACACATCATCAGTAATCTTGTCGGAAAATTGCTGCAATTGCTGTAAGGTCAATTCGGACAAGTCTTTGTCTTCACGTACACCCAACGCCACGGCTTTGCCCACAATTTCATGTGCGTCACGGAAGGCGATGCCTTTTTTCACCAGATAATCGGCCAGATCGGTCGCCGTTGAAAAACCACGCAGCGCCGCTTCACGCATTACCGGAATATTCGGTTGCAGCGCCGGAATCATGTCGGCAAACGCCAGCAGACAGCCACGCACGGTATCCACAGCATCAAACAGTGGTTCTTTGTCTTCCTGATTATCCTTGTTATAGGCCAGTGGCTGGCCTTTCATCAAGGTCAGCAGGCTCATCAGGTCACCAAACACGCGGCCACTTTTACCACGCACCAGCTCGGGCACGTCCGGATTTTTCTTTTGCGGCATGATGGATGAACCAGTACAAAAGCGATCCGGGATCTGTACAAATTTAAACTGGGCAGACGTCCACAGGATCAGCTCCTCGCTCATGCGTGACAGGTGCATCATGATCAGTGAGGCTGCACTGCTAAATTCAATGGCAAAGTCACGGTCAGACACCGCATCCAAGGAATTTTCCGAAACGGCTTCAAAGCCCAGTAGCTCGGCAGTATAGGCCCGGTTAATCGGATAGGTGGTGCCTGCCAGCGCTGCCGAACCCAGCGGCATGCGGTTAACCCGCTTGCGGCAGTCAATCAGGCGCTCGGAATCACGCACCAGCATTTCAAACCATGCCAGCAAATGATGGCCAAAGGTCACCGGCTGTGCAGTTTGCAAGTGGGTAAAGCCCGGCATAATAGTGTCGGTGTGTTTGGCCGCCAGACTTAAAATACCGCTTTGCAGTTTTTTCAGCAAACCCAGCAGTTCATCAATTTCATCACGCAGGTACAGGCGGATGTCGGTGGCCACCTGATCATTACGGCTGCGGCCGGTATGCAGTTTCTTGCCGGTAATGCCAATCCGGTCGGTCAGGCGTGCTTCAATGTTCATGTGCACGTCTTCAAGGTCAATGCGCCATTCAAAACGGCCTGCTTCAATATCGGCCTTAATGGCGGTTAGACCGGCAATAATGTCGTCACGTTCCTGATTGGTGAGTACCCCAACCGAGGCCAGCATGGTGGCATGGGCAATGGAGCCGGCAATATCCTGTTTATAAAAGCGTTGGTCAAATTGCACAGATGCGGTAAATTCAGCCACAAAGGCGTCGGTAGCTTCACTAAAACGGCCACCCCACATGCCTGAGGTCGCATGATCGACAGGATTAACGACGCTTTCCCCAGCGGATGGGTGTTCAGCGGATTGGGGTTCAGCGGATTGAGAGGGTGTGGTCATATGGGTATCAGCAAATTAAAGCTAGGCAAAATAAAACCGATTATAGCAAATCCTGCGCAAAGATCAGCCTCGGCATACATTAGTGGCAATATGAGTAACCCTATACAAAACAAGGACGCGTTTTTTTTACCGGATTTTACGGAAAACCGTGCAGTGCTGGAACTGCTGGTCAGTACCAACCTGCTGGCGGTCATTCTGGCACTGATTGAAGCCAAAAGCCTGACAGACCTGCATTGGGGTTCGCTGGCGCAGTATGTATTTTTTGTCAACTGGGTGACCGTGTCATTTGCCTGGCTGGCTGACCTGTTGCGTGACTGGCTGCGTACCCGGCCACGGCTTGAGGCGGTAATCTGGAGCTTTGTGCTGCTGGAAGGCATTATTGCGTTCACAACCATTGTCTGCAATATCGGGCTGGCCTGGGCACTGGATGTGCAGCATCCCTGGTGGTGGCGGGTATTGTATCACCTGATTCTGGGCGGTTGCCTTGGCATGGTAATCATGCGTTACCTGTATGTGCGCGAGCAAATGATCAAGCGTAACCGAGCCGAGTTGCTGTCTCGCATTCAGGCCTTGCAGGCGCGCATACGGCCGCATTTTTTGTTCAATACCATGAACAGTGTGCTAAGCCTGATCCAGATTGACCCGCCCAAGGCTGAGGCAATGGTCGAAAACCTGTCGCGGCTGTTTCGGGTCAGCTTGAGTGCCAGTGGTGAAATCAGCCTGCTGGATGAAGTAAACCTGTGCAAAAGCTATCTGGATATTGAATCCATCCGGCTGGGTGAGCGCTTGCAAGTGGAGTGGCGGCTGCCCGATGACGATGACCTGTACGATACCAATATTCCATCACTGACCTTGCAGCCATTGCTGGAAAATGCCATTTACCATGGTGTGGAAAGCTTTAGTAATCCTAGTACAATTAGTGTTTTAATCGAGGTGAATGCCAAAGATGTCACAATCGTGGTGACAAATCCGTGTCAAACTGGTAAAACAGGCATACGAGCTGGCAATGGGATGGCGCTGGACAATATTCAGGAGAGGTTGCAGGCGTATTACGGGAAACATGCCCGGTTACAAACGCATCAAACCAATGGATTATTTACAACATATTTAAATTATCCACACGTGGAACAATAAAAAAAACATTGGTTATTTCAAGGATAATCAATGGTGCAAGGAGGAATGCATGAATATTTTGGTTTGTGACGACGAACCATTAGCACGAGAGCGCTTGTCGCGTATGGTCAAGGTGGCTGGCCACGAGGTGGTTGCACAGGCTGCCAATGGATTTCAGGCGCTGGAACAGGTACGGTTGCATCGGCCCGATGTGGTTCTGCTGGACATCCGCATGCCGGAAATGAACGGCATCCAGTGTGCTCAGGCCTTACTTGATCTTGAAGTGCCACCAGCCGTGATCTTTGTGACGGCATTTGACCAGCATGCCATTGATGCCTTTAACACACAGGCCATTGGTTATTTGCTTAAGCCCATTAGTCAGCAACAACTGGAAAATGCACTAAAGCGTGCCAGCAAGCTCAACAGTGCGCAGCTAAAATCATTACAGCAGCATGCAACTGCCGGCGACTCAGACGATCGTCCTGCACGCAAGCACATTGCCGCCCGTACCCATCGCGGTGTCGAGCTGATTCCCATTGAAAACATTTATTACTTTTTGGCTGACCAGAAATATGTCACCGTGCGGCATTCCGGTGGGCAAGTGCTGATTGATGAAACGCTAAAGGAGCTTGAAACCGAGTTTCCTGACCGCTTTATCCGGATTCACCGCAATGCCCTGCTGGCCATTCCCTATCTGGAAGGGCTGGAGTTTGTCGGCACTGGCCAGTATCAGGTACGTTGCCGTGGAATCAATGAACGTCTGGCGGTAAGCCGTCGTCACCTGCCGCAATTACGGGAAAAAATTCATCACATCTAGAAAACTGAATATACGGGGTTCTTCTATAAAAGTGATATCAGGGCAGTCTTTGCGAGTACCAGACCTTTGTCTTCTCAGGGTCTGGTTTTTTTATGCCTGTGGCTAAGCCCTGTTTTGACCAATTGTGCAGGGAAACCATGACTTGAGCGCATCGCACAAATTTGGCATGCTACCCTTTATTATTCCGAATGCATGCTTAACCACAGGATACCCAGCTGATGAATACCCTAAAAATTGCCACCCGGCAAAGTCCTCTGGCCCTGTGGCAGGCTGAACACATCAAGGCGCGTTTGCAGGACTTACATCCGGGGCTGGTGGTGGAGCTGGTTAAGTTTGTGACCCAAGGCGACAAGATTCTGGATACGCCACTGGCCAAGATTGGCGGTAAGGGACTGTTTGTGAAGGAACTGGAAAATGCCCTGCTGGATGGCCGGGCTGATCTGGCTGTGCATTCCATGAAGGATGTACCGATGGATTTGCCGGAAAATTTAACGCTGGCGGTTATTTGTGAGCGCGAAAATCCGTTTGATGCCTTTGTATCCAACCAGTATTTAACGCTGGATGACTTGCCGCAAGGCGCACGCCTTGGTACATCCAGTCTGCGCCGCAAAAGCCAGATTCAGGCCTATCGCCCGGATTTAACCATTATTGATTTGCGCGGCAATGTCGGCACGCGACTGGGCAAGCTGGATGCCGGTGAATATGATGCGATTATTCTGGCTACTGCTGGCCTGAAGCGTTTGCAGCTTGAATCGCGTATTAAACAAATCCTGCCCCCTGATCTGAGCCTGCCTGCGGTGGGACAAGGGGCACTGGGGCTGGAATGCCGCAGCAATGATCAGGCGGTTTTAACGCTGATTGCACCCTTGTCTGATGCCAGTACCAACATTTGCATTAGGGCCGAACGTGCCTTTAACCGTACCTTGCAGGGCGGCTGTCAGGTGCCGATTGCCGGTTTTGCCGTGCTTGAAAATGATCAGTTGTTTATGCAGGGGCGAGTGGGTAGCCCGGATGGCCAGCAATTGTTAAAAGCAGAAATCAGCGGCGCGCCGGCACAGGCCGAGCAACTGGGCCAGCAGTTGGCGCAACGTTTACTTGATCAGGGTGCTGGCGAGTTACTTGCTGCGCTCTATCATTAAGGCCAGCACAGTTCATTGGCCATGCTGCATGTGCTGAATACGCGACCTACCGAGCGGGCTGATGGGTTAAATCAGGCCTTGCAGCAGGCAGGCTACCGGGTGAGTGCATTGCCCTTGCTGGAGCTGGTGGCTGAGCCGCTGGATACCATTCAACAGCCCTTGGCAGAAATCCGGCAGGTTGCTGTGGTAGTGGTGGTAAGTCCGGCCGCAGCCCAGCTTGGCCTTGATGCCTTAAAGCAGCTCAATATTGTGCCCAGCCAGTTAACCTGCCAGTGGGTTGCGGTGGGGCAGGGCACAGCAACCGTACTGGCTCAAGCCGGTATCAAGGCGCATATTCCACTGCTGGAAACCAGTGAGGGCATGCTGGCACTGGATGTATTTCAGCAAGATAGCCATTCGCCTGCCTCAAAAATAATCATGTTCTGGCGTGGGCATGGCGGTCGTCAGTTTATGCTCAGGCAATTGACCAGCCAGCAACAAGTGATCAGTGTAAACCTGTATCACCGGCAACTGCCAGAACACAGCCAGTTGAATTACCAGCAGCTTTTTAATAATCCACCGCAGGTATTGTTGATTAGTAGCGGGGTGTCATGGCAAAACTGGCTACAACTTGGCCAGCAGTTTGGGCCAATTGTGCCTGAGTATATTTTGGTACTGGGTCAGCGGATTTACCAGAAAATTAGCCGGCAGGCACACACCCTGCATCGGTTTGGCCCTGACGGAAAAGCCGTTTATCCTAAAGCCATGCTGCTTGAAAGCCTGAATCCGGCTACCATAGTGGCCGTGCTTGACCAGTTACAAAAGTGTCAGCAGACGTAAATGTAATATTGTATCAATGCCAAAGCTTCTTTATGCTTTGCTGGAAAATTTGCTAAAAAACCAGTGGGGACTGTCATGAGTGGAGAATATACAGTTTGCTAAAGTCTATGCGGCCTGATCCAAGCCGGGCCAGTGAGTGCAAGCTATGAAACAAAAACTGACTCTCCTGCTGGTGCTGGTGGTCGTTGTGGTGATGGCTGTACTGTCGTACACGCTGTATGTGAAAGACCAGCAACGTCAGCAGCAACTGTTACAAAGCCAGCAGGCCGCCCAAAAGCAAATTGCCGACCTGAATGATCGTCTGGTGGCCGTTGCCCGTCAACAGGCCAGCAATGCCAGTACTGCAAACCCGGCTAATGCCTCGCAGCCTATTCGGCTTAGCCCGTCGCAGCAGGTGCAAATTAACCAGCAGCGTAATACCTTGCGGCAACAGCAGCGTCAGTGGACACTCACAGCCCTGAATCTGGCACAGGACAGCTTAAGACAGGGTAATGCTAAAAAAGCGCAGCAACTGTTGCTGGAATTGCAGCAAAATATCATTGAAGACCAGCAGGATTTTACAGATGCCTTTAACAATACCCTGCTGCAAACCCTGAAAATTGACCAGCTTAATATTGCACAGCAAGCCACACGGCAGCAGCAGGCCCGCTCGGGCCTAAACCAGTCACTACTGCAAATTCAGCAGCAGCTTAACCTGCTGGCAGTGCAGGCCCCGCATCGTTTACAGCAACAACCGGCAGACCAGAAAGAATCCGGCATCAGTAACTGGTTTAAACATTTGCTGCTGGTTGAACCTGCTGCACCAGAAGCAGGCCAGCATATGCTGGATCGTAATTTTATCTGTAAGCAGGCCAGTATTAATGTGGCGATTGCCCGCTTGGCACTGAGCCAGAGTGATCAGGTTAATTTCACCAGCAACTTAAATGAAGCGCTAACCCAGCTGTATTTATTACCTGATCCGGCCAGCCGCCAAATTGCGCAGCAACTGGATAAACTCAAAAACCAGCCATGGCCCGCCAGTATTGAACTCACCTCATTGACGCTGCTGACCGGGCAAAAGGGTTCATCATGAAATACCAGCTGCTGCAACATCGGGCCTTGTGGCTGGTTTTGCTGGGCATTGGCCTGATTCTGCTGCTGGGCTTATGGTCTGGTGCTGGTTATGTGCTGGTAGTGTGGCTGGGCTGGCAGGTACAAACCAGTGCAACGGTATTCATGCTGCTGCTGTTTGCCCTCATTCTGGCTGTGATGTACAGCATTCGGACGATTAACCGCTGGATTAAAAACTGGCATTTGCGCCATCCCAGAAAAATCGAACATTACCAGCAACTGTTACCCTTTGAGCAACTGGGCTGTTTATGGTTATTAAATGCCAAAACCAGCAAGCAGCAGGAAATTGAAGCTATTTTTAATCAGTCCGCCAGTTTAAGGCAGTTGGTTAAGGCGCATTTATTGCGCGAAAATGCCCAGCTGGAACAGGCTGCACACGCCTTAAATCAGGGTTCTGCCTTAACGGATTTACTGGTGCTGGAACAGATTGAACTGCATATTGCTGCACAACAGTATGATCAGGCGCAGGCTGCATTAACGGCTTTAGGCCAGCAACCGGTTTCAGCATTTGCCCAATCCTTAAACCCGGCGTGGGATGAATCTATTCAGGGGCTATGGGCCAAATTACTGATTGCACAACCGTGGCTTTTGCTGGACATGGCTGCGGCCCCTGCATTAACGCCAGTGCAAGCATATGGCTGGCTACTGGCCCTGCATCAGCAACTGGCACAGGCTCACCCTGAACAATTACAACAATTGCTTGCCTACTATCAGGTGGCCCAAAACCAGCCGGAGTTCTGGCAGGATATTGCCAGTGCGCGGCAATGGCTGTTTGTGCTAAACCAGATAAATCAGGATGGCATGCCATTAGAACAGCAGCAGTCACTGATCCAGCAGCGTCAGCAACTGGCCGATCAGCTATTGCGGCTGGAGTTTGACCCCCGTATTTTAAATATCTGGCTGCAAAACCAGTTGCAGGAAGGTAATGTGGAGTGCCAGCATTTTACCCAGCGTCTAAATGAGCTGGCGCAGCGCTATCCCGGCCAGCCATCGATTGCACTGGCACAGTGGCATCAGCTAAAAGCCGAGCAGCAAACCGAAGCGGCACAGAATATTTTGCACAACTGGCCGCAGCATCCGGATTTTGGCTATTTGCGTCTGAAAGAAGCCCTAAATAGCCAGCCTGAATTACTGGCGGATCTGGAGCTGTTGTATCAGGCGCGCAGCCAACTGGAAAATCAGGCCAATTCGCAAACCAGCGCAACAGGTTAACATTCAAGTTCACCGCATTATTTGTGTCATTTAAATCCTGAGGTTAGGAAATACGTATGAGTTCCATTAAAGAATGTCCCGTGGTATATCACCAGACTGTAGCCTGGGGCGACATGGATGCCTTTGGTCATGTCAACAACGTCATGTATTACCGCTATATGGAAAGCGCGCGTATTGAATACCTCAGCCACATTGAAGCTTTTAACCATGGATTGGTCAGCGTCATTTCGGCCAGTAGCTGCCGTTATTTGAGGCCGGTGTTTTATCCCGACAGCCTGAAAGTGGGGGTGCGGGTGGTGGAAGTGCGTAACTCCGGTTTTCGCATGGCCTACGTGCTGTACAGTAACCAGCAGGCCCAGGTGGTTGCCACCGGCGAAGCGATTGTGGTGATGGTGGATGCCAAGACGTTTGAAAAAGCAGCCATGCCGCTGGAACTCAAGCAGCGCATTGCAGCACTGGAAGCCAATTTTGGGAATGAACTGGATATTGGCCTACCTGCTGAAAAAACCAGCCTGAGCAATATTGGCCGTGCCTTGCGCGACAACCTGCGCGGTAATATTGAACAAATCGTTCCCAAGATTGGTGGCAAGCACCATGATCGGGATTAAGTTTTAAAAAACCAATGTTAATACAATAACCAGAACAAGTTTAAAGCACTGCAATAGCCAAGGTGGTTATCTGGCATACACGACGGGCCGGGTGAATTTCATATTATCCCGGCTCCGTGCTTTGCTGGTATGGGGTTTGAATGAAAAAGCAAGTGCCGGAAATCTGGCTTGGAACAACACACTGGCTTTGAGAACAAACAGCCTGAATTAAACCATCTGTTTTAATAAAACTGATGTTAAAAATAAAAAAGCCTGCATTGTATGCAGGCTTTTTTATGAATTTGGCGTCCCTACGGGGATTCGAACCCCGGTTACCGCCGTGAAAGGGCGATGTCCTAGGCCTCTAGACGATAGGGACAGTAGCAAGCAAGTTAACCATTCGGTTAAGTGCTTTAACATCTAGGCTTGGCGCAAATTCTATAGCGTTCATTCGGTCAAGGCAAATACTAATTTGACAATATTGCATTGATTGGTTGTTTATTGGCCGTGCCTGACGGTTTTTAAGGGTTTTAAACCCAGCATAGTGGTTTCCACTATAAAGACGTTAACGGCTGGAAGGGACATTGAGCCAGTGATTTATAAATTTGAATTTGACCCATTAATACTGTTTTAAAAACGGCCACATGTTAGGGTGGCCGTTTTTTAAGTCATAAACACACTATATCAGCTTAGGGGTAGTGGTTTTGTGGCTAGGGTGTTTGCTTTAAGCTACCAGTTTTGCGTATTCAACCGGCTGGGTAATGGATTCAATATTTAGGGTAGTGGCGTCCTGCTTGATGTAGGTAACAGTCAGGTCGTGGGAGTTTGAACCGGTGTACATGCCGCGTACAATGCCCGGCACCCGTGCGCCTGATTTTAAGATTAATGTCCCTGCTAGTGTATAGGGCACACTAATGGTACTTACTGTGGCAGCAATCAGCGCCACATAGGTGGAGTTGGCCGGTACAGTCACGGGTGTGTTAAATGACCATGTCTTGGTTCGGGTGGTTGAACCATTCCAAGTATAAGTATTGGTCACGTCCAGCGACACGCTGATTTTGCCTTCCGCCAGAAAAGGAATGCCAGTTTTAAAGGTGGTGCTGACCCCAACTTTGACGGCCAGCGAATCTGACCAGCCTGAGGTTTCTGAAACTGATTCAGAACCACTAATGCTGCTGGTTTGCGACTGTGCGGTGTTGTTGGTGACGCTCTGGCGATACAGGTCAGCCGGGGTGGATTTAATGATTTTTGCCGCCGCCACGTCATAATTAATGCTGGAGATTTCAATATCCACCACTGGATCAATAGCAGTGCTACACCAGACGCCGCCCTGATTGTCACTGGGGCTGGTGCCCTTGTACACGCACAGGTTGCCGTCATCCTGTAGCACTGCAAAATAAGCGCGATCCGGCTGGCTTTGGTTCAGCGCGCCCCAGACAAAGCCCTGGTTGTCGCTTGGGCCAGTCCCTTTATAAACGCATAAATTCCCATCGCCCTGCATGATGCTAAAGTAGTTACCATTGGGCTGGCTTTGACCCAGCGCGCCCCATAGGAAACCTTGGTTGGCATCTGGTGCAGAACCTCGGTAAACGCACAGGTTGCCATCACCCTGCATAATGGCAAAAAATGCGTTGTTGTTTGACACCAGATAATCATTGGTAGATAGGGTCTGGTTGAGTGCAATGAAAGCGCCTTGATTTGACATGATTGGTATCCTTGAGTGTATTAATGATGTAGTGCATTATTTTTGCTAAATATTTTTTACATGTTCTATTTAGCTGCTGCTCATCATTATGGTGTTGAATGATGATGAAACTGACTATAGTCCTAAATATCAGCCGTGCCAGTATCAGTTCGGGATCATCTGCGTGCAGTAGGTTGCCATTAAAGTTATGGATAAAAAACATGCCAATTTTTGATCAGTGGGCTATAACTGACAGGGTTGAGCGCGATCAAAAAGAACATCATGGCGGCTTGAGATTGTTTTTATTATTTTTTATTAATTAATAACTTAATGAATTTTGGTCTAATAATGAAAAAGGCAGCTAATGACCAGTTTTAGCGCTGGGTTTGCTATTGCAATACCTGACAAGATGTCGGGCATTGCAATAGTTTAACTGCTACCATGATCCCAGCTGCAGTTTAAGCAGATAAAGACATAAAGATTTACGCCACGCGAGATAGAGAGCCGTCATGCTAAATGGCCATGAAAATGACAACCTGCCGCACCAGCCCAATGATGGGCGCATCAAATTGAATATTGCCCGGCTAAAGGAAAAGCGCAAACATCTGGGCCTGAGTCAGGAAGCGCTGGCACTACATAGTTTTGAGTTGAAAATATATTTATCGGTCGCTTCCATTAAGCGCGCCGAGTCTGGCAAAGCCGTGCTGTACAGAACTGCCAAACAGTTTGCCAGACTGTACGATATTGCAGTCGAAGAACTGATTATTGCGGCTTTTACTGCCCCTGACCGTGTAGCGTCCCTGCCGCTGGCTGCTCCGGCATTGCTGGTCGATGACAGCCGCAGCATTATTTGTTTAACCGTGCACTATCCTCATAATAGCGGCATTGATATTCAGTCCATCTTGCAAAGCCGTTTGGCATCAGCGCATTTGCCTTGCCATGTGATTGAGGCTGCGCAGGCACTGCACCTGATATTTGGTAGCCAGCAGGCCAGCCAGCATGACATTTTTAACAGTTTGCGTTACGCATGGGCCGTGTATGGCAGTCTGGCAGCGCTGGATAGTCATGCCCAGATCCTGCTGCACAGTGCGCAATGGTATCCGGCCAGCAATAGCCTGAAATTTCAGCATACTGCGATGGCTGCACCGGATGATTGGCCAGTTGCTACTACGGGCCCGGTATTATGGGTTGCGCGGGGTTTACATGTTGAATTTCAAAAACATGCTCTTTTTGCGGATGCTGAGTCTGGAAACACAGGCTTTGAAGGCCCGGATGCTGAAAATAAGCGCCAGCACTATTTGCGCTTGCTGGATTTAACCGATCACTGCCGACAGTGTCCTGCCTTTCAGCAACTGGACATGAGCAGCACCTGTAACCAGTGTCATGCCGGCCTTGACCAGCTCACCCTGTATGGCCGTGACCGTGAACTGCTGCTCATGAAAATGGCCATGGAAGATGTCTTGCAGGATCAGTTAACCACGGTGCTGTATATCCGGGGCGTGGCCGGGGTAGGTAAATCACGCCTGATTGAGGAATTTGCCGGTCTTGCCCAGCAGCATCAGGTGCACTGTTATCATGCCTGGCTCTCGGACAGCCAGCATGAGTTTCAGGAAAGCCTGCTGGCCCAACTGGTGTTTAATACTCTGGATGTGCCGCTACAGCAGCGCCACAGCAATGAATTCATCACTGCGCTCTTGAATGAGCTGCATTTATCAGCGTTACAGCTCACGGCGCTCATGCTGCTAATGAAAGTGCCGCTGGCCCATGAAAATCCGGTATATACCGCCTTGGCTGCTTCGGCCCGCGAAACCCTAAAGCTGGAAGCTGTGGCCGCAGTGCTGCTGCAACTCAGCCTCAGGCAGCCACTGCTACTGGTGATTGAGGATGTGCACTGGGCCAGTCAGCTTGATCTGGAAGCACTGGGCCAGCTACTAATTCTGACTCAGGAAGCCCCCATAATCTGGTTGCTGAGTTCACGCCATGAGCAGGACCCACTGGAGCAGCATTTGCGCCAGAGTATTGTGGACTTAAGCTTTACCTTACTGGATTTATCCCCGTTGCGGCCAGCCGATGCCCTGCAACTGGCTGAACAGTTTCCAGATGTTGACCCGGTATATCGGGAGCGCTGCATACAACATGCCAATGGCAACCCGCTGTTTTTAACCCAGTTGTTGCGGGCCAGACAAATGGATCACCTGCCGGCCACGCTGGCCCACCTGATTCAGGGCAAGCTGGATTACCTGTCGGCACTGGACCGTCTGGTGTTGCGCTATGCCTCGGTGGCCGGACGGCAGGTGTCACTGCCACAGATACTGGCCGTGCTTGAGATTGAATCCTACAGTTTTGATGCGCTGGTCAAGCATTACTTAATGCGTGCGCTGGGTGAGGATCATGTGTTTGTGCATAACCTGATTGCCATGTCGATTTATGAAGCCATGGATGCCACCCAACGGATAAACCTGCACTTGGGCTGGGCAGAGTATTATCAGCAGCGCGATGCTGCCAGCAGTGCCTTTCATTTTCAAAAGGCCAGTGATCCGCGTGCCGTGATGCAGTATTTGCTGGCCATTCAGGCCTATTATGATCGGCTGGACTATCAGGAGGCGCGTCAGCTCATTGAGCAATGCCTGAGCATCGACAGTGCGCATTTTAATGATGATACCCGTTATCGCCTGCATTATCTGGCTGCCAGTACCGCCAACAAGCTGGGGCAAACCCATGATGCGCGGCGCTATTATGAACAGGCCATGCAACTGGCGCCCAATCAGAAGAAAAAACTGACTGCTGCTATTGGCCTGATTCGGACCTTAAATATTCTGGAAGCGCGCGATCATGAAATGGCCTTGCTGGAACAGGTGATGCCTGAGGCACTGGCGCAGCAGGATACTGAAGTACTGGCACAGTTATTTAACATCAAGGCCAATTTAAGCTTTTTCCTCGGCAATATTAGCGACTGTAAAACCTTTCATAATCAGGCCATTCATTATGCTGAAATGACCAACCTGCAGGAAATCCGGGTGCGTTCCTATGGCGGGCTGGGTGATGCCAGCTATGCACAGGGTCACATGCAAACCGCACGGGAATATCTGGAGCGCAGCATTGTACTGGCGCGTGAACATCAGTTACTGGAAATTGAAACGGCCAATCTGTTTATGCTGGCCACCTTGCGGATTTACGCCAATGAAACACAGGCCGCGCTGCAAGATGCCGTGTCTGCCGCCGAGCTGAGCAAACGGGTGGGCAACCGGCGCGCTGAGGTGGTTTCACGGCTGACCGCTGGCTGGGTGCTGATTTCACTGTGCCAGTATGAACAGGCGCATGTGCAGGTCAGTCAGGGGCTGGAACTGGCACGGGCCATGGGTGCGTTCCGGTTTGAAGCATTTTTGCTGGAAAGTCTGGCACGGCTGGCGTGGGTCACGGGTCAGCCGCAGGATGCCAGAAGCTATATTGCCCAAGCCTGGCAAATTATTGAGCAGCATCAATGCTATGCCTTTATTGGGCCGTGGATACTGGCCACCAAGGCCCTGCTAACCGATGACAACCCAGCAGACCATGCAATGGTTCAGCAGGATTTAAGCATTGCACAGCCCATTTTAGACAAAGGCTGTGTGGGGCATAATTATTACCGGTTTTATGTGGCCGTGGCCGAGTATTACCTGATGCGCAATAATCCAGTACAAGCCAGAGTCTATGCCAGAAAATTACGTGACTATACCGCAGACCAGCCTTGTCCATGGAGCACGCATTTTATTCAGTTGATTGAGCAGCATGCGGACTGGCTGGAAGCACCACATGACCTACTACGGCAAGACGCATGGCGCAGGTGTTTTGCCAGCGGCATACAGCTGGGGCTGGCGGGTGTTACCCCGCACTTGTTACAGGCTTATCAGCAGCAAACCCTCAGCCAATAAACCAACCTTTTACCCGGCCTTGCGCTGCATGCTGGAAGGCATAAGCCACTGGCTAACTTGCTGTGCCTGCATCAGGCATTGTTCATGCAAGCCAGCGCCATTGGTCCAGCCCCCACTAAAAAACAGGCGACAGCGCGGCAAACTACCAGCGGCAATGGACGCAGCCTGTTTGGCCTGATAGGCCTGCAAGTCACGCTGGGCCTGCATGCAGTTGGCATCCAGCACATTGTGCTTGAACATAGTCCATGCCTTGCCATTCAGCTCCTGTGGAATCTGCTGCATCTGGCTGGTATAACCCGATTGCAGGGCGTCATCCTGCATGCGCTGCACGGTGGCCTTGGGCAGCACATGACGGATTTGCGGTGAAAGTTGATGCACATAATTCACCCGGTTTAGCATGGATTCTGCTGGAATACGGCTTAAATCTTCTACCAGCGAGACAAAATATTGTGGCAGGCCGGCATGGTCATAGGCGGGGACATTGTGGTCATTCTGGTGCAGGTTAACCACGTAATGAATGTTGTAGGCCTGCGAATCACTGGGCTTGCGAACCGGCACATTGTAGGTGCGCCAGATGTTCTTATTGTGTGGCATGCAGCCTGCATCAGTGTGGCACACTGCAAAACTTCTGGTATAGCGCACTTGTCGCATCAGGCTGCTAAGCTGTTGGCCTTCCTGCGCCAGATCAGGGGCAAAACGAAGTACCTTAAGCGCATCATCGGCATGGGTTGCCATAATACACATGTCATGTTCAACCGTACCCTGAGCAGTTTCGACAATCACTTTATTGGCCGACAGGTGCACCACAGATACCGGGGTGTTGCGCCGGATAATCACCCGGACCTGTGCAGAAGCCATGTTTTTCTGAATATAACTGGACAACATTTCCAGCCATTTTTGTGCCCCACCATCAAAGTAACGGCGATTGGGCTTTTGCGCACCACCTTCCTGAATCCGGTAATAGTTAAACGGCGCGGCCAGTGGCATCAGGCCGGGGCCACGGTCATCGGTAAAATACATGGCCGAGATGCGGGGATAATAAATCCGGTCACGGATATTTTTAATCCGGATTTTTAGCTCAGGGTCATTCCAGTTAACGCTAATGCCCAATTCAGCTGCTGCCATGGTAAGCATGGCCTGGGGCTGGTTCATGCAATCATTAAAAAACTGGGCAACCGTATAACTGGTGGGCAGGTGCTCGTCCTTGACCTTATCCAGACCTGCCTGATGAATCACCTTGATGAGCTGGGCAAACTTGCCGCCATCCACATAGTTCAGGTTAAAGTCCGGGTCACTCACCCCAAAAGTTAAATCATTGTCATCGGTGAGTTCGACGCTGCCATCAGCCGCCCAGTAGCATTCACTGTTTTGCAGCGGTTTGAGGTGTTCCAGATAGCCCACTGCCTGCATCAGTTTTTCGGTTTCCGGATAGGCACTCAGGTTCATGTCATTGACACCAAGGTCTGCCCAGCGCTGATAGCGATGCTGCGACGGATCTTCAGGATTGACCCGCATGCCAAGGTCTACCGTGACGGTTTCTGCATTGCCACCCAGTGCATTTTTGGATTCATACAGGGTCAGGATCAGGCACTGCCCGGCACTGTGTACGCGCTGAATCAGGTAATACAGGCTGGACAAGCCAGAAATACCACCGCCAATCACTGCCACATGTTTAAAATTTGCCATGATGTGTTCCTTTTTTAAAGCAATGAAAAGCTAATCAATCCTGTGTTTTGCAGCTTCTCATCCTCAAGTTTTATAAACGGTTTAATGGGCTAAACGGGGTTTAACCGGTTTTGTGCATTGCTTATCGGGTCTGATAAGCGGATACCTGAATCTTGCGGATGATGACCGCATCCTCATTACTGCTGCCATCAACCGGACTGATTTCCAGGCTAAATGGCTGGTCATGTTGAAAGAATGGGCTGACTTCAAAGTTTTTTTCTTCCATCATGCTATGGGCAGTCATTTCCTCAGGGGAACTTGGCATTGCGTGCGCATGGGATTGGTGCTCAAGTCCAAAAAAGTTGATCACCCCGATAAAATGGCGCTGGTTGTCCTGAACTAAAAACACCTGATAGCTATTGCCCGGATTGCCCTTAATCTCTAGCGCCAGATCCAGTGTCCAGGCTTGAGCCGAGCGGGCAGTGAGCCGTTGCTTGAGCTGGCGCAGGAACCGGAATGGCGACTTTTGGGTTGAGGTCGTTACGCTGATAGTCTGGCGCTGGCTGGTTAGGGGGCTGGCTAATGTTTGTTCCAGCACAACCGACTTAACCAGTGGGCGACTGCTATCTTTTGCTTTGTCAGCCGGATTTCCTGCCTGTTCCAGCAGTTGCGGTGGCATGTCATCGTAACGGTAATCCGGCATGTACACGGCACGATAAATCTCCTGCGCAGTGCGATAGCGCACTGCTTGGCCATTGGCATCAAAGAAAACAAAGGGCCATTGCTGTTGCTGGAGCATTTGCAGGCTGGGACGGGCATAGGGATTATTTTTATTTTTGACATCCCACTTGGCCCACAGCCGGTCAATGGCGGCATGATGCAACCAGAATACCGGGTCAAAGCCGGCACTGCTGACATTGGCCATGAGTCCCGAAGAATCCTTGCCACTGGTTTGCAAAATCGGATTATCAATTCCCTGCCCATCACCGCCCAGATAATCATGCATTTCGCCATGCGGTGACTGATTGATGGCATTGCTAAAGGTCATAAACAGGCTATTGTTGTCCAGTGCAGTAATGGCCCGATTAAGGGTGGCGGCTTCCAGTACATCAATGGTCTGGCCAGCATTCATGTTTTGACGCCGGGCGGGCGTGTATAGCGCACTTTGGTGGGCTGGAATCACTGCGGTGTTTGTCAGGGACACCGGTTGGGCAGGAACCATGCTATTGCGTAGCAATGGTGGTAGGCTCAGGGCTTGAATGTTCTGATAATCAAAATAAGGAATAGTAAAGTCAGTTTTACCGGATAACTGGCGCACCACTGCTTCCAGTCGTGCGGTGTACAAGCGGTGCCACAATAAAAAATTCAGGTCGCTGGCCGGACGTTGCGGACTATGGGAGCTTGCATGGGTGCAATTGCTCCATGCTGTTTTTAATATGGGTGGCTGATTATTTTTGATCACAAAATCGGGACAGTCAGGATTGGTTTTGAGGTTTTGCGGCACCTGATGAATGGCACCCTGATAGTACCAGCTACGCGGATCGGCACAGCCCATTTGCTTCATTTTCCAGAATGCCATTTCCATGGCTTTTAAATTGGCCTGACCCTGTATGCTATTCACATTATAACGCACATATTGTGCGGCAAAGGTTTCGCTTACTGTGCCCAGAGAAAGTGCCAGTAGCAGATATTTGAATTGTTGAATATTCATGTGCCTGAATTCCTTTTTTAACCCTGTTTTAAAGATATACCTGATCCGGCAACTTGCCAGTATCAGTTCAGGATCAGTTCACTTGGACAGAATTGAAATAAAGAGGCAGTATTTAGAATAGGATTAGCAGGAGGGATAGAAGAGAAATGGTTCCTAATAGTGGACATTTTTATAACTCTTTCCACTCTGATGAACAGTACTACTAGGATATATAAGTAATTTGTTTTTAAAGAATGAGGAGAGGTATGAGCAGCTTATTTGAAGAGTGCATAGAAGCTCTAAATCCAAAAGTTTTGGTACTAAAAAATGATGAAGGGAAGATCGTAGCGGATACTTTTTTAAAAAGTGTAAAGCAAACCTCATGGGGACGTATAGACTGGCATGTATGTCCTATGATATTTCAAACATGTAAATTTTCAGAACTAGAAGCGTTTTTTAAAAAAGAAAAATGGGCTAATGAAGAGCTCTATATTTTTGGATAGATATTTCGCATAAGGTTTTAAAAACTGATTTGATATCTTTATTAAGGAGTATAGATGATATAACGGCTGTTAGTTTCGGTACTTTTATATTATTTTCTAAACAAAATCTATTCGTGGAAATATGGTCTGATGAATTTACTGTAGGTATGTATTAGGATTAAAAGTATGCACAAGAAATATGAGGAATATGTAACATTGTGCGCTTAAATAAAATCAACAGGCAAAGGGAGCCAGTACGGAAAAGATAAGAGGTATTAGCAGCAGAGTTTAGTCAATTAAAAAAATTGGATATCTTAGCCTTCTTTGTTTTGTGTAGCTTTTAATGCATCCAGATAATCAGCCCATGCCTGCATCATTGGCTTGCCTTCAAAACGATAGGCCAAGCGCCAGTATTTGCTGCCATTAGAAAAAACATGCAGTTGCAGGCCGCCACCATCACTGTATTTGTCAGGCCTTTTTTCTATATCGGGAGAAGGTTTGAGTTTTTTGATTTTGGTATCGGTAAGCATGATCTAACCCTATGAAATAGTGCTAAAAAAAGCATTTTGTTGGTATGGGTTGGGCTAAAAGAGCATGTACCAACAGAAGTACCAACAACTATGCTTGGATTCAGTTAAATTGCCTAGGATGCCATTGGACAACAAAAAAGCCTTGGAGCTATATGCTTCAAGGCTTTTCGGACGATTTTGGACTTCTTTGAATCTAAATATGGTGGAGATAAGCGGGATCGAACCGCTGACCTCTACAATGCCATTGTAGCGCTCTACCAACTGAGCTATATCCCCATGGGTTGCAGATGTTAAGCAGTTGGTGCTGTCCTGTCAATCATTAAGTGGGATTGATTTCATCATCTGCTGAAATTTTCGGCAGTTGCAGGCTTTCATTCAGTTTTTGCCATGCCTTGGTTTCATTTTTACTCACGCCACCCAGCACTTCCAGCGCTGCACGCAAGCGCGCATAAGTTAGGTCAGCACCCAGAATCACCATGGATTCCATCACGGGTGTGCTGCTGGTTGAGCCGGCAATCGCCACAAAAAATGCTGGCATAAAGTCACGCAGCTTGATACCCATTTGCTCAGCCAGCGTCATCAGGGTCTGGCTCACGGTGTCCTTGTTCCAGCTGACCAGGGCTTCCAGACGCCATACCGCCAGTTGCAGGCTCTGACGCACCTGTTCTTCAGTCAGTTTCTTGCTGGCAAAAGCATCAGGCCCAACTTTGGGGACACGGTTAAAGAAAAACCCAGCCCAGTCAATCGCATCAGACAGGGTATTAATACGGGGTTGAATGGCAGCGGCAATCTGTTCCAGCTTTTCACGGTTACCACGCCATGCCAGAATTTTATCCAGTAGCTGGCCCGGTGTTAAACCTTTAATCCACTGACCATTCAGCCAGTTTAGTTTTTCTACATCAAAAATTGGCCCACCCAAGGACACCCGTTTGAGATCAAAATGGGCAATCATGTCATCCAAGCTAAATTGCTCGCGCTCATCCGGCATTGACCAGCCCATACGCCCCAGATAATTCAGCAGGGCTTCCGGCAAAATGCCAATATCACGGTAATAGGTAATACTGGTTGGGTTTTTGCGTTTGGACAGTTTGGACTTGTCCGGGTTGCGCAGTAGTGGCATATGACACAGTACCGGCATGTCCCAGCCAAAATACTGGTATAGCAACTGATGCTTGGGTGCAGATGGAATCCATTCTTCGCCACGAATGACATGGGTAATTTGCATCAGGTGATCATCCACCACATTGGCCAGATGATACGTGGGCATGCCGTCGGTTTTGAGCAAAATCTGCATGTCCACCTGTTCCCACGGAATTTCAATTGTGCCCCGTAGCATGTCATCAATCTGGCAAGTGCCACTTTGCGGGATTTTCATGCGGATCACATGTGGCTCACCGGCAGCCAGGCGTTGCTGTACTTCAGACTCGGACAGCTTTAAGCCACGGCCATCATATTTTGGCGTTTCACCACGTGCCTGTTGTTCAGCGCGCATCTGGTCCAGCTCTTCGCTGCTGGCAAAGCAGTAAAATGCATGGCCTTTTGCCACCAGGTCTTCAGCATATTGCTTATAAATACCCATACGCTCACTTTGGCGATAGGGCGCATGTGGCCCACCAATATCCGGCCCCTCAGCCCAGCTTAGACCCAGCCAGCGTAGTGAATCCAGAATCATTTTTTCAGATTCAGGCGTTGAGCGGGTTTGATCGGTGTCTTCAATCCTTAAAATAAATTCACCACCATGTTGCCGGGCAAAGCACAGGTTAAACAGCGCGATATAGGCAGTTCCTACATGGGGAAAACCGGTTGGAGAGGGCGCAATACGGGTACGGACAGTCATAGGTCTGGGCAGGCAAAATTTCTAAATTGCAGGGATTATAGCGGAAAATTTACAGCCACGTTCGCTATTCGCAGCAAGGGAGACGCTCATGCGTATAGCAAAAAAACAGATAAGAAATGAAATTTTAATTATTTTTTTAAGTTGAATTTTTTAATTACGCTTGCCAGCAGAACAGACAAACAAGGCCATAATGAATGAAAAACCGGGCAATAAAAGCAGCAGGGCTATTATTTCTGGCTGGCAGTCTTTTGGCATCCAGTGTGTATGCCGACACGCATTCAGCCCATAAATTTTTGAATGTGTCGTATGACCCAACCCGTGAATTTTATCAGGACTATAACCAGTCATTTGCAAGTTTCTGGAAAAAACACACGGGTCAGGAGGTAACGTTTCAGCAATCCCATGGCGGTTCTGGCAAACAGGCCCGGGCAGTCATTGATGGCTTGCAGGCCGATGTAGTCACGCTGGCACTGGCCAATGATATTGATGAAATCAGTGCTGCCGGACTGATTGATAAAAACTGGCAAAAAGAGTTTCCCAGCAATTCGGCACCTTATACCTCAACCGTGGTTTTTCTGGTGCGCAAAGGCAATCCCAAAAACATTAGGGACTGGAATGATTTAACCAAAGGCGGTGTAGAAATTATTACCCCCAATCCAAAAACCGGTGGCGCCCCGCGCTGGATTTATCTGGCCGCATGGGGTTATGCACTTAAACAGCCCGGTGGCAATGACACCAAGGCGCGTGAGCTGGTTAAGCAGTTATACCACAATGTCAAGGTGCTGGATTCAGGCTCGCGCGGCTCGCTTACCACATTTGCCGAACGTGGCATTGGCGATGTGCTGTTGTCATGGGAAAACGAGGCATTGCTGGCTACCAAGGGACTAGGCAAGGACAAGTTTGATATTGTTTATCCTTCGGTTTCCATTCTGGCTGAGCCGTCAGTGGCCATTGTCGATAAAAATGTTGATAAGGATGGTAACCGTAATTTGGCCAAGGGCTATTTGAATTATCTATATTCGCCAGTCGGACAGGAACTGGCCGCACAGCATTTTTTCAGGCCACGCGATAAAAAGGTACAGGCCAAGTATGCTGTGCAATTTCCTACCATTAAGCTGTTTACCATTGGTGATGTGTTTGGAGGCTGGCCTAAGGCGCAGCAAACCCATTTTGTGAATGGTGCCATTTTTGACCAGATTTATGAGGCGCGATAAAGCGAAGCATTGCTTCGCCGCGCCGCAAGGTGAGCAGCTATGCTGTAAGTGGGCGCGATAAAGCGAAGCAGTGCCCAGTTGTGCTGCAAGAAATAGTGGTTATTGGCGAATACGGTGAAGTGCTGCTTCAGGTCACTATCAGATATGAACGATGCTGAGAAAAGGTATAAAGCCCTTGCCACGCATTGTTTTACCAGCTCCTATGCTGCCGGTTTATTGGATGAAGTCAGTATTGAATAAACCGGCAGTGTGGTGAGGCCATAATAGGGTCTTAGTAGAATTAATAGACTTGGGGATAACCAGAAAACTAAACTTTGAATCAGAAACTTAAATAATTCTAATAAATGTGACCTGCTACAAAAAGTTGCTTTGCGCAGCCGTGCAACAACATGATAATGTCGCCCCTTGCAGGTCTTCTTCTTTACAAGTGTTGCGGTATGTCCCATATTTCTGTGCTATTAAATGAAACGATTGATGCGTTACTGGCTGGACGCACAGAAGGAATCTACATTGATGCCACCTTTGGGCGTGGCGGTCATACGCAGGCCCTGTTAAAACGCCTGAGTGCCAACAGCCGGGTCATTGCATTTGATAAAGACCCACAGGCACAGGCCGTCGGTGCAGCCATGGTGGGGCAGGATTCGCGGCTAACCATGGTGCATGCCAGTTTTGCCGATCTAGCCGAGCAACTGGAACAGCTAAATACTGGTTTGGTCGATGGTGTCATGGCCGATCTGGGGGTGTCTTCACCGCAACTGGATCAGGCCGGGCGTGGCTTTAGCTTTATGCAGGATGGCCCGCTGGACATGCGCATGGACAACAGTAAGGGGCTAACTGCCAGCCAGTGGCTACAGGATATTGAAGAAGAAGACTTGGCCAATGTATTATTTCAATATGGCGAGGAGCGGTATAGCCGCCGCATTGCCAGAGCCGTTAAACAGGCAGGCCTGATTGAAACCACGGGTCAACTGGCACAAATTGTCAAGGAAGCACACCCCAAGTGGGAAAAGCACAAGCATCCGGCCACGCGCAGTTTTCAGGCCATCCGTATTGCGATTAATCATGAGCTTGATGATTTAACCCACTTTTTACCACAGGCTGTACAGGCCTTAAAGCCACAGGGAAGACTGGCTGTGATTAGTTTTCATTCACTGGAAGACCGCTTGGTCAAGCAGTTTATTCAGCAGCAATCCACCTTGCCGGAACAACAGGGCTGGTTGCCACAATCAGAAGCAGATCCACGCACCTTAAAAAAAGTGGCACGTATTGCGCCAAGCCCGGAAGAAGTGAGTGAGAATCCGCGCGCGCGTAGTGCCTGGCTACGTGTGGCTGAGCGTCTGGAGCATGCCTAATGGCCATCAGATCAGTATTACATTCCCCTGCCTTAAAAACATGGGTTTTGCCCATATTATTGGTGCTGCTTATTGTTGGTAGTGCTCTGGCTGTGGTTCAGCAGGTATTTATGTACCGGCAGGAATTCCGGGACTTGCAGGAAGTGCGCAAGGCACGCGAAAATCTGGATGTTGAGTGGAGCCGCTTACTGATTGAGCAGCAAACCTTTGGGGCTACGGCACAAATTGGCAGTCGCGCGGTGATGACCCTGCGCATGTACTCACCGCCGCCTTCTCAAACCGTGGTTTTGACCACACCGACGTTGTAAGCAGGCTTATTGCATCAATGAAAAAAAATATTCTTGCTGGCGACCAAAAAAAACGGACAAAACAGCGTTCTGTGACACAAAAGCCCAGCCTTGCGGTTGATTTGTGGCGCTTTAAAATCCTGTGGGGCTGTGTTGCTGCATTTTTTGTGATTCTGGTGGCACGGGCCTTTTATGTGCAAGTACTGGATCACCAGTTTTTGCAGCAAAAAGCCGATGCCATGATATTGCGCACCGATACGCTTAAGGCCACACGTGGTGTGATTAGCGACCGTAATGGGGTGCCACTGGCAATCAGTACGCCCATGGTCAACCTGTGGATGGACCCCAAGGAATACTTTGAGGCCATGGCAGAGCATCGGGAAATTGAGCAAAAGCTCAGGGAAAACCCGACCAGTGCGCGGCTTAAGCGGCAACTGGCCAAGACTAATTTTGATTTAAATGCGCTGGCTGATGCCATTGGGGAAGACCGCGAAAAGCTGATCCAGCTGGTTAACCGCCGCAAAACGTCACGTTATATTATTTTAAAGCGCCAGTTACCACCACCCACTGCAAAGGTGATTTTAAGCCGTAAGTTCCAGTCGGTTTATCCGGAAAATGATTTTAAGCGCTATTATCCGCAAGCCCAGCCCAATGCCCAGATTATTGGCCTCACCAACCGTAATGGCCGTGGTATTGAAGGGCTGGAAATGGCATGGAACAAGCTGCTGACTGGTGAAGATGGCAAGATGCGGGTGATGCGTGACCGCCGGGGTAACCGGATTAAGGATGTCGAGCTGGTTAAGCCCGAAACACCCGGCAAGAACATGACGCTCAGTATTGATTCGCGGTTGCAGTATATTTTATACCGTGAACTTACTGCTGCCGGGATTGCCCAGAATGCGCGCTCTGCCACGGCAGTAGCGGTAGATGTCAAGACCGGTGAAATTCTGGCAATGACCAGTTGGCCATCGTTTAATCCCAATGATCCCAACGGCTTAAATAACAAGGATGCCATGCGAAACCGCGCGGCCATTGACATGTTTGAGCCGGGTTCTACCATGAAACCGATTTCCATGATGGCGGCACTGGAATCTGGTAAATGGCAGGTCAACGATATTGTCAATACCAATCCGGGCAGCATGATGATTGGCAATCACCGGATTAGTGACACGCACAATTATGGCGTGCTGGACATGCGCGGCATTATCGTTAAATCATCCAACGTGGGCACTGCAAAAATTGCCTTGTCGTTACCTTATAGCACCATGCCTACTTTCTTTAAGCGGCTGGGTTATGGCCAGCGTACCGCAGTGCATTTCCCCGGTGAAGCAGCCGGCCTGATTTTGCCTTCCAGATTATGGAATGTGTCTGAAGTGGCCACCATGTCGTATGGCTATAGCCTGAATGCCACTGCATTACAGGTTGCGCAGGCCTATGCCACCTTGGGCAATAGTGGGGTTTCGCATCCCTTGAGCCTTAAAAAGCTGGATAAAGTGCCTGCGGGTGAACAGCTGATAGACCCTAAAATTGCTCAGGAAGTACTTGGCATGATGGAAGGGGTGGTTGAGCCGGGTGGTACTGCCACACGCGCTGCTATTCCAGGTTACCGGGTAGCGGGTAAAACTGGTACAGCGCGCAAGCTGGTTAATGGCCGCTATTCCACCACAGAATATCGTGCCTTATTTGCCGGGATTGCCCCGGTAAGTAATCCGCGCATTGCCATGGTGGTGGTGGTGGAAAATCCGGTCAGTAAATATGGTGGCCTGGCTGCTGCCCCGGTTTTTAGCAAAGTGATGCAGGAAACCTTGCGCTTGCTCAATGTACCACTGGACAAACCACTGGACTTGCCAAAATCAACCCCTGCAGCTTGAGGCCAGCATGTCAAATACCTTATTTCAGCTATGGCCAGAGCACGCCAATGATGCATGGCCTGTCCAGCCGCTAAACAAACTGGTGCTGGATAGCCGTAGTGTTCAGCCGGGTGATGTGTTTTTTGCCTTGCATGGCACCACACAGGCCGCGCGCATGGCCGAGTTTATTCAATCGGCGCTGGATCAGGGGGCCATAGCTGTTTTTAGTGAAGTGGCTGTAAGCCAGTTTGAAACTCAGCCGGTATTTTTGATTGAAGATTTACGCCAGTGGATTGGTGTGCTGGCCCAACGCTGGCTACAACAGCAACAGGCCGTGCATTTACCCCGGATTGCTGCGGTAACGGGCACTAATGGCAAAACCACGGTAACCCGCCTGCTGGCAGAGCTGTTACATCAGGCTGAATTTGCAAGTGCTGTCATGGGCACCACGGGCAATGGCATTTTACCGAATATTGAGCCATCGACCCACACCACCGTGGATGCCATCCACCTGCAACAGCAATTACACCAGTTTGGCCAGCAAGGGGCCTTGTATGCCTGCCTTGAGGCCAGTTCACATGGGCTGGATCAGGGACGTTTGGCCGGAACACCGGTTGAGGTGGCCATTTTTACCAATTTAACCCGTGATCATCTGGACTACCATGGCACGCTGGAACACTATGCCGCTGCCAAGGCCAGATTGTTTGCGTTTCCTTCCCTAAAACACATTATTTTAAATGCCGATGATCCTGCTTCAGCCATCATGCAAGCCAGTGCAGAGCAGGCCGGCCATGGCTCAGGACAAGGTGCAGTCCTCTGGACATATTCCCTAAAAGATTCCAGTGCCGATTTTTATGTCCAGCAAGTGCAGTATTCGCTGGCAGGCGCAATGGTGGCTTTAAAAACTCCGCAGGGGCAATGCAGCCTGCATAGTCCGTTACTGGGCCATTTTAATGTGGCTAATTTACTGGCGGCAGTGGCTGGCGCGCTGGCATTGGGTTTAAGCCTTGCACAAATTCAGCAGTTTGTTCCATTGCTACAGGGTGCGCCGGGGCGCATGCAGGTGGTTAATGACCATGACCGGTTGTTTGTGGTGGATTATGCGCATACACCCGATGCCTTGACGCAAGTGCTGGGTAGTCTCAAGCATCATGTGGCCGGTGAGGGCCAGCTCTGGGCCGTGTTTGGTTGTGGTGGTGACCGTGACCGCGGCAAGCGTCCGTTAATGACACAGGCTGCGCTTGAGTTGGCTGACAAGGTGCTGTTAACCGCAGATAACCCGCGTACCGAGGCTGTTGCACAGATTCTGGATGACATGCTGACTGGTGTAACCGAACAGCAGCACCGCAAACTACAGGTTGAAGCAGATCGCCGTCTTGCCATTCGTCAGGCAGTGGCACAGGCCAGGCCACATGATATTGTAGTGATTGCAGGCAAGGGCCATGAAAACTATCAGGAAATTGATGGGGTACGCCACTGGTTTGATGACGTGGTGGAATTAAGGGCCGCATTAGGCTTAAATGGCACACCGCCATCCGGTTACCCGGCGTAGCTGCTGGTTTTTTTATGCATATTGGGCATATCGAGTAAATCATGGGTCAGTCCGATTCTTTTCAACATAGCGCTTCTTTTCAAGAGTCATCTTCTCAAATGCCATCTTCTGCTGTGCCTGATTCGTGGAGCAGTAAGCAATTACAACTGGCAACACAAGGGCAGTGGCACAACCTGCAAGCTGGGTCGCCACAACAGTTTAAGCAGATTGTGACCGATAACCGTCGCATTCAGCCTAGTGGTGTTTTTTTGGCACTGGTTGGCGAGCGGTTTGATGGCCATAATTTTGTGGCTGACGCTGTTGCCAGTGGCGCAACGGCTGTGATTGTTTCCCGTCTTATCGAACAGTTGGCTGTGCCACAACTGCTGGTAGCGGATACGCGTCTGGCACTGGGCCACTTGGGTGGCTATCGTCGCCAGCAGTGTCCGGATTTAACGGTTTTAGCTCTTACGGGCAGTAGTGGTAAAACCACCGTCAAGGAAATGCTGGGCAGTATTTTACGGATTGGCGCGCCTGCGCTGGTGACCCGTGGCAATTTAAACAATGACCTTGGCGTCCCCATGATGTTGCTGGAGCTATTGCCGGAACACCGCTATGCCGTGATGGAACTGGGTGCCAACCATGTGGGTGAAATTGATTACACCTCAAATCTGGTCAAGCCACAGGTTGCCGGAGTGCTGAATATTGGTACGGCACATATGGGCGAATTTGGTGGCCGTCTGGGTATTGCCCGCGCCAAGTCAGAAATTTTTAATCATCTGGATGAAGCAGGCATTGCCATCGTCCCTGCGCAGGGTGATTTTAGTGATGTGGTGCAGCAGGCCGCCAGTCGTCATAAAACCATTTCATTTGGTACGGGCGGTGATGTCTTTGCCGAGCATATTGAATTACAGGCCAATAGCAGCCGTTTTGAGTTGGTAACGCCGCAGGGCCGGATAGCCATTTCATTGCCTTTTGCCGGACAACATAATATTGAAAATGCACTGGCTGCGGCCAGCTTTGCCTTGGCGATTGATATACCTTTACTACAAATTGCCCAAGGTCTGGAGTCGGCAGTGGGTGCACAAGGGCGCTTAACCTTCAAGCAGCATGGCAATTGGCTCATTATTGATGACACTTACAATGCCAATCCGCATTCCATGCGTGCTGCCGCACAGGTACTGGCTGCACAAGCTGGCAACAAGATACTGGTACTGGGTGATATTGGCGAGCTGGGTGATGCCGCTGCTGATGAACATTTTGCACTAGGGCAGGATCTGGCCAGACTGGAACTGGACGCGGTGTTTGCCGTGGGTGAGTTTGCAGCACAGACCATTGCTGGCCTACAGTTGCAAACATCCCAGATTCAGGCACAGGCATTTACTGAAAAATCCGAATTACTAGCACATCTGCGTCAATTTCTGGCACAGGCAGAAATGCCTGATGCCAGTTTATTATTCAAAGGCTCACGCTATACCAAAATGGAAAGCCTGATTGCCGATTTGATAGATGGCCCGCTTGCTGGCTCAATGGCTGGCTAAACTGCCAATTTAGGGGAGAATGCGTAATGCTGTTATGGCTATCTGAACAACTGGCAGTACACTTTAGCTGGTTTCAGGTTTTTCGATACTTAACCCTGCGGGCATTGTTAAGTGTTTTAACGTCACTGGGTATTGGCCTGATGGTTGGGCCGTACATGATTCGCAAGTTACGTGCGCTTAAATATGGTCAGGCGGTTAGTAATTTTGCCCCGGAAAACCATGCCGTCAAGATGGGTACGCCGACCATGGGCGGGGTACTTATCCTGATCAGTATTGGTATCAGTACGCTGCTGTGGTCAGATTTACGCAATCCCTATGTCTGGATTGTGCTGGGCGTCATGGTGGTGTTTGGTGCAGTGGGCTGGGCAGATGACTGGATCAAGATTCGCTATAAGGACAACAAGGGCCTGCCTGCGCGCAAGAAGTTTTTCTGGACGTCGATTGCCTCATTAGGGGCAGGTATTGCCCTGTATGCCATTGCCGCCCAGCAAACCAATCCGGTGCATAGTGCCGGTATGGTTGACCTGCTGATTCCATTTTTCAAAAACCTGAGTCTGCCATTTTCAGTTGTCCCTTATGGCATTGCCTTTATTGTATTTACCTATCTGGTAATCAATGGCGCCAGTAATGCCGTTAACCTGACTGATGGACTGGATGGGCTGGCCATTATGCCAGTAGTGATGGTGGCGGCGGCACTGGGTGTGTTTGCCTACTTATCTGGCGATGTGCGTTTTGCCGATTATCTGCATATTCCTTATGTGGCCTATGCCAGTGAGCTGGTGGTGATTTGTAGTGCCATGGTGGGCGCTGGGCTGGCGTTCCTGTGGTTTAATGCGCATCCTGCCGAAATCTTTATGGGCGATGTGGGCGCGCTGGCATTGGGGGCAATGCTAGGTACGCTGGCAGTGATGGTACGCCAGGAAATTGTATTTGCCATCATGGGCGGTGTATTTGTAATGGAAGCCGTATCGGTTTTCTTGCAAATTGGCTCGCTGCGCATGCGCCAGAAACGGGTATTTTTAATGGCACCACTGCATCATCATTATGAAAAGCAGGGCTGGAAAGAAACCCAAGTGGTCATTCGCTTCTGGATCATTACCATTATTCTGGTGGTGATTGGCTTGATGACACTAAAATTGCGTTAAGCGGTTTGCCAAACAAACAAATAGAAGCTGGCCAGTCCAGCTTTTTTTGTGGCTATCATTTGCCTGTCACAAATACGGCCTAAAATTTTTGCAGGGTTAAACTGTTGAATTATGCGGAGAGTGTACAGTGGCATTGCCTCAATATTACCGTACGCCTAAGGGAAATCAGGCACTTGAAAACCGTTCCATAAAATTAAGCTCCAGACAGCGGGCCTTGCTGCTGATGATTGAAAATGGCCATACCAGTCATTTAAGCCAGCAGCAGTTACGGCAACTGGCCACGGCGGATAATCTGGCAATCTTGCTGGAGCATCAACTCATTGTTGCAGGTACATCGGCTGTATCAGTGGACTCTCAAATTGCCACGCCGCTTGTTCAGCCTATTGCACTGGTCAGCCAATCCGACATGGATCAGCCGCATGAGCAGCAAATTTCTGCCAATGTATCCATTCAGCCAGCCGTTGACACATGGCCTGAAAGCGCGCATAAGCAAGCAATTGCAGCAGCTCAAGTGCCAGACCTTGCCGGACAGGATATTATTGTTTCCGCTGATCTGCACACGGCAGCCATGCTACAGGCAACACCGGATTATTTAACATTTGATGACGTCAAACAACTGATGATGAACAGCCTGCGTGAATATTGTGGCTTGCTGGCCAGTGCCTTAATTAAAGAGATCCAGCATGCCAGCAGTATCACCAAGCTGCGCATGTGCCAGATGCGCTGGGTGACCACCCTGACAGAAACCCGTGCTTCATCAGCACAAATTGCCATGTGGGTAGAGCAGATTAACTATAGTCTAAGTTGCCCCAGTGAGCAGGTCATCCCGTTATCTGAAGCCTTAACGCTATAAACTTTAATAAGCGGGCCGTTGAAATGACCGACTAAAATTAACTAATGGATAAAAACCTCATACAATAGCGCTGCTTTTAATCAGGATAGCGCCATTACCATGACCATTATTTGCCCCTTGTGCCACACTGACTTGCAACAGGAAAAAACACGCTGGGTATGCCATAACCAGCATAGTTTCGATGTGGCGCGGCAGGGCTATGTTAATTTATTACCGGTACAACATAAAAATAGCAAAAGTCCGGGCGATACAGCAGAGGCAGTACAGGCGCGGCGTGAATTTTTGCAGGCTGGCTTTTATCAGCCGCTAAAGGATAACTTAATGAACTGGCTGGCTGAACTACAGGCGCAGTCAATTTTGGATATGGGTTGCGGTGAAGGATTTTATACCAGTGGCATGCCTGCTGTGGCCACTAGGATTATCGGGGTGGATATTGCCAAAACTGCCGTACAAATTGCAGCCAGGCGTTATGCGCAGATTACCTGGTTAATTGCCAGCGCTGCCAAGTTGCCTATAGCCAGTGAATCGCTGGATGTGGTCACCAGTTTTTTTAGTCCCTTGCCGCGTGATGAAATGGCCCGTGTGCTCAAGCCCAATGGCTACCTGTTGATTGCTACCCCAGCTCCGGGACATTTATATGAGATGCGCGCTGCACTGTTTGAGCAAGTTAATCCGCACCAGCCCGACAAATTTATAGAAACATTAATGCCAGATTTTCAGTTAATCAGGCAGGATGTCTTAACGTATGAGCTGACGCTGGAACAAACCGCATTGCGCCATTTGATTGCGATGACGCCCTATGCCTGGAAAGCCAAAGCTGAAAAACGGCAACAGCTGGAACAGGCTGATTTGCTTAAAACCAGCGCCAGTTTTCAGATTTATTTGTTTCAAAAGCAGGGTTAAAACCTGTTGTCTTCATAAGGTTAAATGAAGACAACAGGTAAAGTAACAATAAATAAAAGACCTTTAAATATCAGCCTTTAAAAAATTTCCGAGGGCGCAACCGGACGTACTGGTGGTTTATTGGCTGGTACGGCAGGTGAAGTTGGCGCAGGATTTACCGGGGTACTGCCACTTGCTGGATTTGCATTACCGGTATTGCCAGCAGGCGGCGTGATGGGCGCAGTTGTTGGTGAGGTAGGCAAACTTGGCAGGTTAAGGTCATCATCATTCACCCCCATGTCCGGTAAATCTGCAAAATCATCCACCACGGTTACCTGCAATGGCTTGGGCTTATATAGTGGCGTTGCAACTGGCGGTACACGGCGCTGCTTACGCTGTTCATCATTGGCTACTAGGTCCAGCATCGGGTCATCAGCATTACGGTCCAGTGTGACCCATTTGCTGGGTGTATCTTTAAGCGCATCGCCCATAAACTTGATCCAGATGGGCAGGGCAGCAACCCCGCCATATTCACGGCGGCCCAAGGTTTTTGGCGTGTCAAAACCCACCCAGGAAATAGTGACCAGATTGCCATTAAAGCCAGCAAACCAGGCATCCTTGGCATCATTGGTGGTGCCGGTTTTACCGCCCAGATCATTACGTCCCAGTTTGAGCGCCGCACGTCCTGTCCCATGCACAATTACATCCTGCAGGATATTGGCCATATCAAACGCTGAGCTGGATTTAATAATCCGCGTGGCCTGCCGGTAGGTTTTATTATTGCTGGCAGAAGTAGTTACCGCCTGCACTGTGGCACTGGCATCTGCATTCTGGTTTTCAGCCGCAGGTGCTGCTTGGTCAACTGTTTTTTCAATAGGCTGGCCCTGCTTATTGCTCAATTCTACCACCTCGCCATTTGTATCGGCTGAAGGGGCAGAACCAGCATTGGCCTGCTCAGGATTGCTCAGGCAACTGGCACAGGCATACAGGGGATTGGCCTCAAACAATAATTGGTTATCCGGGTCCAGTACTTTTTCAATCACATAGGGCTGAATGCGAAAGCCCCCATTGGCAAAAGCCGCATAACCAGTGGCCATTTGAATTGGAAGCACTTGTGGCGTACCTAGCGCAATAGTCAGGTTACGGGGAATCTTGTCTTCTACCAGTCCAAAATGAACCAGAAAGTTACGGGCACGATCCAGCCCAACCGATTGTAACAAACGGATTGAAACCAGATTGCGTGACAGATACAGCGCACGACGCAGGGTAATACTACCCAGATAACGGCCATCCGAATTTTTAGGCTGCCACTTTCCCACTCTTAATGGACTATCGCTAACCACACTATAAGGGGTCATGCCACGTTCCAGTGCCAGAGTATAAATAAATGGCTTAATGGTTGAACCGGGCTGCCGCCAGCCTTGAACGGCACGGTTAAACTTGCTTTGGGCAAAGTCATAGCCACCCACGACTGCTTCTACTGCACCACTATTGGGATTTAAGGCAATCAACTGGCCTTGAACATCAGGAATCTGGGTCAGCACCCAGTTGCTTTTCTTGTCATCGGTAGGGCGCAGGCGAACAATATCATTGAGCTTGACAACCTGACTGGCATTAGCTGGCGTACCCCCGACACGGTCAGCGCTGTAATAACGGCGTGCCCATACCATGCCATCCCAGCCGACCGTAATTTTTTTGCCATCTACAAACTCTGCTTCAAAACTACGTGAATTGACCTTGGTTACTTTGGCAGGCCAGGTATTGGCATATGGCATAAACAGTTTTAAGGGCTTGTCATTGACTTCTGCACCACGCCAGCCATGCCGGCGGTCATAGGCTTCCAGCCCTTCACGCACTGCTGTTTCAGCCATGCTTTGACGCTTGCTGTCTACCGTCGTATAGACCTTGTAGCCAGAATTAATCACCTGTTCACCAAAACGTTTGACCATTTCTGCCCGGATTAACTCGGCCAGATAGGGATGTCTGGTTTTTACCCGGTATTCCCGCATATTGAGCTTAATGGGTTCTTCAACGGCATGCTGGTAAGTTTGCTGGTCAATCGAACCCAGTTGAAGCATGCGTGCCAGAATCCAGTTGCGGCGTTCCAGTGCACGCTCCGGATTAACCACCGGATTATAGCGGGAAGGCGCCTTGGGCAAGCCTGCAACCATGGCCATTTCAGCCACCGTCAGGTCTTTTAAGTCCTTGTTATAATAAATACGTGCCGCCGCAGCAATGCCATACGCATTTTTACCCAGAAAAATCTTATTCACATATAAAGTTAAGATTTCTTCCTTGGTCAGGCTTTGCTCAATCTTGCGTGCCAGAAAAATCTCGGTCAGTTTGCGGCGCAAGGTACGCTCAGGGGTTAAATAATAATTCTTGGCCACCTGCATGGTAATGGTTGAACCACCCGTCTGTGCACCACCGCTTACTGTTTCGCTGACAGCCCGCCCCAGTCCCTTAAAGCTCACACCATTATGTTCAAAAAAAGACGAATCTTCCGCGGCCAGAAAAGCCTGCACCATTTTTGGCGGAATCTGATCGTATTCCACAGGCATTGATAGCTTCTCGCCAAATTCGGCAATCAGTTCATTATCCTTGGTATAAACCTGTAGCGGTTTTTCCAATGCTGCTTCCTTCAGCAAATGCATATCTGGCAAGCTTGGATAAATATACAAGTACATGCCATAAAAGCCCATTGGAATTGCCATAACCATCACAATTGCGAATAAAAAAAATGGATAGATACGGCCCGAACACGATAGCTTTTTCATAACAAGTGCGTTTTAATACCTGCAGGGATCGGAATTGACGCAGTATAGCGCTAGAAACTTAGGATTGTTAGTTTTACTATATTTATTATAGTGGGCTATTCGCACTATGTATTGGCTCAGCTTGTGGTATATTCCGGATGTTTAGAACAATAACAGGGAACTTACGGTGCTTTCCTTTCAGCGTAAACAAAATAAAAGTCTTGTCGGGGTTGATATCAGTTCCACTTCTGTCAAGTTACTTGAATTGGACATCAGGGATGGACGGTACTGGGTAGAAAGCTATGGAATTCTGCCATTACCACCTCATGCAGTTGTCGAGAAAAACATTGCCGATCCTGAAAGTGTTGGCGAGACCATTGAACGACTACTGAACCTGACCAATCCTAAAAGTAATGGCGCCGCAGCGGCCGTGGCTTCCTCAGCAGTGATTACCAAAGTCATTGAAATGGATGCTGACATGACCGATGACGAGCGAGAAGTACAGATTCGTCTGGATGCCGAGCAGTATATTCCATATCCACTGGATGAAGTCAGCCTTGACTTTGAAGTTGTCGATATTTCACCCAATAATCCTAATCGTGTCAGTGTGCTTTTGGTTGCTTCGCGTACAGAAAATGTAGATATGCGCAGTGAAGCCATAGAGCTGGCAGGTTTGGTGCCCCGGGTGATTGATGTCGAATCCTATGCCATTGAACGCGCTTTTTCACTCATTATTGATACGCTGCCGGGCACACCGGATATCGTTGCCATTTTTGATATTGGCCATACCATGACCACCTTAAGCGTGCTTAAGGATGAAAAAATTATTTACAGCCGTGAGCAGTTGTTTGGGGGCAAGCAACTGACTGAAGATATTCAGCGCCGCTATGGATTGTCCTTCGATGAAGCCGGCCGTGCCAAAAAAGAAGGCAACCTGCCAGATGACTATGAGCCTGAAGTACTGCTTCCTTATATGGATGCCATTGTGCAGCAGGCTGCACGCTCATTACAGTTCTTTTATTCATCTACCCAGTACAATGATGTCGATCACATTTTGCTGGCTGGCGGCAATGCCAATATTCCAGGCCTCGCGCGCCTGTTGCAGGAAAAACTGGGGCATCGGGTAACCATTGCCAATCCATTTTTACAAATGGGTTTTGCATCCCAGATTGATGCCAACCAGATTGAAAATGATGCACCGTCATTACTGGTTGCCTGCGGATTGGCTTTACGGAGTTTTGATTAATGGCAAAGATAAACTTACTGCCATGGCGCGAAGCGCTCCGTGAGCAGCGAAAAAAAGAATTTATCAGTATTTCGATTGGGGTTTTCCTGCTGGGCTTGGTGTTATCAGCATTAGCGTGGGCCTTTGTAAATCAACGTTTAAATGATCAGCAACAGGCCAATCAGCTGGTTCAGACAGCTAATAGTGAACTGGATGTACGGTTAAAGGCACTGGATGGCCTGCAAGCTCATCGTGATGAAATTATTGAGCGTATGAAGCTGATTCAGGACTTACAGGGTAAGCGCCCAGTGGTGGTACGCCTGTTTGATGAAATGGCCCGCCTAACACCAGACCAGATGTTTATTACCCGTTTTGAGCGCACGGATAATAAGTTTACCATTACAGGGCGTGCCGAAAGTCCAAACACGGTATCCGAGTTCTTGCGTAATCTGGAAAATTCACCGTGGTTTAGAAATGCTTTCATGAACTCCTACACAGGGCAGGAAGCTAATACCCAGCCAAAGCCATCGGGAACCGTATTGCCACGGCCAGAAGACAATTTTGGCACGTTTCTGGTGACAGTCGATATTAGTGATGAAGCTGCTACATTGGATTTAGCAACTACGGATGCTACTGCACCAGCATCAGTTGCTACCAGTACTTCGGTACCAGCAACAACGACAGGGGGTCAACAGTAATGGATAATTTTGATGACTCTACACTAGAAAAAGATGAATTATTGGCGCCCAAGAAAAAGCCCTTTAATTTCCAGGAATTTATAAACAGCTTTAACTCACTGGATCCCCAGAACATGGGGAGCTGGCCCAGCTCGGTTAAAATTACAATTTATATTTTTGTACTGCTGCTGACGCTGGCACTGGCTTATTTTGTCCTGATCCGGCCTTTGCTAAATGATATTGACAACGCACGTGCACAGGAAGAAAGCCTGCTTAACGAGTATCGTGAAAAGGACTCCAAGCTTAGAAACCTGCAGTTGTATCAACGCCAGATTGAAGACATGGAGCGCACCTTTGGTGAATTGCTACAGCAGTTACCCAAAGAAACTGAAATTCCAGGTCTGGTTGAAGACATCAACTTTACCGGAGTAAGCAGTGGCTTACGCTTTAATACGATCAGTGTGCAACCGGAAGTAAAGCAGGAATTCTTTATTGAACTGCCAATTTCAATTGTGGCACAAGGTGACTATCACGCATTTGGCTCGTTTGTCAGTGGACTGGCAGCACTACCACGTATTGTGACGCTCCATGACTTTGTGATTGAAACCGTACCTGAGTCAGAAACCAAGAGTGAGGTTCCTGTTCTCAAAATGACAGTTCAGGCAAAAACCTATCGATATAGCGACCAGACTGAGGCTGACTCGGCTGCAACACCGGCAGGAGCACCACAACCATGAAGCTCAAGCTACTCATAATTACAGTATCCAGTACTCTTTTGCTGACAGGTTGCAGTTCACGGCTTGATGTTGTGAATGAGCAGATGCAACAAATCCGCAGTCAGCCGCCACAGCCTGTGCCCCCGGCACCGGTATTTTTACCGGTACCTTCGTTTGCTTATTCGGCCCAGCAGCTCAGAAGTCCATTTATGCCACCTAGTCTGGCTATGGAACTTAGCATCGCAGCTGGTCGGCAAATTATGCCTGATCTTTCACGGCCGCCGCAGTACCTTGAACAGTTCCCTATAGAATCCTTGATTATGAAAGGAACCTTAAGACGTTCAAATGGTTCATTATACGGCTTGATTCAAGCACCGGAGGGTGGTGTGGTGCGTGTCGAGAAGGGGAATTATCTGGGCAAAAATTATGGTCGTATTGTTGATATTTCGCCCAGCCAGATTTCTGTCGTTGAAATTGTACCTAATGGTCGTGAAGGTTTTGTTGAGCGTCCACGTAATCTCGTCATGATCGATGTTGGCGCATAAGGAATTTGAGGAAATAAAAATGAGGAACTCAATTAATCAGTTTGGTATGGGGGCAAAACCCGCAATGACTTTTTTTATGCGTCAACTTACACTTGCCAGCGCTTGTGCATTAGCTGTACAGGCAGCAGTTGCGGCTCAAGTAAGCTTAAACCAAGTGATACCACTGGCCTTGCCCAATAATGAAACAGAGTTGCGTCTGGTTTTTAGTAGTACGCCGCCTGAGCCTCAAGCCTATCAAATTGAGCAACCAACCCGTCTGGTACTGGACTTTCCAGAAACCATTAGTGCATTACCCAGCAACCGGATTAGTGTAGCCAGCAAGAATGCGCAAGATGTAAGTGTTGTTGATAATCAGGAGCGTACGCGTCTGGTTGTAAATCTCACTGAAGCAGGTAGCTACAGTACCCGGGTTGAAGGAAATACCCTGATTTTAAAGATTGGCCGTGCCACTGGTGTTACATCAGCTGCTGTAGTAACGCCTGTAATACCTGCTGTAGTTAACACAACTGTAGCGCCTGTACCTGCAGATATCCGGAATATTGATTTTCAGCGTGGCGCTGCCGGTGATGGGCTAATTACCGTGGATCTGTTAAACCCTTCATTGCCAGTTGATGTGCAACAGCAAGGCAGTCGGATTATTGTCCGGTTTTTAGGTGCTAAGGTTCCTTCGCAATTGCGCCGCCGACTGGATGTCAATGACTTTGCTACGCCAGTTTCCACTATTGATGCCTACAATGAAGGCAGCAACGGCATGATGGTAATTCAGCCGCAGGGCGAATACGAATACATGGCGTATCAGACGGATAATAAACTCACCATCAGTGTTAAGCCAGCAGTAAAGCCAGAAGTCACTACCAAGGCACGTGCTGAAGAAGTCTATACGGGGCAAAAACTTTCGCTGAATTTTCAGGACATCGATGTCCGTTCTGTTTTGCAGTTAATTGCTGATTTCACCAATTTGAATCTGGTTGCCAGCGATAGCGTCAATGGACGTATCACCATTCGTTTACAGAATGTACCTTGGGATCAAGCCTTAGATATTATTTTAAAAACCAAAGGATTGGATAAACGTCGTACCGGCAATGTCATTATGGTTGCGCCTGCAATCGAAATTGCTGCACGTGAAAAACTCGAAGCACAAGCAACCCAGCAGGTAGAACAACTGGCCCCTTTGCAAACCGAATATATCCAGCTGAGTTTTGCAAAAGCTACAGATATTCAAACCCTGATTACATCAGGTCGTAACAACGGTACTTCCGGAGGTGGTAACACAAGTAACTCAAGCGTTAACGGGATCGACAGTAATGTCGGCAGTTTATTGTCTGCTCGTGGTACCATTTCTATTGATCCACGCACCAATACTTTGATTATTCAGGATACCGTCAAGAAAATTGATGAAATTCGTGCCATGATTACACGTCTGGATATACCTGTTAAACAGGTAATGATTGAAGCACGTATTGTTAGAGCTACCAGTAATTTTGGTAAGGAAATGGGTGTAAAGTGGGGTATTTTATCGCAAGGCATTACCAATAATAATAGCTTACTGGTGGGCGGATCAGATACAACATTATGGAATCTGCGTGAACCGGAACTAGATGATGAGCTAGGCGGTTATACTTATGAGATTGAGCGGCCTGACAACTTGAATGTGGATTTAGGAGCCTCTAATCAACTTGGTAATCCAGCAAGTCTGGCTTTAGGACTAATTAGCTTATCTGATGTCATGTTAGACTTGGAGTTATCAGCATTACAGGCTGATGGTAAGGGTGAAGTGATTGCTACACCAAAAGTACTTACTGGTGATAAACAAAAAGCCCGTGTTGCTTCGGGGCAGCAAATACCATATCAGAATGCAACATCAAGTGGGGCTACTGCAGTACAATTTGTTAATGCTGAGTTAAGTCTGGAAGTCACGCCAAATATCACTCCGGATGGCAGAATTGGCATGGAGTTGTTTATCAATAGTGATACACCGGGAGCACCAATCACAGGCGGTGTGCCAATTAATACCAACCGTGTAGCAACCAATGTGCTGGTGAATGATGGTGAAACTGTAGTGCTTGGAGGCATTTTTCAAAATGAAACAGGTGACCGGGTTACTAAGGTGCCATTTTTAGGTGATTTACCAGTAGTGGGTACATTATTTAGGAACACGTATAAAGTTGATAACAAGCAGGAGTTACTGATTTTCGTAACCCCACGCTTGGTAACTGATACAACAACGCGTACACCGAAATAAATTGTGTAGGTAAAAAGGACAGTTTTTTGGATTCACATCACTTACACCCAGAGGCTAATACCAGCATTTATCTGGTAGGGCCAATGGGTGCTGGTAAAACGACAGTAGGACGGCATCTGGCAGATTTGCTAGGCCGTCCTTTTATCGACAGTGACCATGAAATTGAAGCCAGAACAGGCGCAAATATTCCGTGGATTTTTGAAAAGGAAGGTGAAGAAGGTTTTCGCCAGCGTGAACAGCAAGTCATTGATTACCTAACCCAGCAGTCTGGTATCGTTCTGGCAACTGGAGGTGGTGCAGTAACACGCGTGCAAAACTGCGAATTCCTGCAACAGCGTGGCATTGTCGTTTATTTATATACCCCGGTTGAAATGCAACTGGCCCGTACCTCACGGGATCGTAACCGGCCATTACTACAAGTGGCAAATCCTGAAGCAAAATTAAAAGAACTATTAGCCATTCGTGACCCGCTTTATCGGCAGGTAGCGCATCACGTTGTGCCTACTTCTGATGGCTCGGCACGCGATTTGGCACAAAAAATTATTCAATTGATTGGCCTAAACACGTTAAGATAAACGTAAAATCTTCAAGGCTACATTTTAGATCATTTTATGCAAACGCTACATGTTGAGCTTGGTGAACGACGTTACCCTATTTTCATTGGCAGTTATCTTCCGGTTGAGGAATGCTTAACGCCCTATATCAAGGGGCGGCAGGTGATGATTGTCAGTAATACAACTGTAGCACCGCTGTATATGGCGGCTTATCAGCAGGCACTGGAACAGGCTGGCAAGCAGGTTGCAACCTGTATTTTGCCAGATGGCGAAGCATTTAAAAATATTGAAACCCTTAACCTGATTTTTGATGCATTACTTGCTGTCCGGTTTAACCGTGATTGTACAGTGTTGGCACTGGGTGGCGGCGTAATTGGTGATATGGCAGGTTTTGCAGCGGCAAGTTTCCAGCGTGGTGTGGATTTTGTACAAGTGCCTACCACGCTACTATCGCAGGTTGATTCCAGTGTTGGCGGTAAAACCGGGATCAATCATCCGCTGGGTAAAAATATGATTGGGGCCTTTAAACAGCCTAGTGTAGTTATGGCTGATATGTCGCAACTGGACACACTGGCCGACCGGGAGCTATCAGCAGGCCTGGCAGAAATCATCAAGTATGCCTTGCTGGGCGATCAGGATTTTCTGGTCTGGCTTGAAGCGCATATGGAGCAGCTAGTGGCACGTAATGCCGATTTGTTGGCAGAAGCTGTTTACCGTTCCTGTACCCATAAGGCGCGGATTGTTGCCGCCGATGAACATGAGCATGGTGAACGGGCATTGTTAAATTTGGGTCATACCTTTGGCCATGCGATTGAATCTTATCTGGGCTATGGTGAGTGGCTGCATGGTGAAGCAGTAGCAGCAGGCATGGTGATGGCCGCCGATTTATCCTGCCGTTTGGGCTGGATTAGTATGGCTGATGTCAACCGGGTACGTCAGATTATTGCACGTGCTCATCTACCCGTCGTATGTCCGGAAATTCCAGTTGAGCAGTTTATGAGTTTGATGGCGCAGGACAAAAAGGTGCTGGCTGGCCAGTTACGCCTGATTTTGCTAAAGCAAGTAGGGCAGGCGGTTATCAGCCGTGACGCCAGTCCTGAACTTATATGCGAAACTATTGTAGCGTGCCAGCAGGTTATATCACGGGTTGAGGGGCACATGGTATGAACCGCACCCGCATCTGGCGAACTGTTCAGAACAGTACCTGGCTACTGGGTGGCCTTGCCATGCTGGTCATTGCCTTTTTCTTATGGATTGGCATGCAGATTCATGACCGCATTACGGTTGAAAAAGACCTTAAGGGTAAAGACGTTCCGGTTGAGCCAGAAAAGGTGCAGTTTTCCCCCACACTGGGCATGATGACAGAAATGGTGCCCGAGCTGGATATTAATCAGGATGTGAGCACCAGTGAGCGTACGGCAGAGTACCGGGGGACAAGTTTTATTAAGTCACAGTCTGGCAACTGGACAGTGCATGTGATGAGCGTGTCGCAGGAAGATATCATCAAAAGCTATCTGGACAAGCGCACGGACCGTGAAAAGTTTTTTTATATGCGGTCGCGTAAACCTGAGCAGGGCGAACGTTATGTACTGGTGTATGGCAGCTTTTCGTCAGTAGGCAAGGCGCTGGATGCCAGCAAGAACATGAGTTTTGATTTGCCACAAAGCGTAAAAGCCTATCCAGTACGTTTTTCAGACTTTAAATCATCAGTGACTGATGATGTAGGATCGGAAGATAGTATTACCAATTTATCAAAGGCTTCTCAGGTCTATCAGGTGCGTTTACGTTCGGTTCCTATTCCTGTAGAAGCACCTGTTGCACCGCCCACGCCAACAGCGCCAATTGATGCAAATGCAAGCGTTCAGCCCCCTGTAACGGGAACACCGGCCACAGTCCCGCCTGCAAGCAGCCAGCCAACAGGTGTAAATAATGGGACAAACCCGGCCAAGCCTGCAGATTCTTCAGCTAGTCCTGCCGTACCCGCAGAAAATAATCCTGCCAGTAGCGGGCCAATTGCTGATCCATTCAATTAGCGCAATTTAATCATTCTGCAATATTTTGCCGCAAAAAATATTGCAGAATTTTAAGGTTAACTGGGTTTTAAAAATAACTTTATAAATCAGTTAATAAAAAATTATCTATCACTGCGTTCGATAAAAATAAAAATGATTATGGTCCAAACTTTGCTTTATAGAGTTTAAGCACAGCACATTTTCAATTTTATGTTGTTTCTTGTTGTGCAATATTGGTTTATTTATTTACGTTTTGTCTGTAAAATACACCGCCGTTTTTCGTTTACACCAGCCTATAGGGGTTGTGCTTATTTGGCCCCGGGCCGTGTTGCCTGCACATTATTGCTAATTGCATGCTTGGCGCTGACAGCATATTTGGGTCGAACAGGTGGTTCACGGGCATAAAGTCAACGATGATTTTTCTGCTCTATTTTTTTCTGCCAGACGTAAGGGTCTGGTTGGACAATACCAAGACAAGGGTACGCTATGCAAATGCCATCGCTTAACACTGTAGCTCCCACTCAATCCGCACAGGGTTTATATCAGCCAGACGAGTTCCGCGATAATTGCGGATTTGGCCTGATTGCCCAGATGCAGGGCGAGGCGAGTCATCATTTGGTTCAAACAGCCATTCATAGTCTCAGTTGTATGACGCATCGCGGGGGTATTGCTGCTGACGGTAAGACAGGCGACGGCTGTGGCTTATTGCTGGCGATGCCGAAGGCGTTTTTTCGTGATGAAGCCCAAAAGCTTGGGGCAAGCCTGACGGATATCTTTGCTGTTGGTACCATTTTCCTGAATATTGATCCGGCACTGGCACAGCATTCCCGTGAAGTATTGAACGCAGAAATCAAGGCAGAAGGCCTTGAGGTGGCGACTTGGCGTAAAGTACCCATTGACGTCAGCATTCTGGGCGAAATCGCACTTCGCTCCCTACCTGTATTTGAACAGATTATTGTTAATAACCCGGAAAATCTGGCTGAGGCCGACTTTAACCGCAAGCTGTTTCTGGCGCGCCGTCGTGCCGAACACAAGCTGCAAAATGACTCGCTGTTTTATGTGACCACATTGGCCAGTACCGTGATCAGCTATAAAGGTCTGATGATGCCTGCCGCCATTGCTGATTTTTATACCGATCTGGCCGACGAGCGTTTAGCCTCACACATTGTGGTGTTTCACCAGCGTTTTTCCACCAATACACTACCCCGCTGGCCGCTGGCCCAGCCATTCCGTTATTTGGCACACAATGGTGAAATCAATACCATTACCGCCAACCGCAACTGGTCGGTTGCCCGTACGCCCAAATTTGAAAACCCGTTATTGCCCGGTCTGCTGGACTTAAAACCTCTGGTTAACCGCACCGGTTCGGATTCATCCAGTCTGGATAACATGCTGGAAATTCTAGTCGGCGGTGGCATGGATCTGTTCCGTGCTCTGCGTATGCTGGTGCCACCCGCGTGGCAAAACGTGGAAACACTGGATTCTGACCTGCGTGCGTTTTATGAGTTTAACTCCAAGCACATGGAAGCATGGGATGGTCCGGCCGGTCTGGTCATTCAAAATGGCCGTCATGCCATTTGTATGCTGGATCGTAATGGTTTGCGTCCGGCGCGCTGGGTGATTACCAAAAATAGCTATATCACACTGGCGTCAGAAATTGGTGTGTGGAACTACAAGCCGGAAGATGTGGTGTCCAAAGGCCGTGTTGGTCCCGGTCAAATGCTGGTGGTGGATACCGAAACCGGTGAGGTACTGGATACGGCAGCGATCAATAACCATTTAAAAGGCATGCGCCCTTATCGCAAATGGTTGCGTGAGCGTGCTTTAAGCCTGCAAGTGGATAATGAGCTGGAAGAGCAGCTGCTGTCGACTGGTCTATACGGCGACACACTAAAAGCCGCGCAAAAAATGTTCCTGGTATCCTTTGAGGAGCGCGACCAGATTATCCGTCCCCTGGCTGAAAGTGGGCAGGAAGCGGTTGGTTCCATGGGTGATGATACGCCTATGGCGGTGCTGTCACGTCAGGTACGCCATCTGGCTGATTATTTCCGCCAGCAGTTTGCGCAGGTGACTAATCCACCGATTGATCCACTGCGTGAAGCCATTGTGATGTCGCTGGAAACCTGTTTTGGTCATGAGCAAAATGTGTTTGAGCAAAGCGCAGACCATGCTGACCGTGTGATTATTTCCAGTCCGGTATTGTCCAACAGCAAAATGCACCAGTTGCGTGAGCTGAACCGTCCCGGCTACGGCATGACTGTTGTCGACCTGAACTATGCAGAAAGCGAAGGCCTGCAAGCTGCATTACAGCGTATTTGTAAGGAAGCTGAAGCGGCTATTGCGACCGGCAACTGCATGCTGGTGCTGTCGGATAAAAATATCCGTGAAGGCTACCTACCAGCCAATGCCATTATGGCAACCGGTGCGGTGCATCATTACCTGTCAGAGGTTGGCCTGCGTGCTGATGCCAATATTATTGTAGAAACCGGGCTGGCCCGTGACCCGCATCACTTTGCTGTGCTGCTGGGCTTTGGTGCAACCGCAATTTATCCATATCTGGCTTATGATGTGATCAATGAGCTGGTTGATAAGGGCGAGTTGCTGGGTGACCCGGTATATGCTCAAGCCAATTTCCGTAAGGGTATTGAAAAAGGCTTGCTTAAAGTCCTGTCAAAAATGGGAATTTCAACCGTGGCTTCCTACCGCGGTGGCCAGTTGTTTGAAGCCATTGGTTTGTCCAAAGAAGTGGTTGAACTGTGCTTTAGAGGCGTTCCGAGCCGTATTGCTGGTGCCAGCTTTATTGATCTGGAAAATGACCAGAAAAAACTGGCCACACTGGCCTGGCAAGCACGCAAGCCACTGGATCAGGGTGGTTTACTCAAGTTTGTTTATAACAAAGAGTATCATGCGTTTAACCCTGATGTGATTGCGGCCCTGCACAAATCAGTGCGCTCTGGCAAATATGAAGACTTCCGCGAATATGCCAATCTGGTGAATCATCGTCCGATTGCCACCATTCGTGATTTGTTTGCGCTTAAAACTGATAACAGCATTGCGCTGGATCAGGTTGAAAGCGTTGAGGATATTCTGCCACGCTTTGATTCTGCGGGTATGTCACTGGGTGCATTGTCGCCAGAAGCGCATGAGTCCATTGCCATTGCCATGAACACCATTGGTGGTCGTTCCAACTCTGGTGAGGGCGGTGAAGATCCGGCACGTTACGGCACCATTCGTAACTCCAAGATCAAGCAAATTGCATCAGGCCGTTTTGGGGTAACCCCGGCTTACCTGTGCTCTGCAGAAGTGTTGCAGATTAAAGTGGCGCAGGGTGCAAAACCAGGTGAAGGCGGTCAGCTTCCGGGTGGTAAAGTCAATGGCCTGATTGCACGCCTGCGTTATTCGGTGCCGGGTGTCACGCTGATTTCCCCGCCACCGCACCATGACATTTATTCCATTGAAGATTTGTCACAGCTGATTTTTGATTTAAAACAAGTCAATCCGCAGGCCATGGTATCGGTCAAGCTGGTGTCTGAGCCGGGTGTAGGTACGATTGCAGCAGGTGTGGCCAAGGCCTATGCCGACTTCATTACCATTTCCGGTTATGACGGTGGTACAGCAGCATCGCCATTAAGTTCCATCCATTATGCCGGTTCGCCATGGGAGCTGGGCTTGGCTGAAGCGCATCAGGCCCTGCGGGTCAATGACCTGCGTGGCAAGGTGCGTGTACAGACTGACGGCGGCTTAAAAACTGGTCTGGATGTAGTTAAAGCGGCAATTCTGGGGGCTGAAAGCTTTGGCTTTGGTTCAACCCCAATGATTGCGCTGGGTTGTAAATACCTGCGGATTTGCCATTTGAACAACTGTGCGACCGGTGTGGCCACCCAGCAGGATCACCTGCGGGAAGAGCATTATATTGGTGAGCCGGAAATGCTGATTAATTTCTTCCGCTTTATTGCTGAAGAAACCCGTGAATGGCTGGCTGCGCTGGGTGTAAGTTCATTGCGTGACCTGATTGGCCGCACCGATTTGCTGGAAGCACTGCCGGGCGAAACCGACAAACATGCCAATCTGGATTTAAGCGCGCTGTTGACCTCGCATCCTTCGGCTGATGGCAAGTCCAGCTATTGTGAAGTGGTGAAAAACGAGCCATTTGACAAGGGCCTGCTGGCCGAGCGCATGGTTGAAGTGATGCTGCCTGCCATTGAAGCGGGTGAAGGCGGTAGTTTTGAGTTTATTGTGAGCAACTGTGACCGTTCTATTGGGGCACGGATTTCCGGTGAAATTGCCAAGCGTTATGGCAATCTGGGCATGGAAATTGCGCCGGTGGTGGTTCACTTAACCGGAACTGCTGGCCAGTCACTCGGGGTGTGGAATGCTGGTGGCCTGCATCTGCGTCTGGAAGGTGATGCCAACGATTATGTGGGCAAGGGCATGGCAGGTGGCCAGATTGCCATTTATCCACCGAAGGGTTCGCCATTTAAATCGCAGGAAACAGCTATTATTGGCAATACCTGTCTGTATGGTGCGACTGGCGGCAAACTGTTTGCAGCCGGTACTGCCGGTGAGCGTTTTGCCGTGCGTAACTCGGGCAGCTTTGCCGTGATTGAAGGCGCTGGTGATCATTGCTGTGAATACATGACTGGCGGTATTGTGACCGTGCTGGGCCGTGTAGGTCATAACTTTGGTGCAGGCATGACTGGTGGTTTTGCTTATGTGCTGGATCTGGACGGTGATTTCTTCGATTACTGCAACCATGAACTGATTGACCTGAACCGTATTTCTACCGAGCCGATGGAAGATTATCGCCATCACCTGCTGGAAATCCTGCAAGATCATGTGCGTGAAACAGGCAGTGCCTGGGGACAAACCATTATTGATGAGTTTGATTCCTACAGCCGCAAGTTCTGGTTGGTGAAGCCAAAAGCCGCAAGCCTGAACAGCCTGCTGAAAACCACCAAGGCCGATCCTCAATAAGTCTTTTTCACTTTCGCACCAGGCAAGTGCTGCCGCCTGTTTTTAATAGAGCGGCAGTACTGACCCACGGAGATAACCATGGCGACTCGCCTAAACAATGATTTTCAGTTTCTGGAAGTGCCGCGTCAGGACCCAGAGAAAAAAGATATTGCTGTTCGTACAGAAGCGTTTGTAGAAATTTATAAACCGTTTACCCAGGAACATGCGGCCAACCAGTCGCATCGCTGTCTGGCCTGTGGCAATCCGTACTGTGAGTGGAAATGCCCGGTACACAACTATATTCCCAACTGGCTAAAACTGGTTACTGAAGGCCAGCTGTTTCGTGCTGCTGAACTGTGCCACCAGACCAACACCCTGCCGGAAGTGTGTGGCCGTGTATGCCCGCAGGATCGCCTGTGTGAAGGGGCCTGTACCCTCAATGATGGTTTTGGTGCAGTCACCATTGGTAATGCCGAAAAATATATTAATGACACGGCGTTTGCACTGGGCTGGCGTCCTGACATGTCCCATGTAAAATGGACTGACAAAAAAGTGGCCATCATTGGTGCTGGCCCTGCCGGTCTGGGCTGTGCTGATATTCTGGTGCGCAATGGGGTAAAACCGGTTGTGTTTGACAAAAATCCAGAAATCGGTGGCCTGCTGACCTTTGGTATTCCAGAATTTAAAATGGAAAAAAATGTCATGGTGCGTCGCCGTGAGATTTTTGAAGGCATGGGTATTGAATTCCGCCTCAATACCGATGTGGGCACTGACGTGACCATTGATGAACTGCTGGCTGATTACGATGCGGTGTTCATGGGCATGGGCACCTACACCTACATGAAAGGTGGTTTTGCCGGTGAAGACTTTAACGGCGTATACGATGCACTGGACTTCCTGATTGCCAACGTCAACCGTTGTCAGGGCTGGGAAAAGAATCCGGCAGATTACATTGACCTTGAAGGCAAGCGTGTGGTGGTACTGGGTGGTGGGGATACTGCCATGGACTGTAACCGTACCTCTATCCGTCAGGGTGCTGCGCATGTGACCTGTGCTTATCGCCGTGATGAAGCCAACATGCCGGGTTCGGTGCGTGAAGTGAAAAACGCCCGTGAAGAAGGGGTGGAATTTTTATTCAATCGTCAGCCTATTGAAATTGTGGGTGATGCAGACGGTAAGGTGATCGGCGTTAAAGTCGTAACCACTCAGCTGGGCGAACCCGATAGCCGTGGCCGTCGCAGTCCTGAGCCAGTACCGGGTTCTGAAGAAATCCTGTCTGCTGATGCGGTGATTCTGGCCTTTGGTTTCCGTCCAAGTCCAGCCAACTGGTTTGAAAACTCTACCATTAATCTGGATGGTTCAGGCCGTGTGGTTGCACCTGAACATCAGGCCTACAAATTCCAGACCAGCAATCCAAAAATATTTGCTGGTGGTGACATGGTGCGTGGTTCTGATCTGGTAGTAACAGCCATCTGGGAAGGTCGTCAGGCCGCCGAAGGTATCCTGGATTACCTAAAGGTGTAATAACAGGGGACTTCATTTTGATATCCTGATCCTGTTTGCCTAAAAGCAGCTTAATCAACCCGTTAAGCTGCTTTTTTAATGCCTATCTGTTAATAAGGTTTGCCTTGCTCATTCTTTGCTTTCCTCTGTTCTTACTCTCTTTTTTCAATTCTTAAGAATTTCTTAAATACTCCTTGTCTTCTTATCTGTGCTTAATTAAAATTACAAATGAAAATCATTACCGTTATTATTTATAAATTTTTAGCTGGGGTTTATCATGTTTCATCGTTTTGTAGTTCCCTGTCGGCTGGCAGCCTTGCCACTGGCGATGGCTTTAACTGCACAGGCACAAGCGGTATCATCACAGGACATTGCGGTAGACAATCAGCTGCAAACCATTGAAGTCACTGCAACAACAGATGAAGGCGCATCCGACAGTACCCAAGCCTATACAATAAAAAATAGTAGCAGTGGCAACCGGCTTGATCTGGCCATCAAGGAAACCCCGCAGACCATTAATGTCGTTACACGCCAGCAACTGGATGATTACCAGATCACCAATTTACGTGATGTGCTACGCAATACGCCGGGAATTACCGTCAGTAGTCAGGAAACCGAGCGTACCACCTACATGAGCCGTGGTTTTGAAATTTCCAATGTATTAATGGATGGCATTGGTTTTCCACTCACCAGCTATAATTATCAGGAAAGTAATCCTGATACCTTTTTATATGACCGGATTGAAGTGGTTAAGGGTGCTGCTGCACTGTCCACGGCATTTGGTGATCCCAGTGCAACCATTAACATGATCCGCAAACGGCCTACCAAAGAGTTACAGGCTTCGGCAGGCATTAGCTATGGCTCATGGGATACCACCCGTTATGAAGGCGATGTTTCCGGTAGCCTAAGCAGTGATGATCGTGTACGTGGCCGCATAATGGCTTATGAGCAAACCGGTGATTCTTATCTGGATCATTATTCACTGGAAAAAAATGGGGTGGCGGCAATTGTTGATGCCGATTTGACCGATAGCACGGTACTAACACTAGGCTATAGCGAAACCAATAATAAATCCAATGGCAATAACTGGGGCGCAAATCCACTGCTGAACAGTGCAGGGAAACAAATCAGTTATTCGCAGAGTTATAACTATAGCCCGGACTGGACTTATTGGGACAATGAAACCCGAGATGCTTTTGTTGAGCTAAAGCAAAAACTCTGGGGTGACTGGCAGGCAACCCTAAGCTATGATGAAAAGCACACCAGTACCCAGAGTGATCTGCTTTATCTGGTGGGCAACCCCAGTGCTATGGATAATACTTCTGGTCTTTTTCTGTATCCGGGCAGATATGTTAATGATGATGACGTGCAGCGTCAGATTGATGCACGCATAGCCGGGACATTTGCTTTATTGGGCTACAACCACGAAGCCGTAATGGGCTATAGCTGGTCAACCAGTGAAATTGGCCAATTGGAATATACCGGCACATTTGGTAATTCTACCACCACTGATCAGGCCAGCTGGACACCAGCAGCTCCGCTATGGAGTGCAACTTCCAGCAGTGGCTCCGATTATAGCCAGAAAAACCAGTCACTTTATGCAGCCACCCGCCTGCATTTGAATGATGCGTTGAAACTCACCCTTGGGGCCAACTATGTTGAGGCCAGCAGTAAGGGCGTTAGTTATTCAGCACCCATGGTCTATGATGAACACAAGCTAGCACCGTATGCTGGCTTCACCTATAACTTCACACCGGAATATACCGGCTACGCCAGTTACACGTCCATTTTCCGGCCACAAACCACAGTAGATGCGACCACTAAAAATGTGGCGGCACCCATTGAAGGCGATAGCTATGAAGTGGGGGTCAAGAGTGCCTGGCTGGATGACCGGTTAACCGGAACACTGGCGGTATTTAGAACCACACAAAGCAACTATCCGCTAAAAGATGCCGACAGCAATCCCTTATTGCATGAGTCACCCATTAGTGATTTGCAGTCACAAGGGGTAGAGGTTGGCCTGGTAGGGGAGTTGACTGATAACCTTAATCTGTCGTTGGGATACTCACAGTACAGTTTAAAAGACCTGAAAAACGGTGGCGCTGCGCGTCGCTATAATCCTGAGCAAACCTTCAATATGCTGGCGACCTATCGTGTTCCTGTGTTACCTCAGCTTAAACTGGGTGCAGGGGTACAGTGGCAGGGTGATATTAGCCAATACAGTTCAAGCTTAAACAGCACTATCCGCCAGGACGATTATGCCTTATTAAACCTGATGGCCAGTTATGACATCAATAACCATGTCAGTGTTCAGGCCAATGGCTATAACGTAGGCAACAAAAAGTACCTGTTTGGGTTTCCTTATTCGCAAGGTTACTATGGCGCACCAGCCAATTACAGTATAGCGCTAAAGTTTAAGTACTAAGCTGTTGTAGTTTTAGGAAACCCGCCCCGTTGTCGCATGACTGGGCGGGTTTTTTAATTACAAATTAAGCCTAAAGTTTGAGCACTTTCGTCACTGGCTGAACATTCATGCCATAGCCTCATTCATTAAATATGACAATACTGTATGTCAACTTAAGATTGTATAGGATATCGCCATGACTGCTCTGGCTAATACAATATCAGATAAGAAATATTTGAATCGCCGTAAAGCCAATGGCATTACGGTACGTCGGCTGGACTTTAATCCTAAACTGATCAAGCGTCATTTCTTTGCAGATTCACCCGTGATGTCGCACCTGCTGACAGCCTTGTCGTCTACCTTTCCCATTGGCGAGCAGTTTTTTGTGCATAGTGTCCGCAACGTACGCGACCGAATTACCGATGAACAGCTACAGGCAGAAATTACTGCATTTATTGGGCAGGAGGCCATGCACTCCAAGGCCCATACTGAATTCAATCAGGCGTGGCGCCGTGATGATTATCAGCTAGACAGCTTTCAGGCCTGGCTTGCCAAGCATGACCATCGCCTTAAAAATGCACCCTATAAGGTACAGCTGGCCATTACCAGCGCGTTTGAACATTTCACAGCATTGCTGGGCGGTTATATTCTCAATCATCCTGAACTACTGGAAACACTGGATGATGATGCCGTTAAACTGTGGGTGTGGCATGCTATTGAAGAGGTTGAGCATCGCAGCGTGGCATTTGATACCTATCAAACCTTATATGGTGACCTTAAATTACGCCGTCAGGTGATGCAGGCGGTAACCACCAGCTTTGCCAGCTTAACCTTGTATGGCACCCAGCGCTTGTTCTGGCAGGACAAATGGAAAAGCCTGCCGAAAATTGGCGGCAACCTCCGTGGTCTGTATCTGGTCGCAAAAATGCTGATTCAGCTGACCCCGGAATATTTGTCTTATTATAAAAAGGATTTTCATCCTTCTGAAATTGATCACTCCAAGGCATTAAGCTACTGGAAAAACCGTCTGGCAAACGAGTATCAGATGGCCAGCTTTATGGAAGCTGCCAGTACCGTTCACTGATCTGTTCTTTATCAAACAATTTTGTGGTTCTCCTACCGCTCTGTTCAGGTCGTTGGCAAGATATTGTAATGCTAACAACCAGAGCAGGGCTTTTTTTAAAGCTATGGATAAGCTGTATCCAGCGTTAACAGTAACAAGCTATTAAAAATATTCACAATTCCATTCTGGAAAAACCTGTCCGTTGCCGCATGATGTTAATCATACACATTGATAAAAACAGGTTAGCATCATGTCGCGTCGGCTATTATCAGCATTATTATTAAGCACCGTACTGGCCAGCAGTTTGCCCGGCTGTGGTTACAACAACCTGCAAGCCAAGGATGAAGCTGTCAATGCCAGCTGGTCTGAAGTGCTGAACCAGTACCAGCGCCGCGCCGATTTAGTACCCAATCTGGTGAATGTGGTTAAAGGTTATGCCAGCCATGAACAGCAGGTTTTAACTGAAGTGACCCGTGCCCGGGCATCAGTGGCTGGTATTCAGGCCACCCCGGAGCTGGTGAATGATCCGGCTGCTTTTCAAAAATTTCAGGAAGCGCAAAGCCAACTGACCGGTGCCTTATCACGCTTGCTGGTTGTGTCAGAAAATTATCCCAATCTAAAGGCTGATGCCGCATTTCGGGATTTAAGTGCCCAGCTTGAAGGGACAGAAAACCGTATTACCGTCGCACGCAACCGCTATATCAGCACTGTTCAGGACTACAATACCTATGTGCGCCAGTTGCCACAGTCGCTAACTGCCAAAGTGATTGGCATGCAGCCTCGGCCCAATTTTTCAGTCAATAATGAAGCTGCTATTGCAACCGCGCCAACAGTCAGTTTTGATAGCACTGCACCTGCTGGTCAGTCAGCCCCACAAGCTGCACAACCTTGATCAATGGATAGCATTTATTGTGAATGTATTAGCTGTAAATAAGCTGACTTTAATCGCCTGATTGTGGATAACTGAATGTTTATCCACTGTTGAAAAGCCAAAACAGAAGACCATGCCATGCAGCAGCCATCAGTTTTAAAGAAAACCATTTATCAATATCCAATAGCAGGTGTATTGATGGCATTGTTGCTGGCTGCTTTTCAGGTCCATGCGGAGCCAGCCAGCCAAACGGATCAGGTGGCAGAAGCTGCCATTGTTTTAAATCAGGCCCAACAAGTAGGTGGCCCGCCACTCAACAGTATTGTTCCACCTATAGGCGCTGCAACTTCTCCTCATCATCAAAACACTCCAGAGTTACCTACGCCAACCATTACTCCGGCTCAACCCGATACGGTTCAGGCCACCTTGCCGGATTTAAATAGCCCGGTGATTGATCAGGCCAGTTTATTAACCAGTGCGCAATATCAGCAACTCAGCCAGCAAATTCTGGCTATTCATCAGGCTGGCCGGGCACAGGTGGGACTGATCATCTTGCCCAGTACCGGGCAGGAAGCCATCTTTGACTATGCAACCCGTGCCTTTACACAGTGGAAACTGGGTCATGAAAAAACCGATAATGGCTTGCTCATTGTAGTTGCAGTCAATGACCGCCGGATTCAGATGTTAACTGGCTATGGGCTGGAAGGCGTCTTGCCTGATGTAGTCATCAAACGTATTATTGAAGAACAAATCACTCCACAATTCCGGCAAGGCAATTATATGGGTGGCCTAACTGCTGGTCTCAACCAGATTGATCAGATTCTAAAGCTTGACCCTGAAATTGCCAAAAACAGTGCCGATCAGCTTGAGCAACAACAAGCCGCTCAGATTGAGCAGCAAAATGCCATGCAAAAAGGCTTATTTGCCCTGGTGGCACTTTGTCTGGCTGGCATGTTTGCCGCCTTGTTTTTAGGTAAAGCATTAAGTGCCAGTATTGCTGGAGCAGTTGGAGTCGGCTGGGGATTAACCAGCGGCCTGGGATTGATTGGCAGTTTCATGTTGGGCGGAATAGTCTTTTTCCTGCTGGTAAGCTCTATTGCCCAACTAATCCTGTTTAGCGTACTGCGTGGCGGTGGAGGTTTTGGTGGTGGACGAGGCGGTGGTTTTGGTGGGGGAGGCTATCGCGGTGGCGGTGGATCATTTGGTGGTGGTGGAGCTTCTGGATCATGGTAACTAATGACACTGACCTGATGAGTAGTCATCAAAAAATCATTGAAAGTGAAAAAAGCCTAAATATTGCACGCTGGTTTAGAAACTTCGTATATCTACCATGGTATACCCGTAAATGTTTTAATACGGAAGTCCGCGCGCAAATTAGCAACGCGGTACAGCAGGCTGAACAGGATCATGCAGGCGAGATACAGGTCATTATTGAGGGGCATTTGCCGCTGGACATTGCTCTTCGTGGTAATACCCGCTTAAGAGCCAAACAACTGTTTGCTGAATATGGCGTATGGGATACTGCCTATAACAGTGGTGTATTGCTGTATATCAACCTGTGTGAGCGAAAAGTTGAAATCGTAGCTGATAGAGGGATTGATCATTTTGTTACAAGTGAGCATTGGAACACAATTTGCGATAACATTACTGCCCTGCTCAAGCAAAAACAGTATTCTGCTGGTGTAATAAGCGGTATTGAGCAAATCGGCCAAGTACTTAACCAATATTATGATAAGAAAATAAAAGACTTAGGTAACGAGCTAAATAATCAGGCTATATTTCTCTAGTAATCTTATAATGAAGCGCAGAGTGACTATTTTTGTATGAATAATTGATAATTGACATAAAGTGTCACTTATTGGCATAAATTGCTTTTAACTAATAAAGTTAAATGTGCGCTAACTAACAGAATTACTTTATTTGCATGTTTTTGCACCGATATAAATTTACAGATATTGATTTGGCACACATAATGCAATATAACAACATGTGTGTTAGAGCGTTGGTCAAAACAACAAGCCAACACTACTATTTTTGTATTCCTGGGAGAATTTTATGAACGCACAAAAGGGTTTTACGTTAATTGAATTGATGATCGTTGTTGCGATCATTGGTATTTTGGCTGCTGTAGCAATTCCTGCATATCAGGATTATATTGGTCGTGCTCAAGTTGCTGAAGGCCCAGCGCTGTTAGGCGGTTTGAAAACCCCTATTACTGAAGCGATTGGCAATGATGGCGTGGCAGCAGGATGTGTTATACCTACAGGTGCTGTGGTTTCTGGTAAATATGTTGCCTCGATTACAGCAACAGCTGGTGGTACAGCAACATGTGCTTTGCTAGCTACTTATGCCGCTACTGGTGTAAATGATGATGTTGCAAGTAAAACTATGACCCATACTTACACTGCTGCAACTGGTGCATGGGTTTGTACTACTACTTTAGCTGCTAAATTTAAACCAAAATCTTGTACATAATTTATGTAAAGTAATTACAAAGAAGAGAGCTTATCGCTCTCTTCTTTAATTTTTATACATTTACTGGCAAAAATAATTATTATAAGATTTGGAATTTTGAAATAAATTTTTGATAATAATCTATTAATTAGAACAATTAAAATTTAATTAAAAACAAGTTTTGTGTTTTTAAGTCTCGATTTGCTAGTTAATTTCATGCAACTATGCATGAATTTTAAACAAATTAATTTTTGGCATAAATTTTGCCTAAATATTCCTAGGAGAATTTTATGAACGCACAAAAGGGTTTTACGTTAATTGAATTGATGATCGTTGTTGCGATCATTGGTATTCTTGCTGCTGTAGCAATTCCTGCATATCAGGATTATATCGCACGTGCTCAAGTTGCTGAAGGCCCTACATTATTAGGCGGCTTGAAAACTCGTATTATTGATGCTATTGGTAATGAAGGAATATCTGCTGGTTGTGTCATACCTGCTAGTGCAATAATTAGTGTTAAATATGTTGATAATATTATTGCTAGTCCAATTGATACAACAGCCTGCGCCATTGAAGCTACTTATAAAACAACTGGCATAGTAAATGATAATATTGCTGGTAAAAAAATTACTTATACATATACTATCTCAAATAATGCTTGGGTTTGTACTACAGATTTGGCTGATAGATTCTCTCCAAAATCATGCCACTAGAAAACTTGTTGTTAGCTTTTCTAAATGAGTAATCTCAATGATTAATTGACTTTTTTGATACAGTTTCTAAGCACATAAAGAGATATAAATCTCTAAAATATAGCTACTTATAGGGTATGCTTTTGTACTATCCAAACCCAAATCCTACTTAAGCCAATGCTTCACTAGTTTGAATCGTTGGCCTTACTCGTTACCAAATTATATATTCCTTTTAATACGCTGAATAAAGTCTCTATTTTATTGCGCTGCCTTAAATTGTACGCATCCGCTTTTAATCACTACACTGCTTGCATGTCTTTACGATGATAGGTAATTAATTCACCATCTTGATCATTTAATCTTAATTTTAATGCTTAACTGATGTAACTCCGATCCGCAGAGAGCTTTGCTTTTAATCCTTTAATCAATTGTTCAACCATTTTAATATCTACAATACGGCCATTGGATAAAAAATCATAACTATATTTTCTCAGAAATTTAGGCTGAGATGACCTCTATGCCATATTAGAGTAGTGTAAGTGACATGTAGCAGGAATATGTGTCAAAATTTCAGGTCTGGACTAGTAATTTAACTTAAAAAATTATTAATTCTCTTGTTAAATCAATGGTCTATTTGTGATACAGCTTTTGTGAGTAACATTAACTTTAGGTAATATCAATGTCTAAACGGATCAAATTTTTTTTAACCCATCTGGCTATTTCTATATTAATTGCAATTTTCGTAAGTGGAGTAATCTTTTTTCTATGGTATCCAATGCCGCTTGCTAAATCAGTTGGGGTAACACATATAGTAATGATAATGCTTACAGTTGATGTTGTAATTGGTCCATTCTTTACATTATTAGTGTATAAGGAAACCAAAAAAACGCTCAAGCTTGATTTAATTCTAGTCATTCTCTTTCAAGTATTGGCTTTCTTATGCGGATTTTATACTATTATACATGGTAGGCCTGCGTGGATCGTTTATAATGTAAACGGATTCGAGTTGATACGTGTTAATGATATTAATCAAAAGAGTTTAAAGAATGCAGAGGAATTTTATCATAAGCCGTCTTGGTTAACTCCTAAATATGTTGCTGTAAAATCTGCGAAAAGTATTAAGCAGCACAATGAAGACGTATTCATGGAAACATTCAGAGGTATATCGCTTGCTCAGTGTCCCGATCGTTATATGCTATTAGAACAAGCTAAGCAGCAATTACAACAGCATGCACAGCGTTTAAAGCTTCTTAACCAGTTTAATGATAAAGCTAGTGTACAAGCAGTTTTAAAGCGTTATCCTGAAGCCAGCGCATGGATTCCACTAAAAGCTACGGTCATAGATATGACCGTATTAATAGACAATCATGGTGAGGTGATCAAAATTGTAGATTTAAGACCTTGGAAGTAAGAGCTAAATCCCCTAGGGTATTTTATCACCCGTTACACCCCTTCTACATTCGTCTAACAGACAAATACATAGATGTTCTCTAGTATTAATACTGTCCCCAAGACAGTAAGACCCCCTTCAGCCCGCCCCCGCGGGCTTTTTTTTACTTTTTTTGTCATCACTCATCTTGTATGGTTCGCGTGCCAAAGACAACTATCGTTAGGGTTCAGACATTGATTTAACGATAGAAGGAACAATTGACTTAAGTACCCTGTTAAAAATAGAACAGGAAATTGATGATTTATTATTGCCTTGGCCGGTGGACTTATCTGTATTATCGCAGATTGACAACTTGGATATTAGTCGAACTTATTAAGCGCAAGGGACAGGTTTTTTATCAAGGCCCTGAGTAAATATGCCAGGAATATAATAATGCATTGCTTGCGCGATTAGCCTTGTCATAGTTTTTATTCTTTTTAAGGCATTCACCATGCTGTGCTATATTGAGTCTGATCAAGCTTTATTTTTACAGGTTTAAAAATGAAAATTGCCAATAAATACCACCTAACTGAACAAGAGTACCTGCAAGGCGAATTACAAAGCCAAACTAAACATGAATTTGTGCACGGTGAAGTATTCGCTATGGTGGGTGCAAGCGCAGGCCATAATCTGATTTCAGGGAATGTTTTTGCGGAACTTCGCGCTCATCTTAAGGGCAAATCCTGTCGCCCTTATATTAATGATATGAAAGTAAAAATAGCACAAAACTTCTATTATCCCGATGTGGTGGTGGATTGCAGCCAGATATCAAATGATGCTTATTTTGTAGAAACGCCAATTTTGATTGTCGAAGTATTATCGGCATCAACCAAAATGTATGATAAAACTTTTAAGTTGCAGCAATATCAGCAAATTCCGACCTTGCAGGAATATGTGATGATCGAACAGGAAACCCAACTGGTAGAGGTGTTAAGTCGGCTGGATGGCTGGCAGCCTCATTATTATGAACCCCATGAGTCTTTTATTTTGCAGTCTGTTGGATTAACGCTATTGGTTGCGGATGTCTATGATGGTATAAACATGAGCAATTGATCCAATACAAAAAGCTATCCTCGCTTTCTGTCCTAATATGCCTTTTTAGCTTTTTTGTCAGAATAAAATTAAAAAGGGTTGAGGACAGTTAGGCCATCAATTTGTGAAAAATCTTTGATATTCCGGGTAACTACAGTCATCTGCTGACAAAGGGCTATACCCGCAATTTGTGCATCTGATTGACTAATTGCAAGGCCCCGGCAAACTCGCTGATTAACCAGGTCTGCATAAAATTCGGCAGAAAATTGATCAAAGCCGCAGATACGGTTTTTAAAATCTTCCTGAAACATGGCTACAGCGGCAATCGCTAATTTCTGTTTTCGTTGTCCCTCAGGCAAGCGAGCAATACCATATAAAATTTCTGCTACAGTAATGGCACTGATATATAGATGAGCCGGGTTTTGCTGATCAAGCCATACCACAACATGAGGGTTAGGCGCACCACGCATTATTTCAGAGAGTATATTGGTATCTAGCAAATATTTCATGCTAGAAAATCAACACCGCTAGCAAGATCCGTGTTGCGAGGAGGCAGCTCTAGCGCGGTAGATGCCAGTGCTGTAAAGCGAGCATGAAGGTGACTGCCAAACGCTTTTTTAACGGGCGCTTCTTTAAGCAAGGTTTCTCTTAGAATACAACGTAGCTCTTCTTCCATGGAGCGGCCATGATGGGCTGCTTGCACACGTAAGCGCTCTTTTAAACTATCCTCTATATTGCGGATAACAAGATTAGCCATCGTAGTTTCCAGTTCTGCTGTCAATGATTACAATGATAGCAGAACCAAAATTAAAATCAATAAAAGATAGCTATAAAAAAACTGGCCTAAAGCCAATTACAGTGACGTGGATGAATCTCTAAAGTCTAAATCTGCGACTGAATAAAGTTTTCCAGCGTTACGCTCTCAATTAAGGCAAGCTGAGTTCCAGTCCAGTCAATATATTCTTCTTCTTCTGCCATAATTGCACGCAGCATGTCACGGGTAACAAAGTCTGCGGATTGCTCGGCATAGGCAATGGCTGCCTTTAAGGTGATATGGGAATCATTGGCCATGCGTAGGTCGCAGGCTAAAATTTCCCGGGTATTTTCACCAATATGTAGTTTGCCTAACTGCTGTAGATTGGGGAGACCTTCCAGAAATAAGATTCGCTCAATTACTTTATCGGCATGCTTCATTTGATGAATGGATTCTTTATAGATATGCTGGCCTAATTTTTCAATGCCCCAGTCCTTTAGCATACGGGCATGAAGAAAGTACTGGTTAATCGCCGTTAGTTGGTTATACAGTACGTTATTTAAGTGAACAATAACTTGACGATCACCTTTCATGGTAATTCTCCTGATTGAGGATAATATAATAAGCAAAGCATTGCCTTGACGAGCATGCTTCGTAAAAAGACAAGAGCTACGCTCGATGTATAGCGGGTTAACTGAGGTACTACTTTTAGCTTGGGTATTTAACTTGCTTATAGATTATAAAAAATAGCTCGGCTTTTCGAGCAGTTTATGGAACCGCAAATGAAAATGACAATCACATTAAGGCCATAGTTTGTAGAAGTGACAAGCCTTGGAATACAGAAAAGGAAAAAGCCCGCTTCAGCTTTATAGTGTTATGTTGAAAACGGGAGAGGAGAAAATGAAACGATGATAGGTAGCGCTTAAGCAGCAACGGAAATACGGCCAGCAATTTCTGAGAGAGCCTGGTCGATTAATTCACGGGTTTCTGGTACACAACGACCACAACAAGTACCAACGTCCAGTTCTTCACGCACTTCACGGAAGCTGGAAGCCCCATTTTCAACACTTTCCCGGATTTGGCGATCAGTTACGGCACGGCACAGGCAAATGTACATAGTCTTTTGTTTCCGTAGTTGGAAGTACAAATAAGATAATAGATATTATTGATAATTATTATCAAATGTCAAGTTGTCGTATTCCAGCTTACAAAAATAATTCCGGTGCTCTATTCCATAAGCAATAAAAAAGCCGCACAAGGCAGCTTAGTAGGTTAATCAATAGTATTAACTTTGGTTATTGATAACCAGAATACCATCCATTTCAACCAGTGCATTACGAGGTAGGGTGTTTATACCCAAGGCGGCACGGGCAGGATAGGGCTGTGTAAAGTATTCACCCATAATCTGGTTAACCAGTTGGAAGTTACCGAGATCTGTCAAAAAGATATTGAGTTTGGCAATATCAGCTAAAGAGCCGCCGGCTGCTTCACACACTGCTTTTAGGTTATCGAAAACGCGGCGAATTTGCGCTTCAATACCGTCCACCAGTTCCATGCTATAAGGATCAAGTCCGATCTGGCCTGACAAATACACCACGTTGTCAATCTTGATGGCTTGTGAGTAAGTTCCAATGGCGGCTGGTGCTTGTTCACTGTGAATGACGATACGTGTCATGAAAGACTCCAATCATTTATAAATTTTGCAGGATGATAACCAATTCCTGAGTCAAGCTAAAGAATCTTGTTTGGCTGAGTATTCACGTTCGCGGATACTAAAGGCGCTATCTAAACGGGTCAGGCTGGGAAAGTCCAGTAAAATACGTAATTCACGAATTAAACGCGCCAGATGATCACGATCGCGCACAATCAGTGACAGATAAGTTTTTTCATCGTCACTGGTCATCTGCTCAAGGCCGGCCTGAAATTGGCGGATTTTATAGATAATTTCAGTGGTTTGCTCATCATCCAGTTTTTCATCAATGCACAGGTATGCCGGAAAACGTGCATCGGCCTGTTCACACTCTTGCCAGGTGAGCGGAATAATATTTTCCGGGTGTTGCTGGTTTTCATGCAACAGGTTACTACAGCGTGCCCGATGGACAATCAGCCCACGACGGGTTAAATGGCCACGAATTGGGTCATCCAGAATAGGCGTGCAGCAATTGGCGTAGCGGACATCAATGCCTTCTGTGCCACGAATCAACTGACTGGAGGTTAGCAGTGCTTGCTGGTTCTGGTCGGCAAACAGGCGCGATGCGACCAGTTGTGGTAACAGGTCACCAATGGCAATTTGCTCAAACAGCTGCTCTTTACTATGGACATGCCGCCAGGTGAGCAGGTTTTCCCAATCCTGTATGCTAAGGTCGGTCAGGCTATGATGGTAGAGCTTAAGCGCACGGTTAAGAGCCTGCTGGCCAACCAGACGCTGTTCTTCGATATCCTGATCGCGCAAAATATTCTGGATAGAACGGCGGGCTTTTTGGGTATTGACGAAACTGAGCCATTCGGGATTGGGGGTTGCCAGTACATCGGTGATGACTTCAACCACTTCGCCACTGTTTAAGGGAGTGCTTAAGGGCTTGATGATGCCATCAATCTTGGCACCAATAGCATGGTTGCCTAAAAACAAACTGGCAGCGTAGGCAAAATCAACTGCAGTGGCCCCACGGGGTAGCTCATGAATATCACCATCTGGCGTTGAAACCAGAATCTTTTCGCGATGCAGGTAATCCAGCAATGAGCTTAAGGTGGTTTTGGCACAATCGCGGTCAATCAGTTCGCTAAGGTTGGTTAGGGAAGCCTGAATCGCCGAGCGACTGGCTTGTGGCGCGGATTCACCCAGTACTACCCCCAGACGCGCTGCTTCGCGCATACGCGGGGTTTGCAGCGTTAAGTCCAGTGTAGTGACTTCGCCACGTAATGATAGTTCGAGGGCCTGATTGCCACCAGGCAGGGGGTTACGAATATGGTCAGCCAGCTTTAATACATGATAATGCTGCTTGAGGTAGGCAGCCAGCTGGTCGCAGGCCGCCACAGTTTCTAGCACAATGTCAAAAGCATGGATATGAATGAGTGAGTTTAAATCGGTTTTATTTTTAAAGAAGCGTTGGAATAGCTGGATATTATTGTCTTTTTCTTCGAGTGTGCCATTCAGGCCAAGGGTTTTGATGGTTTTATCAAGGCGCTCTGCCCAGACTTTCTGATAGGTGCTGCGCTGTGTTCGGGTAGTTTGTAATGCAGTCTGGATACGGGTAAAAAGAGCAGGATCAAGGTTTTCATAACACAGGAGTTCTAGCTGGTCTGCAATGTCATTCATGCCTACCAGTCGCGCCATGGGCACAAAGATATCATAGGTTTCCTGCGCAATCCGCTGGCGTTTTTCCGGGCGTAGGGCATCCAGCGTAGACATGTTATGCAGGCGGTCAGCCAGTTTGATAATAATGACACGCGGATCATGCAGGGTTGCCAGCAGGATTTTACGAAATGAAGCCGCTTTATTGTCCTGTTTGTCCTTGGAGATGGTGAGCTTGGTCACGCCATCAACCAGTTCAGCGACCTTGGCACTAAACAGGTTGGCAATTTCTGATTTACTAATGGGCGTATCTTCAATCACATCATGCAGTAGCGCCGCCATCAGGCTATCTGCATCCAGATGCATATTACCCAGAATACAGGCTACTGCAATAGGATGCAGGATATAAGGTTCACCACTTTTACGGATAACCCCGTTATGGGCATCGTTGGCAAAATCACAGGCAGCAATAATCTGCTGAATTTGTTCAGCATTTAAATAGGCAGCCAGAATATTGGCAAGTTGTTGCTGGGCATGACGAATAACGTCGCCTTGCATGGGCATGATTCCTGAGTAAAGACGGACCTAGGCAAATAAAGTCTACGTTAACCTTCTAATGAAAAGCAAAACGCAGTTCTTGTCAATTGATAATTTATTTTTTATGCATTGCTATGCACAAAAATCAAAAAAGCCTGACTTTCATAAAATCAGGCTTTTCTGGTTACAGCGTGAATGTTACACATGGCTTTAAAACTGAAAAGCAGAAACTGGACTTAAAAACTAAAGTTATCCAGATTCAGGGCAGGAGCCAGTGCCAGATCAAGGCTGGACGGTTGCAGTGCTTCATCTTTTTGCTTAAGGATATCGCGGGTTACATGACCTTCGGCAATTTCACGCAGCGCCATGACGGTTGGCTTGTCGTTGTCCCACGGCAAGGTTGGCTCACTAATGCCACGTGCCAGCTGACGTGCACGCTTGGAAGCGACCAGAACCAGTTCAAAACGGTTTTCTACTGCACCCAGGCAGTCTTCTACAGTTACGCGTGCCATTATGGTTCTCGCTTGCGGTTAAGGTGAGGATTTGGAAAGACCGAAAATTATACGGCTATTACGTGTTGAACTCAAGATTATTTCAATTGAACACTGCCAATTGCCTCAACAATAATCTGGCTCTGACCAGCCTGTATGGGCACGGGTGCAGACGCCGGTGCAGCAGCATCAGCCATGGCTGTTTGATAAATAACAGGCTGCGTAGATTGCGTATTGCTTAAAATTTTAAATCTGACTAGTTCATAGTGAGAGGATTGCCAGGCTTGTTGTGCAATCGCTGCTCTTTGCTGGAAAGTCTTGGAAACTTCACTGATTAGCTGGTTTTCGACCCGCTCACGCTGTTGGGTAGAAACCTGAAACTGTAGGGATTGTAGCATAAGTTGATCCTGCAATATGCCCAGTAACTCACTGACTGCTTTTAAATCGGTACTTTTAAGGATAATTTCAGCATGGGTGGTCCATCCTGTAATCCGTTGTCTTTGATTATAGGTTGGTGAGGTATTTTGCTGACCTGAGCTGACCTTTACGCTGGGATATTTTTTCGCAATATCAAATGCACTATTTAATTTTTGTTGAATCTGCTGGTTTAGTTGTTGGGGATTAGCAGCCTGTTGCTGAGTATAAAGAATGGCAACAGCTTCATCATTGTTGACGTCATGCCATGCCTGAGCTTGCAGCTCGATAATACGGTGTTCCTGCTGACTGGAGGGAGTGCAGGCTGTCAAGGACAGGCCAGCGCTAACAGTTATGAGAATTAAGGCTATCGCACGAAATTTTAAGTGCATGGAAGAATGGCTCTATTTGGGATTTGAAATTAAAGTGCCGTCATCCTAGGGATGACGGCGTTAACTTACTCTTTGGTTTTAGGCTTTGCGTTAGGCTTTTTGGTTTTTTTGCGTGGTTTTTTGACTTTCTTGGGGCTTTCCGCAGGCTCAGTCTTGGCAGGTTTGGAGCCTTTTGCTTTGCTGGCAACTTTCTTTTTGGCACTGGCGTTAGCTTCCGCAGGAGACTGCGCACGAGGTGCCTTCTCACGGATAGCACGGCCCTGAGCAGTTAACTGCTTGACCAAGCCAAAGTCAATTTTGCGTTCTTCCAGATGCACCGCCATGACTTTAATACGGACTTGGTCACCCAGACTAAAACGCTGGCCATGCTGCTGGCCAAACAGACTTTGGCTAATGGCATCATACACAAAATAATCATCACCCAGCTGGCTGATATGCAACATGCCATCAACATATAGTTCAGTAAGGGTGACAAACAAACCAAAGTCAGTGACCGAGGTAATGGTGCCGTCAAACTCTTCACCAATGTGCTGTTCCATATAGTGACATTTGAGCCAGCTCATTACACTACGTGATGCTTCGTCGGCCCGACGCTCAGTTTGTGAGTAGTGCTCACCAGCATTTGACAGCGTTTGACCTTCCAGCTCACTGGGCTTTTGCTTTAAAAAAGCCTTAATTGCACGGTGCAGTAGCAAATCCGGGTAGCGACGAATTGGCGAGGTAAAATGCGTATATGCATCATACGCCAAGCCATAATGACCAAGGTTTTTAGGCCCGTAATAGGCTTGCATCATGGAGCGTAGCAGCACAGCATGAATGCTGGTGGCATCCACGCGATCCTTGGTTTTTTCAATAATGTACTGATAGTCGCTTTGCGTTGGTTTTTCCGGAAAATCAAAACCCAGCAGGCGCACATAATCGCGTACTTTTTGCACACGGGTGGCTTCAGGCGCTTCATGGTTGCGGTATAAAATTGGCAAATCATTTTTAAGCGCAAAATCTGACGCACAGACATTGGCCAGCAACATGCATTCCTCAATCAGGCGATGCGCATCATTGCGGCTACGTGGCAGAATTTGCTGAATGGCACCCAGCTCATCAAAAGTCATGTAGGTTTCTACAGTTTCAAATTCCATGGCACCACGTTCCTGACGAACTGTCAGCAGGGTTTGGAACAGTTGAAACAGCACATTTAATGACTTACGCACCGCTGCCTTGTCAGGCACTGCATCAGTCTGGCCATTCAGGTACGACGCCACCTGATTATAGGTGAGGCGTGCCTGTGAATGCATGACGGATGGGTAAAACTCATAACCAGTAACGCGGCCCTGCCGTGACAGCTTGATGTCACACACCATGCATAGGCGGTCAACCTCTGGTTTTAATGAGCATAGGCCATTGGATAATGCTTCTGGCAGCATGGGAATTACATGGTTGGGAAAATAAACCGACGTACCCCGATCCTGTGCTTCATCATCCAGTGCTGTACCAACCTTCACATAATGGCTAACGTCTGCAATGGCAACCACCAGCCGATAACCACCGCCGGCGCGTTTTTCAGCATATACGGCATCGTCAAAGTCGCGCGCATCTTCACCATCGATAGTAACCAAGGGCAGATCACGTAAATCAATGCGATCCTTACGGTCACGCGCGCCGGGTTCATCAAATTTTGCAGTTTCAGCCAGTACTTCATCGCTAAATTCAAACGGCAGGTCAAAATCCAGAATGGTGGCTGGAATAATAAGCTGGCTATCGGCCTTGTCAGCCAGGTTGGCAATAATATGACCGTTGGCAAACTCATCACGGGTTGGCCATTCATCAATGGCAATCTGGGTCGAATCACCAGGCTTTAGGCCAGCAGTGGCAATTTGTTCAGGTTCCAGCGCAATTGGCTGATGACCATTCGGCTGGGCAGGCTGGACAAAAAAGTCACCTTCATGCTCAACCACTTTACCAATCAGTTCACGCTGCTGGTGCTCAATCACCTCGACAATATAACCAGTCATGCGGCCACGGCGATCCGTACCGTTCTGGCGTACCTTAACGATATCCCCATTAAATACCAGTCGCATTTCGCGCTCTGGCAGGAAGATGTCCATTTGACCTTCCAGTACCACAAAACCAAAACCCTTGGCATTGGTTTGCACACGGCCAATAAGCAGATCTTCATCAGTTGCCACGCGGTAGAGTGGCGGATAGCCCGCAGAGCGAATTAACTGGCCGTCACGCACCATGGCAGTTAAGCGGCGGCTTAGTGCCTCAATGGCGTCCGGCTGGTCCAGCTGGTATTCTTCCACCAGCTCTGCATGGGACAGGCCGTCCTTGCGGGATTCAACGGTTTGTTGAATCAGGGTACGGCTGGGAATCGGGGAGTCGTAGCGTTCAGCTTCGCGTGCGGCATCAGGGTCTTGCCAATTCATAGGTTCTCTTTTATACGCTTTAATAACAAAAATCAGTTTACCTTGCTAAGATACACTAAAATTGATAATGCACGATGACAAGTTGCAGTTTGTTGTATTCATGCTAGATTTTTAGGTGCATGCAGATTTTATATGGGATTAATACTGCTTAATGCAATCTTTTGATTAATTTTGCAACAAACTGATATTTATTAGCTCAAGCATTGATCAGATTGGCTTGACGACTTTCTAAAATATTCCTAATATAGCGCACCTACTGCATGCGGATGTGGCGGAATTGGTAGACGCGCTAGTTTCAGGTATTAGTGTCGCAAGACGTGGAGGTTCAAGTCCTCTCATCCGCACCAAATTTGAATTCTATACTTATCCTTGATAAGGCACAGAATTCACAAAAAGCTCTGATTCTAAAGGATCAGGGCTTTTTTGTTGTCTGGTACTTTTAGGAAATGCCAATTTTATAATAAGCGTAGTTTTACTAAACGCATAAAATCGGTTTATGAATAACGTCTATAAATTGCTGTGTAGACGGCAATTATTTCCTACTGGGCACCTAGCCCTAAAGTTAGTCGTTATGACTGCCTACTATATCTACTTTGCATACTTCAGGTTTTACATAAGTTTTCCTATTCGCTGTTTAGGTTTTCTTGCTGAAAATGCAGCAGAACTTACATAGCGGGATATTTTTATAAAAAGCGCCAGAATTTATGAAACTTTTTGCCAAGTGCTTCACTAAATTGTGATTGTTTGTAGTTTTAAAATTGAGCAGACGGCCTGAACAAGGTTAAGATATAGGCAATAAGCAGTTTTACAGGCACAAAGCTGAATCTGCTTGTTAGGGGTAACGTTGCAAGAAGCAACCTCAATTTTCATGGAGTTGGTTAAAAAATGATAAGTAAGCAAATTTTAGGGCAGGCGGTACTATTGGGTACCATGGCAATGGTATTGATGGGTTGTGATAAAAAACAGGAACCGATCAAGGCCACAGATGCACCAGCTGTACAACAGGCGCACAGCGATAGCGATGATGCGCATAAAAGCGAAAATGACCTTTATATTGAGCGGCTGAATAAAGATGTGAAGGTTGAAAATCCGGATGCGCTATTGGATGAAGTGAATCAGGAAGCCAAAACCACACAATAATTTGTTAAATTGCGCTTTATTTAGCCGTTAGTCACATATTTATGTCGAGTGCGGCTGAATATTGATCAATGAGGGCTTGCTCAAGCCCCCAGCTTTTTGTACTATGTCGACCTCGTTGCGGTGAGATGGGTGAGTGGCTGAAACCACGTCCCTGCTAAGGACGCATACCTGTTATGGGTATCGAGGGTTCGAATCCCTCTCTCACCGCCACTTATATAATGTTTGCAAAACTTGATGTGTTTAATAAAACGACAGACAGTTTGCAAAGATTAAAAAGAAGTTGACGAGGCGCAAACTGCACTGTAGAATGCGCGACACAAAACGACGCGCCCATAGCTCAGCTGGATAGAGCACCAGGCTACGAACTTGGGGGTCGGGAGTTCGAATCTCTCTGGGCGCGCCATCTTCTTCTCAATGAAGATGTTTATTGATACTCATCATATTGGCATCAATAAAAATTATAGCATAATTAATTTATCTAATTCCTAATAATTTCAATTGTTAATCAATCGTCAAATTCAGTTTTTAATATCTCTATTTATTCAATGCATTGTTTAAAAAACTTGTGCTGGTTTATTTTTTAAATTTATATCATATCCTTTTGGTTGTTAAAGCCTTAAAGCCATTTCTGTCACAAATCCTGTTACCGTATATTTTTTCAGTGTTGTCTTTTGTAAGCAATGCAGACGCACCGACAAGCTGATATTGCTTAAAAAATAGTCTAATGCTAATTTCCAGTGCGGTTTTCATGGAGCTGAAACTGGAAAAATTATATGAAATACAATCTTTCACATTTAAAATTAAATCTATCAGTCCTGGGTGCTGCGATGACGATGGCCCTGTTAGGCAGTCAGTCAACTTTGGCAGCCAGCGCTGTGCTTCCTGCACCACCTAATAGCCAGCAAGTGTTTTTTGTGGGGAATAACTGGGATGGCACAGTGACCGTTATTCGCTCGGCTCAGGATTATGCAAAAATTGGTGTCATTAATATGGCGCCGGATCGGGCCGCGCGCTTGCGGGAAATTTACTTAAATCCTATCAAGCTGATTGCCTATCAATATATTCGTAATACGGCCGGTGAGGGCAATGATCAGTTGGTGGATGATATGTATTCCACCCCCGATGGCCAGTCTGTAGTGGCCTCACGCCCCAGTTTTGCCGATGTTGTGTCTATTAATATTACGACTGGCCAGATTAACTGGCGCACTTCCGTTGAAGGTTTCCGTGCTGACCATATGGCGGTGTCACCTGATGGCAAGCGGGTGGCTGTATCGGCCTCTTCGGGCAATGTAGTACAGGTTCTGGATATTAATACCGGTAAGGAATTAGGGCGTTTTGCCACTGGGGACAAGCCGCACGAAAATATTTTCTTCAATGGTGGCCGCAAGATTCTTAATTCCGCGATTGGCAATGTAGAAACGCCACTGGATGCCGCGTGGCAGGATTTTACCAAGGGTAAGCGCTTTATTACTATTGCTGATGCCAATACCTATCAAATCATCAAAAAAATTGATCTTCGTCCGGCGCTGGATGCCGCTGGCCGCAAGGATTTGTCTAATGCGGTCAGGCCGGTGGTGTTTAGCCCGGATGAAAGCAAGCTGTATGCGCAGGTTTCATTTTTTAATGGGCTGGTGGAGTATGACCTGACTCAGGACAAGGTAACGCGTATTGGGCAGTTGCCTGGTAGCAGTACCATTCCATCTGACCGTAGCAAGTGGGTGAATGACTCGCGCCACCATGGCTTATCCATAAGTGGCAATGGTGAGAAGCTGTGCGTGGCAGGCACCATGGATGACTATGCCACTATTGTTGATCGCAAAACGCTAACCGCAGGCAAGCTCATTGCAGCAGGTAAACCTTACTGGGCAACGCAAAGCCCGGATGGCAAGCGTTGTGTGATTTCTGAAAGTGAAAGTGATGTGGTAACCGTGATCGACTTTGAAAGTGGCAACAAGGTATTGAGCGTACCGGTAGGGAATCACCCGCAACGGGTACGGATTGGCTATGCACCGGCAGGTTGGTCAACCCACTAATGTAAATAAAACGGGTTATTCAAACAGGCTAATGCGGCATATGCCTGTTTGAATAAACGGCTTATGCATCAGCAGGATTGCTTATATGCTGCATCGTAAAAAACTTTCTCTGGCTGGAGTAGCATTGTTGCTGACGGGCGTGTTCACTATGGTGCTTACCTCAGGCACTGGCCCATTGGCATCAGCTCGGCCAACAAATAGCAGCTCGCAGGTCGTGCCACTGCATTCAGGAGATTTTTTGGCAACACCAGATCACAGCGGCCAGCGCAATGTCTCTCAGGACGCCACCTTAGTTCGCCCATCAGTGCTTAATTCTGCGCAAGCTGTAACCACAGCGCCAGATGTTGCAGGGCAGCCAGCCAGCAACCCAGTGTTTATTCAGCAACGTGACCAGTTATATAGGGATTTTGAACGTATCAATACTGGGTTAAGCCAGGGTCAGCAGCCTGATTTTCGTGAGGTAAGTGCCTTATTGAGCCAGCAACAGCAACTGGTCAAGGCAGGCGTGTTGTCTATTGAGGAAGCTGTGACATACAGCCGGTTTTTGCGACAAGTTTTGCCTGCTATGGATCATCAGCTTATTCGGCATATTCAGCAACTGGAGCAGCAAAAGCGGCTTGGTTCCCAGCATATCGCTATTGGTACGGGTATAGCGCCATAACGCTAAGTAGACTTGTTGTCTGCACTTGGTTTGGCAAACTTTCGATCGGGTTCGCCAAACCAACGGTCAAAAGCCCACTGAAATATAAATGTGTAGACCATGATAATACTGGTGAATCCAATATCTGCAATAATGGCTTCTATCAGGCTGGTATTTAAAAAATAGGCAATAACAGGCACACCCAATACCAGCAGGCCGCCATCAAAGCCCAAGGCATGCAGCAGGCGCTGCTTAAGGCCACGGCTATGCCAGCCTTTCCGGGCTTCCCATTTTTCAAAGCCATAATTAAAAATAATATTCCACAGTAATGCCAGTACGGTAAGGCTAATGCCTAGCGCAGCACTATGCATTAGGGGCTGTTTGAAAATCAGTGCAACAATAGGAATAAACAGGCTGAGTAAAATGACTTCATAGCTGATGGCCTGAATGACTCGCCGCTTGGTACCTTGCATGATGGTCTCGTCGTTAAACTATAAACACTATTTTAAATGGTGTTTTTTGATAGAAAAAGTGATTAACTTTCAGAAAAATTGAAAGGTTAAGATTGTGAATGTCAGTAAAGAGCTATTAACGGTATTTTTAACCGCCATGCAAAAAGGTTCATTCTCTGCTGCAGCCCGTCATTTAAACCGTGCACCATCGGCAGTGAGCATGGCAATTGCCAATCTGGAAGCAGAGCTTAACCTGAACCTGTTTGACCGTACCGGGCGGGAACCTGTACCGACGCCACAAGCCCTGTCACTGGCAACACAGGCAGTTTTTCTGGTACAGCAGATGCAGCAATGGGAAGCACAGGCCCTTGCATTGTCGCAGGGACTGGAAAGCAAGCTAAGCCTTGCCATTGAACCTGAACTCTTGTCCATGCACTGGGTCGATTATATTGCGCCAGTCGCTGCCCGTTTTCCGCAACTGGAAATTGAAATCATGACCGCGCCGCATGAGGATGCCATGCAAATGCTGCATGAAGGCCGGGTTCAACTGGCCTTGTTGTATGAGCGCAGCGAGTTTGATGGCCGTGAAAGTTTTTGTGAGGTGTTCAGGGAGGAACTGGTGGCAGTTGCTGCACCCAGCCATGCCTTGTTACAGCAGGAAGGGGCAATTCATCTGGATCAGCTGATGAGTGCCCGGCAACTTGTGGTGGCCAGCCGGGAGCAGCCGCATAGCGCCCCGCGTTTGTTGTGGTCACATGTGTACTGGCGCACTGACAGCCACATTGCTGCCCTGAATTTAACCCTGACTGGACTAGGCTGGTCGATTTTGCCGCGCAGTTTTGTGGCACCTTATGTAGAAGCCCAGCAGCTTTGCATTCTTGAAATACAAAACCTGACCAACAGTTTTCCGCTGTGTGTGGATTGGGTCTGGTCACGCCAGCATGCTCTGGGTATGGCCGCACAGTATCTGGTGAGCCTGATTGACCACAACCTGCCCAAACATTCTGTCAGCTAATTGGACAAATGGTTAAGAACACAGAGGTTGTCTAGAGTCATGCGAAAAAATAATTCACATGAAGACCCCCACGACTACAGCTTTTAGGCCAAAGCTTGGTATGATTTGCCCATAAATAAAGGATTAATCACGGATATATCGCAACGATGAATAAAACAGGCGCGGTGGCGGGTACAGTGCTGGTGGTACTGGGTGCAGGCTGGGCAGGCTCCACCTGGTATAGCAGCCAGCAGATGGAAACGTATTATCAAAAAAATATTCATAAATTTAATGCCACCACTTTAAGTCCAGTGGCCATTAAACTCACTTCATTTAAGCAGGGTTTCTTAAAAAGCCGGGCCAACTGGGAAATCAGCCTGACCCTTGATCCATGTCAGCCTGATAACAGCATGGTGCTTACGGGTTATGATGAAATCCAGCATGGCTTTATTCCATCACTGGGCTGGGCCAGCATTGACAGCCATATTATCTGGCCTGATAGCGTGGAAACCAAAATACGTGAGGTGTTTAAGGGGCAGGAACCCTTGACCGTTCATACTCGGGTTAATCTGCTGGGCAGTATTAATACCCGCCTGCAAAGCCCGGCAGCGCAGTGGCAGGGTAAAACTGTTCAGGTGAACTGGCAGGGGATGCAGGGCAGCCTTAAGCTGACCACCAGCAATAAAATCAAGTTCGACCTCAGGGCACCCAAGTTGCTGGTTAACAATCTGGCCTCCAATAGCGGCAGCATAGCCTTTGATGACATGCGCTATCAGGGTGAGCAAAAATCCGGCAATTCGTTGTTGCCCCTGGGCACGACCACACTATCACTGGACAGCATGCAGGCCAGTCTGGCACAGCAGCAATGGGGCTTGCGTGATGTCAAGCTCAGCAGTAAGAATCAGGTAAACAAGGACATGCTGTCCGCTGAGGCCAGTTATAAGGTTGATAAAATTCTGCTGGGCCAGCAGGACATTGGTAATTTTAAAGCCAACCTTACGCTTGGCCATATTCCAGCACAGGCCGCCCAGCAAAGTTATGTGGCGTTTAACCGCCTGCAACGCCAGTGCAACCCGTCGCGTCAGGACATGTTAAAGGCACTTGAACCAGTCCTCAAGGAAGGCTTTCAGGTAAATCTAAGTCAGGCTGATCTCAACCTGTTTCAGGGCACAGCACAGGCCAATGCGTTAATTGTGATGCAGCCCTTACCGGCAGCCGCCCAGCAATCCCCTGAGCAAATCCTGAAAAAAATCATGGCCAATGGCAAGGTACAGGTGTCTGACCAGCTGCTAAGCGGGATTTTTGAACAGATCAGCCGTTTGAAAGGGCAGCCGATTAGCCCGGCAGAGGCAGGACAAACCGTGCAAATGCTGATGCAGGGTATGCTGGAGCAGGGTTATTTTACCAAAACGGCAACTGGCTATCAGGCCACCTTTGCCTTGACCAATGGTCAGCCCAGCATTAATGGTAAAGCCACCAGTACACAGCCTGCCCAATAAATTGCCCAGTTAAATCATCAACATAAAAAAGCTCAGAATGACCTGAGCTTTTTTTATATCTGGCCCAATTTAAACCCTTAACTGACATGCATGCCAAATAATCCAAGGGCTTCTTCCGGGCCAAAACGGTACTGGGCATTGCAAAACTGGCAATCCATCTTGATTTCATTTTGCTCGTTCAGCAGTTCCTGTACGGTTTCCTGCCCCACCTGACGCAATGCCTGTTCACAGCGCTCATGTGAGCAGGTACAGCCAAAGCTTAGATTTTCATGCTCTGGCAACCGGACTTCTTCCTCATTGTACAGGCGATACAAAATTTCTTGTGCAGGCAGGTAAATCAGCTCATCGGCTTTTAGGGTATTGGTCAGCAGGGTCAGGCGTGGCCACAAGTCTTCATCCATCAGCGTTTGTTCTTCATCATTGCGGGGTAGCAACTGAATCAGCAAGCCACCAGCCCGTTCCCCGTCACAGGCCAGTGCCAGCCGGGTTGGAATCTGCGCAGACAGGTCATAATACTGGGTCAGGCACCCGGCCAGACTGGTGGCTTCCAGCGGCACAATGCCCTGATAGCGCTCGCCATGTTCTGGTTCAATATTAATGAACAATACGCCATCTTTTAGCGTACCCAGCGCCACATCGCCATTGTCGGCCTGCATCAGCACCGGATCATCGTTCCACTCTGCCAGCGCCCGCAGTTCGCCCAAATGATTGCATTCGGCCATGGCCCACTTGAGTGAGCCGCTACCCTGAATTTGCAGGCTTAAGCGTCCCTTGATTTTTAGGGTACTGGCCAGCAAGGCACTGCCAGCCAGCAATTCGCCAAGCAATAGCTCAATGGCCTTGGGATAGTCACGCTGCTTGAGGATGGTTTGCAGGGTTTCTGCCAGATGCACCACTTCTCCACGCACAGGACTATGTTCAATAAAAAAACGCTGACGAATGTCGGTCATATCAATTCTCTCCACATGCAGTGTTAAATGGAGTTGCGGCAGATGGAAATCAAGGGGGCCTTAGCACAAGCCTGACCGTTTTGTGACCGATATTGCTAATGAAAACTGCTAATGCAGGTTACTAGTGCTGGTCATTCAAGCCATGCTTAATATTGACATCCCCGCTTTCAATGTCCATTTTACGTGCTGTGCGCATATCGCTGTCAAACAGGCTTTCCAGCTCTACCATGGCGGCCCGGCTACTTTCAATGAGTTGCTGCTCATCCTTGTAAATGGTTTGCTGGCGCCGTAACAGGCTTTCATCGTGCTCGCGGAACAGTTCAATGCCATCAAAGGCTTTTTTACTTTCAATGCCCAGACTCACCAGCGCCTCATAGGACATGCCCAGTGCGGACAAATAAGTTTCGCGCCAGATGTGTTCTACACCGGCTTCACGCAAGCGGTAAACATGCTGGCGGTCACGGGCACGCACCAGAATCTTGATGTGCGGGTAAGTACGTTTAATGTACTTGGCCACTTGCGTACAGTCTTCCACTTCATCCATGGACAGCACCAGCAGGCGCGCATGGGCAATGCCGGCTGCACGCAGGATTTCCGGATTTTTGGGGTCACCGTAATAAACTGCATTACCAAACTTGCGCACAAAATCCACCTGGTTGATATTTTTATCAATGGCGGTAAATTCAATGTTGTGCATGCGCAGCAAGCGGCCCACAATTTGTCCAATCCGGCCAAAACCGGCAATGATCACGGTATGTTCATTGTCAGGGATCTGGTCGTATTTGGGTGACACATGGCGCTTTTTAAAAATGGGTTCGCCCCAGCGTTCCAGCACAAAAAAGGCCAGCGGGGTGAGCATCATCGACAAGGTGACAATTAAGGTCAAGGGTTCAACAATATTGCGCTCCAGTATTTGATACTGGCTGGCACTGGCAAACAACACAAAGGCAAATTCGCCGCCCTGCGCCAGTGCAATGCCCAGCCGGATACTGGTCGACCAGCGATAGCCATTCAAATGGGCAATAATGGCCAGAGTCAAAAACTTGAGCGCCATTAAGCCCAGTGCGCCACCAATAATCAGCCAGGGCATTTCACGCAGTAGATCCAGCTGGACGGTCATGCCGACCGTCATAAAAAACAGGCCCAGTAGCAAGCCCTTAAATGGCTGGATACTGGCTTCCAGCTCATGCCGGTATTCAGAGTCAGCCAGCAGTACTCCGGTTAAAAATGCGCCCAGTGTGGTGCTGATGTCCAGCAGGTTCATCAGTTGTACGACCGACAGGATAATAAACAGGGCCATGGCGGTTAGCAGCTCGGCGGCATTGCTTTTGGTAATAAAGCGGAAAAACGGCCGCATCACATAACGGCTAAACAGGAACAGGCCGGAAAAAGCTGCCACAATGGCCGCAAAATGGGCAATGCCATGATGGGTATCACTAATGCCACTCATCAGCGGCAGCAGGGCCAGCAGTGGAATGACTGCCATATCCTGAAACAGCAAAATGGCAAACGCCTGCCGGCCATGCGTGCTGACCAGTTGCTGTTTTTCAGCCAATAGTTGCAGTACAAATGCCGTTGATGACAAGGCCAGGCCAAAGCCAATTACCAGACTGGCATAAAAACTTAAATCCAGAAACAGCCAGATCAGGGACAGCAGCAAAATGGCGGTAATGCCTACTTGCAGGCCACCCATCACAAAAATGGAACGGCGCAGTTCCCACAGGCGCTGTGGCCGTAATTCAAGGCCAATTAAAAACATCAGCATGATGACGCCATATTCGGCCAGATGCATGATGGATTCGGGGTCACGCTCCACTTTAAAGACATACGGCCCCAGCAGGATGCCGGTAAACAGGTAGCCCAGCACGGTGGCCAGCCCAAGGCGTTTGCCCAGTGGAACCAGCAGCAGGGCAGCGCCCAGAAAAATTGTTATTTGCAGTAACAGCGGCATTGTCGTCAAAACAACTAAAAAATCTTTTATAGCAGTTTAGCGGCAACGTTGCGGTAAAAATATGAAAGCAGTCGCAAAATTTTGCAGGGATTTACTGTGAGCTGGTTTAACTGCGCTGAGCAAATCCTAGCTTAACTCTTGCGCATCAATGTCAATGCTACAGCGCACGCCACGCCGTTCAGGCAGTTTGTACACCTGTAGCCACCAGTGACCCAGCAGGCTATGCAGCAGGCGGCGATCCTTGCAAAAAATCAGCGCATGGGCACGAAATACACCAGCCCGCCGTTCCATGGGTGCAGGGACGGGTCCCCAAATTTCAAGGGGCAAATTTTCCAGTTGTTTGGCATCTGGCTGGGCATACAGCAAGCTCAAAATATGTTGCAGGAATTGCAGCGATTTTTCCGCTTGTGGCGTTTCGGCCCGGATTAGCGCGCAATAGCGATAAGGCGGCAGCAACATGGCTTTGCGCTCGGCCAGACAGGTTTTTGCAAAGGCAGCATAGCCCTGCTGGATTAAAATTTGCAGTAGCGGGTTTTCCGGCTTGAAGGTTTGAATCAGCACCAGCCCGGCTTTTTGGCCCCGGCCTGCGCGGCCTGCTACCTGCATAATCAGCTGTGCGGTGCGTTCCGGCGCACGGAAATCCACATTTAAAAACCCGCCGTCCACATCCAGAATGGCCACCAGCGTCACATGCGGAAAGTGATGGCCCTTGGCTAGCATTTGCGTGCCCAGCAAAATAGCCGCTTTTTCCTGATGCGCGCGTTCATAAATGCGTTCCCAGCTACCCACCCGGCTGGTACTGTCGCGGTCTACCCGTAGCACGTCGGTGTCGGGGAATAATTCATTTAAGCCTTCTTCCAGCCGTGCGGTGCCCATGCCGGTGGGGGTCAAACCACCAAACTGACAGGACGGACAGGCCGTCGGCAACCGGCTTTGATAATTGCAATGATGACAATGCAGGTGTTCGGCGGGCTGGCGGTGTACGGTCAGGTGCGCATCACAGCGCGGGCAGTCTGCTTGCCATGCACATTGCGGACATAGCAGGATTGGCGCATAGCCGCGCCGGTTTAAAAAGATCAGCACCTGTTCCTGTTTTTTCAGGCGCTGCTTGATGGCATCGATTAAATCGCGGGCTAGGCCATGCTCACGTGGCTGGTTTTTCAGGTCAATCAGCTGGATTTTGGCCAAGGCAGCATTACCGGCACGCTGGGTCAGTTTCAGTGATAACAGCTTGCCCTCGGAAACCAGATGCAGGCTTTCCAGACAGGGCGTGGCCGAGCCTAGTACCACTGGACAGTGTTCACGATGGCCACGGCACAGCGCGACATCACGCGCATGATAGCGAAAGGTATCCTGCTGCTTAAAGGACACGTCATGTTCTTCATCAATAATAATCAGCCCCAGCTTGGGCATGGGTGTAAACACCGCCGAGCGTGTTCCAATGACAATTTGTGCGCGGCCGGTTTGTGCCGCTTGCCAGGCCTGCAAGCGCGCCACATCAGTCAGGTTGGAATGCATGGCCACAATCTCGCATTGAAACCGTGAGCGGAAGCGATCCAGCGTTTGCGGGGTCAGGCCAATTTCCGGCACCAGCACCAGCACTTGCTGACCCGCTTCCAGCACGGGCTGCATGGCTTGCAGGTACACTTCGGTTTTGCCACTCCCCGTGAGGCCATCCAGTAAAATCCCTTTAAAACTGCCCAGATGCTGCTTGATACTATCAATTGCATGCTGCTGCTCGGTATTGGGAATCAGCGGCAGTTCGGCCAGCTTCACCGGATGCGGCTGATGCTGGGTTTTTTGCAAGAAGCATTCCGCCAGTCCTTTTTCTTCCAGTAGCTGTAGCTGTTTTTTACTGGCACCCATGAGTAATAGCGCACTTTCAGGCGCGCCGTGTTCATCATGCAATTTTAGCAGGTCAAAGGCTTGCAGTTGTTTGGGCGCACGTTTGAGGCTTTCGCGTTCGGCCGTTGCGGTTAGACGCCAGTATTGTGCCAGCAAATTATACGGACGGCCCTGCCGCAACAGGGTGGGCAGGGCACAGCTAATGACTTCGCCAATTGGATAGTGATAATAGGCCGCTGCCCAGTGCAACAGTTTTAGGCTGGAATCCGGCAATAGGGACTCATCATCCAGCACGGTGTGAATACTTTTTAGCTTGCTAAGCTGAATGTCGCTGCCAGTGGCTTGCCCCAGATAAATACCCACCAGTTCGCGCTTGCCAAACGGGACACACACACGGCAGCCCACGGCAAACGGCCACTGCCCTAGCAAGTGATCGGGTACTAAATAATCAAATATATCAAATAACGGGACGGGCAGCGCTACTTGAATCACTACCGGCATAGCAGTTGGCGCTGGCAAGGGAGCGGCAATGTGCCCCATTAAATCAGGCTGTTTTTGCAGGCTTTCACCATGATTTTCCGGATTTTTGTCCCTGTCCTGCGCATTGCCTTCAGCACTGTTTTGGGTAAAAACCTGCTGTCCAAGTGATGTCATTAAGCTACTCCAGTTCAGGGCATTTTATGCTGAATTGCCATAGCGGGAAAAGCAGTTTTCTCGCTTAATGGATGGCAGGTTATGCAGATAGGGCAGGATGATTCAGTGGTGCTCTGATCGGTATTTGCTGATGCGGTGCTGGTAACCTGCCAATAAGGTCTGCCCAACCAGCCGAATCACAAGGAAAAGCTACCTTTTAAGAAAAATAATTTTATGGCAGGCAATGTCTTTCTATTTGCCTATAAAGCCACCATAATCCATCACATCATTCTGGATAGATTTGAGCAATAACCGCAAATGCCTGCATATCAGTTTACTGCTGTAGACAGTATAGGGAAGCAACATAAAGGTGTGCTGGAAGGTGATTCTGCCCGCCAGATTCGCCAGCAGCTGCGTGATAAAAGCTGGATGCCGGTACTGGTGGAGCCGCTTGAAGAAAGCAAGACCAGCGAAGGCGGCAAGCGTTTTTTTCAAAAGGGCCTAAGCGCCTATGATCTGGCACTGGTGACCCGTCAGCTCAGCGTATTGATTGCGGCTGGCATTCCACTGGAAGAAACCTTGCGCTCCGTGGCACGGCAAACTGAAAAACGCCATGTGCAAAGCCTGCTGTTGTCTGTGCGGGCCAAGGTGATGGAAGGGCATTCACTGGCACAGGGTTTCCGGCAGGCCGGCAAGTTTCCGCCACTGTATATTGCCACCATTGCAGCGGGTGAAAAATCAGGCCATCTGGATTTGATCTTAAACCAGTTGGCGGACTACACCGAAAACCGCTTTGCCATGCAAAAGAAAATTCAGGGTGCCATGATTTATCCGGTACTGCTGATGTTGATGTCGTTTGCCATTGTGATGGGGCTGATGACCTATGTGGTGCCGGATATTGTCAAGGTGTTTGCCAATACCAAGCAGGCGTTACCGTTTATTACCCGCGCGCTGATGGCCATGAGTGATTTTATCCGTGCGGCCTGGCCATTTTTGCTGGTGGGAACCATTGCGTTTGTGGTGGTGCTGATACGTTTTGTGCGTACCGAACCCGGCCGCTATGCGCTGGATCGCCTGACCTTGCGCTTGCCGTTATTTGCCAAATTAAGCAAAGGCATTAATTCCGCCCGCTTTGCCAGTACCCTGTCAATCCTTACCCAGTCGGGCGTGCCACTGGTAGAAGCCCTGCACATTGGGGCTGCGGTATCAAGCAACTGGCTGATCCGCGATGCGGTACAACAGGCAGCAGTTAAAGTGACTGAAGGCGGCGCGCTGGCCACCCAGCTGGAACGTAGCGGCTATTTCCCCCCCATGATGGTACAAATGATCCGTAGCGGCGAGGCTTCTGGCGAGCTGGACAGTATGCTGGCGCGGGCAGCCAATATGCAGGATCGTGAAGTGACGACCCTGATTAGCACATTGCTGGCCTTGCTGGAGCCGCTCATGCTCATTTTTATGGCCGGCATTGTGCTCACCATTGTCATGGCCGTTATGCTGCCAATTGTAAATATGAATAATCTGGTTTGATGCTGTTAAAGATTGTATGCATCACACGGCGGGTCATGGTATCCGCTGGAATTTAGGCTACAATCGGGCAGACGCAACGTACTGTATTTTGGAACAAGCATATTTTGGAACCCTTGTATTTTGGAAAAACAGAGTAATGAAAAAATCGATAAATAACGGCCGTCGTGCCATGCAACGTGGTGCCCAGCAAGGTTTTACCTTAATTGAAGTCATGGTTGTGGTGGTAATTCTGGGTATTCTGGCTGCGCTGATTGTGCCTAACGTGATGGGCCGTGGTGAAAAAGCCAAAGTGGATACCAGCAAGATTACACTGGCTAATGTTGCCAGTGCGCTGGATCAGTACAAGCTGGACAACAATAAGTACCCCACCACACAGGAAGGACTGGACGCACTGATTAATCAGCCTGCCGGGGCCAAAAACTGGATGGCAGGGGGTTACTTAAAAGGTGGCGCTCCCAAAGACAGCTGGGACAATGACCTGCAATATGTAGCACCGGGTTCCGAGGGCCGTCCGTATGACCTGTATTCCTTTGGCGCTGATGGCAAGGAAGGCGGCGAAGGTAACGATGCTGACCTGTATTTTGAAAAATAAGCTTAACCAGCGGTTTTAATAATTTGCTGGTCTTACTCAAAAAGCTGCTTAACTCAAGCAGCTTTTTGAGTGATCAAAATGAAATTGAAAGCCGGAATCATTCTTGTTTTTAAGACTGCCTGAATTCTTGTAAGTACCCAGTTTCTTAGCCATGATAGTCACAAAATAAAAGCCAAAAACTGACGCAAAATAATAGGTTTGCTGCACCACATACGGAATAATAGTCCCAGAACAAAAGCTGCATTATTCAGGAAAAGCAGGCATGAAATATTTCTGGCTCAATCATCAGGTGTACCAACTACACTGGCAGGTATTAAAAAATTCCTTGCTAACGTTACTGTTGCTGCCACTGATCAATCTGGGATATCAGTTTATCCAGCAGTTTCACATGGCTGACCAGATTGTGGTGTACTTTTATGCGCTGAGCTTTGCCACGGTGGCTTTTGTGTTGGCCTTCTATGGCGCACTAAAAACCCTGCACACTGGCCTGACACTGGCAACCAGCCAATTGGGGCAATATTTACTGTATGTTTATCGCCACTTACCCATGCTGTGCTTGGCAGGCATTATGGTTTATTTCAGTTTGTATCTTTTTTAAAAGAAATGTAATTTATTTCAACCATTTGGGCGGATTTCAGGTTGTTTTAGCCTTGTAAAAGACTGATCCTATTAAAAATAGCTTTTCTTTCAAGCAATTAAGCTTAACCATAGAAGAAGGACGTTTAAAAAACTCAATAATAATCGGAAAAAACGATTAATTCAAAAAATAATTACTGTTTGAACAATTATAAAACTGGGCTTAATCTTAGCCCTGCATCCACTCTTACCCAACATTGAAACTTAGGGAGCACGATTAATGAGCTTAATTAATACCGAAGTAAAACCATTTAAAGCAACCGCTTATCACAACGGTAACTTTGTTGATGTGTCTGAAGCAGACCTGAAAGGCAAATGGTCTGTTGTATTTTTCTACCCTGCTGACTTTACCTTTGTATGCCCAACTGAACTGGGTGATTTGGCCGACAACTACGAAGAATTCAAGAAGCTGGGCGTAGAAATTTACTCTGTTTCTACTGACACCCACTTTACCCACAAGGCTTGGCACGATACCTCTGACGTCATTGGCAAGCTGCAATACCCCATGATTGGCGACCCTACGTGGACACTGGCACGTAACTTTGACGTGCTGATTGAAACTGATGGCCTGGCTGACCGTGGTACATTTGTGGTTGACCCAGACGGCAAAATCCAGATTGTTGAAATCACTGCTGGTGGCATTGGCCGCGATGCCCAGGAACTGCTGCGCAAGGTAAAAGCTGCCCAGTATGTGCATGCGCATCCAGGTGAAGTTTGCCCAGCCAAGTGGAAAGAAGGTGACGAAACACTGGCACCTTCCATTGATCTGGTGGGTAAAATCTAAGCTGGCTTGATGGATTGCTAAAAATTATTAATCCATCAGCACTATAGATTTAAACAGGAATCCGCGCTGGCTTGATCAAGTTAGCGCGGATTTTTATTTTTAAAATTGGCCTTGGTCAACGCGGACAATTTTTTAAGGTAAACGTCGCGTCAAGGCTAATTAATCTAAAAATTCGATTAATTTTATAAAATTATTCTGTTTTACCAATCATAAAAGCTAGCCTAAGATAGACCTATTGAACAATGACTGGAACTTTGGAGATTGAACGATGTTAGAACAAGCCATTAAAGACCAACTGGCCACTTACTTGCAGCGTCTGGAATCCCCGATTGAGATTGTGGCGTCGCTGGATGATTCGGACAAAGCTGGCAAGATCCGTGACTTTGTAACGCAGGTTGCCAGTTTGTCGGATCAGGTGACTGCACGTTTTGATGGTACCAATAGCCGTCTTCCCAGCTTTGGCATTGCAAAAACCGGTGAGCAGCCACGCGTACATTTTGCCGGCTTGCCGATGGGTCATGAATTTACCTCATTAATTCTGGCGCTGTTGCAGGTCAGTGGTTATGCGCCCAAGATTTCGGATGAATTACTGAATCAGATTAAAAGTCTAAACCTGAGCAGTAACCTCGAAGTATTTGTGTCCTTAAGCTGCCATAACTGTCCTGATGTGGTACAGGCGCTGAACCTGATTGCCATTTATAATCCCGGCACACAGGCCACCATGATTGATGGTGCGTTCTTCCAGCAGGAAGTCGAGCAGCGTCAGATTCTGGCCGTGCCGATGGTGTTTAGGGACGGCGAACAGTTTGGCCAAGGCCGTATGACGCTGGAAGAAATTGTCACCAAGTTGGATGCCAATAGTGGCGCGCGCGATGCTGAAAAACTGAATGCCAAAGACGTGTTTGACGTGCTGGTGGTGGGTGGTGGCCCAGCCGGTGCAGCTGCTGCGGTGTATGCGGCTCGTAAGGGCATTAACACTGGTGTGCTGGCCGAACGCTTTGGCGGACAGGTACTGGATACGCTGGCGATTGAAAACTTTATTTCTGTAGCAGAAACTGACGGGCCAAAACTGGCTGCTGCCATGGAACAACACGTGCGTGCCTATGACGTGGACATCATGAACCTGCAACGAGCCAAGGCGCTTAAAACCGGTGATCTGGATGACTTGATTGAAATTGAACTGGAAAACGGGGCAACCTTAAAAAGCCGAACCGTGATTTTGTCCACTGGTGCGCGCTGGCGTGAAATGAATGTGCCGGGCGAGGAACAGTACAAAACCAAAGGCGTGGCCTTTTGCCCGCATTGTGATGGCCCGCTGTTTAAGGGCAAGCGCGTGGCAGTCATTGGCGGTGGAAACTCTGGTGTGGAAGCCGCGATTGATCTGGCCGGTATTGTGAAGGAAGTGACTTTGCTGGAGTTTGACAGCAAGTTGCGTGCTGATGCCGTGTTGCAAAAGAAACTCGCCAGCCTGCCAAACGTGCGCGTGATTACCAGTGCACAAACCACTGAAGTGCTGGGTGATGGTCAAAAAGTTACGGGTCTGGTGTATAAAGACCGAATTGGGGACTCACTGAATACCATTGAGCTGGAAGGCATTTTTGTGCAAATTGGCTTGCTGCCCAACACTGACTGGCTCAAAGACAGTGGTGTGGAGTTGTCGCCACGGGGTGAAATTGTGGTGGATGCCCGTGGTGAAACTTCTGTTCCCGGCGTGTTTGCAGCCGGTGATGCCACCACCACACCGTACAAGCAAATCATTATTGCCACCGGTGATGGCGCTAAAGCCGCGCTCAGTGCCTTTGATTATTTGATCCGTAGTAATTGATCAAAGGTGAGTGGTTAATAAAAATCCCGTCGATATGGCGGGATTGTTTATTAACGATTGCCATATAATTTTTGATAGATTATCAGGATAAAATAACTACCAAACAGGCTGCAAACAACACTTAATAAGGTAACCACTATCGCTATTGAAATAGGTGCGGAATTAGATCGAGCCAGCTCATAAATAGAAAAACATAAGCCATTTATAAAGGACGCTATGAGCACATATACTGTATTTCCATCAGTATTTACTGGATCATCCCATGCGGTTAAAAACAGCCACATCAGTTGACAAGGTAAGCCAGATATAAAAACAATTAATGCAAAAAAAGTTGCTAATATAAATGGCGAACTATCGAGTGAAGATACAGGAACATACGATAAACCAGTCATAAGTAACACGATAAATTCCCATAGCATATAAACCACTAGCCAGAACAAAAGACTTGCTACAGTCAGCCTTAATAAGCGTTTCAAATAATTGCTTTGATTGTGATGTGGTGTGACGTGATTCATATTGAGCACACTAATTAAAATTATGGATAGGCCACGCGTCAATGCATGACCAAACTAAGTTGCCCTGTAAACTACAATCCTTTATAACTCAAAAAAACTATAGGAAAGCCATGATGCAGCACATTGATTTATCAAACCTACCAGAAATATTAAAACCGCTGGAACAAGGCATTCAAAGCAGCTTAAAGTCTTATCTTGCCATTGAAGCCAAACCCGCTGCACAGCTTGATTTATGGCAAAGCAAGTTTGGTGGCTTGCCTTATTCACCCTTAGACCAGCCGTATCCTGTGGATGATGAAGGCAGCCCGCTGGTGTTACTGGCGCAATTTAATTTTGCCGAGTTACCAACGCTAGAAAATTTTCCGGATCAAGGCATATTGCAGTTTTATATTGCCGCTGATGATGACCTGTATGGCGCTGATTTTGACCAGCCATTCAAGCAGGATAGTTTCCGGGTCGTGTATTTTGAAGAAGTAATTCGTGATGAAAGTCAGCTTCTGACCGATTTTGGCTTTCTACCCCAGATACCAGATCGTTTAACCCCAATAACCGGACAATATGCTTTACATGCCGTGCTGAAACAGGCACCTGTTTCTCTGAGCGACTTCTCGTTTTCGCGCTGGATGCTGCGTGAACCTTATAGCGGTGATGAAAATGACCAGTTTTATGAAATTTATAATGAACAGTTTGGCAGTACAGGCCACAAGCTAGGTGGCTATCCATTTTTTACACAGGCTGATCCGCGCGAATATGATCAGGATATTCAGGATTATATATTGCTATTTCAAATGGATAGTGATTACTCAAGCGATGTGGATATCATGTGGGGCGATGTAGGTGTGGCTAACTTTTTTATCCGCCCGGAAGATTTAAAAAACAGGGATTTTTCAAAGGTGCTTTATAACTGGGATTGCAGTTAAGATGAATTATAAAATCCCTGCCAAATAGGGCAGGGATTTTAGCTCGTGGATTAAGCCTTGGCTGGCAAATCAAACCACAGCAAATGTGCATCAGTATCGGCAATAATTTCAGCATTGCCTTCAAACACAATCGCGTCTCCGGTTTGTACCACCTCATCATTTACCCGAATCTTGCCTTCAATCACATGCAGGTAATTGAGCGCTTTTTGTGGTTCCAGCGACAAATTTTTACCTTCATGCAGGTAAGCGGCTGAAATCACTGCATCCTGCCGGATGAACAGCGGTGTATCCTGTGTGGGCGATACAATGTGATGCCACTGGTTTGGCTGGTCACGTGGGTCAAGACTCACCTGCTGGTAAGTTGGCTCAGCATTTTGCACATTGGGATACAGCCAGATTTGCAGTAAATGCACTGGCTGGTCAGTGGTATTCATTTCACTGTGCTGCACGCCAGTACCGGCGCTCATCAGTTGCCATTCGCCGGCAGGAATATGCTCAATATTGCCCATACTGTCCTGATGGCTCAGTTTGCCAGACAACACATAAGTCAGGATTTCCATGTTGTCATGCCCGTGACGGCCAAAGCCCTGATTGGCAGCAATAATGTCTTCATTAATCACCCGCAATGCAGACACACCCATGTAACGCGGGTCTTGCCAGCTACCAAATGAAAAGCTGTGTTTGGTGTCCAGCCAGCCTGCTTTGATATGACCACGGTTTTCGCTTTTATGAATATAGTTGTTCATGCTGTTTTTCTCCTGAATATTTATCGTTGCGATAAGTCTATTATGCGGATATTAAATCACCCAACAAGATACGTTTTTGCAACGCTGCGTTGTGGCATGTCTAAACGCTGCAAACCGGATTGATCGGTAGATTGAACAGCATTCACTGGATTGATTTTAATGTTATATTATAACAATATACTTTAACGAACGGTTCAATGCATGCTGAAGCCACTGATTCAGGCCGTGCCTACCCATATCATTACCGGGTTTTTAGGCGCAGGAAAAACCACGCTGCTTAATGGCTTGCTGGCACAAAAACCAGTGGGTGAAACCTGGGCGGTGCTGATTAATGAGCTTGGCAAAATAGGTGTGGATCAGGCGTTGATTCGCCAGCAGGATGGCATTGCCATCAAGGAGGTGATTGGCGGTTGCCTGTGTTGTACCAGCCAGTTGCCCATGCAGGTGGCGCTGTCTCGCTTGTTACAGCAAGCCAAACCAGATCGCCTGTTTATCGAACCGACCGGTTTGGCCCATGCTGATCAACTGATCGACCAGCTCAGCCAAAGCCACTGGCAAACCAGTTTACAGTTGCAGGCCGTGGTGTGTGTGATCAGTGCCACCATGTTGCTGGCCCAGCGCTATCGGCAGCACAGTACGCTGATCAGCCAGCTGGAAGTATCGGATATTCTGCTGGTTTCACATGCAGAGGAGATTCAGGCAGCGCATGAACAGGCCATACAGCAACTTATTGCACAGTATCCCAAGTTTGAGCAGCAGGTTTATCGAGTGGATCAGGGCAGGCTGGATTTTAAAATAATTCAACAATTGCCTGCTGTTAAACCGATACAACGGCAGCCTCTGCTAAATCCGCTTAATATTAGCCAAAGTAAGGTTGGCCCACAGTCAGTTGAATTAACGCAGCAGCAAGCAGATTCCAATGCGCTGGAGCCACCGTTTCATTATATAGAGCAGGCGTTAGGTCATGCGGTGGCAGGCTGGTGCTTTCCGGCGGCGTGGCAATTTGAGCAGCAAGCCTTAATTGATTGTCTGTTAACCGCCTGCAATTGGCTGCGTATTAAAGGCGTAATGCATACCGAACAAGGCTGGATTGCCATTAACTTTACGCCAACCCAGTTGAATTATCATAGCCATGACGGCTTCGGCGATAACCGGCTGGAAATTATTGCATCCACCGAAAACGGGATAGAAAACCAGTCCAGTACAGCGGACTGGCAAGCCTTTGAACGCAATTTACTGGCTCGCCTGCGCTTACCGAAAGTTGAATAATCCGGGCTGTAATGATGATTGCGCACAGACGCTATTTTGCATAAGCCTTAGTTTGCATAAGCATAGGCACCGCCTTTTTGTAGCGCGCGCTGATAGGCTGGCCGTGCATGAATCCGCTTGAGGAAATCCACCAGCTTGGGATATTGCTGCTTGAGGTTGGTACGTTGTGACGCTGCTTCCAGCGGAAAACTAAGCTGGATGTCTGCTGCTGAAAAATCATTCCCTACAAACCAGCCGGATGGTTGCAATTCATTGCTTAAATAATCCAGATGCAGCTTAAGTTGTGGATCAATATAAGTCCCTACCACGCGCTCCGTGATTTTTTGAGCAATAGGACGCGCAAAAAAAGGCATTTTTTGTTTGGGAATCTGGTTGAAAATCAGCTTCATCACCAGCGGTGGCATGGCTGAGCCTTCCGCATAATGCATCCAGTAATCATAACGGATGCGTTCCGGGCTGTTGTTGGCTGGCATCAGGCGGCCATTGCCGTAAGTTTTGACCAGATAATCAATAATCGCAGCCGATTCGGCCAGCGTTACCTGACCATGATGCCCCATCGGATGGCCATCATCGGTAATCACTGGCGACTTGCCCAGCGGATGCACGGCTTTGAGTTCTGGCGGGGCCAGCATGGTTTTGGCATCACGCTGGTAAAACTTGATCTGGTAAGGAATATTCAGTTCTTCCATGAGCCACAAAATCCGCTGTGAGCGCGAGTTATTCAGGTGGTGCAAGGTAATCATGAAGGTTCCTGTGAATTCAGTTTAGCGACGTAAGGGCTGGCTGCTGCGCTTGACCCACCATCCCAATAGCAATAGCAAACCGCTAAGCATTAAAATAGGCCAGTCACCAAAACGCATATAGGGCGTACTGCCCTGCATGGCTGGTAAGTCACCGCGTAATACACCGCGCACATCCTGTTTAAGCAGGCGCTCAATGTGCCCTTGCGGATTGATAAATGCCGTTACACCGGTATTGGTGGCACGAATAAACCAGCGGCCATTTTCCTTGGCACGCATTTGCACCATTTGCAGGTGCTGCCATGGACCATCCGTGCCGGTAAACCAGGCATCATTGGACAGCGTAACCAGAAAATCACTGCGCCGCGCATTGTTACGGGTCAGGTTGGGATACGCCACTTCATAGCAAATGGCTGCCGCCAACCGGTGTCCCTTGACGGATAACGGCTTTTGATCACTGCTACCGGCACTAAAACTGGTCATGCTGACGTCATTTTTAAGCGAGGGCAGTACCCATTTTAGCGTACCTGATAACGGCACATACTCACCAAATGGCACCAGACGCTGCTTTTTATACAAACCCTGCGAATCCTTGCCTGCCGCCATAATGGCATTATAAAACTCATCATAGCTATTGGTGACCGGGTTATAGGTGTTGAGCTCGGCATACGGAATGCCGGTCACCCACGCTGAACCGGACTGCGCGGCATGCTGTGATACCGCGTTAATGAACGGCTGCACATCGGCCTGAAATAATGGGATCGAGGATTCCGGCCACACCACCAGATCACGGCCCCATTCCTGTTGGCTTAAGCCGGCATAAATGGCCAGTGTCTGGCCCTGATATTCAGTCAGCCATTTTAAGTCCTGTGGAATATTGCCCTGAATCAGGGACACGGTGAGCGGCGCAGATTTTTTGGGTATGGTCCATTGAACCTGCCCCAAGCCCACAGCAATGGCCACCAGTAACAGGGAAGGCAAGGCCCATAACAGGCGACCTTTGGCGACCTCCACCAGACTGGCCGCCATAAAAATCACCACAAACGACACCGCATAAATACCAGCCAGCGGCGCAAAGTTATCGAGCTGATACGTAGTAAAGGCATATCCGGCAAACAGCCACGGGAAACCGGTAAAAATCCAAGTCTTGGTCCATTCGGCAAATACCCACAGCGGGGCAAAGGTGAGCGGACTGTGACCAAAAAAGCGCCGGTATAAGGCTGCCTGAATGGCATTAAACAGGCCCATGCCCATACCAACAAAAGCAATCATGCCAAGGGCCAGCGGCATTGGCGTATCGCCATACACATGAATGGAGGTATACAGCCAGAAGCCACCCACCGTCCACAGGCCAAAGCCATAACTCTGGCCAATCCAGAAGGCCTGTTTAGTGGTGCGGTTGTTTAATAACACATAAAAAATGGCGGGGGAAATCAGCGCGAACCACCACCACTCATAGGGCGACAGGGATAGCGGCAGCATGGCACCAGCCAGCAAGGCAAAAATCATCGCACTAATTAATGGCAGTTTTGGATCAGTAGCTTTTTTGCCAGTCTTACTTTTGTTTTTATTCAGGCGTGCAAATACATTTCTCATGCTTTGACAGCTCTAACCAGAATAATGCTGCGGGCATCAGCCTGTAAAATCTTGAAGGTCCATTCATTCAGGTTCACGATCTGGCCTTCCAGATCACTAACCCGGCCGATTTCCTGCAATAGCAGGCCGCCAATGGTTTCCACTTCTTCTGTTGAAAAATCGGCACTCAGTACATCATTAAAATGCTCAATGGGGGTGAGGGCCTGTACCAGCCACGCGCCAGAGATTTCATGGTCTGGCACAATGTATTCAGCCAGCGGGTCATCGACATCATGCTCGTCTTCAATTTCACCCACAATTTCTTCCAGCAGGTCTTCTAGCGTCACAATGCCAGACGTAGTGCCGTATTCATCCACCACAATGGCAATATGGGTTTGCGTGTGCTTGAGCATGCGCAGCACCTGATCAGAACGTGCGGTTTCCGGTACAAAAACCGGCTGGCGCATCAGGCTCTTAACATCAATTAGCTGGTTGGACTGGCCCAGTACGGGCAACAAATCCTTGGCCAGCAAGATGCCTACCACCGTGTCCTGATCGCTGGCAGAAAATATTGGAAAACGGGAATGTGCCGATTCAATCAGTACCGGCAAAATGTCCAGCAGGGCATCGTCTTCAAACACGCTGACAATGGCCGGACGCGGCGTCATGATCTCGCGGATCTGGGTAGCGGGCAGATCCAGTACGCCTTCCAGCATGTCGACGGTATCGGGTTCTAAAAATTTTCGTGAATCATGCACCAGTTTCATCAGTTCATCACGGGTTTCTGGTGCAGTTGATAACCATTTTTTAAGGCCACGCATTGTCCACGACGGGCCTGGTTCCTCACGCATTTTTAAATCTCAAGTCAAAAACAAAAAAGGATAGGGCTATCATAACTGAGCTTGGGCATTCTTGCATTAAAACTTGTAAGGCCCTTTTTAGCCTGTCCAGCCAATGAATTTATAGGAAATTTCCGGGATTTCAGATAAACCGGAAACCTGAAATGGCCGATGACAACCAGCAATAGCCTCAGTTAACGTCATGCTAGGGCTATTAATATGTATAAGGTGAGAAACTCAATTTGGTGATTTTTTTATTTTTTAAATATGATGTTAAAATGTAGGGCGCTACCCTTGGCAATTACCAATTTTTATGTCTGAAAATTCCCAAAACCCTGCTGTTCCTGTGCCGGATGGCGTTGCTCTTGAGCCTATTATTCTGGACACCAGCGGCCTTAACTGCCCTGAACCGGTAATGATGTTGCATCAGGCCGTGCGTAAAAGCCAGTCGGGGCAAATTATTCAGGTAGTGGCCACTGATCCGTCGACCACACGGGATATTCCCAAATTTTGCCTGCATCTGGGCCATGAACTGCTTGAGCAGCAACAGCAGCAACACAATGGTAAAACACAGTATCTGTTTGATATCAAGAAAAAATAAAAGCTGCAAATATACTGGACTAAGCTATTACAGTGACTACAGTTGAATAAATCCAATTAATTGTAAACAAGTACTGGTTTTTAAAGGGATAGGCAGATGGGCAATTGACCTGATGCCCCAGTTCATTCACTATAATCCGATCATCTGTTCGGATTAAATTCGGGTGTTTTATGGTCAGAAAGCCACAGCAGACACGTGCCAAAATCACCGTCGATGCCATTATCGAGGCAGGTTTTATCTGCATGGTGGAACGTGGCATGGAGGGCACGACCACACGGCATATTGCTGAAATTGCTGGTATCAGTGTAGGTTCGCTGTACGAGTACTTTAAAAACAAGGAAGCTATCTACGCTGCCATGGGTCGGCACTTTACCGATGAAGTGCTGATGATGCTGAAAAACATTGCACCATTGCTGGTTCAGGTTGAACTGGAACAGGCGCTGGAAATCATGTTTTATGAATTCAGTAATTTGCTTAAGCGTGACAATGAACGCTACCTGAAATGTGTGCGGTATGTTGGCGCGCTGGAGTACGAGCAATACGTGGATAAAATGGAGCAGGGGCTGATGGAGCTGATCATGCGTTATGTGATGAATAACCCCAAATACCTGCGCGTACCCAATATTCCGGCCATGGCATATATTTGCATCAATAGCGGCATTTTTCCGATTATCCGCCACCTGATCATGCCAAATCCCAATATCAGCTTTGACGACATGATCAAGGGCGTAACCCGCATGATTGTCAGTTATGTGAATGCCGAGCTGGCTGAAAGCGCCAAAAACAGTGAAAAGCAACAGTAGGCAAGGGCAGCATTTTAGAGCACATAATGGATAAAAGCCTGCAACAGCAATACCTTCAAGGGTATAAGCAACATTATCAGCACAAGGGCTATATGATCTTGCCGCAGCTTCTGGACACCTTTCAAATTACCCAGCTTCGCCAAAGTATTGAACCCATTTATCAGCAATGGCTTGGCCAAAACCAGCATAGCCCAGGCTTTGATCAGCTGGTCAATATGCACTCACTCACGCTGCCACAATATTTTGTGCGGCAGACTGAAAAGCGGCTGGAGTTTTTTCAGCAATTGTCCTGCGCCGTACTGGTTGACCATTTAAAGGCATTGTTTGGCGAAAATTTATATTTTCATAACACCCAGCTGTTTTTTAACCCGGCTGACCCAAATAAGCAAAACTACTGGCACCGTGACCTGCAATACAGTCCGATACCTGATGCACAGCAACAGCAGGTGCATGCTGAACTGACCTCATTGCATGTACGCATTCCATTGCTGGATGAAACTGGCATTGAGCTGATTCCGCATAGCCATCAGCACTGGGATTCAGACCTTGAACACAAGGTACGTTTTGCCAAGGCTGGTCATCAGCAACATGATGACTTGCCACACAGCCAGCTCATTACCTTAAAGCAGGGCGATGTGCTGGTGTTTAATTCGCAGATGATTCACCGTGGCCGCTATGACTTCAATACCACACGGCTAGCGCTGGATATTTGCATTGGTACAGCCCATCCACTGATTCAGGGCTTTAGGGACACAGCAGTACAGCCCACTATTGACGAGTTGGCGCAGATTGAAAACAAAAGCTGGTTTGTTGTGGCAGCGAAGTTGGAATAAAAATATTGATTTAAAATTGTTCTTTTCCAGAATAAAAAAGCCCCGATATTAGATCGAGGCTCTTTTCAATCCTATCCAAATTACATATTGGGATAGTTCGGGCCACCACCACCTTCTGGGGTTACCCAAGTGATGTTTTGTGATGGGTCTTTAATATCACAGGTTTTGCAGTGTACACAGTTGGCCGCATTGATCTGGAAACGTGGCTGGTCTTTGTTGGCACCGCCATCATTTACAATTTCATATACACCAGCCGGGCAGTAACGCTGTGCGGGTTCGGCCCATTTTGGCAGGTTGATTTCCACCGGAATGTTCGGGTCAGTCAGCTTCAAATGCGCTGGCTGGTTTTCTTCATGGACGGTGTTGGAAATAAACACAGACGACAAGCGGTCAAAGCTGATTTTGCCATCAGGCTTTGGATAGGTTGGCTTGTGGTTATTTTCCTGAACCGTTTGCAGCGACTTGTAATCCGGCATCAGGTCACGCAGGGTAAACGGAATGCGGAAAATGTTCTGGTCAATAAAGTTAAAGCCGCCGCCCACAAACGTACCAAACTTATGCATGGCCGCGCCAAAGTTACGTGACTTGAATAATTCTTCACGCAACCAGCTATTGTTGAACTTGTCGGTGTACGCCGTAACTTCATCAGCAGAGCGACCAGCTGCAATGGCTTCAAAAATTGCTTCGGCACACAGCATGCCGGATTTCATGGCGGTGTGTGAGCCTTTGATTTTGGCAAAGTTCAGGAAACCTGCATCATCACCAATCAGGCAGCCGCCCGGAAAAGTCAGCTTGGGCAGGGCATTTAAGCCGCCTTTAACCACAGCACGCGCACCGTAGGAAATACGCTTGCCGCCTTCCAGATATTGCTTGATCAGGGGATGGTGTTTCCAGCGCTGCATTTCCTCAAACGGATAGGCATGCGGATTTTTATAGGACAGATCCATGATCATGCCCAGAGTAACCTGATTGTTTTCAGCATGGTACAACCACCAGCCGCCACTTGAACCAGTTTCAGTCAGTGGCCAGCCAGCACCATGCATGACCAGACCTGGCTTGTGCTTGGCAGGGTCAATATCCCACAGTTCTTTAATGCCAATCCCGTAGTGCTGAGGATCAGAATCTTTGCACAAATCAAAACGGCTCATCAGGCGCTTGCCTAAGTGACCACGGCAGCCTTCAGCAAAAATGGTGTATTTGGCCAGCAGCTCATAGCCCGGAGCAAAGTTATGGGTTGGCTGACCATCCTTGCCAATTCCCATGTCACCAGTTACCACACCGCGCACGCTGCCATCTTCATGGTACAGCACGTCAGCTGCAGCAAAGCCCGGGAAAATGGACACTTCCATTTCTTCGGCTTTCTGGCCCAGCCAGCGCACCACGTTACCAAGGCTAACTACATAGTTGCCCGGGTTGTGCATGGTCTTGGGAACGAAGAAATGTGGCATTTCCACACTTTTTTCATCAGACAGCAGGAAATAGGTTTTGTCTTCAGTCACCGGAACATTCAGTGGCGCGCCCTGTTCTTTCCAGTCCGGGAACAATTCGTTTAGCGCGCGGGGTTCCAGCACTGCACCCGATAAAATGTGAGCGCCGACTTCGGAACCTTTCTCTACCACACAAACCGATAGTTCAGGCATGTCTTTTTCAATTGCCAATTGGCGCAGGCGAATAGCGGCAGCAAGACCGGCAGGCCCTGCACCAACGATGACCACGTCAAACTCCATCGCTTCGCGTTCGATGTGTTCCATGAAGGACTCCTCATATGATAAGGGTGGCAACCGTAAGATGCTTCAAGGCAATTCGCCAGGCATTGTCCGGTGCTGCCATGAGTACAGTGAGACACAAAAAAGGTGTGTCTTAAGCATTATCCTATAGTATAAAGTTATTCACAGGTTTAAGCCAATTGGCAATACGTTGATTATTTGGTGTCAACTTGGACATATTAGACAATGAATGAAGCAAACCTACCCAAAAATCAGTCAGAAAGCCAGTCATTAACCCCACAGTCCGAAGCGGTTTCACCCGGTGCCAGCCTTAGCAAAATCGCGGCTTTACTTCAGGATTATGATGGCCACTCCAAGCGGGCGATCCCGCCACTGGAGCGCTGGAACCCGCAGGTATGCGGAAGTATGAACTTGACAGTCAAGGCCAATGGCGAATGGTGGCATGAAGGCTCAAAAATTAATCGGGAACGGCTTGTCCGGCTGTTTTCAACAGTACTATGGTGCGAGGACGACGGCCAGTATTACTTAAAAACCCCGGTTGAAAAGTTGCTTATTGAAGTGGAAGACGCACCTTTGCTGGTGACCCGCATTGAAACAGTGTGTACCGATGGCAAGCAATATTTAACCTGTATCACCCAGACTGATGACGTCATTGTCATTGATGCCCAGCATCCGGTGTTTTTGCGTAGTTATGCGGGTGAAATCCGGCCTTATATCAATGTACGCTGGAATCTGGACGCGCTGATCCATCGCAATGCATTTTACCATTTGCTGAATGAAGGTGAATTTCTGGAGCAGGATGGACAAACCGTTGTAAAATTCAGCAGTGGTGATTTTGAGTTTTGCTTAAATAGTGAGGCGCTGGCAGAATAGCGCAACTGGTTAATTGTGTGATGTTTGACGCGGCTTTGGTACAGCTTTAATCAAAGATTAAAAAAGCAGTCAAGGCATCCCACTGTTTGCCAGAGAAAATATTTTATAAATTGCTGGCTTGTGTCCAGTCCCGCTCACGTGCAAATGCTGCGCCTATGAAGTCTACGCTTACCGATTTTTTGTCTCCTGCATTAGCTGCCAGTCAGGCACAGCATGTCTTTGCCCCGATTGGAGTGTTTGACTCTGGCATGGGTGGCTTGTCCATTGTGCAGGAATTGCAGGCTTATTTGCCGCACGAAGCCATTATTTATCTGGCAGACACCAAGCATGTCCCCTATGGTGAGCGCAGTGATGATGAAATTTGCCAGCTCACCACGCAGGCTGTGCACTGGCTGCATGCACAAGGCTGCAAGGCTGTAGTCATAGCCTGCAATACCGCTTCTGCTTTTAGCCTGACACCCTTGCGTGAACACTATGGGCCGGGGTTTCCCATTATTGGGCTGGTGCCAGCGGTCAAGCCTGCCGTGTTAAAATCCCGTTCAAAGGTTGTGGGTGTGCTGGCAACGCCGGGAACTTTGCGTGGTAATTTGCTTAAGGATGTGATTGCTCAGGTGGCCGTACCAGCACAGGTACAGGTGCTGACAGCAGTAAGTCCGGCGCTGGTGCCTTTTGTCGAGCAGGGCCAGCAGGACAGCAATGCCTGCCAGCAGGAGCTGGAAAGGATTTTGCGTCCGTTACAGCAGGCCGGGGCAGATCATCTGGTGCTGGGATGTACCCACTATCCCTTTTTAAAACACAGTATCCGTGCGGTATTTGGCGAGCAGTTTGTTTTGGTGGATTCGGGGCTGGCAGTAGCACGGCAAACGGGACGGGTACTTGCCGCGCAGGCACTCAATTATCCGGGTCATACCCTGAGTACTGAAATTGAAAGTGCAAAGCAACCAGTAGTTAAGCTACAATGCTTTGTTACCGGAAATGCGAATACAGCACAGCCGGTACTTAACAGTTTAATAAAATCGTTTTCACCTGCTTTAATTTCGGTACAGCAGGCGGATATTGAATCAATATCCGCCAGTTGCGTCGCGCAGAATTGAGCGGTAGACTGCCCAGCGATGAGGACGTAAGCGTAAAATGCTTGTAAATACCACTATTGGGATAAAAGTGACCATTTTTGCAATGAACTTGCAGTATAATGTGATGAATATCACATGCTGACTCTGTGTGCATTGATGGGTGATTTAGCAAGGATGTCGTTATGATTGACAAACGCTATCATGTTTTTATCTGCACCTCAGGTGTAGATATGCAAGCTGAACGCGTTGTATTGTCACAGGCGCTTGTCAGTCAGGGGTTTTTTTCTTGGGGTCTGGAACAGCGTACACCGCTTACCACGGCATTTGCCCGTCGCCAGATTGATGACTGTGATTACTTTGTGCTGCTGCTGGGCGGTTGCTACGGCGACTTGTCTGCGTCTGGCGTTAGCTATATGCACCTTGAATACATTTATGCAGTAACCAAGCAAAAGCCGATTCTGGTGCTCATGCATGAAGCACCCGACAGCCGTGCGCCGGAATTGCAGGAAAAAACCGGTGAAGGCAAATCCAAGTTTAGCGATTTTCGCCAGCAGCTCCAGCGTGAGCGCGATGTGGTGGTAAGCTATCGCAACATGCGTGATCTGGAAATGGCCGTGCGCCATGCCATGCCACAAATGATTGAACGTCATCCTTCGGCAGGCTGGATTCGTCCGCAAAACACCCAGAAGCTACAAGAAGAAGTTGACCAGTTACGCCAGAAAATTGCCCAGCTGGAGCTTAAAAGTAATGTGTTTCGTGAGGAAGCCATCCAGATTCCACGGGTTAATCCTGACGAGCTGTTTGCCTTTGACTATAAAGTCCATGCCTATCAGGATGGTAACTTTAAGGAACTGCGTCCACAGCGTAAAATGAAGTGGGGTGAAATACTTGCGGTGCTGGGACCCGGTTTTAGCCCGGCTGCACCAGAAGAAAATTTTTCCCGCGTCATTAATGAATTTTTAAACCAGACTTCGCTGGGTGATGTACGTGAAGTTATGCCACGCGCACATGCCACAGCACGCAGCCAGATTAATATCCGGGCCTTGCATACCATTAAAATGCAGCTTAAACACAATAACTGGATTGTGCCCACCGGCCGCGATAACCGCCAGCGCCTGTTATGGGAGCTTACGCCACAGGCCGAAAAAACCTTAATGACCATTAATCAGGGCAAAAAAGCCATTTAACTGTGTTTTATCACTCATTCATCGTTTTATCCTTAAATTGCTATTGTATAAATGCCGCTAAAGGTTTTGTAATTTTGGGCCAGCCTTGCTAAGTTTAGAATAATTATTCCTGTCATTGCCTACTGTCCATGCCTGTTTCTGCCAAGCCTGCTGTATCGACCTCTGCTTTACCCGGCACTACGGTATCCAAACCACGTCTGGCCGTTGTTTTGATGAATCTGGGGACACCGGATGCGCCCACACCTGCGGCAGTCCGCAAGTTTTTAAAGCAGTTTTTGTCGGATCAGCGCGTCATCGAAATTCCCCGACTGCTGTGGGCCATAATTCTTAACCTGTTTGTCCTGCCATTTCGGCCCAGGCGGGTGGCCAAAGCTTATGCCAGCATCTGGCAAGACGGCGATTCCCCCATGCGGCTCATCCTGCAACGACAGGTAGATTTACTGCAAACCCGCCTGCAACAACGCTATACCCATGCCGATATCCGGGTGCTTCCTGCCATGAGTTATGGGACGCCCAGTACAGCAGGCGCACTGGACCAGATTAAACATGATGGCATTGAGCATGTCATTGTGCTGCCGCTGTATCCACAGTATTCGGCCACGTCCACAGGCGCTGCCATTGATGCGGTCAACCAATGGACGTCGCGCCAGCGTAATATGTTGTCCATTTGCATGATCAAGGATTATTACCAGCATTCACTACTGATCAAGGCACTGGCGCAAAGTGTACGGGATTACCAGCAACAACATGGCCAGCCTGACAAACTGCTGATGTCTTTTCATGGTATTCCACAGCCGTATGCTGACAAGGGTGATCCCTATCCAGAGCGCTGCCATGCCACGGCCAGACTGGTAGCACAGGCATTGGGCTTGCAGGATGAACAGTGGGCAATTAGCTTTCAGTCACGCTTTGGCAAACAGGAGTGGGTTAAGCCATATACCAGTGACTTGTTGCAGCAGTGGGCTGCGCAGGGCGTTCAACATGTACAGGTGATGAGCCCGGCATTTTCGGCCGATTGCCTCGAAACCCTTGAGGAGCTCTCACTGGAAAACCAGCATATATTCCTTGCGGCCGGGGGCAAGGTATACAACTACATTCCGGCGCTAAATGATCAGCCGCTGCATCTCGACTTGATTGAAGCGTTAACCACCCCATTTATTGATGGGTTCCTGAGTTCAGGTATTGTGGCGGCTACACAGCCTTCCAATCTGGCCTGACCAGTTGAATCTAAATCAACCTGCTGGCTATATTACCGCTGCTTATATCATCGTTGCCTATAGAGATACATCATGTTGCATTACCAAATCCTGACCGTTACCCCTTTTGCGCAAAATTGTACCTTGCTGTGGGACGATGAAAGCCGTGAGGCGGTGCTGATTGACGCGGGTGGTGATGTGGCCCGGCTCAAGCAGGCTATTGAGCAGTTGCAAGTCAAGCTGGTTGCGCTATGGCTGACGCATGGGCATCTGGATCATGCCGGTGCGGTGGGGGAACTGGCACAATGTTATCAGGTGCCAGTAATTGGCCCGCATGCCGAAGATGCCTTCTGGCTGGATGCACTGGAGCAGCAATCAAAAATGTTTGGCTTTCCAGTGCCGCAGCCGGTGGTGGTTAATCAGTGGCTAAACGGCAATGAAACCCTGTATCTGGGCCAGTATCCGGTTGAGGTGCGGTTTACGCCGGGTCATACCCCGGGCCACGTGGTGCTGTACAGCAGGGATTTAAATCTGGTGTGGACAGGCGATGTGCTGTTTGCCGGTTCGATTGGACGTACTGATTTTCCGCGCGGCAACCATGCGCAGTTGATTGAATCCATTCAGCGTGAGCTGTTTAGCCTGCCGGATAACACACGTTTTATTGCTGGACATGGCCCTATGGGAACCATCGGGCAGGAAAAACGAACCAATCCATTTCTGGCAGGGCGCGCAGGATAAAAGCATGTAACTTTTTGTCATAAAATATTTTCTTACAGACACAGTATTTTTCTAAATTGTGTAAGTTACTGGTAATTCATCGAAAAACCTTTACTCTAGGCTTATTACAAAATTTTTAAAATTTTAAACTGGAGTAATGAATGATGAAACACATGCTGCTAAAAAAACTGGCGTTGGCTGCCATCGCATCAGGCACTGTGGCCCTAACGGCCTGCCAGACCAACCACAATATGGACACCAAAGCACCTGTGGTCAAGAACGGCGAGATTAAGGCAGTTAAGGTAAAACCTATTTCCAGCTTCCTGATCGAAATTTCACCACGCAAGGCACTGTGTGACAGCATCAACGGGGGCCAGATTGAATGCCTGCAATACCGCAACCGTTACGAAAGCAACTTTAATCCACTAAAAACCAGTATTGAAGGCTTTAACTTTGAACCGGGCTACTCCTATATTCTGGATGTGAGACAGGATGTTATGCAAAACCCAGCATCAGGCCAGCTGGAAACCAAATGGGTTCTTAACCAGATTATTTCCAAAGCGGTAGCCCCATTGGCCAATTAATGAATCATTGCTGGCTATACTGATAACAACAAAACACTGCACAAAATAGTAACCCTGAAACTCCCGTTAATCATGATGGGAGTTTTTTATTTGCAGCCTTCAAACCATCCTGCCAGTTCAAACCATCCTGCCAGAATGAAACTTACAGGCTTAGCCATCAAGGGAAGCTGTATTTTTAGGCTCAATTTAGTCATTCAGGTCATCTTCAGACTGATGCTCGGTTAGCTCAGGCGCGGTTGGGCTGGCAATCTTGTAGTCTTCATTGGCCCATGCGCCCAGATCAATCAGCTTGCAGCGTTCTGAGCAAAACGGACGCGATGGATTATCATGCCATAGTGATGGCTTTTTGCAGTGCGGGCAGGGGAAGGTAACAGGTTTGGACATGGCATTAACAGGTTTTGCATTCAGGAAATGGTTTAGTGTAAAAGCTTGAGATTTTTTTGCAATGTGGAGTTCTGTACAATCTCAGCAAACTGGTGAAACTCTTGCTAGACTATGCCAAATGCGCTTATCCGGTAAGCTCAGGGCATTTTTATACTGCTTGTAATACACTCTTTACAGCCACCGCATGAGTATGATGTTACGCGTATCAATAGTTAGTTTTAACCGTAAACCGTTTTAGGGGATTGGCCATGTCTGCGCGTTTATTTCAGCCCCAGTACCTGCAAGCGCCGCGCAATTTTGTGGTTCCGCAGTTTGAGCGAGCCATTTGTCTGGAAATTGGTGCAGGCATGGGGCGGCATGCAATTTTGTTTGCCGAGCAGAATCCCGACAAAACACTGGTGGCCATTGAGCGTACCAGTGCAAAATTCAAGGTATTTGTAGCACGTCAGCAGGACCATCAACTGGAAAATTTATATCCGGTGCATGCCGATGCCATTCCTTGGGTGGTGCATGCCGTGTTGCCAAAAACGGTTGAGCAGTTATTTTTGCTGTATCCCAATCCGGAACCAAAAAATCCGGCGCAGCGCTGGCTGAACATGCCATTTTTTGAGTTCCTGCTGTCGCGTTTGCAGGACAATGCCCGCATTACACTGGCCAGCAATATTCCAGCCTATCTGGATGAAGCTGCCAGCCAGCTTGAACAGGTCTGGAAGCTGCCATTTGTGCGGCAGGCGATTGCAGCTGAATCGGCACGTACCCATTTTGAGGTGAAATATCTGGCACGCGGCGAACCGTGTGAGGAGCTGATTATTACCAAGCCTGCCCAGTATCAAACCCGTTTTGATGATTGGGTAAAATGACTACATCAGCCCTGTGGCACGCTATTAATAGGCCTGAAAATACCCGCTCATTAAGCAATTTACCGATAGTGATTGTAGGTGCCGGGCCAGCCGGACTGATGGCAGCAGAAGTGCTGGCACAGGCGGGCCATATGGTGCAGGTGTATGAGCAAAAGCCCTCGGCCGCGCGCAAATTTTTAATGGCAGGAAAAACCGGACTTAACATTAGCCACAATGAAGCCTTTGAGCAGTTTGTGCAGCGCTATGACCAGCCCGAATGGTTAAAGCCCATGCTGGTGCAATGTGACGCCCGCTGGATTCAGGACTGGATGCAGGGCCTTGGCATTGAGTCGTATGTGGGCAGTTCCGGGCGGATTTTTCCGGTGGAAATGAAAGCTGCACCCTTATTGCGGGCCTGGCTAAATCGCTTAAAAGCAATGGGAGTGCAGTTTTTTTACCGACATTGCTGGACAGGCTGGCAAGGTCAGCAACTGGAATTTTTGCATCAGGAGCAAGTGATCACTGTTGAGGCCAAAGCCGTAATTCTGGCAACGGGCGGCGGTAGCTGGGCAAGGCTGGGCAGCGATGCGGCCTGGATTCCTGTATTGCAGGCTCAGGACGTGGACATTGTGCCCTTGCAGCCCTCCAATGTAGGCGTGCAGGTCAATTGGTCGGACTTTATGCAGCCACTGGCCGGGCAACCCCTAAAGCGCATCAAAGCTTGGGTAACACCAGATACTAATGCTGATGGCGGGGTTTATCAGGGTGAGGCAGTGATTAGCCACTATGGACTGGAAGGTGGCCTGATATACCGGCTTGGCCGTGAACTACGCCAACAGCTTGAACAGTTACAGCCGGCGATTATTTATCTGGACTTGTTGCCGGATGTAAGCCAGACCCTGCTGGCACAAAAATTAAAACCAATGGCCAAGCAGTCGCTGAATAATATCTGGCGTAAAGCCGGTCTGGATCAGGCCAAGGCTGCCTTGTTGCGCGAAACATTGCCTAAGGCTGACTGGCAAAATCCGCAGCAGGTCGCTGCTATGGCAAAATGCCTGCCCATTCAGGTACAAGGTTTTCGGCCTATTGATGAAGCCATCAGTACCGCAGGCGGGGTTAGTCTTGCAGCGCTGGACGATCAGTTAATGCTAAGGCGCAAAACAGGTGTTTTTTGCTGTGGCGAAATGCTGGACTGGGATGCGCCAACTGGCGGCTATTTGCTCACAGCCTGTTTTGCAACCGGGCGTCAGGCCGCTCAGGGCGTTATGCACTGGCTGGCCCAGCAATAACCTACATGGTCGTAAAAGAAAAACCGACAGGCGATAGTCCTGCCGGTTTGTTCACTGGGCTATGTTGTCATCAAAGTAATACAAGCAGCTTGAATTACGGTTTATTGACTGGCTGATTTTCAGGGCTTGCTACTTTTTCAGTGAGTTCACCATCGCGGGTAGTATTGGTTGCAGGATTAGCAGCACCATGACCGTCCACAATTTGCTGGTCGGTGTCATGCTGAGACGTTTTGCTGGCATGGGTGTTGTCTTCTGCACCAGTTGTCGGTTCATCAGCAGCCGTTGATGTATTTTTTTCATCAATGAATTCAGCAGGATTATCGGCGATGTGACTGGCATTACTGGCCACAATTTCCGATGCACTGGCCGAAGCAAGGCCGCTTGCATTAGTGCTTATGGTGGCTAGGCTATCCGCAGTATCCGCAGTATCCGCAGTATCCGCAGTATCCGCA
>NZ_MLCN01000028.1 GCF_001982605.1 Alkanindiges hydrocarboniclasticus | reverse complement strand
GGCATCTTCTGGTTTTATACAAATACTGTCCTTGGATTGCTGAGGACATCTCTCAAGGTTTTAAAGGCTATAACGGTTTAATTGATAGCAATTTTGATCATGTGAATGTTTGGGAAAATTCTAAGTTAAAAACACCATTTCCAGAGCTTTTTAATATGGAATATGAGCAAAATCCACGAGGACGCATCTTATATTCATCTAAGCAAAATAAGCATATTATCTATATGGATAAAAATTTGTTTAAATCAGAAATAAAACAAAAAATCTCTGAGTTTTTTAATATTAATTTGAATCAAGTTATCTGGAAAAAAGATTCACATTACAATACCAATCAGGATGAACTAAATCGGTTATTTAACGATTAATCAATCACCTTTCCATATAATCCAAAAACTGTATCACTACTCATCATTTGCATATTCTGGGTTTTGGCTTGAGCAATCAGCATACGGTCAAACGGGTCTTTATGATGAAACGGTAAATGACCGAGCGCAACCGCATCAATAGCCTGATACGGCAAGAGTTTAAGCCCACTATCTATAGCTGCCTGAATCGGATCAAAGTCTACCACCAGTTTGCCAATAGAAAGTTTAATCATGATTTCAGCAATACTAATACTGCTCAAATAAAACTGATTCTGTGGGTTTTTAAAAGTTTCTACTTGTTGTTTTGAAAGCTGTTTTGGTGATTTAAGCAGCCACAAAAAAATATGCGTATCAATGAGAATATTCATTGGGTATCAGGAAAAATGTCGTTATTATAAAAATCGTCTGCCACATCAATATCCATAATTTTGAGCAGATCCTGTGTTGCCGTATCATTTTCCAGTAAACCAAATTTAATCTGACTTTTGGGCTGATGTATTACCAGCTCAACCAGCGGCTGATTATTTTTTGCGATAATAATCTCTTCACCATTACAGGCACGCTGGATTAAATCAGAAAGATGCGCTTTGGCTTCGGCAATATTAATAATCACGATAATTTTCTCCTAAAAGCGCACTGGTCATGAGTTGATTTTAGTTAAGTTGGTCAAGTTGGTCAAGTTGGTCAGAATGTGCTAAGATTTTTTAAAAGATATATTTAAAGTTTAGTATGCATCTCGAAAAAATTCTGCAATCGCAAGGCTTTGGTAGCCGTAAGCAATGCCGTCAATTGATTGAAGACGGCAAGGTCACTATTAATGGCGAAGTTTGCAGAAATCCCAAAGCGAGTTTTGAAACACAGCATTCTGATGAACAACCGCTTGAATTTGCGGTTGCTGGCAAAAGCTGGCAGTACCGCGAAAAAGTTTATCTGGCGCTGAATAAACCACAAGGTTATGAATGCTCACATCAACCGCAGCATCATCCCAGCGTATTTAGTTTGCTACCAGCACAATTTATAGAGCGTGGCGTACAATGTGTTGGACGGCTGGATCAGGACACCACCGGGCTATTAATCCTGACCGATGACGGTGCTTTTTTACAGGCATTAACCCATCCTAAAAAGCATGTGGCAAAGCGTTATCTCGTCACGACCAACCGGCCAATTGCCGATGAACAGATTGAGCAACTCAAGCAAGGTGTGGCGTTACGAAATGAGCAGGGTGTTTATGCGGCGGATGACTGCCTTCAATTGGCCGAAAACCAGCTTGTGTTGACTATTCATCAAGGGTTGTATCATCAGGTCAAACGGATGATTGCCGCCGTGGGCAATCATGTCGATGCCTTACACCGCGAGCAAATTGGCCAGTTTAAATTGCCGGATGATTTGGCAGAAGGTGAGTGGATTTACCTCAATGATGAGCAGGTTACTTTGGCAAGGCAGCTTGCTTGATATTATTTAAGTATTGCTTTTATAAGTAACCTTGCCCGTTTCAACAAACTAAATCCTAAGGCGATGGATTGGGTTGTTGCACATGCACGGCTTCAATGAGTTGCATAACTTCATCACTCAGCGCCACATCAACAGAATCAATATTTTCCTGTAGTTGTTGCATGGTGGTCGCCCCAATAATGGTACTGGTGACAAAAAATTGCTGGCGCACGAAGGCCAAAGACAATTGCACCAACGATAAACCTTGTTCAGCGGCAATTTTTGCATATTGCTCCGTTGCCCAGACTGCTTGTGCATTGGTATAACGCGAAAAACGCGGAAACAGGGTAATGCGGGCATTTTCCGGTTTCTGGTCATTCAGGTATTTGCCAGACAACACGCCAAACCCCAGCGGTGAATACGCCAGACAACCCACTTTTTCAAAATGGGCAATTTCTGCCAATCCAATTTCATAGGTGCGATTGAGCAGCCCATAGGGGTTTTGTACGCTCACCACACGCTGTAAGCCCAGTTCATCGGCCAGTTGCAAAAACTTCATGGTTCCCCAAGGCGTTTCATTGGAGAGGCCAATGGCACGAATACGTCCCGCCTTGATTTCATCATTTAAGGCAATCAGCGTCTCAGCCAGTGGCGTCAAATCGGCTGGCGTATCTGCAATCATCTGCGTGGTATAACCCAGATGGGAAAAGCAATTGGTCGGGCGTTCTGGCCAGTGGAGTTGGTATAAATCCAGATAATCGGTTTGCAGGCGTTTTAAGGAGTTGTCCAGCGCCCTAGAAATATCTTTTTTATTAAAGCGGGTTTGACCGTTACGGATATGGCCACCTACCTGACTTGGCCCGGCAATTTTGGAAGCCAGCGTCACTTGCTTGCGCTTACCCGTTTTGGCAAACCAGTTGCCCAAAATGGTTTCAGTCGAGCCGTAGCTTTGCGGAGTGGGCGGTACAGCATATAGCTCTGCGGTGTCCCAAAAGTTAATCCCACGCTCTAGTGCATAATCCAGTTGTTCAAAGGCCTGTTCCTGCGTGTTTTGCTGGCCAAAGGTCATGGTGCCGAGGCAAATCTCGGGAACTTTAATATCAGTATGGCCTAAAAAATGATGTTTCATAAGCATGTAAAACTAAACAATGAAAACCGTATCATCTATCAAATGGCTTAAAGGAAAAGACAAAAAATTGTTTTATTTTGCTAAAGCCTGAATAAATAAACGCAGGAAACCATATTGGCTTCCGAAAATGTTTTAGGGCGGGCTGGCATTTTATGTTCTAATAGGCTGACTGATAGCAATGGCATAGGTAAACGCCATTTGCTGCTTATTTCTGATAAAGTTGATGAGTTCAATGAAAGTATTAATTCGCAATCTGGCGCGTAGTGTCACACAAGCTGAGCTGGAAGCGTTATTCAAGCCATTTGGCAAGATTAAAAACTGCACGCTGGTGCTGGATGCCAAAACTGGCAAATCCAAAGGTTTTGGTTTTGTGGAAATGGAAAACGGCCGTGATGCCATTAAAGCCATTAAGGCGCTGAATACACTTCGGGTGCATGGCTATGGCATTCGGGTTAAAGCCGCCGAATCTACCGAAGAATAAACCCAGATTGACCATTAAGGGCAGCATAATGCTTTTATTGCTGCCTTATCCTTATAGGTCCTGATGGTTAGCCGAATTACTGCTGTCCTGCAAGTTACTGTTATCTTTTTCGTTGTCAGATTCTGGTAAGCCAGTATTGGCTTGTAGTAGTTCATTGAGCTGATCAAAAACATCCTGATCAGATAAATGACTGAGTTCACTGGCAGTAACCGACTTTTTAGAGGGTTTTTTGGGAGCTTCTATAGGCTCAGCGTTACCTTGTTCAATAGGGAATGGAATAGAGCGGGTGACTACCACCTGACGAAAAAATAAGCGAATGGCTTGCGCGGGGCTAATTCCAAGTTGCTTAAACACTGCAAATGCCTGTTTTTTTTCATGGACATCCAGTCGAACCTGATAAACTTCCGTGCGACGCATGAGTTAACCTCTTTCCAATATTTACTTATCACTAACTGCTAACTAAAGAGTAATAAACAAAAAGCCGAGCCTGACAGAGGGCGCATTAAAGCATAATTATCATTGCATTGTCATTACAAAACAGGCTAAAGAATCAAGTTTTGCTGTGACGCATATTCTACAGGTTGCTGCGTGATGGGATCAATAAAACCAATGCGTTGTGCCAGCAATTGTAAGGGTGCTGAGTAGTCATTGTCTGCTTTTAACTGCACTGTAGGATAAAAGGGATCATTTAAAATAGGAATGCCCAATGCAGCCATGTGGACGCGCAACTGATGCTGTTTGCCACTTAAAGGATATAGCTGGTAGCGGGCCAGACTTTGCCCCAAATCATGTGTTACGTCCAGTAATTCAATACGGGTAAAACTGTTGGCCGGGCCTTCAATTTCCTGCATGGTAAAAAAAGGCTGGCCTTTTACCATATGACTCTGATAGTCAACTGGAAAGATTAGATCATCCCGAAAGGCAGCAATCGCCTGATATTGCTTGGTAACCTTGCGATCCTGAAATAATGTCTGGTAAAAATGCCGGGTTTGCGGTTGTAACGAAAACAGCATGACTCCAGCTGTCTCCCGGTCCAGACGATGAATCGGAGTAATATCTTCACAATTTAATTGCTGTTTTAAACGTACCAGCAGACTTTGTTGAACAAAACGCCCCGTGGGTGTAACAGGTAGAAAGTGTGGTTTATCGACAACCAGTAAGTGGTCATTTTGAAACAGGATTTGTGCTTCAAACGGAATATGTTCTTCATGCGCTAATTCACGGTAATAATAAATTTTACTGTTAGGCACATACGCGCTATGCATATTTACCAGTTCGCCTGAATCCTGATAAACCTTTTGAGCCAAAATACGGTTTATCCAAACCTCAGAAGAAATTTGTGGAAATTTTTGAATTAAAAAATCCAGAATGGTAGTGCAATGAGTGGCAAAAGCAGGTTGTGCTGTAAGGCTGGGCAGATGCACACAACTGGGACTAACGCCATCAGTCATGGGCGGTTTAAAAGGGGTGTTCATTTAAATCGTTGGCATTCCGCGTGGCATAGATAAATTGATATTTCGTAGTTGAAGCACGAATAAATCATGAAGGTGAAGTAACTTTTAAGCCAACAATTCCAGCTAAAATCAGCAAAATACAAGCAAATCTTACCAGTGTTTTGGGCTCATTAAATAAAAACATTCCGCAAATGGCAGCACCCAAAATGCCGATGCCCACCCAGACTGCATAGCTGGTGCCAAGCGGCAAGGTTTTTTGCGCCATTGATAAGCCATACACCGAAATAATCATGCCCACAATGCAAAATACGGAAGGCCACAGACGGGTAAAGCCTTCCGTATATTTGAGCGTAACCGCCCACTGAATTTCAAATAATCCGGCAATCACCAGCCATAACCATGCATTCATTGCGATCGAGTAATAAAATTAAAAAGGGATTATAGCCAAAAACAGATTAAGGCCTAAAAATTTCAGCTTCAGTGTTATTATAGGCAGGTTTAATTCGGGTTGGGAAACATCTGCTATGGCGCAAACCATTTCACTCATATTGCCTGATGAGGCTGCCACACAAAAACTGGCTGCTGTACTGGCACAGCATATCCGGCATGGCGTGGTGTATCTGGTGGGTGATCTGGGCGCAGGTAAAACCACTTTAACCCGCTCATGGTTGCAGGCGCTAGGTCATCAGGGTAATGTAAAAAGTCCAACCTATACACTGGTTGAACCCTATACTATTGCAGGCCAGTCTATTTATCATTTTGACCTGTATCGTTTGCAGGATGCCTACGAGCTAGAGCTGATGGGTATTCGCGATTATTTAAGTGCCGATCAGTCCAGCAATCATATTGGACAACATAAATCCTTGTTACTCATTGAATGGCCGCAAAAAGGCCAGCCTATAGTCCCAAAAGCCGATTATCAGATTGAACTAACACTGGATGAAGACCAGCTTACCCGTCATTTGACATTGAGTGCATTATCAGCAGACAGCCAGACATGGACAGTATTAGAGGACAGCTTGCATGAGCAGTTTGCCTGATTCTGTCACCATGTCCGCCAGCCGCCGTATTCAGCCCTTAAGTGCGGCGCTGGCTAATCAGATTGCAGCCGGAGAGGTGATTGAACGGCCGGCTTCTGTGGTGAAAGAGCTGGTTGAAAATGCACTGGACGCCAGCGCATCCCGTATAGAGATTCATATTGAGCAGGGCGGTAGCACGCTGATTGAAATACTGGACAATGGTAATGGCATTCATAGGGATGATTTGCCGTTAGCCGTTTTGCGCCATGCCACCAGCAAGATTAGCAGCGCTGAGGATTTATCAGCCATTGCCACACTGGGTTTTCGGGGCGAGGCACTGGCCTCCATTGCGGCAGTATCCCGCCTGACTTTAAGCAGTAGCCAGTCTGATGAAGGTATTGGCTATGAGGTCACCATTAATGGTAGTGCCTATAACGCAGCAGAAAATAATCAGCCCGTTAGCGCCGTAGCACACCAGCGTGGCACACGGATTCAGGTGCGTGACCTGTTTTTTAATGTACCGGCGCGACGCAAGTTTTTAAAATCAGTCAGTACCGAATTTGGCCATATTGAAGAAGTAGTTCGGCGAGTGGCCTTAAGTCACTTTGATGTGGCTTTTATATTAGTCCATAACGGTCAGATCAGGCTGGATTTGCCTATTGCTGACAGTGGTGAGCTGCGGGCCCAGCGGGTACGGCGCATTCTGGGTGCCCGGTTTACCGAAACTTCCCATTGGCTGGACTGTTCCAGTATTTATATGCAGCTGTCGGGCTGGCTTGGGCATCCTAGCGAAGCACGGGGACAGGCTGACCTGCAATACCTGTTTATTAACGGCCGCATGGTCAAGGATAAAACGGTGAGCCATGCCTTGCGTATGGCCTATGAAGGCATCTTGCATGGGCACCAGCATCCGGCTTATCTGCTGTTTTTAGAAATTGAACCAGAACAAGTGGATGTCAATGTACATCCTACCAAGCATGAGGTACGCTTTTTGGCGCAGCGCGAAGTGCATGAATTTGTGCGCCATCACGCGCGGCAAATATTAGCCCAGTTTAAAACAGCACCTGCTGAACTGGCTGATGCCATGCATCCGTTGCAGCGTCAGTCGATGGAACAGGCGCATCATTCAGTAGAGCAGAAGCAAATTTATCAGGCAATGCAGCAAAATCCTTTGCCATTGCACCATACAACACTACAGCAGAACCCAATAACTCAGTCATCTTCTACAACGCATGACCCTATGCATGCTGGTATGGATTCGGGCCATACAGCTGAGCAAATAACATATTCGGCATTGCCATCAGCCTCAGGGTTTTCCAGTTCAGTTCCTCATGCAACTCCGGTACAGGCAGCACTGGCCAGCTACCTCCTCCCAGCACGGCAGGAGTTGAATCATTCGCTGGCCATAACCAGCACGGCAGGGGTTGATGAATATCCACTGGGACTTGCCATTGCACAACTGCATGGTATTTATATTCTGGCGCAAAATACCGATGGCCTGATTATTGTAGACATGCATGCAGCGCATGAACGGATTTTACTGGAACAGCTTAAAAAAGCATGGGATAACGCTCAGAACTGGCAAACCCAGCATTTACTGGTGCCACAAATTGTTGAGCTAAGCCATCTGCAAGCCAGCCGTATTGAGGAATTACAGCCCACCTTGCATGGATTAGGGCTGGAAGTCGACCGTTATGGTGAAACCAGCGCAGTGGTGCGTGCCGTTCCTGCCTTATTGGCCCGCGCTAATTTTTCAAAACTGATCAGCCAGCTATTAACTGATTTACAGGCAAATCAGGCTGCGGATCTAAGCGCAGCCCGTGACAGGATTCTGGCGGGTATGGCTTGTCATGGGGCAGTACGGGCGCATCGTCAGCTCAGCCTTGCCGAAATGAATGCCTTGTTGCGCCAAATGGAGCAAACCGAATTTGCCAGCCAGTGCAATCATGGTCGCCCAACCTGGCGTGCTTTCCCCTTAACCCAGCTTGATAAACTGTTTGCCCGTGGGGAATAGTATGAACTTAACAGTCACTTCTTCACTGCTAAAGCCATGCGCTGAAAAGCAGCGAGTGGTATGCCTGATGGGGCCGACCGCTAGTGGTAAAACCGCCCTTGCCTGTGAGCTCTATGAGACCGGAAAATTTGAACTGGTTTCTGTCGATTCTGCGCTGGTGTACCGGGATATGAACATTGGCACAGCCAAGCCTACTGCCAGAGAGCTTGAGCAGTATCCCCATCACCTGATTGATATTATTGATCCCACAGAAGTGTATTCTGCTGCCCAATTTGTTGAAGATGTCAGCCGTATCATTGATCAGGTACATGCCAACGGTAAAATCCCGTTACTGGTAGGTGGCACTATGTTGTATTTTCGTAGTCTTATCATGGGCATGGCGGATAATTTACCTGCCGCTGATCCTGCTATTCGCACTCAAATAGAGCAACAGGCCGAACAGTACGGCTGGCAGTTTATTCATGATGAATTACAGCGTGTTGATCCACTAGCCGCTATACGCTTCAAGCCTTCTGACCGACAACGGGTGCTACGTGCTTTGGAGGTCTACCGGATTACTGGCCGGGCAATCAGCGACTTGCATGCTGAACAGGAAAAGCAGTTAAACTCTAACTATAATTTTGATTTATATGCAATAATGCCAGATCGTGCATTGTTGCACCAGAAAATTGCACAACGCTTGGAAATTATGTGGGAAATCGGTTTTCTGGATGAAGTCAGGCATTTACGTGAAAAATATCAATTACATGAAAATTTGCCATCCATGCGGGCAGTAGGGTATCGTCAGGCTTGGGAATTTTTAGCACAGGGAGGGCAAACTGAGTCAGAACTTCAGCAAATGAAGGAAAAAGCATTATTTGCAACACGACAATTAGCCAAACGTCAATATACATGGCTACGTTCGTTACGTGAGTTGCACGTTTTTAATATATACAACACAGTGAATGAAGGCATACTAGACTTGCGTATGAAGTATAGATGACGCAAAATTTGCCGCCTGTCTTTTTATAATTTTTAATTGATACGAAAGGCAGTTTTTTTTGCGCTGGTTATTTTTTTGGAGTAATAACGATGTCTAAAGGTCAAACATTGCAGGATCCGTTTTTAAACTCTCTTCGTAAAGAACGCATCCCAGTTTCTATTTTTTTGGTAAATGGAATCAAATTACAAGGCCAGATCGAATCTTTTGATCAATACGTTGTTTTATTAAAAAACACAGTAAGCCAAATGGTTTATAAGCATGCGATTTCTACAGTAGTACCTGCCCGTAATCCGCGTCCTGCTGGTGCGCCAGTTGGTGCTCCGGGTGCACAAGGTGCTGGCTTTGGCGGTGGTCAGGGCGCTGGCTTTGGTGGTCAGGGTGGCTTTGGCGGTGGTCAGGGCGCTGGCTTTGGTGGTCAGGGTGGCTTTGGCGGTGGTCAGGGCGCTGGCTTTGGTGGTCAGGGCGGCTTTGGTGGTGGTCAGGGCGCTGGCTTTGGCGGTCAGGGTGGCTTTGGCGGTGGTCAAGGTGGTGGCTTTGGCGGTCAGGGTGGCTTTGGCGGTGGTCAAGGTGGCTTTGAAGGCGACCAGAAATTTGATGACAGCGGCGAAGATGATGGCAACGGTAACAACCGTTAGTTGTTTGTTGTCGCCAAGAGCTAAACAATAAAAAGCTTTTTGAACTGCTCTTGTTATATGAGGTAGTTTAATTAAGCAGCTTTTAAAGGCCTGAGTTCTATTAACTACAGAACTTAGGCCTTTTCATTAGACAGTGAACAATAATTAAAAAGATCAACAATTAAAATTAATATAGCAAAACAATTTTCCTGATGGGACTTTTTCTGAATATTGTTTGGCTGCACAACTTTTGAATAAATTCCGGTATTTTAGGTTTTAGCATTTCTGATATATAAAGATTAATTCAGGATCATCTTCATCAAGATTTTCAATATAACCGCTGTTATTGAAACCTGCCTTAATTAATAATTGTTGCATGGGTATATTTGACTGGTTCGTAGAAGTAAACAATTTCGGTGTTGCACAAATTTCTTGAAAATAGGTGATTAAGGAAATTCCATGGTGTTTATGCCGAAAATTTTCCCTGACCATCAGCATTGGAATATAACCAAACTCAAAAAAACTGTAATTAAGTACACCATAAGCAGAAATAATTTTATTGCATTCAATTAGGTAACACGTTTTTTCTTCAACCCATTGTTTAATTTTTTCTGATCGATGAAGGTTGGTTAAAGCCAGTGTATCAAGTTCTAATAGTGCATAGAAATCTTGATCGTGAGCCAATCTAATATTTATTTTTTAGCTCCTTGCAGCAGAAAACATGTATAGCTGAGTTTTGCTATTTAGCCAACTGGACTAATGATCGATGCCTTGAGTGGCTAATTTTATAACTAGAATATAAAACTCTTGTCATAGCTGGTATATGACAAGAGTTCCTGAACATCAACCTTTAGTTGATTTTAGTCCCATCCTTGATCTCAACAAAACTTTCAGCCCGGACTTCACGCATCCAGTTGTCCAGTTCCTGATCAAACTGGCGCTCTGCCAAAATCTGACGTGCCTTACTGCGTCTGGACTGATCAGTAACATCCTGTTGGCGTGTATCTTCAACCTTAAGGATGTGCCAGCCATATTGGGTCTGGAATGGCTTACTAATCTGGCCAATAGGTGTTTTGCGCATGATTTCCTCAAACTGAGGCACCATCATGCCGGGGCTTACCCAGCCCAGATCACCGCCGTTAGAGGCTGAACCCGGATCATTGGAAAAAGTGCTGGCCAGGTCAGCAAAGTTTTCGGTTGCAGCGCGTTTATGCAACTGGTTAATTTGTTGTTCGGCATCGCTTGGACTTAATACTTCACTTGGTCGCAGCAGGATATGGCGCACTTTAAACTGCTGCACAATACTACGGGCTGCATTGCCACGACGTTCAATCAGTTTAAGGACATGGAAACCATCAGCTGCACGAATTGGCAGGGTAACCTGATTCAAATCCAGCGCACTGACTTTGGTAACCAGCTCATCCGGCATTTCATCGGTACTGCGCCAGCCCATATCCGCACCTTCTACAGGGTAGCTGGAACTCTGGTTGCGTTTGACCACTGCATCAATATCAGTGCTGGTTTGCAAATCTGTACGCAGTTTATTGGCGAGCGTTTCTGCAGCTTGAACCTGTGCGTCACTGGCTTTTTCAGGGAGCGAAACCCGTAGGTGAGCCACATGGACTTCACTGTTGAGGGCACTTTTACCCTGTGGCGAATTCAGAAAGTTATCAATATCCTGATCGCTTACCTTAATGCGGGCACTGACCTGTTGCTGACGCAGGCGGTTGACGCTGAGGTCATCACTAATCTGGCGACGCAGTGCCGCATAACTACCCGGTGCCCGTGCATCGAGTCTGGTCTGAAATTCGGCAAGGCTGCTGGTACCTTCCTGCTTGGCAATTTCTGCAACTGCGGCATTTAGGGTGGCTTCATCAATGGTCACGCCAAGGCGCTTGACCCGCTCTAGCTGGGCCCGCTTTAAGATCACCTGACGCAAGACTTCAGCGCGTAAAATATTATCCGGCGGAATAGTCTGGTTACGCTGGGCAAGCTGCTGCTTGGCTGCTGCCAGGGCACGATCCAGTTCACTTTCCAGAATGATACTGTTATCAACTACCGCAACCACTTTGTCCAGTGGCTCCTGAGCTGCATTAACCATGAACGATGACGCTAATAAAGCGGCCATTAGCGTCGATTTAATCATCTGACGCATTGAGTGAGGAGTAATTAGCGTTCGTTCCACAATGTTTCCACCTGTTGATAACCTAAAATCTTTTGTTGCAGTAAGTTGCCGAGATTACCCGAAAAACCAGCTAAGCCTTTGAGCGTAATTTCCATCATAATGGCCCGCTTGGGTTTGACATCTGCTGCGGTAGGATCATCCAGATCATTATAATAATAGCGACCATATAGCGATGCACGCCAGCAGCAGGCATCATAGTTAAAACCCAGTAACCATTCGCGCGCCAGATTATTGTTTATATCATATTGCATATAACCCATGGCACGCCATTGATCATGCAGAGGCTGAACAAAACCGGCAGTAACCTGCTGATAGGATTGCTGGTTTTGTGATTTTACCTGACGGCGGTAATAATACCCTGTGTTATAGATACTGCCATCATTGCCTGTGTAGTTGAGTTGTACGTCATTCTGCGAATTCTCTCCATTGGCCAGCCACAATGCATTGCCGTTAATGGAAAAATTCCTGCTGAGCTGACTGCCTAGCGCCAGTGCAGGCCCTGAGTTGTGCTCAGTGGCTATAGGATCGGTTTCATTCAATCGAACCTTGCGGTCATGAAAATAATAGCTTTGGCCCAATCCTACCCGCAAGCGTTCCAGCCCGATATTGTCATAGGCGCGGTAAGTCACACCCAGTGAGGTAAAGTTATTATCATCCAGACGATCATGACCATAAAAACGGTAGGGACTAAACAGCTGGTCAAAATTTAATGAGGCAGTGGTGGTGTCAAAGTTGGGATAATTGCTTTGTTGCTTATAGGGCGCGTAGGCATAAAAGAAACGCGGGGTAATGCTTTGTAAAAAACGGCCTTCACGTTCAAACACCAGTGCAGAGTCGAAAGTAAACTGCGGCACAACCGCTGAGCGCTGATTGGTATCGTCATCCGGGTTTAAACCCTGACTAGCAATACTGTCCTGATCATAAAAGGTATTAACGCTACGAACCGAAACTTCAGGCTTGGCATAACCCCACTGGTTGCGCCAGTTATAGCCTGCTGCCAGCCGGTTAAAAATACGTGTTCCACTGCTTTCCAGTGCTGAACCATCGCCAATGGATTTCTTAAAGTAAGCCGTATCGTTTTGTGCTTCATATTGCAGGCCAAACGGTGAACCACCGCGATAATTGACCAGCAACTGAGGCAATCGGGCATAGGGCCTGTCAGCATCCAGAATGGACTTGTCAACGGTCTGGAAGGATTGAACCCGGAACAAGCCGGTTAAGCCTGGAATACCATTATCGTAAAAAATACTCCAGGTGCGTTCCTGATTTAAGATATTTTGGGATGAAGGATCAGTACCCAGATCGGTATAGTAATCCTTGTCTGACACATAATTGAGGTCTATAACCGTGCGCCACGACGGATCAATCTGCCATGCATGCTGGTAGCTGCCGGCCTTGCGGTCTTCATTAAACAGCTTATCTGAAGGTAAGTAACCGCCTGCTATTTTACCGGCGCCAAAATCTTCTGTGAGATAGCGAAACTCACCTTCCAGCATCAGGCCACGACGGCTTAAATAGCCCGGAGCCAGTGTCAAATCGTAATTGGGTGCCAGATTAAAGTAATAGGGCACGTTGAGGCGCAGGCCGCCATCATTGCTATAACCGGTGGTAGGCACCAGAAAACCTGAGGTACGCCGGTCATCAATGGGAAAGTTAAAATACGGCACTTTCAGCACAGGCACATCTTTGACATACAGGGTTGTGTTGCGTGTAACGCCACGTCCGGTATTTTCATTTAACTCAATTTGCTTGGCCCGCAACTGCCATACTGGTTTGGTACTGGGTTCACAGGTGGAGTATATGGCATTTTCAAAGCGGGTAATTCCATTGCCCTGACGATCTATCAGGCTGGCATGGCCATGTGCACGCTGTGTCTCGCTGATAAACAGACTATCGCTAATTTTTCCGGTGGCATTATTCAGGTTATAAGTGGCACGGTCACTGTTGCTGAGTAATCCGGCATCCATCAACTGTACATTACCCTGCGCCGTGGCAACTGTCTGCGTGGCATCCAGATTAATCTTGTCGGCGCGCACGGAACGGCCCGGCTGGTCAATCATCACGTTACCGCTTAATTCAGAGCCGCTGGTTGGGTCATAGTAGCCATAGTCGGCAGTAATTACCGTCGTGGCCTGTTCCGGGTCTGCTGCCTTGGTATTGATGTCAATGGGCGTTACCCAGGTGCCATGGCAGGTGGCCGGAATCGGCCGTTGCTGATCAATTGGCAAGCTGGCCATTTGTTCACGGTTTAAATAATACTGCGAAAAAAAGGCCTGGGCTTTTTCATCCGCGGTAGGGTTTGCATGGTTTTGCGGTGCTGAGGTTTTCTCTGCTGTATTTTCTTCTGCATGCGTCATCTGGCTGTAGGCTGGAGAAAGGGAGCAGACAAGCAGGGCAGCCGCCAGAGGATTTAACTGAAACTGATGGGAAAAGAAGCAATTGGGCATAGTTGTCAGCACAAAGCAGATAGTAAATTCTTGCTGAATGATAGTGAATAACACTCATCAATTCCAATAAAATATTGGTTTTAATTGTGTTTGTTGGCTGAACCAGCATGTTTTTAGGGTCTGTAAAATCATAGGGGGTGAAGCAGCAAACAAGACCTAAATCAGCTATTTGCCCAGCTATTTTGCCACCATCAGGAGAGTGGTGTATGCAGTTTAGCGGTAGCTTGATGCTGCCATTAATTTTTATTATTCAAACAACTGTTGCACGGGTAAGCAACACATGGGCTTTAGGTATTGGAAAAACACTGTTTTGTGACATGCAAGGTTAAAGCAAGGTTAACACTCTGGATGGGTATCCATGTTTTAAACGTGTTTGATACCAAGCGCTAGTTTTATACAAGTATCTTATTTATAAGTATATCTGCTTGGTGAGCAGCGTTTGATTTGCGTAGCTTTAACCTTTTATTTTTTAAAAATAACTTAATATTAAATAGTATCTATTCATTGTTAATGGCTTTTGGGTTTACTGCCAAAATAAATGCCGGAGTCTATTATGCTAAAGAAACCACATGATTTTGTGAACCGGGAGGGAGAGAAAATTGAATTATTGTGTGAGATGGATCACACCAATGGGCATATGGTCTATAAACGTGTAATTTTGCCAGAAGGTACTAAAATCAAGCCTCAATTTTTATGGGGTAATGAATATATTTTTATTACATATAAAGAAGACAACTGGTATTTGCTGCATTAAGACCATTTTATTAACTGCTTACAATTCAATGATATTAGAACTGGTTGTTTTCTTAAAAGAATCTTAATATTTTTTAATAAATAGATCATGTTTAGTTGTTAGCTGCGTTTTTTAAGTCAGGCTAACGCGTTAAATCATTGCTGCTAAAAAATTTAATCCTATAGAAAAGGTAAGCTATATGGCAAAAGAAAGGCATCAGTTTATCAATAAATCTGGTGACAAGCTGGAACTAACCTGTATCGTTGATGGCACACATGAGGTTCCCATTTATAAGGGTATCCTGCTACCGTGTGGGAGAACAGCCAAGCCGCAGATTGCCAAGGCATTAGCACAGATTTTTATTGTGTATCGCCGGGACAAATGGTATTTGCTTCACTGACTTTTAAGCAAATTATTGCTGGTTTGGCATAAAAACTATTTTTCAATTGAGAATGAATGACCTATCGGATTGTCCAGAATTTAATAAAAACATAAAGGTTGTGAAACCCTGTTTACACGCTTAGTATGCTTGAAAATACAACAATTTGTATTTATTTCCTAGAGGCTGGGCTGTGTCAAATATCACGCGATTAAGTTACGCCAGCACTACTGCCTCATCAGTTTTAACCATCCGGCAAGATCTGGTGGATATTCTTGCCGAAGCCCGGTTGCATAATTTTAACCATAAAATTAATGGGGTCATGTTTTATGGGAATGACTATTTTTTTCAGTGTATTGAAGGAAATAAAACCCAAATTGATGCGCTGTATCAAAAAATAGCCGATGATCCCAGACATCAGCGTATTGTTCAGTTGTCGTATGAAAATGATGTTGCGCCTTTATTTGCTGCATGGGCTATGAAATATGTCTTGCAGGATGAAAAAATCCAGCAATTTTATAAAAATTATCTGTGGGAAAAATTTAATCCCTATGCATTGCAAGATGGCTTACTGAAGCAGTTTATTCGCTTGTTGAGTGAATACCCTCAAAGTACAGAAAGTGAACGGGAAGAAGTTAACCCCAAATTACGGCTTAAGGATTTAGCCCTTAATTATCATCTGATTGAAGGTTATTCTGGCCAAGGCGTTCTACCAAGGATGGCTGGCTCAAAAAAACCGGTAGTAAAAAAGGTTAATCATACAGCAGTCAAAGCCTTGAGCTTGCCTTTTGTCAGCAGGGCTAAAACCTACAGCCGTTTTATTTATGCCAGTACTTCTACAGCTTTGCCATCTACAATTCGTGATCATTTGATTGCCATAACTACAATGGCCGAGAACCTGACATCACAGGGTGAAATGTCTGGCATGTTGATTTATGGCAATAATTATTACCTGCACTGTATTGAAGCGCCTGATTCTACCGTAGACAAGGTCTGGGAATTGGCGCAAACCTCTGAGCTAAATATTGATGTACAACTGCTTAAACGGGTAATTATTCAGCCTGGCGAACGTTTTTTTAACTCATGGACACTGAAATACTTTCTGCGGGAAGAACCATTTCAGCAGTTTTTTCAGTTGCAGGGCTGGGAGAAATTTAATCCTTACCTGTTGCAGGGCAATTTTATTGATGAGTTTTTTCACGTTGTAGCCGCTTATGAAGAAACCATCTCACCGATTCATGCCCAGCATGTTGCCATGCGGCGTGCAGAAAATGCGGGCAGTCCGGCTGGTTTCCAGTTTAGTCCGTTTATGGTTTTTATGTTGGTTCTGGCCGGGATTTTAGTACTCTATGCGATCTATTATACTGTGCTGTATCTGGAAATAATGACCAGTAGCACTTTTTAGCTTGAGTACCCCATGCCAAAAACCGTAAATATTGCCATAAAACTGATCTGGATTTCGCTGGCTATCAGCATTTTACTAAGCATTGCGCAGCGTTTTCTGGGTGATATCACCTTAAATGATCTGATTACAGCGTTGCTGGTTAATGCCTTGATGTGCCTGATTCCCTACAAGCTGGCCCAGCGCAGTACTGTAAGCCGTTTGGTGTTTACAGCTTTGTTTGTGTTATCAATCCTGTTTTTACTGGCCGCTGGCCATGAAATTGAGGTTACCCTGCTGGATAAGGTAGACCTGCTGATTAATATTCCATTGAATATTTATTCAATATATTTGCTATTTTTTAATGAAGCTGCCCAGCAATGGTTTAATGCTGAAAATAAAATAAAGTAGACCTAACCTAAGAAAACCAGCAAAACCAATCAGGGCTAAAATAGGTTGCTTATGAGTAATCCTTTAGCCCTGAATTAAGTACTCTTAAACCAAGTAGCAGAAAATTAAGCAGCGGTAAGTTAAGTAGTTATGAAGCCAGCCAAACTGAATTGTTAAATGCAAAACGGAGTTGGGGTTGTCCCTGTATCATTTAGCAAGGCTTTGTTCATCATTGTGCTGCACCACTAGAGAAAAATAACTCAAGCCGCTAAACTTACGGCACTATTTTATCTACATGCTTTTAATGGATTGTTTCTATGGGCCTGCCGCGTGAACAAGCACTAACGATTTGGGTACAACAACAATTAAATGACCCTAAATTAACCATTCATCCGCTGGCTGGTGATGCCAGTTTCCGGCGTTATGCGCGTATTCACAGTAACCATAAAACCTATATGCTGATGGACGCGCCACCAGAAAAAGAAGACAGCCAGCCTTTTGTGGCCATTGACCAGTGGCTCGATACCCATGGGGTGCGGGTGCCCCATATTATTGCCAAGGATTTAAGTCAGGGCTTTATTCTACTGGAAGATTTTGGCGATACGTTGCTATCACAAGTGCTGAATGATGACACGGTAGATCAGTATTACTGTCAGGCCATGGATCAGCTAGTGCAGCTTCAGCAATTACCAGTAAATGATCCGGCCCAGCAACTGCCAGCTTATGATATGGACAAGCTGATGCAGGAAATGTCACTGTTTGACCAATGGTTTGTAGAAAAATACCTGAATATTAAACTTACTGCTGATGAGCAGCAATTGCTCAAACAAACCTATCAGGTGCTGGCTGACACTGCTTTGGCACAGCCACAGGTGGTGGTGCATCGTGATTATCATAGCCGTAACCTGATGGTGCTTGAAGACCAGACTAAAGCGAATAAGCAAATGCTGGGCGTAATTGATTTTCAGGATGCCGTGGTTGGTGCCTATACCTATGACCTGATTTCCATTTTGCGCGATGCGTATGTGCAATGGCCTGCAAGCCGGGTTAATGAGTGGATGCAATATTTCTGGCAGCATTTACCGGCCGCGCAAACCATAAACAAAACCTTAGCTGACTTTGCGCGTGAGTTTGACTTTATGGCAGCACAGCGTCATTTAAAGGTACTGGGTATTTTTATTCGCCTTAACCTGCGCGATGGCAAAACTGGCTATATGAAAGATTTGCCGCTGGTTTTTCATTATTTATTGCAGGAAATTAAAGGCTATCCAGAGTTACAGGCTTTTGATGCCTTTGTGCAGCAGCGTATTTTACCGGCTTTCTTGCAAAAACAACCAGAAAGCCGCGCCCTTATTGAAGGTGCTGGCGTAGGACAACCTGTATGAAAGCGATGATTCTGGCGGCTGGTTTGGGCACCCGTATGCGGCCTTTAACACTTGAAACGCCAAAACCGCTGTTGAGTGTAGGTGATAAGCCCCTGATTGTCTGGCATATTGAAGCGCTTAAACAGGCCGGAATTACAGACATTGTAATTAACTGTGCCTGGCTTGCTGACAAGCTAATGGGTGCATTAGATAATGGCAGCCAGTTCGGAGTTAATATTCACTGGTCTGTGGAAGCCGAGGCGCTGGAAACCGCAGGGGGTATTATTCAGGCCTTGCCTGTTTTAGGTGCTGAGCCGTTTGTACTGGTGAATGGCGATGTATGGACACGTTTTGATTATAGCCAGTTAATAACGCATTCTTTGGCTAACGACCTTGCTCATTTGGTGCTGGTAGACAACCCGCCGCAACATCCAGCCGGGGATTTTATGCTGGCTAATGGCCGTATTTATAATGGTCAGGTTGATCTACCAGCTAGTGCGCAGGCTGAGGCACAAAAGCTGACTTTTTCCGGCTTAAGTGTGTTGTCACCCAAATTGTTTAATGATTTGCCAGAAGGAAAGCGTCCGCTTGCGCCATTACTGCGTCAGGCCATGCAGCAGGCATTGGTCAGCGGTACAAAAATGAACAGCGCATGGGTGGATGTCGGCACGCCAGAACGTCTGAATATCCTCGATCAGCAAATCCGCCAGCAGCAGATTTAAGCAAGCCTTTAGGCATTAAATTTAACCAGTTGTTTAAAAACTGCCTGAAAAGTGCGGGTTTGGTGGCAGTTTTTGTGGCTGTAAACTCACCGCTGTATCAATAAATTGATATGATGCAGCTGTTTATCAATAACTGGAAGTGAGCCCTGTAATGCATCCCTTGTTTCGCAATTTGCAAGCCGGTGTTCAGGCATTAAATCTGGATTTGCCAGAGGCCACCCTAAACCGGCTATTACACTATCAGGACCAACTGGTACTGTGGAACAAAGCCTTTAACCTGACTGCAATCCGTGATCCCAAGGAAATGTTGGTAAAGCATTTGCTGGACAGCCTAAGCATTATTCCGCACTTGCCCAAGGGTCGTTTGCTGGATATTGGTACAGGTGGCGGCATGCCGGGATTTATCATTGCACTGGTCGAGCCAGAGCGTGAATGTGTGCTACTGGATAGCAATGGCAAGAAAATCCGCTTTTTGCGCCAGATCAGTGCTGATATGAAAGTGTCTAATGCAAAGCCTGTGCAAACCCGGGTTGAAGATACCGCCATTTTAAAGCAACTGGGCCAGTTTGATGTAGTCACCAGCAGGGCTTTTGCGGCACTCAATGATTTTGTTACGCTAGGACAGCCGTTTCTGGCCGAAAATGGCTACTTTGCTGCCATGAAAGGGGTAGTTCCTGAACAGGAACTTGAAACATTGCCACAGTACAAACAAGAAGTTATTGCCTTGCAGGTGCCTAACCTGAATGAGCAACGGCATTTGATATTGCTGTCGTAACGGTACTCATGTCCTGAAGCTGGGATTGACCTGATTTATGGTTTTCAAGCTGCGGTCTTAACCGTGAGGGCATGGCCGTTATTTTCAGGAAATGCATTCAGGCATACAAACCGCAGGCTAAAAATGCTTTAATAGGCAGTTTGAATGCCTGACAATTTGTAGGTGGCATTTTTCACTATTAATGAAACAAACTGCCTGCATTGACATGATTTGCGCAATAACATAGAGCACTTATGACCGAAATTCTAGCCATAGCCAATCAAAAAGGCGGCGTAGGAAAAACCACGACCGCTGTGAATCTGGCAGCCTCACTGGCTGTACTGAAAAAACGGGTATTACTGATTGACCTTGATCCGCAAGGCAATGCCACCATGGGTTCTGGTGTACAAAAAAACGAGCTTAATTTCAGTGCGACTGATGTGATGCTGGAAGATGCTCCCATTGAAGCTGCCATTCTAACCACCAAAACTGGTTATAAACTGATTGGTGCCAATCGCGAGTTAGCCGGTGTTGAGTTGAATCTGGCTGAAAAAAACCGCCGTGAATATGTACTAAAAGATGCGATTAACCGCATTGCGGATTCGTACGATTATATCCTGATTGACTGCGCTCCTAGCCTTAACCTGATTACTGTCAATGCCTTATGTGCTGCTGGTGGAGTGCTTATTCCCATGCAGTGTGAATATTACGCCTTGGAAGGCCTGGCTGATTTATCCAATACCATTGACCGCATTAATCAGAGCTTAAACCCTGAGTTACAGATTCGCGGGGTGCTGCGTACCATTTATGATCCACGTAATACCCTCACCAATGATGTATCCAATGAGCTGATTGCGCATTTTGGTGACAAAGTGTTTGAAACGGTTATTCCGCGTAATGTACGGCTGGCCGAAGCACCGGCGCATGGCCTGCCGATCCTGTTTTATGAAAAAAGCTCAAAGGGTGCGATTGCTTATCTGAACCTTGCGGCTGAACTGGTCAAACAGGGCAAAAAACAGAAAAAAGCACAAGGAAAACCGGCATGACCAAGAAGCGGGGGTTGGCGCAGGGACGTGGTCTGGATGCCTTGTTGGGTTCCATTCGGCAGGTGACTCAGGATGTAGAAAACAGTACGGCTGGCATGAATAGTGCCGAGCAGGGTCAGTTACAGCATATTGATGTTGGCCAGTTACAGCGTGGGGTGTACCAGCCACGGCGTGAAATTGCCAATGAGCAGCTAACCGAGCTGAGTGATTCCATCAAAAAACATGGCATCATGCAGCCGATTGTAGTTCGTCGTCTGGGTGAGCAGTCCAAGGTTCCCTTTGAGATTATTGCTGGTGAGCGTCGCTGGCGTGCTGCAAAACTGGCTGGCCTGACCCATATCCCTGCATTGGTGCGCGACATTCCTGATGAGCTGGCTATTGCGCTGGCACTTATTGAAAATATCCAGCGCGAAGACCTAAATCCAATGGAACAGGCCGTGGCGCTGCAACGGTTTCATGACGAATTTGGCATGAGCCATCAGGAAATTGCGGACACCGTAGGCAAGGCACGGGCAACAGTCAGTAATTTATTGCGCCTGATCAGCCTGCACGATGATGTCAAAACCATGCTGGATCATGGTGATATTGACATGGGGCATGCCCGTGCCTTGCTTTCCCTAAAAAGCAAAGACCAGATTGTAGTGGCCAAAACCATTGTTGAAAAAGTGCTGTCAGTACGCCAGACCGAACAACTCATTCGTGATTTGTTGAATCCTCCTGTTGCCAAGCCAAAGGCACGTGCATCCTCAGACATTGAGCAGCTTACCCGTCGTTTATCCGAACGCTTTGGTGCTCATGTTGAAATTGACCACAACAACAAGGGTAAGGGCAAAATGGTAATTCGTTATCATAGTCTGGATGAGCTGGAAGGTATTCTGGCTGTCATTGATCCGCAATAGTTTTAGACGTTTCATTATGCGCAGTTTTAGGCCAGGGTCTTAAAAGGATTTTTCAGGAGCAGTATTGTCATGTGGGAAATGGTAAAGGCAGGCGGATGGTTAATGCTGCCACTGGTAATTTGTTCAATTGCCATGTGCGCTATTATTATCGAGCGTGCAATTCGCCTGCGCATGCAAAAAATTGCTCCGGCCAGTTTGACCAGCCAGATCAGCAAGCAATTGCGTAGTGGTTCTTTAAGCACGCAAGCATTGCTTCAGCTTAAACAGCACAGTGTTCTGGGCGATATTCTGGCTACCGGTATTGAAAGTCAGCCGCATGGCTTTAATTTCACCGAAAACCAGATGCAAACCCGGGCCAATGAGCTGGTGCATTTGCTTGAAAAAAACCTGAATTTTCTGGGAACTATTGGTGCTGTTGCGCCGTTGCTGGGTTTACTGGGTACAGTGATTGGTATTATTGAATCGTTTATGGCGGTTAATGCAGGCGGTGTCACTGATCCAGCCATGCTGGCCGCCGGGATTTCACAGGCATTAATTACTACCGCAGCAGGCATGGTGGTTGCGATTCCGGCTTTAATCGCCTATCGTTATTTCCAGCGCAAAATTGTTGATATTGCCATGCAACTTGAAACACAAGGCAACCAGCTTATCAACATCCTGTTTTACAGTGAAGTCAAGCCATCGCACCTGAGTGTCAATGATCACTTGCAGCATCCGGATCAAGGGCTTCACTATGAAGCTTCGTAAGCCCAAGATTGAGCCTATTGAGCTAAATCTTACTCCAATGATTGATTGCTTACTGTTTTTGCTGGTGTTTTTGCTGGTTTCAACCACTTTTAACCAATACAGCAGGCTGAATCTGGTGTTGCCTGAAGCATCTGGTGTGCCACCGGATAACCGTCAGCAGAAAATTGAAGTGGTGGTCAAGCCCAATGGGGAATATCTGGTGAATGGCTTAAGTTTGAGCAGCAATAACGAAGCAGAGTTAATGGCTGCAATCCGGCAGGCGGCAGGTAATGCGCGTAACCTGCCATTTACCATTGCAGCCGATGGCAAGGCCAGCCATCAGTCAGTGGTGCAGGTGATGGATATTGCCGGCAAGCTGGGTTTTGTTAATTTGAATATCAGCACACGTGTGCCACATCGAGGTCAGTCCTAGTGAATCAGGCAGATGCTTCCAAAGCAAAGGACTTTAAGGTTTATTTACGGTTACTGTCGTATTTAAAAGGCTACTGGTGGGCAGGGGTGCTGGTTGTCATTGGTTTTGCCATCAATGCGGCAACAGAGGTCTCCGTTGCCCGGCTGATCAAGTTTATTATTGATGCCATTAATAATAATGATCATTCCGCACGCAACCTGTTTCCTTTTCTGGTTGTGCTGCTGATTTTTGTCCGCGGCATTGGCTCGGTGATGGGTAGCTACTTTCTGGCTTATATTTCACGCGGACTGGTATTTAACCTGCGTAAGGAAGTGTTTAACAAATTCCTGCAATTGCCGCCAAGCTACTATATTGAAAATTCAACCGGCCATATTACCTCAAAAATTTTGTACAACGTGGAGCAGGTTACGGCAGCATCTACTGAAGCCACCCAGACCATTGTGCGCGATGGCCTCGTGGTGATGGGGCTGCTGGGCTATCTGTTTTATACCAACTGGCGCTTGTCATTGTCGTTGTTGATTGTCGCGCCGGTGATAGGCTTTCTGGTGCGTAGAGCCAGTAAGCGCATGCGCAAGCTGTCCAGTGAAATGCAGGCCACCATGGGGGATGTGAACCATGTGGTGCAAGAAGCCATTAATGGTTATAGCGTGGTCAAAAGCTATGGTGGACAGGAATTTGAAAGCAAGCGTTTTGAATGGTTTTCACTGTTAAACCTGAAACGTGGATTAAAACTGGTCATTACCGCCAGTATTAGCACACCAATTATTCAGGTATTTATGGCTATTGCGCTGGCTATTGTCATCTGGATTGCATTACGTCCGGAAATTCTGGGCGATACCACCGCTGGTGAATTTGTGGCTTATCTGACTGCTGCTGGCTTGCTAAGCAAACCGATTCGTTCGCTGACTGATGTGAATGAAAAAATCCAGCGTGGCCTTGCGGCCGCGCACTCCATTTTTGACATTATTGACATGCCATCTGAACAGGACAGCGGAACGCAATCCCCTGTACTGACCGGAAAAATTGCTTTTGAAAAAGTGGGCTTGTGCTATGGTCAGGATATGGACGCCAAAATGGCCATTCAGGATTTTAGCCTGCAGATTAATGCAGGTGAAACTGTCGCGCTAGTTGGGCGTTCCGGGGCTGGCAAAACATCACTGGTGAGTTTGTTGCAGCGCTTTCAGCCAGTGACCACAGGCAAAATCATGCTGGATGACATTGCGCTTGAGGACATTAAGTTGTCTGCATTGCGTAGTCAGGTATCCACCGTAAGTCAGCAGGTAATCCTGTTTGACCGTAGTGTTCGTGAAAATATTGCTTATGGGCAACTGGCCGATAAAACTGATGAAGAAGTTATAGCAGCGGCCAAGGCAGCCTATGCCCATGATTTTATTATGGCATTGCCACAAGGGTATGACACCATTTTAGGGTCGCAAGGCAACAGCTTGTCAGGCGGACAGCGCCAGCGTTTGTCAATTGCGCGTGCCTTGTTAAAGGATGCACCAATCCTGATTCTGGATGAAGCCACCAGTGCACTGGACAATGAGTCCGAACATTACATTCAGGCTGCCTTACAAAACGCCATGAAGTGCCGTACCACTATTATTATTGCGCATCGCTTGTCTACTATTGAGCAGGCTGACCGTATTGTAGTGATGGATAAAGGCAGAATTATTGAAGTGGGCAAGCATGAACAGCTACTGGCCAAAAATGGCTTATATGCCCAGATGTATCAGCGCGATTTTGATAGCAGTTATGATACGGGTCTAGAAGCAAGTCATGAGATTAGTCCTGCAATTGACAGTGATACTATTGATAGTAGCGCGACATGTGCAAAGCCTGCCCAATGATTAATTTAAAAAACAGGTTTTGTCATGCAGCTTGAACAGCGCTTTACTCAGGCTTGGGCCAAGCAGTCAGCATGGCTTAATCTGTTGCGGCCGTTATCCAGTCTATATGGGCTAGTGATTAATTGCCGGCGTTACCTGTATCATCAGGACATTTTAAAGTCCTATCGTGCGCCAGTGCCGGTCATGATTATTGGTAATATTACAGTAGGTGGTAGCGGCAAAACGCCGCTAATTATTGAGCTGGTCAATTTCCTGCAATATTTTGGCCTCAATGTCGCCGTAATTAGCCGTGGCTATGGGGGGCAGGGACCGTTTCCCCGTATTGTTGAAGATAGTGATACACCTGATATCGTAGGTGATGAGCCAGTACTGATTGTCCAGCAAACCGGCGTCATTATGGCGGTTGGTCCAAACCGGCAACAGGCCATTGAACTGATTTTACAGGACACAACCCCTGATTTGATTTTAAGTGATGATGGCTTGCAGCATCTGGCCTTGCAACGCGATCTGGAGTGGATTGTTCTGGATGTTGATCGGGGGCTGGGAAACCAGCAATTACTGCCAGCCGGATTTTTACGTGAGCCAGTCAGCCGCCTGAACACCGCCACCGTGATTGAACATGGTAAGTCGGCACAAACTGATTTAACCATGCAGCTTGAATCCAGTGCTTTGCTCTCCCTTGAGACTCATTCAAAAAATGGATCAAAATTTGGTTCAAAACCTAAGCCGCCAGTAGCAACAACCGTGCATGCCGTTGCCGGAATTGGTGTGCCCCAGCGTTTTTTTCAGAGCTTAAAAGAGCTTGGTTTTGAACCCATTGAGCATGTTTTTCCGGATCATCATAACTACCAGCCATCTGATCTGGATTTTGCTGATGATTTACCAATAATTACCACCAGTAAGGATGCAGTCAAAATTCAGAAATTTGCCGACATGCTTCCTGAAAAACAAATCTGGATTTTGCCAGTGCAGGCCCAGCTTTCAAAAGCCTGTTATGAGCTACTCTTACAGCAATTAAAAGACCTGAATATTGTCATTCCTAATCTGGAAAATACTTAACTGATAGCAATTAAAGTATTATTGGAAGCCATATTTTTAGTTATTGAATAAAACAGCGAGAAGCCTGCATGAAGCACCTTGTTATTCCTGCCCGTTTTGCCAGTTCACGTTTGCCCGGTAAGCCATTGCTGGAGATTCATGGTCGCCCGATGATATTGCGGGTGGTCGATCAGGCACGCAAGGTTAAAGGCTTCAATGATATTTGCGTGGCAACTGATGATGCGCGAATTGCACAGGTGTGCCAGCAGGCTGGTATTGAGGTGGTAATGACCAGCCCCGAACACCCATCAGGCACAGACCGTTTAAGCGAAGTTGCGCATATTCGGGGCTGGAATCGTGATGACATTGTAGTTAATGTACAGGGTGATGAGCCTTTATTGCCAGCACAACTGGTGCAACAAGTGGCCGCATTGCTGGAAAGACAGCCGGATTGTGCCATGGCCACTTTATGCGAGCCTATTAATACTGTAGAAGAATTGACCCGTTCCAGTATTGTCAAAGTGGTTACCACCTCCCAAAATGAAGCCTTATATTTCAGCCGTGCGCCAGTACCCTGGGATCGGGATGCCTTCGCGAACGGAATTACAACTGTTCCTGCGCAGGCCATGCGTCATCTGGGTTTATATGCCTATCGGGTGGCTTTATTACAGGACTTTGTTAGCTGGCCGATGGGTCAACTGGAACAACTGGAAAGCCTTGAGCAATTACGTGTGCTGGAAAATGGCCGACGGATTGCCATTGCAACGGCAGAGGTTTCATTACCCGCGGGAGTGGATACGCCAGAAGATCTGGAACGTTTGCGCGCACTGGACATTTCGGCTTTTGCCTAAGCAATATATTATTTTTCAGTGATATTAGTTTCTATTTATGGCTAAAAATACGCAGGCTTATCCAGCGACTGGCTCACCACGTGGAGAACAGCATTACTTTACGCCGCATTTGCCTTGGCAGCAGCAATCATGGCAGCGGCTGGTTTCACGTTTTCCCAAAATACCGCATGCCATCTTATTAAGTGGCATGCCGGGTACAGGCAAGCGTCCATTTGCTGATCAGCTCGCAGCCTGGTTACTGTGCCTGAACCGTAGTCCGCAGCAAGCCTGTGGTGAATGTCCTAGCTGTCAGTGGCTAAAGGCTGATACCCATCCAAGCCTGTTGCGTATTTCACCTGAAGTGGACAATAAGGGTAAGGTTAGCCAATTTATCAAGATCGACCAGATTCGTGAGCTAATGCCTTTTGTACAGCAAACTGGCAAGGGTTGGCGCGTTATTATTATTGAGCCTGCTGAAAGTTTGAATATTGCTGCTGCCAATGCCTTGCTAAAAACACTGGAAGAACCGGGTGAACAGGTTACCCTGATCCTGGTCAGTGATCAGCCATTACAGCTCCCAGCCACTATCCGTAGTCGCTTGCAGCAATATCGGGTGGGTGAGGTTAGTCATCAGCAAGCACTGGACTACCTGAATAGCCGGGGCAGCTTTAGTATGGAACAAAGCCAGTTATTGTTAAATATCAGTAATGGTGCGCCATTGGCAGCATTGGATATGGCAGAACAGCCAGCATTTCTGGCCCGGCAGGACTGGCTTAACGATTGGCAAAAATTGCTTGAAAGACGGTTATCACCAGTGACACTGTCAGGCAACTGGCAAAAACGGCTAAGTTTGACAGAATGGTTAAACCTGCTGCAATGGATGATTCGGGATGCCATTGCCACACACTTAAACCAGCCTGTGCGACAGATTGATTTAAACTTTACATCAGTAATCAAAAATATAAATATTGAGCAATTATTTAACCTGCAACAACAAATTTTAAGCGCAATTCACGGCCAAACCCAGAATATTCAATCCAGTTTGGTATATGATACCTTAATGATGCAGCTCATGAATTTACATGATTGATGCGCTTATGCATAAGTGGTCTAAACATTTTCAAAAGGAGTGATAATGCAACCACCACGTCCAGGCGGGATTATTAATTTTCCAATCCGCGAAATTTCCAATTTACAGTCCTGTTATATGCCCTTTGTGCTGGGTGGCGGTCTTTTTATTCCCAGTAATCGTCCTGTCGTACTGGGAGATGATGTATTTGTAGTCACCAGCCTGCCAGAATCCTCTGAGCGTATTCCATTAACTGGTAAGGTCATCTGGATTTCCCACCGTGCTTCTGGTACGCGGCCTGCTGGTTTTGCCATTCAGCTATTGGGTGAAGAAGGGATTAAGTTTAAAAATGCAGCAGAAAAATTGCTGGTTGGCAAGCTGAGTTCAGCTAATCCCACATTTACCCTATAATCTTTGCCAAAGCATAGCGTCTAAACCCAAATTACGGAAAAAACCACGTTGTATACTGATTCACACTGTCATTTAAACCGTCTGGACTTAAGCCCCTATAATGGCGATCTCAACCGTGCCCTTCAGGCAGCCCGGGAAGCCGGGGTCAGCCGCTTTCTGGCAGTTGCAGTGGACCTTGATGATTGCCCGGCACTTGCTGGCATTGCTAATGCGCATGCAGATGTTGGGTACAGTGTAGGGGTGCATCCGTGTGAAGACCCGGCGATGATGTCCCGGGCCAGTGTAGAGCACCTGTGCCAGCTGGCACAGGACCCCAAAGTTTGGGCGATTGGTGAAACCGGGCTTGATTTTTATCATAGTACCGAGCACATTCCGGCCCAGAAAGACTGTTTTGCACGACATATTGAAGTGGGTAAGCAGGTGGGTAAACCGGTAATTGTGCATACCCGTAGTGCCAAGCACGAAACGATTGATCTCATGCGTGCCGAGCAGGCCAGCCATGGTATTTTGCATTGTTTTACTGAAGACTGGGATACCGCCAAGGCTGCCTTGGATCTGGGCTATTATATTTCTTTTTCCGGTATTATCAGTTTTAAAAATGCCCAGTCCTTGCGGGACGTTGCCAGACAAGTGCCACGCGATCGGGTACTGATTGAAACTGACAGCCCATATCTGGCCCCTATGCCGTATCGCAGCAAGCCTAATGAACCGCTGTATTTGCCTTTTGTAGCCCGGGCGCTGGCTGATGTTTACGGAATCAGTCAGGAAGAACTGGGCCGGCTGACCAGCCACAATTTTGAACAGTTGCTGGCCACCCATTCTACTATCGCCACCGCGCAGAAAATTTAAGGAGCAGATGCAATGGATCGGCAAGCACAGTTCCGCGCCCGTGAAGCACTGATTTTTGATGTGGCAGAGCGACTGTTACTGGAAAGCGGTGAAATGGGCATGACGCTGGATGCACTGGCGCTGGAGCTTGATCTGGCCAAAGGCACGCTGTACAAGCATTTCCAGAGCAAGGATGAATTGTACCTCTTACTGATTATCCGCAATGAGCAGGCTTTACTGGACATGGTGCGGGATAATCAGGGCGATTTTCAGGCCCGGCTGGTATTTTATATGTTGCATCATTTGCATCATCCAGAGCGCACAGTGCTGTTTCACCAGATTGAGGAGCGCCTGTCTGCTGGTGCTCAGGGCTTAGGTATTTTATTTAACCAGTTATACCGTATTCGCAAGCAGCGCCTGCGCCTGATTATTGGTATAACCGATAATTATTTAAAAGGCATTAATAGCAGCATGCCAGTCCGTGATTATCTGGCAGCGATCTGGTCAATCACCCAGGGCGCAGCATCCATGCTAAATTCCAGTTTTTACCAGCGTTATCTGGGGTCACGTGATACATTCCGGGTGGCTGTTATTGACCAGATGCTGGCAATGCCACAGCAGTTTAAACAGGTTAAAACCAGCTAGTGGCTAGAATATTTTAGGATAGAAAACCCTGTTTAACTCAAGCATGGGTTAAACAGGCGATAATTTAAGCTTATTAGTCCATTACATTAAAAAAATTCGAGTATCGCAAGCTATGCGTGCAACGCCCATAACCGTTAATCATGACCATGCCCAGCAGGGATTTACCCTGATTGAGCTGATGCTGGTGATTGTAATTATGAGCATTTTTGCCGGATTGGTGGTTATTTCCATTAGCGGTGTTGAGCAACGCAAGCTTATGCAGCAACGTGACCAGCTGGTTAATGACCTGAATGTCGTGCGGCTGGAAGCTAATGATCAGGCACGTATTTTTGCCCTGATTACCACCGCGCCAACCGTGAGTGATCCTGCTGGTTATTTTTTTGCAGAATATCAGCCGCCACAAATCGACCAGCAAACTGGGCAGGCTATGGTTAGGCAGGAAAAAAAGCCACTATGGCAGCCGGTTGATGCTTTTAAGGTTCGTAGTTTAAATGAAAATGCTGTTTTACAGATTCGAAGTCTGGATAACTCGCAGCAGGTTAATGGCCCCGAAGGTTTACTGGATCAACAATCACCGGATTTGATCTGGTTCGGCAATGGCGAAGTCAAACCGGCGCGCCTGCAATTGATCTTTAATAATCAGCCCGTTGGTAGCCCCATTTATATTAACAGTGCCGGTATGGTATCTGACACTGAGCAGGGTAGTTGATGAAACCTATTCCCACTTTAATATCTACTGGATCTCGTCCTTCTCTGGCTAGAACCAAGATTAAGACGCATGGTTTTACCTTGCTGGAAGTCATGGTGGCATTGGCTATTTTTGCGGTAGCAGCCATTGCAGTGACGAAAATTGGCATGAATTATACGCAAAGTATTGGGCAGATGAATGAACGGACGTTTGCCCATTTTGTGGCCATGAATGAACTGGCTGAACTGGAAATCAATGGGGCATGGCCTGAAGGCACCGGTGAAAAAACAGTCGATGAGCAAGGCCAGCGCTGGCTGGTATCCCATCAGGTTTATAATACGATTAGTGAAAGTGTACGTCGTATAGAAATCCGGGTAGCGCCAATGAGTGATGAGGGACAACAACCTACTTCAGTAACCAGCATTGTGGCGTTTTTGCAGCGTCCCGTTGCTTATAGCCAAAATTAAAAGATCAGGTTTATGAAATCAGGCACGCGGCGTTTTATGCAGTCTTTTCCATCGCATTATCAGTTGCATCAAAAGAAGTTGCATCAAGTTCGCAAACAGGTGCACGGGTTTACCCTGATTGAGGTGCTGGTAGCCCTGGCCATTTTTGCAGTACTGGCATTGGCTGGCTGGAAGGTATTTGATGCATTAATCAAAGTGCGTGAGCGCAACCAGATTCATACCCAGCGTCTATCGACCTTACAAAGCAGCTATACCCTCATGCTGCGTGATTTTAGCCAGCTTGCGGCCCGTCCGGCACGACAGTCTGCAACCACAGAACCGGCCCTGATTATTGCCGACAATAAAATTACCTTTACGCGTATGGGTGCATTTGACCCCACTATGCGCAGTACCAGCAGCATTGAGCGGGTAAGCTATCAATACGATGCTGGCCAGCAACGCCTAACCCGGACCAGCTATCGTAACCCGGATCAGGTACGATCCCAGACGCCGCCTACTAGCGTACTGTTGAGTGACATTAGCAATTTTAGTGTGCAAGCCCTGGAGCCAGCACCGGCAGATTTCTGGCCACCTGTTAATAATCTGGCAGAAACGGATACGAGTAAAGTACCTCAGGGCGATAGCCGCTTGCCACAGGGCATTCAATTGCAATTTACAATTAATGACCGGCCAATTCTATGGCGCTTTAGTTTGGTTAAAAAATTGCCTGAACCCGTAGCAACAAATACCAGTGCCAATAAGGGAGCAGATAACGGGCAATCTGGCCAGCAGGACAATTCGCAAAATGATGATATTAACAGTGGAATTCAGGCCAGTAATGACTAAGTTACCAGCGATTAAGGATCAGGAATAACGTGAATAACCAGCGCGGTGTTGCCTTACTGACCATCCTTTTTATGGTAGTTATTGCCAGTATCATGGCAATGGGTATTCTAAACCAGCAGCAGCGCATGCTTCGGGAAGGCAGTATTTTGCTAAGGCAGGATCAGGCCTGGATTTATGCCAAATCTGGCGAATATTTTTTATCCGAGCTTTTAATCAATGACGCGAAAAATAGCAAAAACAATGACAACCTGAGTGAACAGTGGGCGCAACCGCTACCACCTTTTCCGGTGGAAGATGGCATGGTAACCGGCCGGCTGCTGGATCAGTCGTCACGCTTTAACCTGAATAACCTTTATCATGATGGAATCCCTGACAAAGAAGCTTTTGAGCTTTTTGGCCGATTGCTCAAGCGGGTGGGCCTTCCGGCAGAGCTGGCTGAAAGTGTAATGGACTGGCAAGATCCGGATGACACGGTAACAGGCTCCATGGGTGCAGAAGACAGCTTTTATCTTGGCCAGCAACCGGGGTATGTGGCTGCCAATCGACCCTTTATGCAGGTGGAAGAGTTACGGCAGGTACGTGGTTTTGACCAGCGCAGCTATAACCTGATTGCACCTTATATCACCGCAGTGCCATATTTTAGTCCCATCAATGTCAATACTGCATCGGCAGTGCTGCTTAGCGCGCTTAGCGACGACTTGCAGTTAAATCAGGTACAGGAGTGGGTCAACCAGCGCGACCGTGGCATGCAGTATCTTGATCAGATTGGAAAATTATGGACAGACCCTGCCTTTAAACTCGATAAAAAGCCAGAAAACCTCGACCGTCTGTTAGCTATTCAAAGTGAATTTTTCGAGGCCCAGATTATTGTAAGCCTGTCAGGTCGCAAGCGTTATCTCACCAGTAACCTGTATCGTCAGGGTGAGCAAGTCATGGCATACCAGCGCCATCAAATGCCTATTGCAGCGCTTGCCAGCAGTAGCCAAAATGTATTGGAGCTTTTGCAACAGGCCATGCCGCAGTAATTCATGACTGGTTTTAAGTGTGAGCTTGCGATGAGACAAGTACGTGAAAAATATGGGCTACAAAGCCTTCATGAATCGCTGCGCATAACTGCCAAAATTAACTTATAATCATCAGGCTTCTTGCAAGTGAATCACAGGATTAACAACAATGCTTATCCGCAAACTTTTTAAGTTTGAAAATGCCCATATCGTGCGCAACTGTACTTCAGACCGTTGCCGTCGTTCCATTCATGGTCATAGCTATCAGGTAGAGCTAATTTTGTCTGCCAACCGACTTGATCATGGCCAGATGGTTTATGACTTTGGTTTATTAAAGGGCGTGATTAAGGATTTAATCGATAGCTTTGACCATGCCATCTGTTTCTGGAGCCAGGATGACGCAGGCTATATTGATGCCTGCAAAACCTATAGTGCCCGCTGGATCAGCTTGCCAGTGTCACCCTCCGCAGAGCAGTTTTCCCGTGTTTTCTTTTTTTTGGCAGATCAGGTTCTACAACAAACCACTACCCAGAATGGGGAAGGTGATGTTCAGGTGCATTCTGTGATTGTGCATGAAACTGCTACTGGTTATGCCCAGTGTTTCCGCGAAGACATCGCAAATTCACAAATGGGCCTTTTAAGCCTTAATGATATTGAATTCTCTGAGCAGGTTCAGCAGGAATGGGCTAATCCACAGATGTATGAGCAACTCAAACAAGGCATTAGCTTTTTAAATCCGGAAGTGACGCCCCAAGTCATCGTAAATGCTTAATTCAATAATTAAGCATTTTATCTATTTATGAGAAATTAGTTCTATTCAACTTCCTTAAAAAACTGTAATTATTTAGCGGTAAATTTAATTACTAACATAATATCCTAGTGTAAATTTTAAACTTAATCTCTTATTTCACTTATTCAAATTCATACTATTAACCACTAACCTGCAATTCAAACAAAGCAGCAATTACATCAGCACGGCCAATAATACCCTCCAATGTACGCTCAGCCCCCACTACCGGCAGATAATGAAAACCTTTGTCGGTAAAAAAGGGAATCAGGTCACTTAGGGGCTGGTCAGCCTTGACCGTAAATACCTTGCGTTCCATTACCTGATAAACAAACTGGGCAGGGCCGTCCAGATGGGTTCTAAACCCCACATAGCCATCGTAAATTTGCATTAAATGATAAACCGAAAGGGTTCCTACCAGTTGGTGCTTTTCATTAAGCACTGGCAGGCTCATCAGGTTATTTTGTTCAAACAGGGATAGGGCAGTCACCAGCGAATCATCTGCTTTTAGGGATAAGACATTTTTAGTCATAATGTCTATACAGCGCACATTACCCGTAATACGCTGATAGGCTTGCTGTTGCGCTTCAAACATCAGTTCTTTTAAGTCGCTGGCATTAATATCAAGCAGTTCAGCATGCTTGTTCATTACCTGCTGGAAATCTTCAGAGGTTACGCCCAAACGGTCACTGGGCAGCGGATTGGTCACATGGGTTTTTATGTCCTGCTGGGTAGATGGATGTGGATAGCGGCGACCCACAAGATTATTAAATAGCAGGGCAGCAATTACCATTAGTGCCGAGTTAATTGCCACTGGCCATAAGGCAAAACTATAGCCCAGATCATAAATAGCCGGGCCGCCTACCACAGCAGTCATGGCAATAGCGCCACTGGGTGGGTGCAGGCAGCGCAGGCTAATCATTACAAAAATTGCCAGTGATACTGCAATGCTTAAAGCTACATTAATATCTAAAAAGGTATGGGCTGCCCAAACCCCGATCAGGCTAGCCACCAGATTACCCCCCAGAATCGACCAGGGCTGGGCTAGGGGACTGGCAGGAACAGCAAATAACAAAACAGCTGAAGCGCCCATCGGGGCAACAAACCATGGATTAACCGAACCCAAGATCAGATGACTGACCAACGATGAAAGGAGCAAACCCAGAAAAGCCCCTACAGCACTAAACACCTGTTCTTTTGGCTTAATCTGATTAAAACTGACCCCCAGATTTGACAGTAAATGACGTAGTTTAGGATTAATTGAATTCTTCAAAAGTCACAGCCCACAGTCCAGTGCTACCATTTTACGATTATAAAGATATATTTATCCTACATATTTACTGATAATTGATAGAAAAAACGCTAATATCCATGCAGATCAATTTTTTAATGACTGTTTAATGAACAAAAAATAACAATAGAGCGGTATTTTCAGGGGCTTTAAGCCTATTAAGCTTGGTTTATAGGTATAATTATAGTGTTTAAAAAAGCACTGCATTTGTGTTGAAAATCATTGGAGTAAAAGGAAGATGGCGGTGAATCAGGAAGAGACCATACTGGACCGGGTAAAGCTTGATCCTAGCTGGAAGCAGCCTCTTACTGATATTCTGATTAGCGACACCATGACCCAGCTGCGTGATTTTCTGTCAACACAGAAACAGGAAAAGCAGGTTATTTATCCGCCCAGCCCTTTAATTTTTAATGCCCTGAACACCACACCACTTAATGATGTCAAGGTAGTGATCCTGGGGCAAGACCCCTATCATGGCCCTAATCAGGCCAATGGCATGTCATTTTCTGTGCAGCGCGGCGTACCCTTGCCACCCTCCTTAAAAAATATTTATCAGGAACTGTATAACGATTTGGGTATACCACCAGCCAGACATGGTGATTTGTCTAACTGGGCACGTCAGGGTGTATTACTGCTTAATAGTGTACTAACCGTAAATGCTGGAGCACCAACCTCTCACCAAAACAAGGGTTGGGAAGATTTTACCGATCGTGTGATTGATGTGATCAATGAAAAAACCGAGCATACGGTATTTATCCTGTGGGGTGCTTATGCCCAGCGTAAGGGCAAGCGTATTGATAGCAGTAAACATTTAATTCTAAAGGCAGCCCATCCATCGCCACTGGCTGCCAATCGGGGTGGCTTTTTTGGCTGCAAGGTATTTTCAAAAACAAACCAGTATTTGACCGAGCATGGAAAAGCACCTATACAATGGCAATTGGACGAATGAGTAATCAACAAATGACAAATTTAACTGAGCATCCAGACCTAATTGTAGAACGTATGGGCAATGGCTGGACACTGGTACGCCTGAATCGTCCAAAATCCTTGCATGCCCTTGATGAAGCATTGGCCAAGGCATTGTTTGATGTCTTTGCAACTTTAAAAACAGATGAGCAAACTACAGCAATCTGGCTGGATAGCACTACTCCAAAAGCATTTTGTGCCGGTGGTGATGTACGCAAGTTACGCCAGCTCATCATTAATGATGAAAGTAATATAGCGCACAATTTTTTTAAGGAAGAATATGCGCTGGATCTGGCATTGCATCAGTATCCCAAGCCTGTCGTGGTCTGGGGTGAAGGCTATGTCATGGGTGGGGGAATGGGGTTGTTTATGGCTGCACCATTTAGACTGGTTACACCATATTCACGCTTGGCCATGCCTGAAATCAATATTGGCCTGTATCCGGATGTAGGGGCAACCCGTTTTCTGGCAGAGCGCGGAGCGATTGGCCTGTTTCTGGGTCTGACTGGCTCTATCATGAGTGCTTCAGGCGCATATACCATTGGTTGGGCCACACACATTAGTGGTGAAACCCGTGAGGAAGTACTGGCCCGGCTTACCCAGATTGACTGGAATGCTTATCCGGCGGGTTCTTTCCGCGCTATAGATGACACTCTGGATGCATTGCATCGTCCATTGTCTGCTGGTCCATTACAGGATTCACTGGATGTGATTCATAGTGTGTGTCGTGGCCAGAATTTTATGCAGGATTATCAGGCCATTACCAGCCTGATGGAAGCCCGTAGTGACTGGCTGCGTCAGGCGGGTGAGAATCTGGCCAAAGGCTCACCATCTACTGCTGCATTGACATGGTTATTGTGGCAATGGGGTAAAACTGCACCGGCATGGTCGCGTGTTTTTGAACTGGAAAAAACCTTGGCTGAGTGGAAAACACTGCATCCTGATTTTATAGAAGGGGTGCGCGCACGTTTAGTGGATAAGGATTTAGCCCCATCATGGCAGGCCAAATCCTTTAACAGCTTAAAAGAAGCGCTGGGTACAGTCCCTATGGCAGATGATACTGAATGGATGGAAATCCTGCGTAATTTTGATGTGGTTTAAGACTATATTTTTTAAGAATATAGGTTAGAAATATGGTTTTAATGGCGTGCTTTAATTAAATCACGCCATTTTATATTTTATCGCTTTAGATTCTTCATCCCACCATTTAACCCTCAGGTTTAATCCAGTGCTGCCATCTTTAGATTTAAGTCTTACACCAGCTGACAAGCATGAGTACTGGATGCAGCAGGCGTTACTGTTAGCCCAACAAGCAGCGGCATGTGGCGAAGTACCGGTAGGGGCAGTACTGGTGCATGATGAGCAGGTTATCGGTTCTGGTTTTAACCAGCCTATTGGTTTGCATGATCCCACTGCCCATGCTGAAATCTGTGCGATCCGGGATGCCTGTCAGCAGTTGCAAAATTACCGCTTGCCTTTAAACACCACCCTGTATGTTACGCTAGAGCCTTGTACCCAATGTGTGGGTGCACTTATCCATGCACGAATACAACATGTGGTATTTGCGGCGACGGAACCCCGTGCTGGTTCACTGATCAGCGCGCGCCAGCTTATGCAAAGTGGTTTTTATAATCATTTTTTCAGTTTTGAAGGTGGTGTTCTGGCTGAACAATCGCAAATAATACTAAAGCAATTTTTTGCAGCACGCCGCCAAAAATAACCTTAAAAACAACTTGCTGATTGTTAACAATTATTGAAAAAGCCAGCAGAATAAAAAAATTATGCTAGTCTAGGGCAATTTTTTACGACAGACATCTGCTATGGCGAAAATTACCGTCCAACAAAAATTTAAACAATCACCTGAACAGGTTTTTGAAGCATTTTCCAAGCATAGTATTTATAACGATGCTTTCTGGCCAGTACAGGTTGAACGCATTAAGGATGCTGCTGACCCGCATAATCCGGACGGACTGGGTTCAGTACGTCAAATGGGTTTTGGACCGGTTAAACCGATTAAAGAGCAGATTACTACGCTTGAACCAAACCAGTTAATTGAATATAAGCTGATCGGTAATCCATTGATCAAGCATCATGTTGGCCGCCTTAAGTTTACATCAGTTGATGGTGGGACTTTGCTGACGTATGAAATTGAGCTTACGGGCAAACTGCCACTCATGTCCCTGCCTATTCTGGCTGGTCTAAAAGTTGCCATTGGTGTTGGCCTTGCAAAAATTGCCCGTCAGCTATAAGGCAGCTTTGATTAATAAGGCGATTATGAATGTCTGTTTTTGTCATTACCATTGATGGGCCAAGTGGCTCAGGCAAGGGAACACTTGCCGGTAAGCTGGCTCAGCATTATGGCTATCACTTTCTGGATTCAGGCGCGTTATATCGCTTACTGGGTCTGGCGGCTGGTCAGGCCAGCTTGCTGCAAGAGCCTTTAAATTTACCCGCGCTAGAGCAGCTTGCAGCTTCACTGGATATACAGTTCAGGGTACAGGATGGTCAGGGGCCACAGATTTTGCTCAATGGGCAGGATGTTACCGACCAGATCCGTACCGAAGAAGTAGGAAGTATGGCATCTAAAGTGGCTGTGATTCCCAGCTTGCGTGAGGCATTATTCAAGCGACAGCGTGATTTTGCCAAAGCGCCCGGACTAGTGGCTGATGGTCGTGATATGGGAACTGTGGTTTTTCCGGAAGCCCCAGCCAAAATTTATCTGACTGCCAGTGCAGAGGCAAGGGCAACACGCCGTGTAAAACAGTTGCAGGGCATGGGTGTTGATGCTAAAATTGATGCCATTTTAGCTGACCTGCAGGCGCGCGATAAGCGTGACATGGAGCGAACCGTCGCTCCGCTAAAGCCGGCGCATGATGCTTTGGTTATTGATAGCTCAGATTTATCGATTGATCAAGTGCTAAAAACACTGATTGATTATATTGACAGCAAACACTAATCCATGTGCTAACAGTTTGCCCTAAGCCTGCTGGGAAAATCAGTTTAGACCGTTTTTGTAACATCTTTTTTATGATAGCCGCAATGAGTGATCAGATTTAGAGTCATTGCAGGTTATCTCACTTAATCCCGTACCTGACTGATCCAGGACGACTTCACTAACCAACAAGGTATACCATGACGGAATCTTTTGCCGCCTTATTTGAAGAAAGCCAATTAAATCTTGACGTCGAAAAAGGCGCAGTGATCCAAGGCACCGTAGTAAACATCGACAGCGACTGGGTAACAGTTGATACCGGTCTTAAGTCTGAAGGTGTAGTGCCTCGTTCAGAGTTTCTAAACGATCAGCGTGAACTGGAAGTTGCTGTTGGCGACACCGTTGACGTAGTGGTTGAAGCGTTAGACAACGGTATGGGTCAAACTGTACTGTCTCGCGAAAAAGCCAAGCGTGCTGAAACCTGGACCAAACTTGAGAAAATCTTTGAAGATGGCGAAATCGTTACCGGCGTTATTTCTGGTAAGGTTAAAGGCGGCTTCACTGTGGACATCGGTCCAGTTCGTGCGTTCCTGCCAGGTTCTCTGGTAGACACTCGTCCTATCCGTGACACCACTCATCTGGAAGGCAAGGACCTGGAATTCAAGGTCATCAAGCTTGACGCCAAACGCAATAACGTTGTGGTAAGCCGTCGTGCGGTTATGGAAGCCGAAAGCTCTGCAGAGCGTGAAGCACTGCTGGGTCAGCTGGAAGAAGGTCAGGTTGTTACTGGCGTAATCAAAAACCTGACAGATTACGGTGCATTCGTTGATCTGGGTGGTATTGATGGCCTGTTGCATATCACTGACATGGCTTGGAAACGTATCAAGCATCCGTCTGAAGTGGTAGAAGTTGGCCAGGAAGTGACTGTTAAAGTCCTGAAATTTGACCGCGAGCGCAACCGTGTATCCTTGGGCCTGAAACAATTAGGTTCTGATCCATGGTTAGAAATCATGAGCCGTTATCCAAAAGGCTCTATCGTTAAGGCACGCGTAACCAACCTGACCGACTATGGCTGTTTTGCAGAAATCGCTGAAGGCGTTGAAGGTCTGGTACACGTTTCTGAAATGGATCATACCAACAAAAACATTCATCCATCCAAAGTGGTTCAGATTGGTGATGAAGTTGATGTAATGGTTCTGGAAGTTGACGAAGAGCGTCGTCGTATTTCTCTGGGTATCAAACAAACCCGTGCTAACCCATGGGAAGAGTTTGCCAAGAACCACGAAAAAGGCGAAAAAGTGTCTGGTACGATCAAGTCAATCACTGACTTTGGTATCTTCATTGGTCTGCCAGGTGGCATTGATGGTCTGGTACATCTGTCTGACATTTCCTGGAACGAAGCTGGTGAAGAAGCCATCCGTCGTTACAAGAAAGGTGACACTGTTGAAGCCGTTATCCTGTCTGTTGATGCAGAAGGTAACCGTATCAGCCTTGGCGTGAAGCAACTGAACAACGACCCATTCAATGACTATCTGTCCAAGAATGAGCGCGGTGCGCTGGTTAAAGGTACGATTACTGAAGTTGATGCCCGCGGTGCTACCGTGAAGCTGGCTGATGATATCGAAGCAACCTTGAAAGCTTCTGAAATCAATCGTGACCGTGTTGAAGATGCAACCAAGCATTTAAGCGTTGGCCAGGAAATCGAAGCCAAGATTATCAATGTTGACCGCAAATCCCGTTCTATCAACTTGTCTATTAAGGCAAAAGATGAAGCGGAAGAGCGTGAAGCAATCAATAATCTGCGCACAACCACCCCAGCTGCTACTAATCAGGACGCAGGTCCTAAAACTCTGGGTGACCTGATCAAGGCTGCTCAGAACAAGTAAGTGAAATTTAACACTTACTTTTAATAAAAAGTTGCATTCGGTAGCACAGTGATAAAACTCGTGCTACCGAACTATTATAAAAAACTGTTATGATTAACTATCTGAATTTCTAAGAGATTAATCATGACAACTAATGCCTTAAATAAATCTGACCTCATAGAACGGATTGCTGTTAAGCAAACCAACATTTCCGAAGCTGTTGTTGAAGAAGCCGTTAAGACTATGCTTGATCAAATGATCGGCACACTGGCAACCAATAACCGTATTGAAATTCGTGGATTTGGCAGTTTTGCCCTGCATCATCGAGATCCGCGAGTTGGTCGTAATCCAAAGACTGGTGATTCGGTAAAAGTAGCTGCCAAAGCAGTACCTCATTTTAAACCGGGTAAAGCCTTGCGCGATGCCGTAAATGACGCCTTAAATTCCAAATAAACATAATTCTTAAACTGGAGAACGCAATGCGCTATGTTTTAATAGTATTGCTCATCATTATTTTTGGCTATGCGCTTGCGTTAGTATTACAAAATAGCACCGAACTGCCAGTGGATTTGTTATTTACTCAAGTACCTACGATGGGTGCAGGATTGCTATTACTGCTTACCTTGGTATTAGGTATCATCATTGGTTTGCTACTGGGTGTTGTTGTGTTCAAGGTATTTCAGCGAAACTGGGAAGTCCAGCGGTTAACCCGTGAAATTGAGATACTAAGGCAGCAACAAATTCAGGCTGCAAGTGCTGCTGCAATCGCAGCCCAGCATGAAAAAACGGTAGTCAATGTGACTCCCGCTCAACACAAAAGCCCATTATAATGGGCTTTTTTATTGCCTGATGTTTGGATACGATTTTGAGTATTATTGTTGCCCTTGATTTCAATAACCAGCGTGATGCCTTAAATCTGGCAGATCAGATGGATCCCAAATTATGCCGCCTAAAGGTAGGGAAGGAATTATTCACCCGGCTTGGTCCGCAGATTATTCAGGAATTGCATCAGCGCCAGTTTGAAGTTTTTCTTGATCTTAAATTCCATGATATTCCAAATACTACGGCGCAGGCTGTTCTGGCAGCGGCTGACTTAGGGGTATGGATGGTTAATGTGCATGCAAGTGGTGGCCGTGAAATGATGGAAACGACTGTAGCGCGCCTTAAGCAGGGTAATTACGCAACCCATTTAATTGCAGTCACTGTGCTAACATCTATGAGCGATGATGAACTGGGTGAGCTAGGGATTCAGGCCACTGCAGCAGAGCAGGTGATTAGATTGGCTACATTAGCTCAATCATGTGGGGTGGGGGGCGTAGTGTGTTCTGCGCAGGAAGCAAAAATGCTCAGGGCACAATTAGGGCCAGATTTTTTATTGGTTACACCGGGAATTCGTCCTGCTGACAGTGCAAGCGATGATCAAAAACGGATTGTAACACCACAACAGGCAATTCAGGATGGCGTGGATTATATGGTAATTGGTCGTCCTATTACCAAGGCCGATAATCCTCAGCAACAACTACTCGACATTTATCAGTCTATTTAATAAAGTTTTGCAGACAAATTAAAACCGCTGCTTATTTAAGAGCAGCGGTTTTAAATAACTACTATAATATCCTAGTGTAATATTAATTATAAATATTCATAATATAAACCTGAAAATTCAAATTTTTATTTCATTCAAAAATTACCACATTAAATCATCAGGAATAACATAAGCAGCATAAGGGTCTTCCTCATCAATCTGCTGTTCACCTTTAGTATTAGCAACCACAATAAAACCTGTCATTTTTTCATCAATGCGGTCAGCCAATGGTCGTGGCAGCAGGGCATAACTGTCCTCCAGGCGACCAATTGCAATATGGCCAGCCACGACCTGATCATAAATTTTTTGTGTGATATAAATCTTTTTAACTTTTGACTGATCAATAAACTGGTAGCTAATATCACCTGAAGTATCTCTTAGCTGATGCTGCTTGATCATTTGTAAAATATTGGCTTTTAAGGTTTTCTCTTCCAGTAAGCGCTGTTTTTCCTGATTTAACTGCTGGTCTTTTTCCAGTTTTCTGGCCTGAGCTTCTGCCAGCGCTTGCTTTACTTCAGCATCTGTTTGTTCACCAGTCCGCTTTGCATGCTGATTTTGTTTATTAATTTGCTGGGCCTTTTTATTATCTACCAACCCTGCTTTTAAAAGTTGCGCCTGCAAGGCATTTTTTGCCATGATAAAGTCACCTTAATTCCAAAAAACAATGAGTATATATTAGCAAAGATTTCCCAGTTTCCTGCTATTCCTGATTGAAGTGAGCAGTTTTATAGGTAATTTTAAAGTAAAAACCAATAAAGGCAGGCTATGTTATTAAGGTAATGGCATAGCCTAATTGATAAGCACCTTGATCATAGCAATACTGACAACAGAAGGCCTTACGCTAAAAGTGTTGAAAAGATTTTTGGATTTTAAAATAGAAGACGCATGTCTTCATTAACAATACGTCTTTAGGAAAAGGTTTATAAATTAATCCTTTATTTTTAAATCATTTTTTAAGATTGAAAAACGCATTAAGTAGTATTGCTGCAAATGTGGCCGTGCCAATACCGCCTAGATCAAAAGTACCTATATGAAAGGCAAAATTACCGGCTCCCAGAATTAGGGTGGCTGCTGCAATAATCAGATTTTTATTATTGTTAAAATCAACCTGATGATTAATCCATATTTTTGCACCAGCAACAGTAATCAGGCCAAAAACCACAATAGAAGCGCCACCTAAAATCGCGCCCGGAATAATACTTATAATTGCCCCAAATTTTGGAGATAAACCCAGTACGATAGCAATAGCTGCTGCTATCACAAAAATAAGGGTAGAGTAGATGCGGGTTGCTGCCATGACACCAATATTTTCTGCATAAGTGGTCATTCCAGGGCCACCAACACTGCCGGATAAGCTGGTACAGATTCCGTCGGCAATAAAGGCACGGCCCAGATATGGGGTTAGATGTTCCCCAGTCATACCGCTTACTGCTTTAATATGGCCAAGATTTTCAGCGACCAGAATCAGCGCAATAGGTGCAATTAGCAAAATGGAAGTGCTATCAAACTGCGGTTGATGAAACTGTGGTAAGCCAAACCATGCAGCCTGACTAACCCGGCTAAAATCTACAGGTACACCATAGCCCAAACCATTGGCTAAAAATACGTAGACTAAAAACGACACAATCAGGCCAATAAGCAGCAGTAAACGCTGAAGTAACCCAGAAGTAAACACTGCCACTGTACCAATTGACACAATGGTAAATAAAGCCATCAGCATTTCAAATTGGGTTTTGACAACACTACTTACAGTCGCTGGTGCCAAATTTAAACCAATAATCATAACAATGGCACCAGTTACTACAGGCGGCATCATTTTTTCAATCCAGTGAGTGCCGGTAAAAAGAACAATACCACCAATTAGCGCGTAAATCAGACCACAGGCAATAATTCCACTCATGGCTGTTGCCAGATTAGGATTAAGTCCGGTTCCAGTATAACCAGTCGCTGCAATGACTACGCCAATAAACGCAAAACTTGAACCCAGATAACTGGGAATACGACCACCTGTTAATACAAAAAATAGCAAGGTACTAATGCCAGAAAGTAAAATGGCTAGATTAGGATCAAAGCCCATCAACAATGGTGCCAGTACAGTAGCCCCAAACATGGCAAAAACATGCTGTAAACCTAAAATAATGCTTTGGCCAATAGGCAAATATTCATAAGTTGCAACGGATTGTGAATCAGTAGATTGATTCATCTGTGCCTTATAAGGCTGCCATTGGGGAAACCAGGATTTTTTCACAGCAGTATCCTTGAGAAATACTTAACAAATAACCACGAGTATTATCTACGGCTAAAAGTTAAATACCTAGCTTGCCAATAAAATAAATTAGATATGGCCAGATATTATATGATTCTCAAAGTAGTCCAGCTTTTAAACATTAAGATTTAAGTAAGATAAATTACGTCGTATAATGTATATTATGTTAAATGAAATCTACTCAATTAGATATAGCATTATTTTTACTATGCTCAACTCGCTGTTAGCATTTCAAAAGCTATTTTTTATCTGCTTTAGCACATTACAGCATTAGTTTTCTTGCTTTTATAACTCACAAACAAACTGACTGAAAACCAGCTATAAATACAAAATTAGTTGCTATATACTTAAGCCTATGGCAACTTCAGGAGTTAATAATGATTGTTACTAGTGTATTCACCAATAATCGCTCACAGGCCGTCAGATTACCAAGTAGTGTTCGATTTTCACCGACTGTCCAGCAGGTTTATGTCCGGCAGGTTGGCGTGGATCGTGTTATTAGCCCTGTGGGTCAAACCTGGGATAGCTTTTTTGATGACCCAAATCTGACTGTTACTGATGATTTTGAGCGTGGCGATCAAGTGCAAAGTATTCGAGAGCAATTTTAATGCTGAAATACATGCTGGATACCAATATTGTAATTTATGTCATCAAACATAAGCCTGCGGAAGTTAGAGAGCGCTTTAATAGTGTTTTCTCCCAGATTTGTGTGAGTAGTATTACTGTTGCAGAATTGGTTTATGGCGCTGAAAACAGCGCTCAGCCAGAACATAATTTGATGGTAGTTGAAAATTTTTTATCCCGTCTACAAGTGCTGGATTATGGTACTGATGCCGCCATTCAGTATGGCAATATCAAAGCTTATTTAAAAAAGCTGGGACAATTAATTAGTGACAATGATCTCCATATTGCAGCGCATGCACGAAGTAAAGGGCTGATTATCGTGACTAACAACACCAAGGAATTTAACCGCGTCCCAGCCCTTCAAGTGGAAAATTGGGTTAATTAAGAAAAACCGGTCTGCAATATTTTTTATGGTCTACCCTGTTATATTGGGTTTGGACACAATAAAATGCTGCTAATAAGTTATAAAACTCTTTAATCTACTGACTATTATTTTAGTTATTAAAGAAATTGTGTTGGATGAAAATAAATTATTTTTAGCAAGTTATGCTTCATTAAAGTGAAAACTTACACTATGATAAAATGCTAGTTATTAATTTCAGATGCATTCTGAAACCAGAGTGATTAACGCCGGCGGTGCAACTTTATAAAATATCAGGGTAAAAGCTTCATTTCCTTGCTACCTACTTACTCACTCTTTTTAAGGTAGGGTTAGCCTTAACCATGGAATTGATCTGATTAATATTTTATCAATTTTTCTTAGTTTAGCTTCATAAGAAGGAGTGTTACGTGCACTCAACCATTTGCACTACCAGCAAGCGCCCCCCTTCTTCACGTGACAGCAAAATTTGCTTGCCATCTGCAAGCTCAATTTTAGAACCAATAGCAATCTGGGCTTTGCTGCTGACATCCATTAAGTCAGGCAGGCTTTCATTAACCAGCCACCATCTGTCCTGATGAAACACAAAATAACCAACCCGTCTGGTTTGCTGTGGTGATAACCGTTCATTAGGCGCAATCATGCTGTTGGCATGCCATTACTTCATCGACATACTCAATTGGCCTGCCATCAAGGGTTTGGCAGCGAATCACATTTTTACTTGTCATGCTTGCCCTTCCTGCTTGATGTCTAATGTTGTCGTATCTGACATATGATGAGAAGTAACAGGCCATAACAGGGCAATTGTGCGATCATCATGATGACCGGCACTGAAAAAATGCATCCAGTCCAGCAAAAACTGATCCGGGTCTTGCTGTTGTAAACCGGGTTGTAATTCCTGCCACAAGGCATCCCATTTTTGCTGGTTTTGCAGGCCAGCATCGGTTTCAAATTTGGGGTCAGATATGCCATCAGTCATTAAAATCACGGCCTCGACCTGTTCAAAATAACCAATATTGACCCGTTCATTAAAGGTGGCCACCATGGATTTGTCCAGAAAGCGGGTTTGGCCGGCAAACTCCCCACCATCAGGAACACCCATAAGGCGTAGCTTGGTAGGACTATAAACAGCTATGGCCCCATCCCCGGTCCAGAAGGTGCTGACAAAGGTTTTATGGTCTTCCTGCTTGATCACCGCTGCCAGCAAAGTGGTTGCAAAAAACTTACTGGATACATTTTGAGACTGGGCAAGCTGCTCAATTTGCTGAATGGACTGTTGTGCTGCCTTATAGAAAAGTTCGTGAAAACAGTTACTCAGCAACTGTGAGGCAGCTTTAGTCTGTTCATCCTGTGAACCAATCTGCCACTGGGAGAGCTGCTGATCCAGTTGCAAGTGCTGATTGACAATATAATCAGCAAGCACCTGTCCTGTAGTTTGCACGGCAAGACGTGAGCCTTCACGAGAATACGAAGCACTTCCCGCCCCATCTGCCACAATCATGACGCTCCATGCTGTGTTTTCAATATTGGCGATAAAGTAATCATCATCCCTAAAACTACCCGCATGTTCATGGGAACGGCCCCGGCGACTGGCGGCGGCCAGCCTGAACTGTGCGGTATTAATCAGTTGTTGCGCAGTATGGGCTTTAGGATAAGGCTGACTGGCGGCTGGCTCATTGACCTGCCATAAGCTACGCGGATCGGCTGTAATAATCAGGGTGCATTTGCCATCACGCCATGCACCATCCTCAGGTTTATATTTAAATACAATCTCAAATTCTCCTGCAAGCAGCGGAATCCCGGCAAATTGATGCTGTACCTCGTCATAAGCCAAACCAATGCCCTGTGGAATCTGGATACTACCTACATCCAGATGTACAGGTTCAGATGTATTTGCCTGTTTTTGAATTTGGGCCTGATAAGCTTGTCCTACACGTGCATTGGGAATCTGGAAATGCGGCATTTTTATCACCTGAGCTGTTTTAGTTGTATGGGTTGCCGATTGATCAGTGCTGGGCTTTACTGTTTGTGTTGGTTCTGATGTATGAACTGCCAGATGCGTTAGATGCTGCTCATCATTGGCCTGCGGTGAAGGATCAGGAGGCTGGATATGGTGCTTGAATACAATCGGATAAAGCGCATGCGGGCTAGCGGTGAACTGCGCTGCAACGGGTATAGGTTGTGGCAATACAGACTGATCAATAGGCAAAGATGACTCTGGTTGAGTCACCAAAACCGCTTGGCCATTGGCTAAATTCTCAATATCATTGCATGCTTGCGCGAATGTATGGGCTTTACAGTCCTGAACCGGATAAGTAGCTGGAGCATTAAAATACGGCTGGACAATTCGTCCCTGCTTTAAAATTCTGGCCAGTCCTGATTGCTCGAACCGGGGTAAATCAATTAACAAGGATTTATGGTTCTCATAAATTTTTTCAGACAGATCAAACAATGCATTAAGTACCTGTCGATCCTGCAACAACTGCCTTACCAAATCAGGTTCTGGTTGATAGCCCAGTAATTGAGGTAACAGATAGTCAAGTGTAGTGCCCAGTTCAGAATGCCTACTCAACTGATCATGTGATCCCATTTAGCCTTTGCCTCGCTGTACATCGAAGCCCTCGTTGCCGGCATAGCCAAAACTAACCTGCCGGCGGCACCATGGACAACTGACCACTTCGCTAAAACCGTCATAACACATCAGTTTTCCACAACCACACATGGCAAATGCAGTATCGGCATAGCAGTGTGGACAAGCTGGCGCACCCTGCAGTAGTGTGGTATTGACCTGTTGCTGATGCGCTGCATGGTCTGACCAGCTAAAATAGTCCTCACTAAGCGGGTAGCAGTTATCCAGACGAAAATGATACAGATTAATTCCCAGGTCTTCTGGAGACTGATACTGTAATTCACGGTCATACTTGATGATGTACGGCTTACCAAGTTTTTGGCAGCGTCCCACCAGCGTCACGCATTGCTCATCAACCTGTGTATCGGCTTTAAAATCCTTGGCCAGATGCATAAAGCGCTCATCTAGCGGGGGCAATACGCTTTGGTCAACGCCACTGCCAATACTTTTACTTTGTGCCATGACAGACGCACTGATCCACTGGAAGAATTTTTTAAAATCATCGGGGCCTAGCTGTTCAAATGCAATGGTGTGTTCAGTCATGCGTTTTAATAGACTAAAATCAACGGCTTTGCCCATGCCCAATGCCACTAAAGTAGCCCGGCGTGCATAGCGCTTATTCCAGCGATAAATTGCATCTTCACAGCGATCAGTAGGTCGTCCATCAGTAAATAAATAGACCAGCGGCTTCCAGTCCCCTTTGGCCTCGCTGGTGGTTTTAATCACATGCCGGTCAATTTCATTCATGACATGTTCAAGCGCCTTACCCAGATTGGTACCGCCACCCAATGGTAAATTGACCGGATAAAATGCAAAAACTTCTATCAGCGGTACCAGTGTTCTTACAATTCCCGCAAAGGCAATCACAGAGACATGCACAGTTTCCAGGGCATAAGGATCCTGGCGCAAATGCTGCATTACAGACTGCATGCCTTGCTGCATATGTTGCAGGTTATCCCCGACCATGGATTCAGAGCAGTCAAGTACGAAAAACACCGGTAAACGACGCATGTTATTCCTTTAAGTAATTATCGCGAAAGTATTTTGCCAGTTTCAAACCAGACACGAAGTCAGCCTACAGCACCAACTGCACTTCTGGCGGCGGGGGCGGCAATGAGATATCTTCTGTGAGTCCGGCACTACTGCTGCCTGCCACTACACTGGCGGATACCCATTTAAAGAAACTGGCAAACGAGGCTGCATCCATGGAATCCAGCACCACTACCCGATCAGTCAGTTGTAACAAATGTTCCTGCTTGGCTTTAGGACCGGCAGCACAGGCGACAATGCTGGCAAAATTGCGCTGTTGCACCTGAGGAATAGCTTGCTGGTAGGCATACATATCAGAAGGTGAGCCATCTGTCATAATAAACAATAAGGGACGCCAGTCTCCCTTGGCGTCCATCGTACTTTTACGCACATCGGCATCAACCCGTTCAATCAGCAACTCAAGGGCAGCTCCCATAAAAGTTGCACCGGCACTGGGTACCTCGACCTGTGCCAGTTGTACCTGCTCCAGAGGTGTTAGGGGTAAATATTCACGCGCTTCAATATCAAAGGTAATAATACTCAAATGCACACTTTCCAGTGCATACGGGTCTTGCCTTAAACCACTTAGCATGGACTGCAGGCCAACATTGACCGAATGAATGGGTTCTCCCCGCATGGAGCCTGAGGTATCCAGCAAAATATAGACAGGTAAGCGCCGCATACTCATCACCTTAGTTTTTAAAATCAGTGTTTACGTAATAGTAGACCATCAGTTTCACGCGTACTGCTTAAGCCATTCCACAAATGAATCAGATGGCGAACCTGTACCAATAGCATTAAATTTCCAGCCCGCAGACTCACGCTGCAACTCGGCAAATAATAAGGAGCGCTGGTTTTCATACTGGCCAACACCAGATAAATCATAGCGAACCATTTCCTTGCCAGATGCATCGACTGCGCGAATAAATGCATTCTTGATCTGGCCGAAATGCTGGTTGTTTTCAGTTCCCTTATAGATTTGTACCACAAAAACCACACGTTGATATTGTGTATCCAGATCATTGAGCTTTACGATAATTTGCTCATCATCCCCGTCGCCTGCACCTGTACGGTTATCCCCAGTTAGCCAGATATGACCTGAGGAATGCCGCTGGTTATTAAAAAAAATGACATCACTATTTTTCAGGGTGGCATTGCCTTGAGCATCACGTCCCAGATTTTTGACCTTACCATTGGCATCACATAAAAAAGCCACCACATCCAGATCATGCTCGGTACTTTTATTGCCCAGTAAACCGCCTAAAAAACTTTTCTTTTGTTCCTGAATATCCCAGCCCAGACCAATGGTAACCCGGGATAAATTATTTTCAGTTTTCTTAAGGCTAATGCCTTGCCCTTTACTAAGACTCACGGCCATGTTGTTAATCCTTTTTTAAGTTTAAAATTATTCAGATGTTTTAATGCTACGATCAAACTTATAACACCACATTTACCTCAGGCGGCGGTGGCGGTAAATCACTTAGCCCCGTGACTTCTTTTTGACCCGCATCCACTTTCTGGCTACCCGTAGAGACACTGGCAGAAACCCATTTAAAAAATGCCCGGATAGCATTTGAATCAGTGGTGGCCAACTCCACCACCACTTCTGTAATCTGTTTTAAGATTCCCGTATCTGCATTATGACCAGCCGCACAGGCAACAATCATCCCGGTTTTAACCTGTTTTAGCTGCGCCAGGCCCTTTTGCCAGTCATCGGTCGGTGCCCCATCCGTCATAATGAAAATTAAGGGTTTCCAGTCACCTTTGGTATCCATTGTGGTTTTGGCCACTTCCTGTTCAATTTTTCGGGCCAATAAGGCAAGCCCTTCACCCAGTTGTGTAGTACCGGTTGCCTGAAGATCCGGCGCCTGAAATACCGCCAGTTCGGTTAATGGCACCAGTTGTTTGGCACTGCTATCAAAACTGATAATGGATAAATATGCTGTTTCCAGTGCATAAGGGTCCTGCCTTAAGGTTGACAATAAAAGCTGTACCCCGTTTTTAACGGCTTCAATGGCTTCGCCATGCATGGAACCTGAAGTATCCAGCAACAAGTACACCGGTAAGCGTCGCATGATGGTTTTTTCTCCTTGCTGATGGTTTTATGTATTTTTAAAATGACGCTGGGATTTTGCCTGACCAGTCAGCCAAACAGGGAAAACATGGTGCTGCTAACCAGTTAACTGATTAGCAGCTTTAACTATCAGTATCATTAATGACAGGATCTGTCATCAGCACTCATAGCGATATTTTATAAATAGTGGCTAAAATTTAAATTAGCGGGAGCACATGCGGAATAATTTCCTGAAAAGTACGCCCCTGAGTACTTTCTCCAATGGCATGCATTTTCCACTCACCATTGTGACGGTAAATTTTGGCAATAATCAGCGCAGTATGACTACCCTGACTAGAAAGCTTGTATTTTGCGATTTCCTGATTACTACTCTGATCTACCAGACGGCAAAATGCATTTTCCACTTTCTCAAAGGTTTGGCCACGGAAACTACTTACTGTAAATACCAGTGATTTCACTTGAACTGGCAGGTTTGCCAGATTAACGCGAATTTGTTCATCATCGCCTTCACCTTCACCAGTCAGGTTATCACCTGAATGCTGAATACTGCCATCCTTGCTACGCAGCTGACCAAAATAGACCACATCCAGCACCTGCTTGTTTTCATCAAACAGGATGCAGGACGCATCCAGATCAATGCTGTCGCTGCCACCGCCAAAACCAAAAAATCCCTTGCTTTTGGCAACATCCCAGCCTACACCTAGAAGAACCTGTTGCAGGCTGCTGCCATCAGATTTTTGCAGGTTGATTTTTTGTCCCTTTTCCAGATTAATTGCCATACATTGACTCCTGTTTTACGCTGTGATTACTAATTAGATAAAGGATAACTATAAATTGCTTAGCAAGGGTTTAAGCTGACCGGTTCGGTCCCAGCTTGGAGAGTAACCATTGCAGGAAATTACCGCGGTTACGTGAACAAAGCACGACTTTACCCTGACCAGAAAAACGTAATACCATGCCTTCACCGCTGGTCACACTACTCACCAGATTACCCAGCAATCCGCTACTTCGTGAGGTACTTACTGATAAGTTATAAGTCAGGCGAGAATCCCAGCACACCACATGACCATTATCAATAATTACATCCTTGCCCGGTTGCACATCAATTTCAAACAGGGTACCGAATCCTGACACCACCACCTGGCCATGGCCGCTAGTATGCATAACCAGAAAGCCACCAGTCTGGCCAAAGATAGCACCCCCCAGTCCCTGCAACTTTACATTGATATTGACTGTATCTGTGGCTGCCACAAAAGCACCGTCGGCTAATGTATATTGTACAGTGCCAACTTCCAGAATCTGCATATCTCCATCAAGGGTAGATGACAGCAGGCAATCACCATCCCCATGGACTGCTTCAATATGCTGCTGAAACAAGGACTCGTCATTGGCAAAACGGCGTAAAAAAGACTGCACTACACCGCCCTGCAACTTACCTTTGAGCTCCAGTGCTTCCTCCATCATTACCATGGCATTACTTTCACAATAAATCTTGTCACCCCGGCGCATGCTGACATGCAAAAATGGATCCGGTGAACCAATCAGGCTAAATTGTGCCATTTATATTTATCCTTCCTTATCTCTAGATATCTAGCGCGGGCCTATAATATTTTTAAGGCTCGCCTGCTTTAACCAGTCTGGAAACTCTTCCAGTAACAACTCATACAACTTTTCATCCGGAATGCTGGTGATGGTGTCAAGTGCAAAGAAATTGCAGTTGTCCACTACCCGGCCGGTCATGTCATCAAGCTTTTCCAGTACCCCATAGTTACGCCCACCAATGCCAACAAACTGCCAAAATAGCGGTAGATTGGCAGCATTACTCAGAATACGCTGCATCTGTTTGGCATTGCCTACTCCGCCATCAGAAATAAATAGCACATAGACCGGTAAGTTATCCTTAAACTGGCTGTAATACTGAATGACGGCTTCAATGGCCGGAATTTCTTCATTATATCGGGCGCCTACACTCCAGTTACGCCAGCCGCGCTGGGCAGTATTAATAAAATTGCTGGCATTATTCAGGGTTACATCATCAAGCTGGGTGGTCTTTTGCGCAAATGCCCAGCATTCAAAACTGCCATCATTATCAAAATTAATGGCCAGCGGCATGAGGCGATCGACAACTTTTTGTACATCTCCACGTTTATACTGGTTATCCATGGAACCTGAAGCATCAAGCACCAGTGCTACCCGGGCCTGTACAGCCAGCAAGTTGTTTTTTTCAAGTTGGATCATGGATTTTTTGGTTAAATCCACAATAGCCTGACTACCTGTTTTTCCAGCTTTTTCCAGAGCGATTTTCTTTTTCAGATCAATTGTGGAAGCTGGAGCTGGAGTTGCAGATTGTGGTAGAGAGGGCTTTGTCTCAGTGGGAGAGCTATTGTCTTCAGCAACTTCTCCTCCAAAATGCCGGATTAATGCGTCCAGCCCTTCATTAAATCCCTGTGCAACGGCTGCCAGACGCCAGATATGATCTTTTCGATATATTTCCAGCAGCATCAACGCACGTTCCTGCTGAAATATACGGCCTGTGACTTCAAAATCGGCGATCTGCTTGCCTTGTGCGTTGAACAGACTGATTTTAGCCTGCTTTAATTGTGCCATTGTTCCCTGCCCGTCAATGGCAAGGGTAAAAACAAAATGTTCAATTTTGGGATTTGCTTTTGATAATTCGATCTGGAAGCGACTATTGTTGGCTTCACTTGCAACCAGCCGTACAGCATTGCAGGGTGTGACAGGCTGGTTATAAAAAGTCATGTAGCGCTCATCACTTAAGCGGTACTGACCATCCAGACCAAAGCTTGCTGTATCAACACTAAACGGTGCATCGAGCTGAACTTCCAAAATAACAGGCTGGGTTAAATCGGCTAGATCGGATAATTTAATTTTTTGCCCACGGATCAAGCTTGTCATTCAATACTCTGATTTATCGTTCATTGATTTTTTATTTTTAAAGCAATGGGATGACAAGTGCTGTCATCCCATCGGTAGTGGGGGCGAAAATTAAACGGCAACCCCATAAGAGCCTGCCAAAGGCCCTAAACCACCGGCAAAGCCCTGGCCAATAGCACGGAACTTCCATTCGCTGCCATTGCGATAAAGCTCGCCAAAGATCATTGCAGTTTCGGTACTGCTGTCTTCGGACAAGTCATAACGGGCAATTTCACTGCCGCCTGCTTCGTTTACTACGCGAATATAGGCATTGCTGACCTGACCGAAGTTCTGGTTACGGGTAGTACCATCATAAATGGTTACAGCAAAAATGACTTTAGAAACATCAGCAGGCACTTTGGTCAGGTCCACACTTAAGGTTTCATCATCGCCTTCACCTTCGCCAGTCCGGTTATCGCCGTTATGCACCACCGAACCATCAGCCGATTTTAAATTGTTAAAGAAAATAAAATCGGTATCAACCCGGACCTTTCCGTTTTCACCCACTAAAAAAGCAATTGCATCCAGATCAAATGCCTGACCATCTGTGACACGTGGATTCCAGCCCAAACCGATTGTAGTTTTTTGAATGCCTGGGGCTTCTTTACTTAAATTGACATTGCCACCCTTGGTTAAGCTAATTGCCATGATCTTTGATCTCCTGATGAACTATTAATGTTAACTTTCATAGACTTTCAATTTATTCAGGGTAATTAATTACCCTGAATTACACTTTACAGCAAGTCTTAATTTGCATGAAATCGTTACGGGCAAAATTTAGGTTGCCTGCCTCTTGCTATAGGCAATTGACGACATGACTGCCCAGACAATAAAGGCTACCCCAATCAGTCCGGTAAGCAGTTCCGGCACATGAACACCAGTTCCACTAAACAGCATAATGGCAGCCAGTGCGCCAATGGCATAATGGGCACCATGCTCCAGATACACATAAGCTTCCAGTGTGCCTTTTTCTACCAGATAAATAGTCATCGAACGCACGAACATTGCACCAATGGCAAGGCCCAGCATAATAATGACCACATCGCTGGTAATGGCAAATGCACCAATCACGCCATCAAAGCTAAAGGATGCATCCAATACCTCAAGGTATAAGAATCCACCAATACCTGCTTTCACGATAGTACCGGATGCCCCACCAGGCTTGGCTGTTTCTTCATCATCGTCACTATTGCCTTCCAGCAGGTGACCCAGAGCCTTAACGCCCACATAAACGACAATGCCCCAGATACCTGCCAGTGTCACGACCAGTTTAGTATCACCTTCAACTGCACTCACCATGATAAGCAGCGCGATTAAGGCAATGAATACTGACATGGCGGGGATATTGGCCAGATTGGCCAGTCTGCTTTCAAGCCAGTGAAACCAGTGAGTATCCTTTTCATCATCGAATAGGAAGTTTAAAAACACCAATAACAGGAACATACCACCAAAAGCTGCGATTTCAGCATGATGCTGCATCAGTTTGGCAGAATATTCAGTGGGGTTATTTAATGCCAGCTGGGCTACCTCAACCATGCCCATGTCCGCAGTAACACCGACAATAAGCAATGGGAAAAGCAAGCGCATACCAAACACGGCAACCAGAATACCTACTGTTAGAAACAGTTTTTTCCAGAACTCGTTCCAGTTGCGCAGTACAGAAGCATTGACGACAGCATTATCAAACGACAGGGATACTTCCATAACTGCCAGAATGCCGGTAATCAGCAATGCAGACAGCATCGTTTTTATCCCGGCTTCAGGGCCATGGGTGAATCCCCACCACGCAGATAATGCAAGGCAAATAATTGTAAAAACAATTGAAAAACGGAAATGTTTCATTGTTATCCTTTTGAGGTAAAGGGCTTATAAAAACCAGATTATTTACGCTACGGTAATTCCGTATTGCTGACACATGGCAGCCAGACCGCCACTATAGCCCTGACCGACAGCACGAAACTTCCATTCTCCCCCGTGCCGGTAAAGCTCACCAAATACCATGGCTGTTTCTGTGCTGTAATCTTCGGCCAGATCAAAACGCACAATTTCAACACCATTATCCTGATTTACGACCCGAATAAAGGCATTGGCAATCTGGCCAAAGTTTTGTCCGCGCATCTGTGCATCATGAATCGTCACGGTAATGGCAATTTTTTCGATATCCGGTGAAACCTTGGATAAATCAACCAGTAAAGATTCATCATCGCCATCACCTTCACCACTACGATTATCACCAGTATGCTCAACAGAGCCATCAGTAGATCGTAACTGGTTATAAAAGATAAAATCATGATCGCCACGAACTTTCCCAGTTGCACCCAGTAAGAACGCACTGGCATCCAGATCAAAGGATGCGCCATCGGTTGAGCGTTCATCCCAGCCCAGACCAATAAGTATACGCACCAGATTCGGATCAGTTTTTGTCAGGGATAAATTGCCACCTTTTGACAGGGAAATAGCCATGTTCATTTCTCCGGTTTTAAACTTCTCTTGTTGAACCTATTAAATTTTTTAAACCAATCAATCTGTTAAAACATAATGCTGTTAAGCATTAATCCTTGCTTCCCGCTTTCCATTTCAGGCCAAAACCAAACAGTTGATCCAGTTCACGGTGGCCCGCTACATAATGCATTTTGCGTGAAACCTGAATGTTATCCTGAACATTTTGCAATTCGGCAATGCCACACATTCTTAACTGGTTATTGCCTTCCTGTAGTTTTATTTCTATAGGCCCCTGATCAGGAACATGTAAACTAATCACACCATCTGTGGCTGCCCAGTTGGCTACGCCTTCATAAATAAAAGCAAAAATAACAATTCGCTGAATTTGATTCCAGTGCTGACCGTTAACTTTAAGCCATTCACCCTCAGCTCTGGTTCCTGTGCGGTCATCCGCCGCCAACTGAATATAGGGAAAGTCATGCAAACTGCCAAAACAATTGCCCAAGGCCTGAATGACTCCTTTTGAACCATCTTTTAATTCAAAAAAACAGCCCAGATCAAGGTCAACCCGCGATTCCTTCAAGCCTTTAAGTTTGTCAAAAAAACCCGTTGATGCAGGCTTGGCCTGCTGATTCCAGTTAAGGTTAATCCGAATTTCACCAAAACCACCCGCTTTTTTGGTCAGGTTCACCCGGTTGTTGGTTTTATCTAGTATGACTTTTCGCAAACTTACCGCAGGTGCAGGTGCAGGTGCAGGTGCAGGTGCAGGTGCAGGATCATCACTGATCTCCACGCCAAAATGTTGAGCCAATGGCTTTAGTCCACCATTAAACCCTTGCGCAATTAGCCGAAATTTCCACTCCTGATTACGGCGATAAAATTCACCAACAATTAATGCAGCTTCAGTACGCTGCTGTCCCACAATTTCTGCACGGGCTACCAGTTGCCCAGCAGCTTTGACTTCAATGATTAGGGTGCCCGCAGTGGCAAAGGTGTGTGGAGCATCAAGAGAAGCAGTAATAGCAATTTTTTCAATATCCTGATCAATTTTCTCAAGATGTAGTTGAAATTTGCTAGCGTTGCCTATCTGGTCAAGCCGAACACTGCCATTTGGTGTCTGGGTCTGGCCATAAAAAATCATGTCCTGATCACCACGGACTTTTAAACTGGACTGCTTTAGCAAGTAGGCTGAAATATCGGCATTGATATTTTGGCTATTCTGCTGGGTCACCACAATCTCAACATTAAAAGCAGGTAATGCTATATTTGCACCCGGCACTAATTGTGTCATTTTGAATGTTATCCTTTATTATCTGGAGTTTTGCTATCCATTTCTGAGTATATAGTTGTGCTCGGGTTGCACGCCATAGTATTTTGCCCGTTCAATGATTTGCATGGCCCACTGCTTGTGCGTTGCCGGTTCCAGCATACTGCCATTGCTGCCAAATACTGCTTTGGCATCTTGTTGTAAAATTCGCTCTGCATCCAGATAGTCATGCTGGCTAACCTGAAACGCTTCATGAATCACATCAATCTGGCTAGGATGAATCGCTGTTTTGCCCACGAGACCCAGCAGCACATCTCGCTCCACCTCCTGCCGTAACAGTGCCAGATCAGAAAAATATTCAAAAACAGGGGCTGTGAGCCTAAAGCCAAATGGCGTGAGCTGGCCAATTAGCTGGTTGATCAATGTTAAAACTGGCGTCTCATAAATTGTCAGATGACGAGGCCTTCTCATTTTCAGGCAATTTAACAAATCATTGCCACCAATGCGCAAGGCCAGAACGGATGGCATTTCCTGCTGCATAGCTTGGCGAAACTCCTGAATATAGCCCGGATCAAAAAACTCCAGCGTTTCCAGCGTGGGCATTACCTGCAAGCGGTCAGTTATTGTGTTTTTCCAGCCTGCCAGATCTGCCAGACAAAATTTTGGCAGTACAAATCCGTTCAGCACTTCAATATTTTTCCACTCAACCAGATGCTGTGCCATTGCCAGATGCCGTGGCCGGATGAATAAATAGGGTGCTTCCTGCGGCAAGCCAAACTGGGCAAAAATAGTCAGCACTTTTGACAGGTTTTTTAAGCCTGATTCAATATCACTTTCTGCCACAGCATCTTCCAGGCAAATTACCACTGAACGGCAATTTGGGAATTTCTGTCCAGAGGCAATCGCATATAAATCATGATGCGTTGCCGGACAATAAATGGTGGCACCAAGCGCATAAGGTGACGTAATCCACCGAGTATGTTTTTGTTCGGCTTTTAGACTGGCTGTCTGCATTTATTTTCCAAGCTTTTTAATGATTGTGATTGCATGATAGGGAGCAATAGCGTCACCAACCACCACAACAGGCGTATCCGTTTGCTGGGCAAGATGCCGCAACAGGACTGTATCTGTCGCCTCGGCCTCCTGAAGCAAGATGCAATCAGGGACACGTCGTAGTACCGCACGGGTAGCTTCAGCTATTCCAGTTTTGATCCGGTTATCATTTGTGATGTGCCGGTTAATTTTAATATCCTGAATTACTGACATTACCCGAGCATGTTGCTGGTTGCGCTGTTCTTCTGTCCAGCTCGCTTTAGCCTGCTTAACCAGGGTTTTGCGAATCTGATCAATGTGATCTACAAACTCGCCCGACAGATCATGATCCGAAAGATGATTATATGCAATGCAGCCATGCCAGTTGGCCGGGTTAAAGCAGTCATCCAAAGCATCAGCCACTGGAATATCTTCTTGTAAAATACTTCTGGAAATTAAGCCGGAAATTACCGAACCTAAAATTCCTGAAGGAATGAGCCAGTCATCGCCACTGGCAGCCAACCATGCACATCCAGCCACATCAGCCAAGGTTACCAGCGGCGCCATATTGTCTGAACTTAATGTAAAACGGCTATCAGGCAAAATCTGGCAATTAAGCTCGCGTGAAATTGCTCCTTTGCCAGTCCAGCCATCTACGAATACAATTCCTGACGCCCCATGGGTCTGGATAATAGCCTCAAGCGCTGCCTTATCAATACCACGGTCACGAATGATGCTGATGCCATAATGATGGCACTCACGTCCCTGCTCCTGAATGGCACGCTTTAGGCATATGCCTAAAGGTACACCGGCCCGAACCAGACTGACCAGAACAACCGGTTCATTAATTTTTGCAATGAGCGCATTGGCGAGCTGCTGGGTTTCCCGTGCAAAGCGTTCGGCACCTTTTGCCAGTGCCTGACGATATAGTGAAAGATGCTCTGGTGAAGGCGCTTTTTCACTGCTGATCATTTGTGAATAATGTTTTTCACCGGATTGAATCAGCCGTTCCTTTTCTTCATTGGATAATGGCTTTAAATGCAATTTTTTCAGCAAAAAAACAATATCATCCGGATGGTATGACCCACTAAAACCAAGCGCCTTTAATTTTTCGGCGGGGTGCTTCGGCTTAATGGTCATGACCAAAGTATCCTTTTGCCTCATAATCATGTTTTAAATGATGATTAACCCACTGATGGGTCTGGCTTGATTTGGGCAAGCCAAACCAGTCACACTCTGCTAAAAACTCAAAGTCCGACAGGCTATCGCCAAAGCCCAGCAGGAAAGAATCATCAATATCATGCAACTTGTTTTCCATCAGATAACGTACTGCCAGTGCCTTGCTGATGGCTTTTGGGATAATAGCCAGATTGTTAGCATTACTGTGGATATAAAACTGGCTGCGATATTCTGGTGGCAGGTGGTTGACCAGCTCTTTTAAAAACAGGCTAACGGGTTCATTTTGCTTGGCTACAGCGTAAAGCCCCAAACCATTTTCTTCAACAATCCATGTGCGAATTGAGCCATAGGGCACAGCAGCTTTTAGGAGTAATTCTGGCAGGTTGGCCAACAAGGATTGATAGCTATGCAAACCCGCTTCTACCTGGGCATGCCATTGCTGATCTACACTGCCATCTGCATTTAATATAGTGCCACCATGCGAGCAAACAGCCCCATGGCTAAAATTCATTTTGACTCTTGAAAGCGCCTCAACAGAACGGGCAGTAACCGGAATCAGTTTTCCGGTATGGTTCATCCAGTCCACAAACATTTTCTGTCTGGGTTTCATAAATGATAATGGCTGGCCAGATTTGTCCGTGGTGGCAATGGTAAAATCATCAGCTGGGCTGCAACGGCGATTGGTTTGAAATAATGTATCGTCGAGGTCAACAAAAATATAAGGCTTAATTGCAAGGTCGGTCATAAGTTATGAACTCGGAATTTGGTAGTAGTTTGAAGAATTCTGGATCAATGCTATCACTGGAAGTTTCAGCAATAATTACAATGCGATCATAACTTTCGGGCTGGATATTATAAATAAAATTTGGCATACCCAGTCCGTAGTTATCATTAAAACTAAACTTGGCCTGTATACTATGCCCCAGTTGAATTGGACTACGGGTTGTGGACGCAAACTTTACTAGGGCTCCCTGATTCTCAAGGCTTAAAGCGGCTAAAAAAGGCGGCCATACATACTCACAGGTGCCAATCACTAAAATACGTTCACCCTTGAATTTTGCAGTTAAATTGATCCATGTATTGCAGGGCTTTCTGATTGGAATGCGACCTGATGTTTGTGGGGCAATAACTGGATACCTGCCATGTGCAACCTGATCAACTTGTGGCATCTGCGGTATTTTTGCCTGCAAGTCAGGCTGCCATTGCCAGTTGCCCTTAAGCAAGGCAATGTGGGTAGAAGGGATTTGCGCAATATCCTGTAGCTCTGACCAGTTCACCAGTGTGGTGGTAACAATTTGCTGTAACTGCGACAAACCGCTTTTTTGCAAGGCCTGCACCAGATTGACAAAGGTTTTACCGGTACTGGCTTCATCGTCAATTAAAATTAAGGTTTTACTATTTAAAATATGCGATTGAATATCAGGATCTGTCGAACCATACAATAACTGGCTCTGGGCATGGCTATGCTCCTCCAGAAATTCTGCCAGAAGCGGCTGATCCTGCACAGGGTGGCGCGTCGTAGTAATAAATACACTGCCAGGGTATTGGGTGGCCAGCGCCTGATGAACGCCAGCAGCCAGACAGATTGCGGTTTCTGCCATTCCAATTACAGTCACTGGCTGAGGCAATCCTTCAGGAATCAGGCTAGCCAGATCCTGATAGGTTTTTTGCATGATTTTAGGTTCAACAGGAATATGCTTGCCCAGCACTTTGGACACAAACAAAAAAGACCGCTTGGGATTAATGCGTTCGGCAAAATCAAGTAACTGGGATAGCTGCCATTCAGGGTGAGCTGCGACGGGACGCAATATTAAATTGCCCCGTGATAAAGGAATATTCAACTGTTGATCAGGCATAATTTAGCTCGGCAGAATAATCAATGGGCTTAACCTCAACCGAGGTATTGATCTGACGCACCAGAACATGACGGGGTGTAGCTTTAATGAGCGGTAGCCGGGCATGATAGGCAACGCACTCTGCCACCAGATTAACCTGACTATGTACAGTAATTCCAATGCCTCCTGAAGGACGTGTATTAATCTCCAGTACATGCCACTTCCCGGCTCTATCCTGCCTGAACTGTGCATTAACAATGCCATCAAGCTTAAACAGCTGTGCAAGTTGCTGTGCCATCTCATCACACGGACCTTTTGGCAATACTTCCTGCCATTGCTCTTTTTTGATCCGTGTCACCTTGTTCATCAGCTTGCCAGAAGCACAGAACATATCTACCGAACATTCATCACCGGATAGAAATGGCATAACCAGATAAGGCGGCTTGGATTGCAGTTGATCATAGGCTTCAATAAATTGCTGCGTATTAACCTGATAACTGGTAGGGTCAAACAGGCTATGAAAATATTCTATATCATCCCTCAGTTGCCAAAAGCCTTGGGCAAACACGCCGGTTACCGGCTTTACACACACCTGTATCTGTTTGTTTTGCTCTTTGATGCACTCAATTGCAGCAATTAACTGCGCGGTCGTATTGACCTGAATTGAATCTGCTACCGGAATGCCGGCCTGCTTGCACATTTTCCCAAACTCAAATTTATTTTCGAGAATATAGTGATTATTTAACCCCTGCGTGCCTGTTATTAATATAATTCCCTGCTGCTCAAATAACGGACGCAGTTCCTCATATTTTTCATGATTATGGCTGGCAATCACCAGTTGAACACCATTCTTAATGGCCTGAGCCAACACAAAATGATGATAATCAACGCTAGGCTCAAGCATGGAAAAATCAGCCATGGATAAAATTTCATCACGATATTGTCGATGGGAAGCAATCATTTTGAGATAAGGCTGTAAACTAGAGTTTTTTAAAGCAACTAACAGGTCACGCTGGCTTGAAAAACCCTGCGTAAACCAGACTGAAAATTTTTTCTCAGCAGGAATGGACGATACTAAGTGCGGCATAACGTTCTCAAAAATTTAATGAATTATTCACGATTAATCTTAAATAAATCTTATTTAATCACTTACTGAATGCAAAGAATGAGGCGAAATTTGATAATAGGTCTTTACTTAATGTCTTTGTAAAGGCTGATTTGACTTTTTACATCTTGCCAGAATTTAAAGTGCTTAAAAATCGGTAAAAATTTTAACATATTATGCTAAATTTAGTGCCTAATAACTCAGTAAATATGCACCTGTTTTCTTGTTATCTTAAAACTAAGTGAGATAATGTGAAAGAATTCCTCACTCCTATTTTTATACCAATACATAAAAAACCATTAGCTAGAGTGAATAGATATAGTAAAGGTACAATAACCTTCCTTCAAATTATGAGATGAATATAAAATATAAATATTGCTTCTTAAAGATAAATAATTGCTGTTGATTTATTAATAATTTTCCCTGTTTTATGGCATTAATAATTTGGATATTAAATAATCAACTGTTTTGAAATATTATCTGTTTATCAATCTATTTTCTTCTAATTAAAGAACTAATATTTTTATTCCGAATAAATTGCAAACTAGAGTATTCACAGTTAACTTGAACTCATTGTCTTCTCTCAAAATTTACACTATGATAAAATTCTAGTTATTGATTTCAGGTGTATCATGAGACCAGAACGATTAACACAAGCCGAACAGCAAAGTCTGGTTCGACTGGAAATTTCAAAATGGTTCGATAGTTATCACAATGCATTAATGCAATTGCGCACTCGTGCTGAAGCACAGCATATTCCATTTGAGCTGCATAGCTTTGTAAAAAGTCAGGGTGAACGTTTTGGCAAAGGTTCAGCGCTTTTGTTGGGCAAACCACGCCTAAAATGTCTGGTATTACTTACACCTTATCATCTGGATGAAATTAGGCTACTGATTGCAGACTACGCCCAACAGGCACAAGCTATTGTAGAACGTTTTGAGCTTAAGAAATTTCCGAAACTATTAGAAACACCACTGATTATTGAAGATATAATTGCGGTTAATTTTACCAAGAATCCCGCTATTTCTATCCTTACGGTTGAACCGGATGAAGTGATTGAATGGTTTGAACATCAGCTGGAAATGATACACAACAATATGCCTGTTTTCATTGAAAACCAGAAAGCGCTGTATGACATTAATCAACTGAACGAAAGTATTGAATATATTAAAAAATTTAAAAATGAAAATGACGGCTCACAGTTACTCAAGCGCTTTTATCAGTCCGGTTTTTCTTATCGGGCAACACTGCGCTTTGCGAATCACACCAAAAAAGTCATGAGCTTAAATGAGTTTTTATTTATTGTTGGGTATGGGGATCAGCTTCCCCGCTTTGGTGATAGCACTCTGCTTCCCTACCCGCGTAAAAAGCGTGCTGATACCATTGTAAAAAGTGACCGTAATATTGTGGCGGAAACGACCAATGAGTTGCACTATTATTTTAGTGAACCAAAAAAAGAGTTTAATGCATAAAAAAAGCCATCCTGAGGATGGCTTTTTAACAGACGAATAATTACTTACTGTCTTTTGCAATAGAATTATCCTTAATCTTGGCTTTTGATTTCAGGTACTGGACATAATCAGCCAACTCCTGCTGACCACGTAAAGTAGCCATAGTCGTAGTCAGTTGCTGACGCTGTTGCGGATTAACTGTGGCTGGATCACCTGCGGTTACACTGGATACAGCCACAATCATCAGATTATCATCCTGAACATAATAACCAGCCGACCATTGACCATCCTTAGGTTTGGCAACAGCAAAAGCTGCACGCTCAAGTGCTAATGGTGCACCACTCATCCGAGTAATTTCGCCAATGCTTTGCAGGGTGATGTTATTTTCCTGCTGTACCTGAGCAGGTGTCTTTTTCTTCAAGGCTTCAATAATAGCCTTGGCTTTGGCTTCTGCCTTGGCACGCTGCGCCTGAGCTTGCAAGGTTTGCTTAATCTGTGGTGTTGCCTCAGCAAGTGTTTGTGGACGAGGTGCATGATAGTTATTGACTTTAACCCAGATTGTTTTACCGGGTGCAATTTCAATCCCTGTAGAAATTTTGCGGTCACCATGTACCACATCCTCATTAAACAAGGCTGGTTTAACCGCTGCATTACTTAAAGGTTCAGCAGCATATTGCTTAGTCACATTTTTGGCAGAGCTAATAATCAGTTTTTGTGCCTTGGCCAGTTCCTGCAAGTTGTCTGTATCAACAGCCATATCATTTAAACTGTTTACTGTTTCACTGTACAACTCATCCAGTTTGGTTTGTTGTGCCTGTGCAGTTAATTGTGGACGCAGGGATTCCAGACTGGCCACTGTATCCTTTTTGATTTCACTTACCTTAATTAAATGATAGCCCGCATCTGAACGAACTGGAGCTGACACTTGATTAACCGGCAGACTAAATGCGGTATCATCGAATGCACCAGGGAAAGTACCCTTGCTTAAGAAGCCCAGATCGCCATTGCTGGAAGCAGAACCCGGATCCTGTGATACCTCACTGGCCACCTTACCAAAATCTTCGCCAGCTTTAATGCGCGCGGCAATTTTTTCAATTTGCTGCTTGGCCGCTGCTTCTGGGGTTTTATCATTAACCTCAATCAGGATATGCTGGACGTGACGCTCCTCAGTACCTGCACTTTTGGTCTGCATAGCCTTATACTGCGCCTGAATATCCGCTTCTGTGATCTGTATCTGTGATGCCAGTGTATTGTTATCCAGCAGGACATAATCCACATCAACACTTTCTGGCAACCCAAGTTGCGCTTTGTTCTTGTTATAATAGTCAGAAACCTGTTTGGCTGAAATCTGTGTATCAGCAGCAAAACCACTTAATGGCAAGCTAGCAACATGCACATTACGTTTTTCAGTCTGTAGTATGGCCAGTCGGTCGATATCAAGCTTGCTGGCCAGGCCGGTATCATTGATCCCACCCGCTAGCTGCTGGATCGCAACCTGCTCACGCACATCATTTAAAAGCTGGGAAAGCGAAGTACCAGAGTTTCTCAGGTAGGCCTGAAATAGGGCATCAGAGTATTTGCCATTTTCCTGAAAGCTGGGCTCCTGACGGATAAGCTGGCCAATTTGCTGGTCGCTCAGTTCAAAGCCGAGTTTCTTGGCTTGGTCCAGCAATAAGGCACGATAAACCAGATTATTGGTAACCGACTTTTTGATTACAGTGTCATCAAGCCTGCTCTCATCGCCCTGTACTTGCTCAAGCAACTGCTTACGCTGGTTTTCAATAGCAGTATTAAGGGCGGTCTGGCTAATTTTTCCCTTATTGACCTGAATGGCTGTTTCATCATTTGAATTCCCGCTGAAATAGCCTTCAATACCCACCAGCGCAAAAGGAATTAAAAAAATGACCAGTAAAACCTTACCCAGCCAGCCTCTGATTAAACGACGAAACGCTTCCATAAACCCTACCAAAAAAACGATGCGCAAGCATGTTAGCTTATATTATTCAAGATACAAGTTATTTGAGCTACAAGCGTTGATCTACTCTATTTCAACGCATTGAATAAATGAAAAACGCGCCATATAAGGCGCGTTGATACCAGAACACTGATTAGGAAACAGCGTCTTTTAAACCTTTACCTGCTTTAAAGCCTGGCACTTTGGTTGCCGCAATTTTAATGGTTTCGCCAGTTTTTGGGTTGCGGCCAGAACGTGCGGCACGCTCTTTAACACTGAAAGTTCCAAAACCAACCAGCGTTACAGTTTCGCCAGCTTTCAGGGCATCGCTAATAGCACCGATCGTTGCATCCAATGCCTGGCCAGCCTGAGCTTTTGATAAACCCCCTTGGGTAGCAATGGCATCAATTAATTCTGCTTTATTCATGAAGTCAACTTCCTCTGAATCACTTTGTTAAAAAAATCACTAATCGCTATCTCGACTTATAGGACTTTATATCAATGCGTTGAGTACAAGGCAAGCACATCCAGACCATAAAGATCAAAAATGGCTGCCTTTTTTAAGGTTTTTCATCGAAAAAATTATGTTTTTAAGTGGTTGTATAAAATTTGCACTATTTTCCAGAACGTATTTCTCTGACTTCTTTCGTCAAATCGTCAATCTTTTGTTCCAGCCGTTCAATTACCTCAACCAGTTGCGCCACTTCTTTATGCGAGGCAAAACCAATACGTGACACCGTAGAACTAACCCGCTCATCCAGTGCACGCTCAACCTTCTCCTTGGTATCGCTAACCCGACCGGTAACCCGATCCTTGACCTCGCCCACAACACCTACTGTACTGTCTGCAATATCGCTGGTTTTGGATTCCAGTTCTTCTCCAACCTTTACCAGAGAATCGAACAGGCGTGTGCCTTCATCTTCAGCGCGAGAAAATGCACCCAAGCCGGCTAGCCAGATTTGTTTGGTGTACTTGCGAAAATCCAGAACATTTTTTTTACGGCTATTACCAGCACTGAAGTCGTGATTTCTATCTTCTACAATTTCGGAAGCATCATTTGCGTCACTAACCTTAGAATCCAATTCATTTTTTCTGCTATTGGTCATAAATTTCTCCATAAAATAATGACTGACAATTAAGTGAAGGTGACACTGAACTTCAACAGTAAATTACTTTGAATATATCATAGCGAACATTTAACTCTTAAATTTTTGTCTAACAAGCTATTGACTTTATGGCGAAAGTCTACAAGATAGAACCTAGTTATTTCTTAAGTTAACCTTTTGCTTGCCAAGGAAAAATGTTGTATGCCTTCACAACAGGCGCCACAAGAGCGGAATTTATTTCAGTCGTTTTTACTTATTCTTATTGAAACTCTGCTTACATTCCTGCTCAAGCATGACCGGATGTCGCGCCACCATGCGCAACAGTTAATCCAGCGCCGTGCATTAATCTGTGTCAAGACTCATCTTCCCAGTGATACCTTTTATGTCACTTTTGCACCGCAAGGGGTGCTATTTGATTTTGAAATAGCGCAAAACGCCAAGATTGATGCCACTGTCACTGCGTCTACCCTAACCCTGCTCAGGGCTTTCTTTACAGCACGGCCCGTTGCATTTGAAAAAATCAGTATTAAGGGTGAACAAGAGCTCGCCACAGACTTACGCCACCTGATGGAATACTTTAACCTGCCACAGATTGTGTCAGACTGGCGGCACTGGTTTACTTTTGAATCCTTCGAATCCAACGATGTTACGCCGGTTTCCCAGCGCATGAAGCCTTTATTACGTCGTATTGATGAACAGCGCCTGCAACTGAGCAATATGTCAATTACGGCCAAGCAACAGGCCTATGAACTCAAAATGATGAAAAAACGCTATCAGACCCTGCTGGTGATGTTAGGGGCTGTTATCATATTATTAATTACAGGTTTACTTTATACTTGGTGGTACTTTAGTTAGAGGCCATAAACAGCTATTCATTTATTGCTCTTTATATTTCCAGAATTGATATTAACTATTGAAAGTTTTTAAGAATTAAACTTGACTAAAATAGTCGGAATTCATTAAAATCAACCCATCACAATTTTTTGCGTTCATCGGATTATGCGCCTGACCACTCGCGGTCGCTATGCCGTGACTGCCCTGCTTGACCTCGCACTCCAGCCAGCTGACCAAACCATTACGCTTGCCGAAATTGCTGCTAGGCAATCCATTTCGGTAGCCTACCTTGAGCAACTGTTTGCCAAATTAAAGCGTCAGGGACTGGTTTCCAGTGTCCGTGGTGCCAATGGTGGCTATCGGCTGGCACGTTCTGCCCATGATATTGCGGTGCTTGAAATTATTGAAGCCGTTAATGAATCGGTTGATGCCACACGCTGTGACCATAAAGGCAATTGCCAAAATGGTGCCATGTGCCTGACTCATGATCTCTGGCAGGATTTGTCCCATCATATTGAACATTATCTTGCGGGTATTACGCTTGCAAGTCTTGTTGAGCGCAAAAATGTTCAGGCTGTTGTCATGCGCCAGAACGCCTCTCCGATTGATCCTTCACGTTTAACGCTTGCAGGTAACCTGTTATGAAACGTCCTATTTATCTCGATTATGCCGCGACCACGCCAGTTGACCCGCGTGTAGCTGATCGCATGATGCAATTTTTGACTATGGATGGCGTATTTGGTAATCCTGCCTCGCGTTCGCATGGCTATGGCTGGCAGGCTGAAGAAGCTGTTGAGCACGCGCGTCAACAGGTTGCTGACCTGATTAAGGCTGATCCCCGCGAAATTGTGTGGACTTCCGGTGCTACAGAAGCCAATAACCTGGCGTTAAAAGGTGTTGCTCATTTCTACCAGAAAAAAGGCAAGCACATTATTACCAGCAAGATTGAACATAAAGCGGTGCTGGATACCTGCCGCCAGCTGGAAGATGAAGGGTTTGAAGTCACCTATCTGGATGTTCAGCCCAGTACTGGCCGCATTACGCCACAAATGCTGCAAGCTGCATTGCGTGAAGATACCATTCTGGTATCGCTAATGATGGTAAATAACGAATTAGGTAACCTTACTGACGTTGAAGCCATTGGTGAAATTACCCGTGCTCGCGGTATTTATTTCCATGTGGATGCAGCACAGGCAGCTGGTAAAACCGAAATCGACCTGTCACGCATGAAGGTTGACCTGATGAGTTTTTCCGGCCACAAGATTTACGGGCCTAAAGGTATTGGTGCACTGTACGTTCGTCGTAGTCCTCGTGTGCGCTTAAAAGCACAGATTCATGGTGGCGGACATGAGCGTGGTATGCGCTCTGGCACACTGCCAACTCACCAGATTGTAGCGATGGGTGAAGCCTTTGAAATTGCAGGCCGTGAAATGGCTGCCGAACAACAGCGTCTGGAGGCATTGCGCACTAAACTGTGGAATGGGATGCAAGATCTGGAAGAAGTTCACTTAAATGGTGATCCTGATTATCGCGTGGCCAACTATCTCAATGTCAGCTTTAACTTCGTTGAAGGTGAGTCACTGATGATGGCACTAAAAGACCTTGCCGTGTCTTCCGGTTCAGCATGTACCTCTGCCACGCTAGAGCCATCGTATGTACTGCGTGCTTTGGGTTTGCCTGACGAACTGGCACATAGTTCAATTCGCTTTAGTTTCGGTCGTTATACTACTGAAGACGACATTGATCAGGTACTCGCCTTTACCAAATCAGCGGTTGACAAGCTGCGTGCATTATCGCCGCTGTGGGATATGTATAAGGAAGGCATTGACCTGTCTAGCGTACAATGGGCAGCACACTAAACCCTGCCCTGTTTTAAGAATCATGTATTTAAATTGTGGGGCGTAACCCCCATATTAATTATCACTCGCTGACCCCGAGGTTTGGAGAAGCAAAATGGCATACAGCAATAAAGTAATTGATCACTACGAAAATCCACGTAATGTTGGCGTTCTGGACAAGGATGCTGACAATGTTGGTACAGGCATGGTGGGTGCACCTGCGTGTGGTGACGTCATGCGCCTGCAAATTCAGGTTAACGATGCCGGTGTTATTGAAGAAGCACGCTTTAAAACCTACGGCTGTGGTTCTGCAATTGCCTCGAGCTCACTGGTAACCGAATGGCTTAAAGGCAAAACGCTGGATCAGGCGCAAGCTATCAAAAATAAGGATATTGCGCAGGAACTGGCTTTGCCACCGGTAAAAATCCATTGCTCGGTACTGGCAGAAGATGCCATTAAAGCGGCGATTGAAGACTATCGTAGCAAAAAAGTTGCTGACCAAGCATAAGCCCACTGTTTTATTCAGTCACAGGAGCAACCCGAATGATTCACTTAACTGAACGCGCCGCACGCCATATTCAGGATTTTTTACAAAATCGTGGCAAAGGTGAAGGAATTAAAGTGGGTGTAAAAACTTCAGGTTGTTCCGGTTTGGCCTATGTGCTGGAGTTTGTGGATCAGGTTGATCCCGTAGATACCGCATTTGAAAAATTTGGTGTCAAAGTGTTTGTTGATCCAAAAAGTCTGGTGTACTTGAATGGTCTGGAAATGGACTATGTCAAGAATGGCTTGAATGAAGGGTTTGAGTTTAGCAATCCCAATCAAAAGGGTGAATGTGGTTGTGGTGAGTCTTTTACTGTTTAAGTAAAAGTTTTCTTATAATGTTATTTTTGATGTGCTAAAGGTGATGCTGTGACTTATTTTGAGCTTTTTGATATAAGCCCCAGTTTTGATGTTGATTTAACCCACCTCAAGGCAAAATATCGGCAACTGCAACAACAGTATCATCCTGATCGGCAGCACTCGGATCATAATGCTGATCAGCCACTTGATCAAAACAATAATCAAGCACTCCAACAATCCAGCCAGATTAATCAGGCGTACCAGACTTTAATCCATGCAGACAGCCGAGCAGCTTACTTGTTGAAATTAAACAAGCAGGATGGCGGTCTGGAAAACTCTATTGGTGACATGGATTTTTTACAGCATGCGCTTGAACTGCGCGAACAGCTTGAAGAAGCAACAACAACGGAGCAGCTTGACTCCCTGCGTGTTGAGGTCACTCAGTGGTTACAATCCTTAAGCCGTGAATTTCGGATTGACCTTGAGGAACAGGACTGGCTTGACGCCCGCGATACTACCCGCAAACTGCGCTTTATTCAGCGTGTACTCCTTGATATTGATAAAGCAGAAGATCGCTTTGATGATTTTGCATCAGAAGATCTGGATGCTGCATTTGATGACGAGCTTTAATATTTAGTTTTAACAGTTATAAAAGGTTTTAGTCGTATGGCGTTGCTGCAAATTGCTGAACCCGGCCAGTCCACTGCTCCGCATCAACACCGGATTGCTGTAGGCATTGATTTAGGCACAACTCATTCTCTGGTAGCAACCGTCCGCTCTGGTAAACCAGTGGTGCTGGCTGATGAATATGGCAAATTACTGCTGCCATCAGTAGTTCATTACGGTACAGATACCACAACAGTGGGTCAGGCAGCACGCAATCATATTGAGCAAGACCCGCATAATACCATTGTATCGGTAAAACGTTTTATGGGCCGCTCCCGTAATGATATCCGCTTTGAGCACCCTTATAGCCTTGAAGGTGATAGTGACCAGATGCCGGCTTTTGTTACCAGTCAGGGCCGCAAAACGCCAGTTGAAATCTCCGCAGATATCTTATTTCGTCTTAAAAAGCTGGCTGAACAGTCGCTGGCTGATGAATTAACTGGCGCAGTTATTACCGTGCCCGCTTATTTTGATGAAGCCCAGCGCCAGGCAACACGCGATGCTGCGCAACTGGCGGGCCTGAATGTATTAAGGTTGCTCAACGAGCCGACCGCTGCTGCGATTGCCTATGGTCTTGACAGGATTGAAAGCGAAGAAGAAAAAATTCAGGTAATTTTTGATCTGGGTGGTGGCACTTTTGATGTTTCTGTATTACGCCTCAGTAAAGGGGTGTTTGAGGTGTTAGCCACTGGTGGACATACAGCACTTGGCGGTGATGATATTGACCGTATTATTGCCAGATGGGTTCGTGAGCAAACAGCGGGGCTTTCTCTCTCTGCTGCGGATGCCCAGTCATTAGTAGTGCTGGCACGTCAGGTCAAAGAACAGCTGACCACTCAGAATTCATTTACCTTTGAGTTTAAAGGAATGGCCTATCAGCTGGATCGTTCCCAGTTTAACAGCCTGATTGCGCCAGTTATTGAGCGTACCCTTGCCGTTTGCAAGCGTGTGCTGCGTGATGCCAAAATTAAAGTAGATCAGATTGATGCTGTGGTACTGGTGGGTGGTTCCACCCGTTCGCCAGCAATTCAGGACAGCGTTGCTGCATTTTTTGAGCAAACTCCACTCTGCTCTTTAGACCCTGACCAGGTAGTCGCGCTTGGTGCTGCCATTTCTGCGGATCAACTGGTGGGTAATCAAGCCAATGGCGCATTGCTGCTGGATGTAACACCGTTGTCGCTTGGTCTGGAAACTATGGGGGGACTGGTTGAACGGGTTATTCCCCGTAATACGCCTATTCCCGTAGCACGCCAGCAAGAATTTACCACCTACAAAGATGGCCAGACTGCCATGCTGATCCATGTGGTACAGGGTGAGCGTGATCTGGTAGAACATTGTCGCTCACTGGGCAAGTTTGAGTTACAGGGTATTCCACCCATGACTGCGGGTGCTGCCCGGATTGAAGTAAAATTCCAGATTGATGCAGATGGCCTTTTATCAGTTTCTGCACGTGAAGCCACGAGCGGTGTAAATAGCCAGATTAACATTAAGCCTTCTTATGGTTTATCTGAACAGGATACTACCCGTCTGCTCACCGAAGGCTTCCAGTTTGCTGAAGAAGATAAAAACTTGCGTCAGCTACAGGAAACCAAGGTGGAAGCTGAACGTGAGCTGGAAGCGCTGGATCAGGCGATTGCAGTGGATGGCCATTTAGTGGATGAGATTGATCTGGATGCCTTGAAGCGTACCATGCAGGCTGTACGCGAAGCACTGGAAACCAACCAGCTCAACCGGATTGACATGGCCATTGCGCGTTTGAAAGGTCATAGCAACAACTTTGCAGCAATTCGCATGAACCAGCATGTTGACGACGCCTTGAAAGGCACTACCCTCAATGACTGGAACTCGTAGCATTAGGCTTCATCCAGATGTTTTAAAATAACTGGCTTAAATGGGTTGTTTGAACACTTAAGCCAGTCAAGTTTTAGATAGACAGAGAATCACACAGAGAATCACCATGCCTCGTATTACTGTACTGCCTCACCCACAGTTTTGCCCTGAAGGTAAAACCTTTGAGGTTGAACCCAATGCCAATTTATGTCAAAGCCTGCTGGATAATAATGTTTGCATTGAGCATGCCTGTGATATGTCAGCAGCCTGTACTACCTGTCATGTGGTAGTACGGCAGGGTTTTAACTCGCTGGATGAAATGGATGATGTTGAAGCTGACCTGCTAGACCGTGCTTGGGGTCTGGAACCGGATTCTCGTCTATCCTGTCAGGTTCAGATTATAGATAAAGACCTTGAAATTGAGATTCCAAAATATACTATTAACCATGCGTCAGAACGCCACTAATTCTTTTCTGATGCTGGTTTATAGTTTTTGTCATGATCGTTAAATAGCTAGTTTGAGTTAAGCAGCTCTATGCTTGTCGAATCCACATTGAATGTAGAAAATACTTTTCGACAAGCATTTTTATAAAAAAACCTCTTATTGTGCCCTGTTTAGATAATCGCTATTTTGCAATGTGGTTTTAACTGTTACTGTTTGATTTTTAATTTAGTTGAGACAATTTGATTATTCTTTCATTAAAATTACACTAGGATAAAAAATTAGTTTTGGAATTGGACTAGTAAATATGAAAATCCTAAGATAATTTTTCTTTATTTTAATGTGGCTGATTAAGCACTGCTAATTAAGTTATTGGTTAACGCTTATATTTATCATGTGGCTGATAACGGGTTTCTTCCATTTTTAGGCGCTTGGTGACTTGCTCCAGTATTTGAATTGCTTTAGCACCCTCATAGGGTTTGAGTTCATTCAAGTCCAGTTGTAGATGAAAACCTTGCAGCTCATAATCAATCCAGCGATTGGTCGCTGCTTTTTCACTGTCCTGCCGCCCTACAATTTGCCAAGTCAGCACTGGCTCACTTAAACCCTTAAGCTGGAGTTCGCCTTTTTCCAGACAGGTAAAGCTGTCCTTAACCAGCTGATAGGTCGACTCAGAAATCAGAATCTGGTCAATTTCAGCAGCAGTTTGCAAACGTGCTGCCAAATTGGCATCCCGCCCTACAATGGTATAGCTCATGCGTGAACTGGTGCCAAAATTACCCACGTGGCAATAACCAGTATTAATGCCAATACGGATATGTAAGCCATTATAGCCTAGCCGCTTCCAGCGTTCGCGCAGTATCTTCATTTCATTAAGCATCGCCATTGCCATATAAATACAGGCTTTGGCATCTTCCTTATAGCCTTTGGATTCCGGGTCACCAAAGAAAATCAGGATGGCATCACCCATGTATTTATCTACAGTACCACCATGCCGCCGGGCAATATCGGTCATGTGTTCAAAATAATCATTGAGGATAAACGCCAGATCATCAGGCAGCAGCTTTTCAGAAAGCTCGGTAAAACCCTGAATATCGGAAAAGAAAATGGTTAGTTTTTTGCGTTTGTTATCAATCTTGGCTTCATGCTCACCCCGAATAATGGACTGCCAGATTTGGGAAGGTGCATAACGTGCCAGTTTATTGGCCAGTGTCAAGTACTTGGTAACTTGCTCATCTACTTGTTTTTTTTCAGTTTCAATATGGTGCAACCGATGATTGAAATAAATAAGTCCTACACTCAGATAAATTGTGAGGCACATAATACTAATTACTGAAACCACCATAGGGCTGGTTTTAAAATCAATATTATTGATACCCAGCAAATAGCAGAGCAAGTACAACATACTGACCGAAAACAGCACAATGGTTAACAGCCCTAGCCAGCTAACACGCACCCAGATAGCGCCATAAATCAGGCCAATAATTACCAAAAGACTTGGAATAACAGCAAATTCAATACTGATCAGCCAGAAAGCCACAAACAGGGCATCAATCAGCAATATAATATTTTTGGCCAGTGGATAGCCAAAGCGGCGTATCAGGCGGTTTGAACTGTAATTCTGAATAAACGGTATTAGAAAAATAATGGCAATAATAATGAACGGATGAGCAGGATGCACTGCATTGCTATAAAGGGCAGCCAGAAAAATAATCAGTATTAGAAAGTAGGCGACATAACGATGATATCGCGCAAACTGCATAGGATCTTTATTTAAGATATCAAAGCTTAGCACACAAATCCCTGTATCTGGCCCGTATTCCCTAACCCTAAAGCTTTTAGCCTATATATAACCAGGCATATTGAAACCATCACGTCCTGTCTGGCAGAACGTGATGTTAAAACCCGATTATTCCATGCGCCAGTCAAAAGGCATTTCGCCTTGGCCACGTAAGGCCAGCATCAGCGTTTGGCGCATATGGGCCAGTACATCACTGGTATAGGGAGCTGCTGGTGTGCCCCATACCGGTTTTGGCCATATCGCATCATTCTGGTAACGTACAATATGATGGAAATGAAGCTGCGGCACCATATTACCCAATGCAGCAACATTCATTTTATCGGCACGGAATACGCGTGACAATTGGCTGGATAGCCAACTGGATTCACGCAGAAATTGTTCCTGATCAGCCTGGCTTAGCTCATAAAGCTCACTTACCCCAGGAACACGGGGAACCAGAATTAACCAGGGAAACTGCATGTCATTCATCAGACGACATGTCGATAGTGGAAAGTCACCTACCCAGAATGTATCCTGAGCCAGCTGTGGGTGCAAACTGAACATATTCGTTTCAATGCAAATGCGATAAAGCACTTATACTATCACAGCAAGATGCTTAAACAGTATAGTAGCCCTCACATTTTACATCGAAAAAACAAAGCCATAATTTACAGTTCGGTTGCATCATCCAGTTCAAACTCAAAATCCTGTTCGTCGAATTCAAGTTCAATCGCTGAATGTACAGAAATTAATAAGCTTTTCATCATATTCTCCTTATTCATCAAATTGATGTTATCGATCAGCACTGCTGTCTTAATATAAATATGCTGATATAAACAATCAGCGATGCAATTACTGCGCCAATTAATTTAATGGGTTTTATATGACCGACAAATGACAATGCTGTGTATTTTTACAAGTCTTTTTTAACAGCATGTTTCTTTTTATTAAAAAGCCAGCATTAAGTGATACTGGCTTGATAGAGAAAAATTTAAATACCGCGCCAGTCTACCCTTGCATGCCGTTCATTTTGATAAATACGCATCACATACTGGCCAAACGGGCGATCCAGCAGTTCCTGCCGATAGATACGGATTGGTTCAGGTAAACGTGCCGGCTCATCAATTTCCCATGGCGTTCCTTGAGGGCCAAACAGCGGCGCAGACAAGGCACAGACTGCGATGTCTGCCAAGCCCAGACGGTCACTTACCAGATAGCGGCCACCATTGGCAATGAGTTTTTGTTCAACCTGATTGATCAGTGCATCAAGTTTTTGCTTGGATGCTTCGGCTTTTTTGGGATAAATGCCATATAGACGAATTACCCCTTTTTTAATAAAAGGCTTGGAAAAACGTTCAGTCATGCGCAAAAAGCCTTTTTCACCCAGCATGATTTCCATGGTATCTGGCTCATCCAGCAGATACAGGTACATCCAGCGTCGCACATGCACGCCAATCTGGCTGGCAATCTGGTCAAGCTCGATAGCCTGCGCCCGGAATTCCGGCTCACGGCGCAAATAAGGCTGCTCGGGATAGATGCCATCCAGATAAAAAGCAATTTCTGTGGAATCAGCAATCCAGTTTTTACCATCATGCAGCATCGGCAATGTATTTTTACTGGTTTTAAAGCGCGCCAAAGGACGATGCAAACCCGGAATCAGGTTTTTGGCTGCATAATCCAGTTCTTTATGATCCAGTAACCAGCGGGCTTTTTCACAATAATGTGATAATGGAAATTGATACAAGGTACGCATGCCTGCTCCATTTATAGGTTTTAAATTAATATAAAAAGCTTGTGTTTAGCTATGATAGCAGACTAATCCGGCCTTAGCCTGTTTCTCCTTTGCGCATGTGGAATGGAATATTTTTTGGCAAGGCAAAATGGTGATCATAACTTCTAAACAATCATACTTGCGCTACGCTGGTGCTCATTTCCTGCACTTAGGCAGATGAGAAGCAACGCTTTGTAAGACGAAGTGGCTATGCCTTCCTCGCTCATGCTAAGATATGCGCCAGTTTTTATATTAAATAGATGAGCACTTTCATGGGTTTTAATTGCGGTATCGTGGGCCTGCCCAATGTTGGAAAATCAACACTTTTTAATGCCTTGACCAAAGCCGCCATTGCAGCAGAGAACTTTCCATTTTGTACCATTGAGCCTAATACCGGTATTGTTCCCATGCCGGATACGCGTCTTGACAAGCTGGCGGCCATTGTAAAACCGGAACGTGTTATTCCCACCACCATGGAGTTTGTGGATATTGCTGGTCTGGTTGCAGGTGCCAGCAAAGGTGAAGGACTGGGTAACCAGTTTCTGGCCAATATCCGTGAAACCGATGCAATTGCTCATGTAGTACGCTGTTTTGAAGATGAAAATGTGATTCATGTGAATGGCAAAATTGACCCATTAGATGATATTGCTACCATTAATACCGAGCTGGCACTGGCTGACCTTGATACGGTGGCAAAAGCACTGTTACGTCTGACCAAGGTAGCCCGTGGTGGTGACAAGGATGCGCTGGCGACCAAAGCCGTACTGGAAAAAATTGAACCCGTTTTAAATGAAGGCCGCCCTGCCCGTGCTGCTGACCTGTCTGATGATGAACGCAAGCTGATTCGTGGTTTTGGCCTGATGACGCTAAAACCAACCATGTATATTGCTAACGTGGCTGAAGATGGCTTTGACAATAATCCGCATCTGGAAGCTGTCAAGCAACTGGCCGCCAGTGAAAATGCGCAAGTGGTGGCCCTGTGCAACCAGATTGAAGCTGAAATTTCCCTGCTGGAAGATGAAGACCGCGCCGAGTTTTTAGAAGCCATGGGCATGGAAGAACCGGGGTTAAATCAGGTCATTCGTGCCGGTTATGCCCTGCTTGGCCTGCAAACTTATTTTACAGCTGGTGTAAAAGAAGTACGGGCGTGGACGGTTAAAGTCGGTGCAACCGCACCACAGGCGGCTGGTGTAATTCATACTGATTTTGAAAAAGGCTTTATCCGTGCTGAAGTGGTCGGTTACAACGACTTTATTCAATACAATGGTGAATCTGGCGCCAAGGAAGCGGGTAAATGGCGTCTGGAAGGTAAAACCTATGTGGTGCAGGATGGTGACGTAATGCACTTCCGCTTCAATGTCTAGGTCGAATCCCTTTTTAAATATTATTTTTAAATCATAGCATTGACTAACGGCTAGATTAAAAAATAAAACCGGATAAGCAAAATTTTATCCGGTTTTTTAATGTTCAAACGAAACTGTTTTAGTAAATTACAAGTGATATGGCTAATAGATCAAAGCGGGCTATTGGGCTTTAAGCGAAAGGTCATTAACCATAACACCACTACCCCCACCAACATAATTTGCCAAGCCTGTGTTAACTGACTGGAGTGCTGCCTGACCAGCCCTGCCAGTAAAGGCATAAAACTGGCCAGCATGTAGCCGCCACCCTGCACAAAGCCTAGTAATGACCCAGCCTGTGCTGCATTGCGCACATGATCCATGGCAACAATAAGTGTTAAAGGAAACAGCGCTCCAATGCCAATACCCAGCATCATGATAGTTAATATGATGAACTGATTGGGTATATAGATCAGTAAAAACAGGCCAATCAACAGTATAGTCAGCACGAACCACAACAAAGGCCGCCGATCTGGAAAACGATGAATGATTGACGATAAAGTCAGGCCGGTTAATACCTCACAGACTGTGACTGCACTCAGCAATAAACCACTTTGCGTGGTATTCCAGCCCAATTGGTTAAAATAAGGCGGCAACCAGGCCAGCACCAGAGTATAAGCCGCAGTACCTATACCAAAAAATAACATCAGCAACCAGGCGCGAGGCGATTTTAACGGTAACCGGATTGTTTGCTGTGGCTTTATCCCTGAAAGTTTTCGGGTGGCCATGAACCACAATAGGGCTGCCAGAAATGCTGGGATAGCCAGCATGGCCAGAAAGTTGTGCCAGCCCCATAAATGTGACAGCGGCGATGAAACCGCAGCCGTCATTGCTGCACCAGCCATAATTGCGGTGGTATAAAAGCCCATGAGTGTGCCTGCTCGTTCCGGCGCATGGGTTTTGATAAAAGCAGGTATTAAAACCTGTGCAAGGGCAATGCCCATGCCGCCAACCACTGCAGTTAAAAGCAGCGCAACTCCCGAGTGGAACCAGTAGCGACTAAGGCAGGCCAGCATAACCAAACCCACGCTCAATAAAATACCGTTTTTTTCACTAATAATGCGCTGGATATAAGCACCGAGCAGCGCAAATAAACCCATAACAAATACAGGAAATGTAGTGAGCAATGAAACATTGGCATCGCTCAGGCCCGTCGTTGCCTGAATCAAATGCAGAATCGGGCTTACCGCTGCCATAATGGGTCTTAAATTAAGGGCGATGCACATTAAGGCCAGAATCATTAAAAAAATCTGTGGTGCAGGGTTGGATATAGGCTGGGCTGTTGGAACAGCAGGTGTTGACATAGATAAAAGCAGCAGGCAGAAAGAACCGTTATTTTAACACAAGCGTGTATTTGAACCTTTTCCAAAGCCTGTGCCAAGCGTTCAGGCAGGGCTTTTTTATAGGAAAGTCATCGACTAATTTTTATAAAATTCAAATAAAAAGAGCCTCAATAGAGACTCTTAAGTATGCAACAGTTATCAGGCTTGAAACTGTGTATTAGTTTTTCGCACGGGCACGGAAAGAGCCATCACGGGAATCAATTTCAATACGCTCGCCAATTTCAATAAAAGACGCAACCTGTAATTCATAACCATTGTTCAGCTTGGCAACTTTGGTGACTTTACCTGATGTGTCACCTTTAGCCGCAGGTTCGGTATACGCAACTTCACGGACAATCACGGTTGGCAGTTCAACAGCAATAGGCTTACCTTCGTACAGGGTCACTTCACAAACATCTGTCATGCCGTCTTCAATGAAGTTTTTAACGTCGCCCAGATTTTCTTCTTCAACTTCCAGCTGATTGTATTCAGTGTCCATGAATACATACATTGGATCAGCAAAGTAAGAATAAGTCGCTTCGCGGGTTTCCAGAATAATCTGGTCAAACTTTTCATCCGCCTTGAACACTGATTCCATCGCCTGCTCATTCAGCAGGTTTTTCATTTTCATTTTAACAACGGCAGCGTTACGGCCAGATTTGTTGAATTCAGTTTTCAGAACAACCATTGGTTGACCGTTAACCATAATGACGTTGCCAGATTTAACTTCTTGTGCGGTTTTCATGGAGTGTATCCTAACTTAAGCGCTTTTGTGTTGGTGCGAGATTCTACCCGATTTCAGTCTGGTTTTGCCAAACTCTTGCAGCCTTTTCTCCGGGTTGGGCAGAAATGGACACGAAAATATAAAACTTGTCCGGCTAAACTGAATGCTGCATCGCTGATTAGTGCGGCTTGTTTTGAGCCATCCAATGCATCAGGCGTGCAGCGAGGTCGGATTGATCTGCCAGATAGTTAAGCCAGCCAGCCAGTTGAGTTGTGCATAATGTCAGGTCAGCCATTAGTTGCTGCCATACTGCCGGGCTAGAAGAGGCATTGTCATTCCATGCCTGCATAGCCACATGCCAGGACGATGCCATAGTGCCATGCTGATCAACCTGATCCATCCACGCCTGCAACTTGATCAGGTGAGCATTATCGTCCTGTGGGTAAACATGCCAGATAAAAGGCCGGCCCGCCCATTGCGCCCGCACGCAGGAGTCCTCTCCCCGAATAAAATTAAGGTTACAGGCCCAGAGCAACTGGTCATACTGCCTATGGGATAGAAATGGGAGCACAGCAATTGTGAGCTTGTTGTAATTCACCTGATCGCCAACCTGTAGTGGTTGCCTAACCTGCCGAAAGACTGCCTGTTGTTGCAGCCAAAGCTCAACATCGGGAATGGATTTACTGTAGGGCACCAGCAGCAGGGTTGCCGTAGAATCTTCTGCCAGTGCTGTCATCAAGTCTGCAATCGCGTTATTCTCATAGGAAAACAGAGATATTTTTCTGGAAAACTGCATGGCATGCGGCAGACCAAGACTCTGCCAGAATTCGGCCTGCTGCTGGCTGTCCTGCTGGAACTGATCACGCCGGGCAAGCAAATATTGCTCCCGAATCAGGCCACCACTTTGTTCAGTGGTACTAGGAAACCAGAAGGTCTGCTTTAAACCCGTTGCCGGATGAATGGAAACCATGCCATGGCAATCCATTACCCAATCTTCCGCGCTCATGTATTCCAGATTAATCCATGCCGGAGGCTTTCCTGCCTGAGCCTGTTGCTGCATTTGCTCAATTAGTTGCGCCTCTAGCCGGCAACCAAAACCTTCAATGATTAAATCATAAGACTGATCAAAACAGATGGTGTCATGCCAATGATGCACCGTAATCTGCTCGAGCTGCTGAATGGGTAAATCCGGTTGCAGTTGCGGTGCAAGCATAGCAAAGCTAGTGAGGTCATCAACAAACAGGCTTACAGTCAGTTGGTATTCTGCGGCCAGTTGCCGGGCCAGTCGCCAGCAAACACCAATGTCGCCAAAATTATCAATAATGTTGCAAAAAATAGCACAACGCATGTATTAAGACTGCTGTGCCGGATTGTGTATTACATGTTGGCACAGGTTTTTTTGTTTCTCAAAAATGGCTTGCTTATCAGCCTGACCGGGAATTTGTTTTTGAATGCTTCTGGCCCAGCTATCTAGTGAAATGAGTGCGCCACGGCAAATGGTATATTGATCACCCACCACGCTGTCCGATTGCTTGACTTCAGTATTCCAGCGCAAGAGCAATTGGCGTACCGGTTGAAAAATTTCCTGCTCTAGCTGGTTCAGGTTAACTGGCTGGGTCGTTAGTAAAGGCTCGGCGCTTACTAGAAACTGATAGGTTTGCTGGGCAATATGCGAGGCATCGGTTGAAAGCTTAACGGCGGGCTTGATGTCACGTTTGTGCTGCCCGTCCTGCCCAGACTGGTTACAGGCTGTCAGGGTGAGGTTTAAAAGAGCTGCTAAAGTAAGTGCTAGCCCAGCCTGTAACCTGTTTTTTATCACCTTGCTGTTTTCAATCACTGTGTTTGTCGCCTGCACTGCCAAAAGAACTGGACATATTGTACGAAAAAACCAGTAAAACTTTAAAGGATTCTATGTTGTATTGTGCAGACATTGAATTGAAAGCATTTTTTTGGCATCAACGCCAATACTTTTTTTACAGTGAAAGACGGTTTTAACGCTAATCTGCTATGCTATGATTTTTGCCTGATCATCTTCTTCTTATTTCTTCTGCTGTTCTGGAGCATGCAATGACTGTTACCCTTGGCACCCCGTTACAATCTTCAGCGTTTCGTGTGTTAATGCTGGGTTCTGGTGAACTTGGGAAAGAAGTGGCCATTGCCCTGCAACGCTTTGGTGTCGAAGTATTTGCTGCCGACCGTTATGCCAATGCGCCAGCCATGCAGGTTGCCCACCACAGCCGCGTGCTGAATATGGCTGATCGGGATGAACTGCAAGCCCTGATTGACGAGGTTAAACCGCACCTGATTGTGCCGGAAATTGAAGCCATTGCCACTGATCTGCTGCTGGAAGTTGAGGAAAAAGGTCAGGCCGTGGTTATTCCTTCAGCCAAGGCAGCCAACCTGACCATGAACCGCGAAGGCATCCGCCGACTTGCTGCCGAAACTCTTGGCCTGCCAACGTCGTCCTACCGGTTTGCCGATAGTCTGGATAGCTTTCGTGCTGCCTGTGATGACATTGGCTATCCGTGCTTTGTCAAGCCCGTGATGTCTTCCAGTGGCAAGGGCCAGTCGCGCGTGACCAGTTATGATCAGGTGGATGCAGCATGGGAATATGCCATGCAGGGTGGTCGCGTAAATCAGGGCAAAGTCATTGTAGAAGGACAAATTAATTTTGACTTTGAAATTACCCTGCTGACAGTACGCGCCAAAAATGCCGAGACTGGTACTATTGAAACCCATTTTTGCGACCCGATAGGCCATCGCCAGGAAGCTGGTGATTATGTAGAAAGCTGGCAGCCGCAACTGATGACTGACAAAGCGCTCAGCAATGCCCGTCATATTGCAGACACAGTTACCCGCAATCTGGGCGGTTGTGGGCTTTTTGGCGTGGAGCTGTTTATTAAAGGGGATAAGGTCTGGTTTAGTGAAGTATCGCCACGCCCGCATGATACCGGTTTAGTTACACTCGCCAGTCAGTGCCAAAGCGAATTTGAACTGCATGCACGCGCCATTTTGGGCTTGCCGGTAGATACTACCCGCCATAGTGCCGCCGCCAGTGCCGTGATTTATGCAGGCCGTGATGAATCTAACCTGTCCTTTAGTAACCTTGAAAAAGCACTGAGCATTAAAGGTTCGGATTTGCGCCTGTTTGGCAAACCGGAAGGCTTTGCCCGCCGCCGTATGGGGGTTGCTACCGTTTATGCAGAAGATACCGACACTGCCCGCAGACTGGCCAGCGAAGTGGCCTCTAGCGTGACTGTTATTTCTAATCCTGCTGTTGCCAATAGCGATGCATCCAGCCAAGGCTAGTACTGGCGTGATTTTTGCTGTTTGATTGTTGCTACTGGTTTTTACAGTGTAATTTAATGGCCTTTCTGGCTTAATACAGGGATCTGATATGCTCGCAACAACTTCTCCGCAAGCGTTTATTGAGCAACCTTCCATCAAGGAACAGAGTCAGGCACGTGGCCTGATTGAATGGCGCAAAACGCTGGACCAGCAGCTTGATGAGCTACTGGCAGGCGGGGAAAAGATTCGCGATGTGGTGCATGCCCGTGCCCAGGCCATTGACGACATGCTCAGGCTACTCTGGGAGCAGCATGAATTGCCTCACCATAATCTGGCATTGCTGGCAGTGGGTGGTTATGGCCGCAGTGAAATGCTGCCCTATTCTGATGTCGATATCCTGATTTTAAGCCGCCATGACATTGAACCCGAGCTGGGTGAAAAAATTTCAGGCTTTGTGTCCAGCTTGTGGGATACCGGCTTTAAACCGGGCATTAGTGTGCGTTCCCTGACCGAATGCCTGGAAGCTGCCCAGGACATTACTGTTGCCACTACACTGGTAGAATCACGGCTGGTGGCAGGTGATGAGCAACTGGCCAAAAAACCACGCCAGATTGTGTCTACCGCATGGACTGATAAAACTTTTTTCCAAGAAAAAATGCTGGAACAGCAACGCCGTTATGCCCAGCACAACAATACTGAAAGTAACCTTGAGCCGGATGTTAAAAATGCGCCGGGCGGCCTGCGCGACCTTAACCAGATTGGCTGGATTGCCAAGCGGCATTTTCGGGTAGTGCGGGTTTATGACCTTGTTCATCTCGGGTTTATCAGTGAGTTTGAACTGCGCGAACTGGAAGACGCTGAAGACTTTTTATGGCAGGTTCGTTACCAGTTGCACCGTATTGCAGGCCGCGATGAAAACCGGCTGCTGTTCGATTATCAGCGTGATGTTGCCGCACGGCTGGGCTATGTCCAGCAGGAAGACGATGCGCCAAATCATGCCGTCGAGCAGTTTATGAAAACCTATTACCGGGTGGCCATGAAAGTTTCCACCTTAAATGAAATGCTGCTGGCCTATTTCTTTGAATCGGTGATTGAACCCCGCCTGACCGATGAAGAAAAACCGCACAGAAGCAGTATTAATGAACGGTTTGACATGATTGGCGGCAAAATTGCCGTCACCCATCACCGGGTTTTTTCCCAGACTCCCAGCGCACTGCTGGAACTATTTTACATTATGGCAAGCCAGCCGGAAATTACTGGTATTCGCGCCAAGACCTTGCGCCTGCTGATGCTGGCTGCCAAAACCATTGATGATAATTTCCGGGCCAATCCGGTGCACCGGGCCATGTTTATGGCCATCCTGCGTGCGCCGCATAACCTGTATGAAACCCTGCATGCAATGAAACGCTATGGCGTTCTGGGCAAGTACATTCCTGCTTTTGGCCAGATTATTGGCCTGATGCAGTATGACTTGTTCCATATTTATACCGTGGATGCGCATACCCTGCTGCTTATCCGCAACCTGCGCCGTTTTGGCAAACCAGAATTTGCCAAGGACTACCCGGTGGTTAGCTCGGTATTCCAGCGCCTTGACCGTAAGGAAATTGTGTATCTGGCAGCCATTTTCCATGATATTGCCAAAGGCCGTGGCGGCGACCATAGTGAGCTGGGTGCTGAAGATGCCATTGAATTTTGCCGCAATCATGGCCTGACTGAACGTGAAGGCAAAATTGTGGCATGGCTTACGCGTAATCATCTGGTCATGTCGATTACCTCACAAAAGAAAGACATTTCCGACCCGGATATAGTTAAGGATTTTGCCGACCACATGGGCGATATGGTGCATCTGGATTACCTGTATAGCCTGACTGTTGCCGACATTAATGCCACCAATCCCAAGCTGTGGAATTCATGGCGTGCTTCGCTGATGCGCCAGTTGTATACGCAGGCGCGTGACATTATCCGTAGTGGTCTGGATCGTCCGGTAGATCATCAACTGATTATTGATGACACCAAGTTTGAAGCCATGCAAACCTTAAGCAATCAATACGCCTATGAAGATATTGAAAAAATCTGGTGTGAAATGGGCGATGATTACTTTTTGAAAGAACGGGCAGATGAAGTGGTCTGGCATACACAGGCCATGATTGAACATGGGGATAATCCTGATCCACTGGTGCTAATTCGCGAGCACCGCAAGCTGGCCAAGGACACTGCTGAAATCTTTGTGTATACCCGCGACCTGCCCAACCTGTTTGCCGCCAGCGTTGCCGTACTGGACCAAATGGATCTCAACGTACAGGATGCACGCATTATTACCGCAGCCAAGGCTTTTTCGCTGGATACCTATATTGTGCTGGATCGTTTTGGTACCTTGCTTTCTGATACTGACCGGCAAGGCGAAGTGATTTATGCACTCACCAATGCCTTATCCAGACCAGAAGAATTCCCCACCTTGCTGGAGCGTCGCATTCCACGCCAGTTGCGTCATTTTGCCGTACAAACCGAAGTCAGCATTCACCTTAATACGGCCTTGCAGCAAAATATTGTAGAAATCATGACACTGGATCAGCCAGGACTACTGGCCAAGATTGGGGGCCTATTCATGATGCAGGGTTTGGATATTCATTCGGCCCGCATTGCCACACTGGGTGAACGGGCTGAAGACAGCTTTTATGTCACCAAACGCGACGGTATACCCATGACCCCTGACGAATCCAAGGCCTTTGCCCATAAGTTACAACTGGCACTGGACGAAGCATCTCAAGTGGTTTCAGTAGTGCAATAAGCCGTCTCAATCATGGAAACTACTGATTTCCAACCATAGTGCCCAGATGAATGGGCACTATGGTTTAGTCGTGTAACAGCCCATTTTTAAAATTTTTGTTTGAATTTTTAAGCACAGCAAAGAGAACAGCCAGATGAATCCTGCCATTAACCACCTGCATCCCTATCCTTTTGAAAAGCTGGCCAAACTTTTTGCAGACCTTAAACCCGCAGACTTACCCAATATTTCACTTTCTATTGGGGAGCCAAAGCATCAGGCTCCTGAGTTTGTCAACCAGAAGCTGATTGAATCACTGCAACATCTGTCGACCTATCCTACCAGTAAAGGGTTGCCGGCGTTGCGCAACAGTATTGCCAACTGGTTAAAGCAGCGTTTTCAGTTGCAGGCCGTGGATACAGAAACGCAGGTTTTGCCTGTCAGTGGTACGCGTGAAGCCCTGTTTTCCTTTGTCCAAGCCACCATTGACCGCAACCAAAATCCGTATGTGGTGATGCCTAATCCGTTTTACCAGATTTACGAAGGCGCCAGCATTCTGGCAGGTGCGACACCTTATTTTTATAACTGCACCCCCGAAAATAATTACCTGGGCAATCTGGATGACATTCCGGCTAGCGTATGGCAGCAAACCCAGCTGTTATTTTTATGCACGCCGGGCAATCCAACCGGTGCCGTTATTCCCATGCATCAGCTTAAAAAACTGATTGCCCTGTCTGACCAGCATGATTTTATTATTGCTTCGGATGAATGTTATTCCGAACTGTATTTTGATAAAGCGCCAACCGGCCTACTGCAAGCCTGTGCTGAACTGGGCCGCCACGATTATAAAAATTGCGTGGTATTTCATTCACTGTCCAAACGCTCCAACCTGCCGGGCCTGCGTTCCGGTTTTGTGGCGGGTGATGCCAAAATTCTGGACAGTTACTTAAAATATCGCACTTATCATGGTGCTGCCATGCCGGTACAGCATCAGCTTGCATCCATTGTGGCTTGGCAGGATGAAGCACATGTGGAACAAAACCGCCAGCTTTACCGCCAGAAATTTGACCTGTTTCTCAGTGAACTGGGCCAGTTGCTGCCATTCCAAAAACCGGATGCGGGCTTTTACTTCTGGCTGAATGTCGATGACGATGAACGTTTTGTCCGACATTTATATGAAAAAGCCAACATTACTGTATTGCCGGGCCGTTATTTATCACGGAACGTTTTACAAGATCATGCACAAGGCAATCCGGGGCAAAATCATGTGCGCATGGCGTTGGTCGCAGACATGAACCAATGTGAACAGGTCATTAAGCGCCTAAAACATATTTTGTAATGACAATGTACTGTTTTTTTAGTACAACTTTTAAAATTTCTTCCAACTATTGAAAATCCTGCCTTGAATCGCAGGATTTTTTACGATCAGGCTGACTCATTGGCAGTAACACTCTGATTTGCAAAATTCATTGGTGACTGCCAAGTCGCCCGTTCGATTAACTTTTACAATCCACCACTATGGTTTGGTCGCTAAAATAGGCTTTAATTCTTAAAAGCAACATGTGCTTAAGTAAATGGTGAAGCAATACCCAGCATTCACTTAAGCCCTAAAACAGATTGCATTATTATGCCTATATTTACTAGAACGACCCTTTTGGTACGCCACCCCGTGATCCTTGCGCTGCTGATGGCCAGTCAGTTGCAGCTAACAGTGTGGGCAGACCCCGGCATAGACAATGCTGCCGCACTTACATGGCCGGTTTCTGTTACAGCAGGTGTATCCAGTGCTGCATTAAGTTTTAGTCAGGCTGAACAGTTCCTTCAACAAAATGCCTATACCGTGCAGGCCAGCACTGCAAATCTGGTTGCAGCACAAAATCATGCCGAAGCTAATTCCCGGTTATGGCGACCAGTGGTTAGCCTTGATGCCAATGCCATTAAATACCGTACTGAAGTTGATATTCCGCTAAGTGATATTAAGGCTACCGGTGAAAATGCAGCCAATCAGGCCTTTGCACAATCCTTAAATAATCTGCCAGTGCCTTTACCGGATAATGTCAGCAATTTTTTAAGCAACCGTTTTTCCAGTACAGTGTCGGGCCTGTTTGACCAGATTCCCAATTCAAGCAATGTAGTAATTAATGACAAGCTGTTTCGCCCAACGATTTCAGCCGTTATGCCAATTTATGCTGGTGGTAGTATTCAGGCGGCACAAAATATTGCCCGCATTGGTTATGAAAAAGCACAGCTTAATCATCAACAGGTACAGGATCAGCAAACCTTCAAGCTGGCCGAAGCCTATTTTGGTCAGCAACTGGCAAACTATCTGGCACAAGCAGGCGCACAAAACCTGAAGGCACTCCAGCAGCACCTGTATAATGCCTGCCAGCTTGAACAACAAGGCATGATTAGCCGTTCACAGCGCTTGCAGGTTGAAGTGGCAACGCAGGCCGCCCAGCGCCAATATGACCAGGCCAGCAGCAATGAAAATGCGTCACGCCAGTATCTGCAACAATTGTTGCAACAGCCTGAACTGCCGCGCTTAACCACCCCACTTTTTGTACAGCCTGCCCCACTGCAACCACTAGACTTTTATCTGGCCCAGTTAGGCCAGCAATCACCGCAACTGGCACAATTGCAAAAAGACCAGCAGTTAGCCGCCGAAGCCCTACAGTTAGCCAAAGCCAGTTTATTGCCCAGTGCTTATGTGTTTGGCCAGCAAACGTTAAATAAAAATGACTGGCTGGTTGGTGTTGGGGCGCACTACACCTTATTGGCAAATACCGACCGCAAGAAACTGGTTAATGCAGCACAGGCACGTCAGGAGGCCACTCAAGCATTGCAGAAACAGGCACAACAGGACATACAACAACTGGTACGCCGTGCCTATTATGAAGCTGAACATGCGCGCAAGGCATTTATGAGCATGCAAACCAGTATTATTGCAGCACAGGAAAACCTGCGCGTGCAGCAGCTATCTTTTCGGGAAGGCGAAACCACTGCAACTTTTGTTAATGATGCCGTTAATGCCCTGACGCTGGCCTATACCGATCAGGCAACTGCTGCTTATCGTTATGATATGGCGCTGGTGACACTCTTAACAGCTAGCGGTCAGGCAGCGCAGTTTTCGGCTATGGCCAACGATACCTCGGTACAGCAAGTCCAGCCAATTTCTGCATTGAATCATACGACTGGCAATACCTTGCCGCTGGATCAAAGCCACAGGATGAAAAATGAACAATAATCAGCGCCCATCCCAAGATAGTCAAACGTCAGAAAATCCTAATGACGAAAACCCTAATGAAGAAAACCTTAGAGACGAAAATGCTAGAGATATAGAGCAGCAGGAATCTATAACGGGCAAACAACCTGATCCCCTAACTGATACAACGACCAATAATCCAACTGCCAAAAAATCCCGTATCCTTCACAGCCTGATCATTGTATTTTTAATTACCCTGGTTGCACTGGGCCTGTGGCTGGCCTATAAACCCGCACCCCAGCAAATTCAGGGTATGGTTGAAGCAACCACGCTTAATGTATCTACCAAGGTGCCTAGTCGTGTTGAGCAACTCATCGCAGATGAAGGTGATCAGGTTAAAAAAGGTCAGGTTCTAGGTGTTCTCACCAGTCCAGAGTTACAGGCCAAACAACAGCAAGCAGAAGGTGCATTACAGTCGGCCCGGGCGCTGGAGCAAACCGCAGTAAGAGGTTCGCAACAAGAAAACATTGCCAGCCTAAAAGCCAACTGGCAAAGCGCACAGGCACAAGCTGAACTGGCACGGGTAACTTATCAGCGCTCGCAGAACCTCTTTAATGAGGGTGTTATCTCACGCCAGCGCCGCGATGAAGCACAGGCCGCCAAAAATTCATCGGCACAAATCGCAGAAGCCGCGCGACAACAGTATTTGCGTGCCGAACGGGGCAGTACGCCAGAGCAGCTATCCTCTGCACAGGCACAGGTTAAAATTGCCGAAGCGGCTGTGTTTGAAGCCAAATCACTGAATCAGGAGATGCAGCTTGTAGCGCCGGAAGACGGCGAAGTCAGCCAGAAATTTGCCAATGTGGGTGAACTGGTCCCTGCCGGAATTCCTCTGTATACGCTGATTGACCTGCGCAATCAGTGGGTCAGTATCAACCTGCGTGAAGACCAGTTTAACCAGCTTAAGCATGGCAGCATTTTGCATGGTGATATCCCGGCTCTTAGCCAGCATAATGTGGCTTTTCGTGTCATACATATTGCAGCGCAAGGCACCTTTGCCTCATGGAAAGCCACGCGTCAGTCCAGTGGCTACGATGTACGCACCTTTGAAGTAAAGTTAAAAAGCCTGCAACCGCTGGCGGGTTTACGCCCGGGCATGAGTGTGCTATTTGACTGGCCACAGCATCAGGTTCAATCCCAGATTGCCAGTTCACATTAATGTATTATTAAAAAGCAGATGACCATTATGTGGGCAGCCTTCTGGCGTGAACTGAATTTTCTCAAGCACAGCTACTGGGATTTAGCGCTGGTTACGCTTGCCCCGCTACTGGTGATCATTTTTCTGGCCAGCATGCTGGCACAGGGTTCACCACGTCATTTGCCCATTGTGGTGGTAGATCAGGATCACTCTGCTTATAGCCGCCAGATTATCCGCAACCTGCAAGCCACCCCAGCATTGTCTGTTTATGCCTATGAACCAACCATGCCATTGGCAGAACAGCATTTAAAGCAGCTTAAGGCATGGGGAGTCGTTCATATTCCTGCACAGGCACAGGCCAACGTATTGCATGGCCGCAGCCCCGAGATTGCCAGCTACTTTAATGAAGCGTTTTTTTCCATTGCCAGCACTGTCGCTGGTGGCGTCAACAGTGCCGTTAGTGCAGCAACCCGCGAACAGCAACATACCTTGATACGCCAGCTTGGTGTGCCACCAATTGAATTTAACCTGCCCACCATTCAGGTTACTGCCCTGTATAATCCACAACTGAGCTATGAGCTATTTTTAGAGCCTTTTGCAGTTACTGCCATTTTGCATTTGTTGCTGGCCTGCTGTGTGGCTGCCAGTATTGGGCGCGACTTTATAACAGGATCAGATAGAGAGTTTTCTAGTACAAAAAAAAGTGGGGCAGCCCTTAATTTACTTTTTGGCAAACTGTTGCCCTATATCATCATTTTTAGCTTGTGGTGTTTTTTGTGGACTGTCTGGATGACTGGATTCCGTGGCTGGGTCATTCAGGGCAATGTGCTGCTATTGCTGGCAGGCCAAGTGCTACTGTTTACGGCTTATGCGCTATTTGCCACCACCATTGTATTGCTGGCTAAGGATATTAATACCGGCCTGTCAATGGTGGCTATTTATGCAGGTTCTTCCTTAAGTTATGCCGGGGTTACCCTGCCAACCATTGGCGCACCATTGTTTACCCGGATCTGGAGCAATAGTTTGCCATTTACGGCCTATGCCAAGCTACAAACCCAGCAATGGATTATTGGCTCACCATGGCAAACCTCCCTAACGCCCCTGCTGATTCTGGTTAGCTTTGTGGCTGGATTTTTGCTGCTTAGCCTATTGCTTCTCAAGCGCCAGCCTGTCATGAGTGCTAAAGCATGACCATATTACAGGCTTTTATTTTCACTTTAAGAACCATTCTTACCACACGGCCTATTGCCAGCACGCTGATTCTGGCCGTGGTACTGTATGGCTTTTTCTATCCGGCTGCCTATCACAGTGAAGTGGCCAGCCAATTACCCATTGTGGTGGTGGATCAGGATCAAAGCCCGCTTAGCCGTAATATCATTGCCAAAATTAGCCTGCTCCGTGCGGTTAATATTGTGCAGCAAACCAGCAACTTTGCAGAAGCCGAGCAAATGATCAAGCGTCAACAGGCCGATGCTATTTTCCTGATTCCCTCCCATCTGGAAAGCAATGTTTTGCGCGGACAAAACAGCGGACTGGCATTGTATTTAAGTGGGGCTTACCTAATACGCACGCGGGAAATTGGTAGTGGACTGGCCAGCAGCATCAAGGCATCCATTGCCGAGCAACTCAAACCGCTATTGCAGACCACACACATTGAACCCAGCCTGAACTTGTATGAATATCCACTATATAACCCGCTGGGTGGTTATGGCAGTTATATTTTTCCAGCCGTCGCCGCCCTGATTGTGCAGCAAACCCTGCTGCTAGGGGTTAGTTTTTTAATTGTCAGCCTTAAGCAAAAGCAGTTTAGGTTTAATCTCACCAACCTGACTGGTATTACACTGGCCTGTAGCCTGATTGGCATTTTAAGCTGCCTGTATTATTTTGGCTTTGTATACTGGTATCAGGACTATCCGCGGGATGCCAACCTGCCGGCGCTATTGCTAGCGACTCCTGTTTTTGTAATGGCCGTAGTCAGTATAAGCCTGTGGCTAGGCAGTATTTTTGACCGACCAGAACGTCCGGCGCAAGTGCTTACCTTTACCTCTGTACCCTTTTTCTTTTTAACCGGGGCCTCTTGGCCACTAGAAGCCATGCCCCAATGGATGTCCTTAAGTGCATGGATTATTCCCTCTACCGCAGGCGTGCGGCAGTTTATTCAGCTCAACCAGATGCATGCCAGCCTGTCGGATATTGGCATGAACTTACTTATCCTGATAATGATTACAGTGGTGTTTGCCACGCTGGCTTACCGGCGATTAATTCGTAATTAAATAGATTTCTTATAATATTCTGGTTTTGCCATGGTTCGGCGCGGTTCCCAAGCTTGACGAAGGACACCAACCAAAATGCGGCCTATTCCCTCAGCCTGTAGCTGGACAATGAAAAAAGACTTATACACTATCTTAATAAAAAAAAGCTTTGCCCTATTTTAAGATTTAACACCTCCTGCCCGTTATTTTAAAGATAACGAGCAGGAAGTTACTGGTTAAGGTGCGAGGATTTTTTACTTGGCCAACGCCTTTTCAATATCTTTGACCATTGCTTCTGGCTTGGTGGCCGTTGCATAACGGTCAATAACATTACCATCGCGACCCACCAGAAACTTGGTAAAGTTCCATTTTACGGCCTCAGTACCCAGCAGGCCTTTTGCTTCCTTGGTCAGGTACTTATACAGTGGATGCGCGTCACTACCATTTACATCAATTTTGGCAAACATTGGAAAACTAACGCCATAATTGCGCTGACAAAATTCACCAATATCCGTATTGCTGCCCGGATCCTGACTAGCAAACTGGTTGCAGGGAAAACCCAATACTACAAAGCCCTGATCCTTGTATTTTTCATAGACTTTTTCCAGGCCTTCAAATTGCGGGGTAAAACCGCACTTGCTGGCTGTGTTGACAATAAGCACTACCTTACCAGCGTAATCACTTAATGTTTGCGTACCCCCTTCCAGTTTTTCGGCTGAAAAGTCATAAATTGTTGTCATCGGTTTATCCTCATCTCTTGCTTTTGTCATACTGCGATCAGAAATTTCAGTTTAATAATAGTTTTCAAATTTGACAATACAAATTGTCAACTATTATAAATGATCTTCATTGTTGTATTCATCCATCCATGGTGAGTTATCTTCACGCTGGTAATTATCAGTTTCAAGTTTAAGTGACGCTGAGTTTACACAATAGCGCAGGCCTGTAGGTGCAGGCCCATCTTCAAATACATGGCCTAAATGCGCACCACAATGATGGCAGGTAATTTCGGTGCGGATCATGCCATGCGACATATCACGGTGTTCATCAATTGCCCCTGTTTCAATCGCTTTGTAAAAACTGGGCCAGCCACTACCGGAATCATATTTGGTTTCCGAGCTAAACAGCGGCTTGTTACAGCATTTACACCGGTAAACACCACTGGCATGGCTATCCCAGTAAATTCCGGTAAATGGCGGTTCTGTACCTTTTTCACGGGTAATACGGTATTCATCTGCGCTTAACTGGCGCTTCCATTCCATATCGGACTTGTTCACAGTTGACATAATCGCAGTATCCTGTTGATTTGTTATTCACTTTACCGTTTTAACTTAATTAGGGGTAAAAAAACTATTATTGCTCTGTGCATATTATGAAATTGATATCTTAGATTCTCAAATGAAGTGCAACAGAGATTAATTTATTGGAA
>NZ_MLCN01000027.1 GCF_001982605.1 Alkanindiges hydrocarboniclasticus | reverse complement strand
CCAGCTCATTATTCAGACCCCCATCAGTTAATCTGATGGGGGTTCTTTTATTTCTACAGGGACATACCCTACAGGACTTGCGTGGCTGTGCCACTCACAGCTCATTATTCAGACCCCCATCAGCTAAACTGATCGGGTTTCTTTATGCCTGAAAATATCCTGTGCTTCATTCCAAAAAATAAGGGAACCACCAAATGATGGTTCCCTTCTAGGTTGCTTGATGGAGAAGTAAAATACTATAGCTGGTTCGCTGCAACCAGTTCCGGCAACTCCTCAACCAGATAATCAATAAATACCCGTACCGCCGGTAACAAACCGCGCCGTGATGGATAAACCGCATGAAAGGTTCCTTGCGCCAGACAAAGTTGGTTCATACATCCTTTAGTTATAAATCTCGATAAGCAATAAATCATGTTTGAAGTAAGGCTTATAACGCTAAGGATCGGGCGAGGGATTTAATTAAAGCAGTGAATGGTACAATCGTGATGACTGCTAAAAGTAACTGCAAAGCACTACGTGATTATGACCAACATTTATATAAAGCAAGGCATCTGATCGAGAACTTCATTGCTAGGCTCAAGCAGTAACGGTGAATTGCGACACGCTACGATAAACTGGCTATAAACTTCCTTTCTGCCATCTATCTTTCCACATCCACATTTAGCTCAATTGATGATACGCCCTAGTCAAATAAATAGGTTTTATGTCATCAAAGCTGGGTATTTAAAATGATTAAGGCTGCATTTAAATACCCTGCCTGTTAGAAATCTAAACTTGGGCGTCAACAATCCAGACGATATCGCCAAGGTGATTTTGTTCTTCAGGATGCTCATAGTTAGAGGCTTGACGGATATGAGCTGTTTTAAAACCATGCCCTTTAAAGAAATTGGCAGCTTCTTGTGGGCTGATAAAGTAAAACTGAAACTCACTTTTGGACAGGAATTTTAACAATTTGCTGCTGTGCCAGATGACTTTTGCAAGTCGGTGCGTTGGTTCTGGATAGAGATCACTAATAAAATAGCCTTGAGGAAACTGTTTAAAGGCAGTGCTTAAAATCTGGCTTAATTGACCAATCAAATCTTTTGAAAAATAATTAATCAAGCCTTCACTTAGAACAACAATGGGACGGGTAGGGTCAAGATCCTGTCTTAGAATCTGCTGAAACTGGTCACTGAAAATATCACACCCATACACTTTCGCATCTGGTTCTATAGGCATGAGGGCTTCACTTTTGGTTGCAGCCATGACCGGTAAGTCCACTTCAATATAGTTGATGCCAGAATATTTTTGTCGAAAACGCCAGCCACGGGGTGATAGACCAGCAGCAATTTCAATAATCTGAATGTTAGGATGCTGGGCAATCAATTGTTCCAAGCGCTGGTCAATTAGCCGATGGCGTAATTTTAAGGTAGAGCGGACACTATGGCCCACAAATTTTTCTGCAAGGGTTTCAAAGGGGTGCAATAAGGTGGCGAGTTGTTTTCCTTTTGATGTGGCAAGGCGTTCATGTGAAATGCCCAGCAGATACCAGATATAGCCAGTGTAATGCGCAGTAAAAGAAATATGGCGATGTGGCGATAAGTCCTGTGCTGTTTTTGTGTTCATGTCTGACCCTCCAGTTGGTCAATTGTTTATTTAAAATTTGTTTAGGCGAGTAATGGTTGAATCAGTGCTTTAGAGGCCTGCCATTGCTGTCCCAAATCCAGTGTTTCAGTAATGTTGACGGGTAAAATTTTACCGCGCATTTTTTCCAAGCGTTGTTGATTGGGTAGTGGCATATCCTTTAGTGCTGTTAAGGCATTTAGCGCCGCAGCCCGGTCATTACAAACCAGACCCATGTCACAACCGGCATCCAGTGCGGCCTTGATGCGTGCATCGGCACCACCTGCGACACAAGCTGCCTGCATGGATAGGTCATCAGAGAATAAAACCCCATCAAACCCTAGTTTCTGGCGGATGATGGTCTGTAGCCAAAAGGGTGAGAAACCTGCCGGATTAGGGTCTACCTGATCATAAATTACATGTGCCGGCATTAATGCATCCAGCTGGTCTTTGAGCTGAATGAAAGGCTGCATGTCATTACGTTCAATGTCATCCAGTGTACGATGATCTACCGGAGCAGCAATATGTGAATCAGCCTCAACCGAGCCGTGTCCCGGAAAGTGTTTGCCTGTGGTGGCCATACCTGCGCGATGCATACCCTGCATAAACGCTGAAGCAAGCGCTATAACCTGAGCTGTATTAGAATGAAAGCCACGGTCTCCAATGACCTGACTAATACCATCCAGATCCAGGACAGGTGCAAAGCTAAAATCAATGCCGACGGCCAATACTTCACTTGCCATCAGCCAGCCGCATTGTTCAGCCAGCATAACCGCCTGTTGAGGGTCTTTTTCATGGAGATGGCCAAAGGCACGCATGGATGGCAGGCGACTAAACCCGGCACGCAAGCGTTGTACACGGCCTCCTTCCTGATCCACGGCAATCAGTAATTCCGGACGGATATTACGGATGCTATCGGTGAGCGCACGCACTTGCTGTGGACTGTAGATATTGCGGCCAAACAGGATAATGCCACCCACTTGAGGTTCGGTTAAAAGCCTTTGATCCTCCACAGTGAGGGAGGTTCCTTCAATATCCAGCATCAATGCGCCAATCATGCAACAAATATCCAATAAATCTGATGGGGGAGACAATACCGCATTTATAATCAGTTTTGCTACATTGTATAGCTGGAATTTGATGGTATGCTGCAACTATCTGGGAATAGATAGTGCTGAACAATACAGTAAGTTTATTGATGGAAAAATATTCGGTGGGTTGAACGCTGCAAGCAAAATGCTGTAAAAGTCGGTATACAACAATCGGGTCATGTGATTAGGAAACCCAAGCGTCTTATGAAATTACAAACTTTAGCCTGTGCCGTAGCCTTGATGACAGGCGGTCTTTTTTTCTCTCACACAGTGAATGAAGCCATTGCGGCTACGACTGTCAACCAGCAGGTAACGCTGGCACCCACACGAGAGCAATCGCTGGTTACCCGGCAAGTTGCAACACTGGTAGATCGCCAGCATTATTTAAACATGCGTCTGGATGCTGATGTATCGCGCCGCGTGCTGGCTATGTATATTGATTCACTGGACCCGGACCACACCCTGTTTTTACAGTCTGATATTGATGAATTCAATAAGAAATACGCATCAAGTCTGGGCACGTCGCTTAAAACTGGTGATCTGGCCCCTGCATTTAATATTTATGACCGTTACCGCACACGCCTGAACAGTTTTTATCAGTTTGCTATGCAGCAACTGGACAAGAAGCAGAACTTGCACCGTAATGATTTTATTGAACTGGACCGTGAAAAAGCTCCATTTTTTAATAGCAAGCGTGACCAGCAGGAACATTGGCAAAAAATGCTGGTGTCACAGCTCATCAACCTGAACATTAATAAAGAAGAAGAAGCGGCCAAGCAACAGGCGTTAAAAGCAAATCCTGCGCTGGCTGCCGGGCAGGACTTGACCCCACCGGAAGACTTGACCCCAGTTGAAACACTAAAAAAACGCTATCGTCGCCAGATGGAGCAGCAAACCCGGATTAAGAGTGACCGCGTGCTGGAGAAAATCCTGAATGCCACGCTGGCAACCTATGATCCGCACAGCAACTACTATGCCCCCATTGAGGCCATGGAGCTTAATCGCCAGACCACACTAGCGCTGGAAGGTATTGGGGTGTCTATTCGTCCTGAGCGCGGTAATGAAGACTATACCCGGATTGAAACCATTGTTGACGGCGGACCAGCCAGCAAGTCTGGACAGGTAAAATCTGGTGACCGGATTATTGGCGTAGGTCAGGAAGGTGAGCCAATTGTTGATGTGATTGGCTGGCCAAGTGGCGAAATTGTTGGTTTGATTCGTGGTAAGCGAGGCACCAAAGTGACCTTGCGCTTATTGGCCACTGGCGCAGCAGCCAATCAGGCTCGGGTAGTGACTTTAACGCGTGATGTAATTCAGGAAGAAGATTCCGGCGTTCGTTCACGTGTGGTCAATGTGAAGCGCAATGATGGCGAGCACAAGATTGGGGTTATTGAGATTCCATCATTTTACCTGAACTACCGGGCCCGCCGTGAAGGCAATAGTTACCGGAGTGTCAGTGTAGACACGCAAAAGGCACTGGTTGCACTACAAGCCCAAAATGTTGAAGGTGTGGTAGTAGATTTACGCAATAATCCGGGCGGTTCGCTGGAAGAAGTCGCGCGTATGCTGGGCCAGTTTGTTAAAGACGGGCCTGTGGTTCAAATTCGTGATGGTAATGGCAATGTCAACGTGTTCCGTGACGAAGATGGCGGTGAACAGATTTATAGCGGTCCATTGGCGGTTATTATAAATCTGGCATCCGCTTCAGCCAGCGAGATTTTCTCGGCAGCCATTCAGGACTACCAGCGTGGTATTGTGATTGGCAGCACTACAACAGGTAAAGGCACTGCACAGGTTCAACTGGATAGTCTGGCTTATGGTCAGGCAACATTAACCCAGCGCAAGTTTTACCGGATTACCGGCGGTAGTACCCAGAACAAGGGTGTAGTACCTGATGTGCCATTGATCAATATCTATGATGAAGATCTGGGTGAGCGCAAGGCCAAAAATGCGCTGAAATGGGATACTATCCAGACAGCACCGTATAAGCGTGAAGGGGTGGTCGCGCCGTTTGTTCCTCAGGTCAGCACCTGGTCGACAGCACGTACCAATGTTGAGCCTCAATTCGTTTATTTAAGTGCACTTAAAGGAATTGCCGAGAAAACCAAGGATAAAAAGCAATCCTCATTGAATATTGATACACGCAAACGTGAAATTCAGGAACTGGAAGCAGAAACCTTGCGTGCAGAAAATGCCCGTCGTACAGCAACCGGTTTGCAGCCTTATGCCAACTGGGAAAGTTATCAGGCGGCTCTGGATGCCCGATCTGAGTCTCGTGCCAAGATGAAAGCTGCCCAGCGTCCGCCACTACCGGAAGATGAAGCTTTTATTACGGAATCAGCCAATATTTTAATGGATATGGCGAGTTTGCAAAAAGCTCATCCTGAGGCAAAGGTGAGTGATGCAAGTATTACCATAGCGCAAAAGCCAGCATCATAATACGGGTGCTGTAAAGCGAATTATGCTGTAAACAGGTGAGGTAAAAAAGCATGCTTTGGCGTGCTTTTTTATGGCCTATAGTTTTATAAAAACCAAATAAAAAAATAATTCAGGTCATCAAAGTGTCATTAAATGTTCATTTATTGGTCAACTGACTGCTCTAACCTAGGGTTAACTCAAAGATAAAGAAGAATAGAGATGACCTTACTACAAAATTTTAATTCATTTTCCAATACTGATCCCCAGCGTTTTGGTGGTTCCTTAAGGATTGCTATTGTGACTGAAACCTGGCCACCCGAGATCAATGGGGTGGCTATGTCGGTGCTGCAATTATGCAAAGGCCTGCAACAGCGGGGGCATCGTATTTTACTTATTCGGCCATACCAGCCCACTGAGTGCCAGAGTTTTAAGCCAAGTGCTGAGTGTCTGGTAGCGGCCAGCAGTATCCCCAAATATCCCGAGCTGCGCTTTGGTTATCCACAATATAGAAAAATGACCAAGGCATTAAGCCAGTTTAAGCCAGACATCGTGCATATTGTGACTGAGGGCCCGCTTGGACTGGCTGCCCTGAATATTGCACGCCAATACAATTATCCCGTATCCAGTGGTTTTCACTCACCATTTCATGAGTTCAGCCAGTTTTTTGATTTAAAGTTTTTGATTAAACCCGTCCAGCATTATTTACGCTGGTTTCATAACCGCACTGATCTGACTTGTGTGCCCAGTACAGATACTCAGCGTGCCTTGGTTAAGGCAGGTTTTACTTGTCCATTGGCGCTGGTATCACGCGGGGTAGACAGCCAGCATTTTAATCCGCAAAAGCGCTGCAATAACTTGCGGCAACAATGGCAGGCCACGCCACAAACGATGGTAATGCTCTATGTAGGCCGCTTATCGCCAGAAAAAAACATTGATCTGGTGATACAGGCTTACCAGCATGCCAAAATCAGCCAACCTGAACGTGACTTTAAACTGGTAATTGTTGGGGATGGCCCAGACCGTGCCCGCTTACAAAATCTCATTCCAGAAGCCATTTTTACCGGCATGCAAACTGGGGAACAGTTGGCCCGGCACTATGCCAGCGCAGATGTATTCCTGTTTGCCAGCGAAGTAGAAACCTTTGGCAATGTAGTGCTTGAGGCACTGGCCAGTGGTTTGCCGGTACTGGCTTATGATTATGCGTGCACGGCACTCACTGTTCAGCACGGCATCAATGGCTGGGCATGCCGTTTAAGTGATGCCACACAGTTTCAGCAACTGGCTGCCCAATTACCTGCACTAAGCCAGCTACAGCAGATGGGTTTGCAAGCCACCAAAATAGCGCAACAATTTGGCTGGTCGATGGCAGTAGACCAGTTTGAATTTGCCCTCAAAACCACCGCCGACAAGCACCAGTCCCTTTATTCAACTGCATGGAACAAGGCAATGATCCCACTATTTATCACCTAGATATTTATTACATAAAGATTCATCAGGAGAACCTATGAACAAAATTCAAGCGACTACAATGCGTGCCCATTTGCGCCGTGCCCAGTATCTGGACCTTAGCTGGTGCATTAAACTTAATCGTTATTCCACAACAAAAAAAATTGCGGTTTTCTTTAAAATAATTAGCCGGCTGGGTGATGGCTGGTTCTGGTATGCCAGCTTGCTCGTAATGTGGCTTGTACAGGGGTTACACTACTACTGGCAAATGCTGTATGTCATGTCAGGCATGTTATGTGCCACAGCCATTTATAAATTACTCAAGCACAAGACCTTGCGTCCACGGCCTTATCAGGTACATCAGGCGGTAGTGCTGGGCGAGCGGCCTCTGGATCATTTTAGTTTTCCGTCTGGACATACCCTGCATGCTGTCATGCTGTGCATCCTGATGGGCTACAGTGTGCCAGCCATGCTGGTGGTGCTATTACCATTTACGTTACTGGTGGCTGTATCACGGGTCATTCTGGGTTTGCATTATCCCAGTGATGTGCTGGCTGGTGCGACGATTGGTGCGGTACTGGCCGGGTTATTAATTGCTGTGGCGCCTTGGCTGCATGTGCTGCTGTAGTTTTATAATTCAGCCAAAAAAATCATAGACATGAAAAATACCTTTCCAAGAAAATAATTTAGCCTTCAATCACTAGCCCATACAATAAGAAAAATAGAATTAAGGTTAAATCAGCTTTTGCTTTACATCAGTTCCCTGTCTATTTAGCATGCTGTTGACCTTTAAACCCATAACTCATTTTTATAGTGATAATTTTCCATGGATGAAACCTTAAGTCCGGCTGTGGCACTGGCGGTGCTGGCATCGGGGATATTTTTGTTAATTGGCTTGCTCACAGGGATCTGGAAGTACATTGCCATTATGCGCAGTGAAAAAGCCCGTGCACCGTATTATGTGGATATTGCCCACCGTGCGTCCCTGCTGTATGCCAGTGCCGCACTGATTCTGGCGGCACTGGCTTATTTTTCAGTATGGCCAGACTGGGTCAACTGGTGGGCCGTGCTGGCCAATGTGGTTTATTTTGCGCTGGCCATTGGGACTTATGTGATTCATGGCGCGCTAAAGGATACCGATAACCAGCTACGGCGGCCGCACCGTCTAGGGCCAATGAGCTTGCCCAGCGTGCTGATTCAGTTATTCATGTGGTCGCTCATTCTTGCCGAGCTGGGGGGGACGCTGGTGTTACTGGCCGGTGCGTGGCAGGTTTTATGGCCATTAATATTTTAATTGAAGTTATAGTGAGCAGACTATTTTAATGGTTTTCCTGGTTCACGATTGCTCAGCTAAAATGTATGACAAGGCACTGCAACACAGGCACTAATATTTGCTAAAGTAAGCGCCTAAAATACACCAGAGTTTTGGAGCGATACCATGGGCTTGCGCTGGACAGATACCATCGACATTGCCATTGAGCTGTATGAAGCACATCCGGATGTTGATCCGCAATATGTGCGTTTTACCGATTTGCATCGCTGGGTGTGCGAGCTACCCGATTTTGCCGATGACCCTAACCGTTCCAATGAGGGTTTGCTGGAAGGTATCCAGATGGCATGGATTGACGAGGCCAGCTAGAACAAATGCTGGGGGTTAACTGATTCATCGCGCTTTTGTCACTGGCAAACCGCCTGACAAAAAAAACATTTTGCTCAGGCCTGACGCTATCTTTGTCAGATGACAACGTTATAATGCGCCATCTTTTTTTGATGTTTGTTTTTTTAAGGAGCTAAATTATGGCTATCGAACGTACTTTATCCATTGTTAAACCAGATGCAGTTAGCAAAAACCACATCGGCGACATTTTCAGCCGTTTTGAAAAAGCTGGCCTGAAAATTATTGCCACCAAAATGAAGCACCTGTCTCAGGCTGATGCTGAAGGCTTTTACGCTGAACACAAAGAGCGTGGCTTCTTTGGTGATCTGGTAAGCTTCATGACTTCTGGTCCGGTGGTTGTATCTGTACTGGAAGGCGAAAACGCAGTTCTGGCTCACCGCGACATTCTGGGGGCAACTAACCCTAAAGATGCAGCGCCAGGTACCATCCGTGCTGACTTTGCAACCAGCATTGATGAAAATGCAGCGCATGGTTCAGACTCTACCACGTCTGCTGCGCGTGAAATTGCGTACTTCTTTAACGACAACGAAATCTGCCCACGCACTCGTTAATCGTTCATTTTTACAGACCAGATAAGTGTTATGCTTGTCTGGTTTGTTTTTTATACAATATGACGTTTGTGTCACGGTATAATTTTACCCATTGTTCAATCTGTAGCTATTATTTTGTAGCTGTAGATTTCGTCTTGAAGATGACAGGTTATGCACATCGAATCCCCTGATTTACTAGCGCAAGCAGAACATATTTCTCTATCTCCGGCAGAACAGCAACAATCTGCTGCGGCTGCTTGCCCTAGTGAATTATCAGCCCAGCCTAAAGCACATCAAACCAATTTGCTGGGCCTGTCGCGCCCGGAAATGGAAGCTTTCTTTGAAGCGATGGGTGAAAAGAAGTTTCGTGCTACCCAAGTACTGAAATGGATTCACCAGTTTGGTGTCACTGATTTTGACCAGATGACCAATCTGGCCGGCAAGCTACGTGAAAAACTAAAAACCGTGGCCTATATTCAGGCACCCGAAGTTGTCCACAAGAATTTTTCCAAGGATGGCACGCGCAAATGGGTGTTCAGGGTAGGCGATGGCGCAGGTTCACTGGTTGAAACCGTGCTGATTCCAGCGGATGACAAAACTGGCGCGCGCAAAACCCTGTGTATTTCCTCACAGGTTGGCTGTGCACTGGATTGCAGTTTTTGCAGCACCGGTAAGCAGGGTTTTCAACGTGACCTGACTACTGCCGAAATTATTGGCCAGCTATGGGTAGCCAATCAGTCCTATATGGAAGATGTACCCGTGGGTGAGCGTACCCGTACCGTCACCAATGTGGTGATGATGGGCATGGGCGAGCCGTTACTGAATTTTGATCCGGTGGTATCGGCCATGCGCCTGATGCTGGATGACTTTGCTTACGGCATGTCGAAGCGCCGTGTGACCCTGTCGACATCTGGCATTGTGCCCATGATTGACAAACTGGCAGAAGAAATTGACGTGGCACTGGCGATTTCCTTGCATGCCCCCAATGATGCACTGCGTAATGAACTGGTGCCTATAAATAAGAAATATCCTTTGGCTGAGCTAATTCCAGCCGCACGCCGTTATATTTCTACTGATGGCGTGATTGATAGTGCCCGCAAGCACGTCACTATTGAATATGTGATGCTGGAAGGCGTGAATGACCTGCCGGAGCATGCCAAACAATTAATACAACTGTTACGCAATTTACCCAGTAAGATTAACCTGATTCCGTTTAATCCATTTCCACATGCACCCTATGGCCGTTCCAGCCGTAACCGGATCATGGCCTTTCAAAAGCAGCTTTCTGATGCCGGGTTTGTGTGTACCGTACGTACTACCCGTGGTGACGACATTGATGCAGCCTGTGGGCAACTGGTTGGACAAGTGGCAGACCGTACCCGTCGTGCTGAACGCTGGCAGAAAAAAGTGTTGCAGCAGGGGTCTACCACCACCGCGAATCATACTGAAATACTAAGAACACGAGGTTAAGGTGAGCGTTAAGCATAAACCTGCAGTAGCATACGTCCGTTATGGACGACAATTAAATCCGGGTGCTGTTTATGCACTGGTTATGGCGCTGGCCCTGACAGGATGCCAGACCACCCACCGGCTTAAAGCTGATCCAAAAGCGGCTGTTGCCACCCGTACAGCACTGGCCGCTGAATATATTCGCAGTGGTGATCTGGATGCTGCCAAGCGCAATCTGGATGAAGCACTGGAAACAGAGCCTAGCTCAGTGGAAGCCAATAACATGATGGGTGTGCTATTGCAGCAGGAAGGTAGCCCATCCAATGTGGCCAAGGCCGAAGCTTACTTTAAGCGCGCCATTTCCCTTGATCCCAAATATGCACAGGTACGCAATAACTACGGCGTTTATCTAAGTGGCCGCAAGCGTTACCCGGAAGCCATTGCCCAGTTTCGTGAAGCAGGTGCAACCCTGGGTTATGAAGGACGCGCGGCTGCCCTTGAAAATCTGGGGCGTACTTATCTTCAGGTAAATGACACCCCAAATGCTGAAAAAGCCTTTAAGCAGGCCTTGCAGGCCAACCGTGATTCGGTGATTGCCAAGCTGGAACTGGCAGACCTGTTTTTGCAGCGTAACCAGATTCGGGATGCCAGCGCCCTGTATAATGATTACTTGCGCCAGATTGGCTCACAAGAGCAGGGGGCACGTTCTTTATGGCTAGGAATCCGCATTGCCCGCGCAGAACGTGATACCATACGCATGAAAAATTTTATTAATCAACTTGGTGCGGCCTATCCAGCCAGTCCCGAGTATCAACGTTATCTTCAATTGCAACAAACTCCTGAGGCAGTATGGAAATAAACAGCAACCAGCAGCCATCATCAGGTACAGGTAACCTGAGTAATGCGCAGCGTCCGGGTGAATATTTGCGTCAGTTGCGGAGCATGCAAAAGCGTGAGCTGAGTGAAGTTGCCCGCGAACTAAATATGCCGGAACGCCAGTTGACTGCACTGGAGGCTGATGACTATAAGGCACTGCCAGAGCCTGCATTTATCAAGGGTTATTTACGGACTTATGCCCGTTTGCTGGGTGCTGATGCCAATCACCTGATTCGTCGGTTTGATGAAATTTATACCAGTGATACCGGACTGCCCACCAATCATGCATTGGAGAATTCTCCCTTAAAGGCACTGGGCCGCTTGCAGCGTGGCCGCCGTGAGCGCTTAAGCTGGATAAAGTGGCTGGTAGGTGCGCTGGTTATTATTGCCGTAGTGTGGCTGCTCTATGCGGGTATCAAGGCATGGCGTAGCAGCAAGCCGGCACAGCCCGTTGATCCCGTAGCCACAGAAGTAGCCCCGATTGAAGCTACGACAGCACCTGCAGTATTGCCAGTCCCAGTAACACTGCCCGCGACACCCGCCAGTAGTGAAGATCGCCTGAGTCTGACCTTTAGCCATCCGGTTACTGTATCCATTCATGATGCAACCGGTAAAAATCTGGCGTCTGGCCGTCAGACCCAGCCATTGACCCTGACCGGGCAATCGCCATTTAGCATTCGTTTAGATGATGCTGCGGCTGTGAATTTAAGCTTTAATCAGGAACAGATATCCCTGTCGCCTTATACCGTAAATGGCAAAGCCGAGTTCCGGTTATCGCGCTAACAGGTTTTGTTTACAGTTTGCCTCGGTTGTTTGGACTTTTCTCCAGAATTTTGACGGAAAATATAAAGAATGCACCACTCTCCTATTGTGCGTCGACCTACCCGTAAAATCCGTGTGGGTTCAGTCTATGTTGGTGGCGATGCGCCCATTACGGTGCAGACCATGACCAACACCGAAACCTGTGATGTAGCGGCTACCGTGGCACAGATTAACCGTTGTGTTGATGTCGGGGTAGACATTGTGCGTGTCTCGGTGCCGACCATGCAGGCTGCAGAAGCATTTGGGCAAATCCGCAAGCAAGTGAATGTGCCACTGGTCGCCGATATTCACTTTGACCACCGGATTGCGCTGGCTGTTGCTGATTATGGTGCAGATTGCCTGCGCATTAACCCCGGCAATATTGGCAACGAAGACAAGATACGTGAAGTGGTCGCTGCGGCGCGTCACCATGGCATTTCCATGCGGATTGGGGTCAATGCGGGTTCTCTGGAAAAAGATTTGCAGGTCAAGTATGGTGAGCCAACCGGTGAAGCCCTGCTCGAATCGGCCATGCGCCACATTGATATTCTGGATCGCTTAAACTTCCACGAATTCAAGGTAAGTGTGAAAGCATCCAATGTATTTTTAACACTGGATGCTTACCGTTTATTGTCCCGGCAAATTGATAATCCACTGCATCTGGGCGTAACTGAAGCTGGGGTATTCCGTTCCGGTACTGTTAAGTCTGCCATTGCATTAGGTGGATTATTGCTGGATGGCATTGGTGACACCTTGCGTGTTTCACTGGCCGCTGAGCCGGAAGATGAAGTCAAGATTGGCTTTGATATCTTAAAGTCCCTAAATATTCGTTCCAATGGGATTAATTTTATTGCCTGTCCCAGTTGTTCACGGCAGGAGTTTGATGTTATCCGGGTGATGAATGCACTGGAAGAGCGGCTGGAAGATATCCGCACACCAATGGATGTTTCTGTTATTGGCTGCAAGGTGAATGGGCCGGGCGAAGCCAAGGAAGCTGATATTGGTGTGGTGGGCGCTAGTCCGCGTTCACTGGTGTATATGAATGGTGAAAAGAGCCATTTGATTGACACCAACCAGCTGGTTAATGAAATTGAAGCCATGGTTCGTGCCAAAGTTGACGTGCTTGAAAAAGCTAGAGAAAAAGAGATTATTCGCGCTAAATGATAAAAGCGTCTTGAGTGGGTTATGAGTTCAATTGTAGCAATTAAAGGTTTTAATGATATCTTGCCTGCGCAAACTGCGGCATGGCGTGCGCTGGAAATCCAGCTAACAGGTTTGATGGATAGTTATGGCTATCAGCAGATCCGCTTGCCCATTGTTGAGCAAACCAGTTTGTTTAAGCGGTCAATTGGTGATGCCACTGATATTGTTGAAAAGGAAATGTATACCTTTTTTGACAAAGGTGATCCACCAGATTCACTGACCTTGCGTCCGGAAGGAACCGCAGGCTGTGTGCGTGCCATGCTGGAGCATAATTTGCTGCGTGGTGCGGCACCACGGGTCTGGTATATAGGCCCCATGTTTCGCTATGAAAAACCGCAAAAAGGCCGCTATCGCCAGTTTCACCAGTTTGGTGTAGAAACCTTTGGCATTGCAACGCCGGATATTGATGCTGAATTGATACTGATGACCGCGCGGTTATGGCAGCGTCTGGGCGTTAGCGACAAGGTACAACTTGAACTGAATACCTTGGGTGAAAGTGATGAGCGTGCCCAATATCGTCAGGCTTTGGTAGATTATTTAACAGCGCATAAAGCGCAGCTGGATGAGGATTCACAGCGCCGTCTGGACAGCAATCCCTTGCGTATCCTCGACAGTAAAAATGCCCAGACCCAAGCCATTCTGGAAAATGCGCCCAAGCTGCATGACTTTATGGGTGAGGAAACGCTGGCCCATTTTGAACAGCTTAAAGGCTATTTAACAGCAGCGGGCATTGAATTTGTGATTAACCAGAAACTGGTGCGTGGTCTGGATTATTACAATAAAACCGTGTTTGAGTGGACAACCACACATCTGGGTGCGCAAGGCACAGTATGTGCAGGTGGCCGTTATGATGGACTGGTTGGCCAGTTGAAAGGCAAGCCTGAACAGAGTGTACCGGCAGTGGGCTTTGCCTTGGGCATGGAGCGTTTGTTGTTATTGCTAGAGCAAACCAGTCAGGTCATTAATACCACCGAATGTGATGTGTTCCTGCTGGCTGATCCGGTCTGTCAGGGTCAGGCACTGGTGCTGGCCGAACAATTGCGCAGCCAGTTTAGCCAGCAAGGTGTACTGATTCGCCTAAAAACCGGTTCACAGGGCAGCCTGAAAAGCCAGATGAAAAAAGCCGACCAATCGGGGGCCAAGCTGGCACTGATTCTGGGCGAGCGTGAAGCTGAAAACCAGCAAGTCATGGCAAAGACACTGGCCACGGGTGAGCAAAGCACTGTTTCATTAACGGATTTAAACCGCTATTTACTTGAACAATTGCAACAATCGGCTACAGTAGAGCAATCTTCTTTATCGTCCAATTCTTTGAACAGTGATTCTTTTAACCCGCAGACAGGAAGCCATACATGAGTACCTATTTAAGTGATGAAGAGCAAATTGATCGCTTTAAAGGCTTTCTGAAAACGTATGGTAATGCCATTGTCATTGGTATTCTGCTGGCCCTGATTATCTTTTTTGGCTGGCAATACTGGCAAAAGAAACAGGCGGTTGAACGCTTTAATCTGGCAACCCAGTACCAGCAGGTGGTGGATTCCAGCAAGCGTCTGGCAGCAGCACCAGATAACCAGCCTGCGCGGACCCAGTATTTTTCTCAGGCTGATGCACTGGTGAAAACCAATCCGGATAGCGCGCATGCGCTGCAAACCCATTTTTTAAGTGCCAAAATTGCAGCAGGCAAGGGTGATTATACAACGGCTGAAAAACAGTTGCTGGCGGCCACCAAGAGCAATGTCAAAGATGAAGGCTTAAAACAGCTGGCATGGTTGCGTCTGGCTTATATGCAAATGGCGCAGGGCAAGCATGATGCTGCACTGGCGAGCCTAAAGCAGGTAACTGATGCTGCGTTCCTGCCAAGTGCCAATGAAGCCAAAGGCGATGTTTTAGTCCAGAAGAATGATCTGGCTGGTGCCAAAACAGCGTATCAGGCGGCGTGGGATGCGCTGGCTAAGCGTGAAGAACCACGTCAGTTATTGCAGGTTAAGCTGGAAAGTCTGGGTGTTCAGGTCCCTGAGCTAAAAATAGATGGTCCGATCCGTTCAGCCAGTGAAAGCAGCGCTAAGCCAGGCACTACGCCAGCAATACCAACAGCACAATCCGGTTCAGGAGCATAAGACAATGGTGAACATAATGGCAGTAAGCAACCTGCGTAAACCCTTATTGCTAAGCACCTGTATTGCCATGGCTATTATGGCAGGCTGTAGCAAAGGCCCCAAGGTTGAAGAACACAAGCCCAGCAAATTGCCCAAAGTCGCGCAAATGCAGGCCCTGACCCCAGTATTTAAGGAAAGCGTTAGTGGCAGCGAAAAGCATGATCCACTGCGTTTGCAACTGGATGCCAGCAATCAGGCCATTTATGCCGTTAGCCGTAAAGGTGAAGTGGTTGCCTATGATTTAAATGGCAAGAAGATCTGGGAAACCCGTCCACGCAAGAAAGACAAAGACCTGACCAGTGGTGTGACAGCAGCCGATGGACTGGTTGTGGTTGGTTCGGGCAAGGGTTACCTGTATGGGCTGGATGCAGCTACTGGTACAGTCAAATGGCAGCGCCAGTTATCCGGTTCCATTTTGTCACCGTCGCTGATCCATGATGGCCGTGTCATTACTTATGCCAACGATGGTACTGTATTTGGTACTGATGCCAGCACGGGTGAGCCGGTATGGACATTTGATACCGCAACCGCGCCCTTAAGTGTGCGTGGTAATGCAGCACCAGTACTGGCGGATGCCAATACGGTGATTCTGGCCAACAACAGTGGCTATGTGTATGGCCTTGATGTGCAAAGCGGGATTCCACGCTGGCAGCGTCGCGTTGCAGTCAGCGAAGGCCGTTCCGAAGTGCAACGCCTGATTGATATTGATGGCGAACCGGTGATTCAGGACAATAACATGTTTACCGTAAGCTATCAGGGCCAGCTGACTGCGGTTAACCTGCAATCCCAGCGGGTAATGTGGGCACAGGATACCAGCAGCCTGCGTAGTCCGGCGGTGGGCAATGGACTGGTCTATGTGGCCACCAGCGAAGGCCATCTTCAGGCGTTTAATCAGGTGACTGGCGAAAAAACGTGGGAACAGGATGCGCTGGCTTACCGCAAGCTAAGCAATCCGGTCGTCATTGGCCAGTATGTGGTGGTGGGTGACCTTGACGGCTACCTGCACCTGATTGACCCTAACACAGGTAATGTGTTGGGACGTGTACGCAGCAAGGGTGAAATTACCACCATTCGTGCAATCGATAACCGCCTGTATGTAGCAACGCGTACCGGCAACTTAAGTGTGTGGCAGGCCTCCTAATTCATGAAACCTGTTTTGGCCTTGATTGGCCGCCCCAATGTGGGCAAATCGACTTTATTCAATCAGATTACCAAAAGCCGTAATGCGCTGGTGGCTGATATTCCTGGCCTGACCCGTGACCGCCAGTATGGTGATGCCACGTATGAAAACAAGTCTTTCATTGTGGTGGATACCGGTGGTATTGGCGAAAGCGAGGGTGGGATTGATGCCTATATGGCAGAGCAATCCAAAACTGCAATTGAAGAAGCAGATATCATCCTGTTTGTGGTTGATGCCCGTGCAGGCTTGCTGGCCTCTGATGAACAAATTGCACGTGACCTGCGTACTTTGGGTAAAAAAGTACATCTGGTGGCCAATAAGGTTGATGGTGTACATGCGGAGGCAGCAGTTAGCGAATTCTTCAAGCTGGGCCTGGGCGAGCCGCATCATGTGGCGGCCAGTCATGGCCGTGGTGTACAGCAACTGCTGGAAGATGTGCTGATTGAATTACCTGAAGATGTACCCATTGATGAGCAGGAACATATCAAGGGCTTGCGTCTTGCAGTGATTGGCCGACCCAATGTAGGCAAGTCCACGCTGGTTAACCGCCTGCTGGGTGAAGAGCGGGTGGTGGTGTTTGACATGCCGGGTACCACACGCGACAGTATTTATATTCCGTATGAGCGGCAGGGCAAGCAATATACCCTGATTGATACTGCTGGTGTGCGTCGCCGTGGCCGTGTCAATGAAATGATTGAAAAATTCTCGGTCGTTAAAACGCTGCAAGCCATCAAGGATGCGCATGTGGTAGTGGTGGTTCTGGATGCACGCGAGGGGATTGTTGAGCAGGATTTACACCTGCTAGGCTTTGCACTGGAAGCGGGCCGTGCCATCGTCATTGCCATTAATAAATGGGATGGCATGAGCGACTATGACCGCAGTCAGGTTAAGGAAGCCATGGAGCGTCGTTTTGACTTTATTCCATGGGCACGAATTCACCTGATTTCAGCATTGCATGGCACAGGCGTGGGCGATTTATATCCGTCGATTCACCGGGCCTATGAGTCTGCATTTACCAAGATTCCAACGCCCAAACTCACCAAGATTCTGGAAGATGCGGTCGAGCAGCATCAACCTCCCATGGTGTCTGGACGTCGCATCAAGCTGCGTTATGCCCATATGGGTGGGCTTAATCCACCACTCATTGTTATTCATGGTAACCAGACCGACCATGTGCCAGCGGCTTATAAACGCTATCTGGAAAACGTGTTCCGCAAGGTGTTTAAACTGGAAGGGACACCGATCCAGATTGAATTCAAGGCGGGTGCCAATCCATTTGAAGGCCGGCGTACACAGGTTGATCCACGAGTAGCTGATCGTAAACGGCGTTTTGTACAAAAATTTAAGAAAATGGATAAGAAACGCCGCTAATGCGGCGTTTTTTCTTTGTATGATCATAAGCTATCCCCTAGCAAGCAGGCAGCATCATGCAATTTATATTAAAAGCCTTTCAGGAAATTGAGGGGCTGGGTGCTGCTTCCGGACTGGTTTACCAGCATCCTCGCCTTTACCTGATTTCAGATTACAGCAGCTATCTGTATTGCTATGATCTGGACGAAATCAAACTGCATAAGCTTGCCTTGTTTGACGATAGCCGCGAAGTGATACCCAAGCCGGAAAAATTTGATTTTGAAGCGCTGCTGCAATATGACAATGCCTTGTTATTGCTGGGATCAGGTTCTACCCAGCGCCGTAATACGGGGGTACGTTATAATTTAGCTGGCTCCCCGGATAATGAGCGCAGCGCCAATTCAAAGCCGCGTCAGTATGACTTGTCTGCGCTATACCAGAAATTTAAGCACACCGCGCAGCTCAGCAAGAGTGAACTAAATATTGAAGGGGCAATCTATCATCAGGGACAATGGCTATTTTTCCAGCGGGGTAATGGCGAACAAGCGCAGAATGGTATTTTTGTCGTTCAGGGTAATCTTTTTCAACGGGCTGATTGGCAGGTAAATACTTTAGATAAGGCTGGTTTTCAGGATGAAAACATACAGCATGCAGAAATTCTGGATGCCAGTCATACGGTAGAGTTTGTGCCAGTCCAGTTGCCAGTGATTAATCAGGTAACCAGCGGATTTACCGATGCTATTTTGGTAGAACAAACCATTTATTTTCTGGCCACCGCAGAAAACAGTAGTTCAACTTACCATGATGGGGAGGTGCTGGGTAGTTATATTGGTTGTATGGATATAAACACCAAAACCGTGCAGGACGTACAGTTAATTAGCACATGCCATAAGTTTGAAGGCCTAACCCTGTATCATAAAGCGCCTCATAAGCTGGAGTTTTTACTGTGTGAAGACAACGATACAGAACAGCTAAACACAACCATTTATAAGCTAACGTTGCCGCTAGAATAATAGGTTAAAGCTTCAACGATGACGGATCCATCAATTACCTTAATGCCAAATAACCTGTTCCTTACAATGGCCTTACGGCAGATTCATCCTGAACAGCTGGAGAGCCTACAGGTGATAGCAGCGGATCAACAGCAGTTAGCCACGCATCCGCAGCGTAGAATGGAGCAATTAATCAGTCGAAGCTGGCGGCGGCAAATTTTAGCAGCACAGCTTCATCAAACGCCGGACAATTTGTGCTTCGTAAAAGATGCTTATGGCAAGCCATATTTAATGCATTATCCAGCATTGCAATTTAGCCAGTCGCATTGTACAGAGCAGTTTGTACTGGCATTTAACCAGCAGGGAATAGCACTGGGAGTGGATATTGAAGCCAAACGGCGCGTGATAAATCAGGCAAGGCTGGCCCGGCGCATATTAACCGCTAGCGAAATGCAGGTATTTACACATACCAAAGACCCGCAGGCTTATTTGCTAAAGTGCTGGACCATCAAGGAAGCAGTGCTGAAAGCCTGTGGCCTAGGGATTCGTTTAAACCTGAATACGCTGGAAACAGAAAATAAAAATAGTTTATTTAATAGGATAGAAAACACAGATACAGCCATTAAAAATAGGGACATTCAGCATGGCGTCAGTACGGCTTATCATGCAGCAATTGGCGAATGGGCATATCTGTGTTTTGAAACGGCAGGCTATTACTGCACGGTTGCATGGCAAAATCATTTATATCATCCGGTTAGCGTAAACTGGCTACCTTGAGATGTAGTAAAGCGTATCCACAAGCCAAACCAGCATGCATTAAAAAGCCTGCTGGTTAATATTCATTACTCTATTAACCAGCAGGCTATTAACAGCAGGATTTGGATCGTGTTAACCCTTAAAAAGGATTAAGGCACGATGTCAGTTTCTTCAAACTCGGGTTTTACCTGAACCACAAAATCCTGACGGTTCAGGCCACGCCATAAGGCGTAGGAGGTGCCGATATAAATGGACGAGTAGGTGCCAACAAACAGGCCAACCAGCATGGCAACTGCAAACCAGAACAGTCCATCACCGCCTAAAAACAGCATGGCCAAATCAACCAGCAATACGGTAGTGACCGTCATGATGGTGCGGCGCAGGGTTTCGGTGAGGGAAATATCCACCACTTCAACTGGGTCAGCGCCACGGATCTTGCGGAAATTTTCGCGGATACGATCGGCTACTACAATACTGTCGTTAAGCGAGTAACCAATAAGCGCCAGTACCGCAGCCAGTACGGTCAGGTCAAATGGCCAGCCGAAAATGGCAAAAATACCCACAGTCACAATGGTGTCATGCAGCAGGGAAATCACTGCACCGACTGCCAGCTTGAACTCAAAGCGGATGGTGACATAAACCAGCATGAGAATCAGCGCCAGAGCCACTGCACCGACAGAGCGGATATATAGCTCATTGCCCACCTGAGAGCCCACAGCATCCACTTTTTGCACCGATGCAGTATTGTTGGGCAGTTGTACGGCAGTGTTCAGGCGGCTGGCAAGGTCTTCACCTTCTTGCGCAGGCATACGGATAATCAGGTCACGCTGATTACCCAGAAACTGTACAACAGGTTCTTTAAAGCCGGCTTCTTCCAGCGCATTCATTACCTGTTTTTGTTCAACCGGCTGGGTGTAGTTAATTTCAGCCGAAACACCACCGGTAAAATCCAGTCCAAGATTTAGACCTTTGGTGAATATAGCGGCAAGGCACACCAGACTGAACACCAGCGAAAAAATAGCGGCTGGTGTTTTAAAGCGCATAAACCGAATAACGGGTTCGTCACCACGGCGTCCGTATTCACGCGGCTGGTTGTCGTTGGATGGAACCGGATTTTGAGCAGTTGATTTTTGCATGGGTTTCTCCTCAAATGCTCAATTTTTCAATACGGCGCTTGCCATAAACCAGTTGCACAATACCACGGGTGACCGTGATGGCCGTGAACATGGAGCAGATAATACCAATGGCCAGTGTAACGGCGAAGCCTTTGATAGGGCCGCTACCAATAGCAAACAGGATGAATGCAACCAGCAGTGTAGTCAGGTTGGAGTCAAAGATGGTGGTATAAGCGCGGTCATAACCTGCCACAATGGCCTGCTTGGGTGAGGACCCCCAGCGAATTTCTTCCCGTATTCGCTCACAGATCAGGACGTTGGCATCGACCGCCATACCAATGGTCAGCACAATACCGGCAATACCGGGCAGGGACAGTGCCGCGCCAATCCATGACATTATTGTCAGGATCATGGCAAGGTTCATAAACAGTGCCACGTTGGCAATTAAGCCAAACACGCGGTAAAACACGATCATGAACAGCGCAACCAGCACAAAACCAACCTGAGTGGATAACAGTCCCTTGTCGATATTGTCCTGACCCAGACTTGGGCCAACGGTGCGTTCTTCTACAAAGTACATGGGGGCAGCCAGTGCGCCTGCACGCAATAACAGTGCCAGCTCGGAAGCTTCCTGAGGTGTACCTACACCTGTAATACGGAACTGTGAACCCAGTACAGCCTGAATGGTGGCGCGGTTAATCACAATACTTTCGGTATAGGGGGTACGGGTTTCAACTGTTTTGCCAGTGACAGGATCGGTGACATAGCTAATGCGCTGCTTGTTTTCGATAAACAATACGGCCATTTGCTTGCCAACGGCATTACGGGTGGCATCAGCCATCAGTTTACCGCCAGCAGTATCCAGCGTAATGTTGACTTCAGGCTGGTTGTTTTCATCATAGCCGCTCATGGCATTTTGTACGCGCTCACCGGTAACAATACGCTGGCGCTTGAGCAAAATGGTGGGTCCATCAAGCTTTTCAAACGGGAAAGCCTGAGTGCCAGCCGGAACAGGGCCGCCAGCATAAGTGTCTGCCTGTTCGGACACCAGACGGAACTCAAGGTTGGCCGTGCGGCCCAGTACGCGCTTGGCTTCGGCCGTATCCTGTACGCCCGGTAAATCCACCACAATGCGATTGCTGCCCTGGGTTTGTACCAGTGCTTCTGCCACGCCCAGCTCGTTAATCCGGTTACGCAGCGTGGTTAAGTTCTGGTTGACCGCATACTGGTTGATTTCCTGCAAGCGGGCTTCGGTATATTGCAATTGCAAGATTGGGCCATCGGCTGAGGCCAATGGCTGAATGTTAAAGTCATTGCTCTGGCGGCGTAGCACGCTTAAGGCATTATCACGGTCTGTGGTTGTGGCAAAGTTCACCACAATATTGTCTTTGGTTTGACGCACACCGTTAAAACTGACCTTGTTATCACGCAGGTTACGACGGATATCAGCCGTGGCCGTTTCCAGTCGTTGCTCCAGCGCCTTGCTCATGTCTACTTCCAGCAGGAAATGTACACCACCACGCAAGTCCAGTCCCAGCTTCATGGGCTTGGCCCCAATGGCCTGTAGCCATGCTGGTGTCGTTGGCGCAAGGTTTAGCGCAACCACGTAGTTTTCACCCAGTCCACGGCGCAGGATTTCCTGTGCTTTGATCTGGTCTTCACTGGTACGCAGGCGCAACAAGGCCGCATTCTGGCCGAAACTGCCGTTATGGGTTGCAATATTGGCGCTTTTTAAAATTTGTTCTGCACGGTTCAGTACCGTCTGGTCTATTTGGCTTCCTGCCTTGGCGCCTGAAATCTGAACCGCTGGCTCGTCAGGATAGAGACTGGGCAGGGCATATAATGTACTGATCACCAGAACAAAAAGGATCAGTACATATTTCCACGCTGGATAACGCATTTGAATTCTACTTAATGAAAAAAGGGATTGATTAACCAATCCCTATAAAAATTACAGACTATTGAGAGTGCCTTCTGGCAATACGGAAATGACCGCAGCTTTTTGAATTTTCACTTCATTGCCACGGTTGAGTTCAACCACTGCGTAATCACCTTCCACTTTGGTAATGCGGCCCATCAGTCCACCAGCAAATACCACTTCGCTGCCCACACTAATGCTCTCTACCATGACACGGTGTTCTTTGGTGCGCTTGGCTTGTGGACGCCAGATCAGAAAATAGAAAATCAGGATAAAGCCAACCATCATCAGGATGGAAGGTAGCGGACTTTGCTGGCCAGCCGCTGGTGCAGCATAGGCAGTGGAAATAAATAAACTCATTAACTAACCCTTCAATCAATGACAAAATAAAGTTTTGCCACGAATAAAAATACAACGAATACTGGTGCTGCAATTTACCTTGTCTGGACTTTTGACGCAAATGGTTCAGACTCAAGGCATCATTTATTCACAAAAAAATGAATGAATCCTGAGCTTAGGACACTGATTTTGTTTTTGATTTTGTTTTATGTTTTGTAGAACGATTTTTGTGAGGTAAAACTGATCAAGCCGGATGGGGTCAGCACGGCATCCAGTGGCTGGTCCCACGGCTTCCGATCAAGCTGCTCTGCCTGTTGAAACTCATAGGCCAGTCCCAGCCGGTAAGCCTTATGCTTCTTCCATAAGGTGCGGTCATAGTAACCGCCGCCCATGCCGACCCTGGAGCCATGCCGGTCAAAGGCCAGTAGTGGCATTATTAATAGATCCAAGCGATTGACGCTAATGCCGCGTTGCCGTGGTTCATGCATACCCAGTTTGTGACTGGAAAAACGCCGGTTTTGCCATTGCTGGCGATTAATGCGCACCCACCGCAGTTTCTGGTCAAAGTTACGGATTTGTGGCAGGTAAATTTTTTTATGCAGTTTTAAGCCCAAGTTAATAATGGACTGGGTAGGAACTTCACTAAAGGCGCTCAGGTAAATCCCAATATGGCGCGCCTGATGCAATACAGCCTGCCTGCGCAGATGCTGAGAAACCTTGCGTCCTGCCTGTTGCCGGGTGCGCAAGGCTAAAGAACGGCGCTGTTGGCGTAATTGTTTGCGCAAAAGCTTAAGCTGTTCGGGTGTCATATACTCAATATCTGGATGGTTGATTGATCTGCAATCCAATAGGCGGATTAAAGTCTGGGAATTTGGTCGGATGAAACAGCAGGGTCATTTAACGCCTGCAAAATAGGACAGCAGGCAGTGCTGGAGTGCTCGCATTCATCAATCCAGGTACTCAGGCGATGCTGTAAATGCTCGAGTTCATCAATACGGTGCTGGATTTCATGCAAACGCTTTTTGATGACTTCACGCACACGCTGTTTGTCCTGTAAACCATCGAGTGCCAGCAACTCGGCAATTTCATTGAGCTGCAAGCCAGCCTGTTTGGCACGTTTAATAAATAAGAGACGTTCAAGATCGTGCGCCTGATAATAGCGGTAAGCCTGTGTACTTTCAGGAATGCGCAGCAAGCCAATACGCTGGTAATAACGGATGGTTTCGCTGGAAACACCTGCCTGCTTTGCCAGTTTGCCAATGGTTAGCATGTGCGTTGTCGCCTCATGAGTGCGCAAAAAATGAATAATTAAACAACATTGCTGTTGCCAAAAAATGTGTACAAAGCGGACTTGACTCTGTACCTGAGTACAGGGTTTATCGTGTTTGGTAAGAAATGTCAAATCAGGTATTGATCATGAATCATGCTAAATCAGACCACGCAAACCACACAAATCACAAGGCCCATTCCTCCTGTTGTGGCGAAGTGCCTCAAGATGCCAGCGATCCACATTTGTCGAATCATCAACATCAGCCAACCCAGTCAATTGCAACTGAGCCAGAAAAACAGGGATGTTGTGGCGGAACAAAGTCCAATGCAAACCCTGATTACCCAACTGAGTCGGCCATTGATCCGGTGTGCGGCATGACAGTCAGCACAGCGAGTCAGTGGCATACTGATTATCAGCAGCAGCACTATTATTTTTGCCGGGAAGGTTGTTTGGCCAAATTTCAGGCTGAGCCAGAAAAATACTTGCAACCAAAAGCCACACAGCCCTTGCCCGCTGGTGCATCGGAAATGTTGTACACCTGTCCCATGGACCCGGAAATTGTGCAAAAAGGGCCGGGCACCTGTCCAGTTTGTGGCATGGCGCTAGAACCCATGCAGCCCAGTTTAACTGATGAGGTATCACCGGAACTGGTTGATTTTAGCCGTCGTTTTTACTGGACATTGCCGCTATCTATCATCGTCATGACACTGGCCATGCTGGGTCACCATATTGCAGGACTGTCTGCCGGTGTACGCAGTGGGCTGGAACTCTTACTTAGCCTGCCTGTGGTACTGTGGGCGGGTTGGCCAATTTTACAGCGTTGTTTTGCATCCCTAAAAACCCGTCATTTGAATATGTGGACGCTCATTGGCATTGGCGTGAGCGCCTCATTTATTTATAGCGTGGTGGCTACACTAGCCCCGCAAATTTTCCCGCAGTCGTTTTATATGCATGGTCGGGTGGGCGTGTATTTTGAAGCCGCCTGTATGATTGTATCACTCACCTTATTTGGCCAGATTCTGGAGCTTAAAGCCCGCTCCAAAACCTCCAGCGCACTAAAAAGCCTGCTGGGTTTACAGGCCAGTACTGCATGGCGGGTGCAGGATGGGCAGGCACAGGAAATTCCACTGGAACAGGTGCAGGTGGGTGACCAGTTGCGCATCCGGCCCGGTGATAAAATTCCGGTAGATGGCATGGTACTAGAGGGAAGCACTAGTATTGATGAATCCATGCTGACGGGTGAACCGATGCCAGTGAAAAAACAGGCTGGTGACCGGGTGATTGGTGCCACAATTAATGGCAGTGGCAGCGTAGTGATTGAAGCGCAGCATATTGGACAGGACAGCATGCTGGCGCAGATTGTGCGGCTGGTAGCGGATGCACAACGTTCGCGTGCGCCCATGCAGCGAATTGCTGACAAAGTGGCGGGTGGTTTTGTACTGGTGGTGCTGGCGATTGCACTGATGACATTTGCAGTTTGGGCATTGTTTGGCCCGCAACCGCAGTTAAGTTATGCCTTGCTCAACAGTGTGGCCGTGCTGATTATTGCCTGTCCTTGTGCATTAGGCTTGGCAACGCCCATGTCGATTATGGCTGCAACTGGCCGGGCTGCAACCAGCGGCGTGCTGTTTAGTAATGCCGAAGCCATTGAGCAGCTACGGCAAGTGACCACGGTGGTGATTGATAAAACCGGCACCTTAACGGAAGGCCGTCCGGTATTGAATCGTTTGCTTGCCAAGACCAACCAGTTTGACAATGATCAGCTTTTGGGCATGCTGGCATCACTGGAGCAGGGCAGCGAGCATCCACTGGCACGTGCCATTATGCAAGCTGCCCACACCCAAAATATCAGCCTGCAAACGGTGGAAGATTTTGATTCTTCATCCGGGATTGGCGTACAAGCCAAGCTCAACGGTCATCAGTTAATGGCTGGCAGTGAAAGCTGGCTGAAACAGGCAGGCATTGTGCTAGACAGTGCCACCCAGCGTCAGGCGCAAGAATTGCGTCATCAGGGTGAAATCATTTTGTATTTTGCCATTAATGGACAACTGGCTGCTTTGGTGAGTGTGAATGATCCCATCAAGGCAACCACCGCGCAGGCTCTGGCGTTCCTAAAAGCGCAAAACCTTGAAGTGATTATGGCAACTGGCGATAGTCAGGCCAGTGCCAATGTAGTAGCCAATACCCTGGAGATTACCCAGGCCTATGGCGACATGACTCCGCACAGCAAGGCTGAGCTGGTCAAACGCCTGCAACAGCAGGGCAAGGTGGTGGCTATGGCCGGTGATGGCATTAATGATGCGCCCGCACTGGCAGCCGCAACAGTGGGAATTGCCATGGGCACCGGCACCGATATTGCCATGCAAAGTGCCAGTGTGACGTTGGTGAAAGGTGATTTGTATGGCATTGCCCGGGCTTATCGCTTGTCACAGGCCACGGTGAAAAACATGAAGCAAAACCTGACATTTTCCCTGCTGTATAACGCCATTGGGGTACCCGTTGCGGCCGGGGTGCTTTATCCGCTATTTGGTATTTTACTCACCCCGATGATGGCGGCACTGGCCATGTCGCTTAGCTCGGTATCGGTGGTGATGAATGCCTTGCGCCTAAGTAGGTTCAAAGTGGATTAAAGAAAATGATGCCATGGAAAGGCAGATTTTTTTGTCATCTTGCGGTCTGCCTTTCCATTAATGTTTTAGCGTTGCTGTGCTAGCGATCACCAGTATGAAATGACACGCCAGTTTCAGGTTCTTATTTATTTAAGGATTCTGTGCCAAAAGCTGCTGAATATCCCGTTTTTCAATAGCAGCGGCCATAATGTCAGGAAACTGGTCCGGCGTGCAGGCAAAGGTTGGAATCCCCATTTGAGAAAATAAGGTGGCATGATTGGCATCATAAAACGGTGCGCCTTCATCGGATAAAGCCAGCAGGGCAATCACCTGAATGCCGCTATTGACCATTTCAGCCGCCTGTTTCAGCATTTGCTTGGCATCACCGCCTTCGTACAGGTCGCTCACCAGAATAAAGATGGTATCTTCAGGCCGGGTGATTTTCTGGCGGCAAAATTTAAGTGCCTTGGCAATGTCTGTGCCGCCGCCAAGCTGTGTACCAAACAGCACGTCCACCGGGTCAGCCAGCAGCGGCGTGAGGTCGACAATACTGGTATCAAACACCACCATCTGGGTACTGACCGCGCGGATGCTGGCCATCACTGCAGCAAACAGGCTGGAATACACCACCGAAGGCGCCATGGAGCCACTTTGATCCACACACAATACAATATCCTTCATGGAGGATTGCTGGCGTGGATGACCATGCAGCTCATGCGGAATAATGGTCTGGTAGTCCTGTTGCCAGTGTTTCAGGTTGGCCTGAATGGTGCGCTTCCAGTTAATGTCCTGAATCCGTTTTGGGCGACGACTATGCTGGGCGCGATTGAGGCTACCCCGAATGGCTTGCTGCATGGGCTGTGCCAAACGTCGCTCCAGTTCTTCAACCACCTTACGCACCACCTGACGTGCGGTTTCCTTGGTTTGTTCAGGCATTAAATGGTTAAGGTTGATCAGCGTGCTCACCATATGGATATCGGCTTCCACGGTAGCCAGTAATTCAGGTTCCAACAGCATCTGCTGCAAATTAAGGCGTTCTAAAGCATCCTTTTGCATGATCTTGACCACAGAACTTGGAAAATACTGGCGAATATCCCCCAGCCACTGGGCAATTTTGGGCGAGGATGAACCCAGTCCACCGCGGCGGTCTGATTCACTCTGGTACAACAGGCTCAACGCCTGATTCATCTGGACATCCTGCTGGCTCCATTGACCAGACTGTTCTGGTGCTTCACCCAGCACCAGACGCCAGCGTCGCTCACGTTCAGTCATGGCAGATTGATTCATACAGTTTGCTCCTGAGTATCAGCCTGACGGGCTGGCAAGTCCTGATCGCGTGGTAAATGCAACCACTGCTGTAATACAGCCAGTACCTGCTGGCTGCGCGCCTGATTTAACGCTTCCAGACCCTGTTGTTTGCCTTGTACACTGTGTCCATGCTGTGACTTTTGCGCCAGTTGCTGCCGTTCAGGATGACTAAAACTTGAGGTCGTGCGACGCAATAATGGCAAGAGTTCAATCAATTGCAGTTCCGACAGGCCAAGCAGCCACTGATCTACCAATTGCCATAAAGTGTCATCATGGATCAGCAACAATGCCTGCTGGGTAATAAATCCCTCAAACCATGCTGCACTGTATTCCGGTGTCTGACCACTTGATAATGCATGGGAAAACCGGGTGCGTGCCTGTGCATCGTCAATCAACTGCTGTTCACGGGCAATCCGGCAGCACCAGCCCTGCAAATAGCCATGCAGGGTTTCAGTATTGAGCAGTTTAACTAACAGGCTTTGCCATGCCTGCCGGAGTTCGGCATCGTCCAGCAGGTCAATCAGCTGATAAAACTGGTCAAGCTGTTTGGCGCGTTCTACGGCCACCTCATCATTTAAGTTCTGGCAATGCAATGGCATGGACAGGCTAATGCGCAGGGCAAACCGATGAATGATTTGCTGTAACAGCTCAGGATTAAACGGGCGCACGCTGCCATAACGCACAGCATTGGCCAGTGGGTTCAGCGCCTGGATCAGCAAAACCGGATCGTGCTGCTGGCTGGACAGTGCATCAAGTCGTAACAGGGCTGTTTCCAGACTGTCATCCAGCGCTGCAAGCAGGATACCTTCAATGGTTCTGGCCAGTATGGCAATGTCATCGACATGCTGGATCTGGTCATGGATCAGCGCCTGTGCGGCCTGATCAACCCGGTTGCCCCACACAGACATCTCATTCAAAAACAGGCTGTTTTCGGGCTGCCATGACAGCGTCCATGTTTCTTTATAACTGCCACGGCCTTTCGGGTAGTTTTCCAGCGCTGCCCATTGCAGGCCCAGTAGTTTTAAGCGATGCAAAAACTGGCTTTTTGCCAGATCAAAGGCAACGCGCAAATCCAGCTCAATGGTTTTATGTGGTGCTTCCAGTTTTAAGCGAAAGCTTTTGCATTGCTGGGCAAAGTCTTGCTGAATCGGCAGGTTTTGCAGGGCTTCAGGCACTTGCCCCAGCTTTTCATCGGCCAGTAATTGGTCCAGCACGGGTTGCGGCAGGGCATAGCCATGATGCAGGACACTGACAATGGCTTCCTGCAAGTCATCCAGATCCGGTAAATGTCGTCCTCGCAAGCTCAACAAGGCCTGAATTAACTGGGTTGCGTCAATCAGTTGCGCACTGGAGGCATCCTGTCCCTGCTGGCGCAGGGCATGGGCAAAGCGGCTTAGCCAGTCAATACTGATTTTTTCAGCATCAATGGCTTGTCCTTCAGGCGTCTGGGTATAGTGTTTCCACAAATGGGCATACCAGCCCACTGATTCAATGCCTGCACCGTAACCACTATCGCGGTTTAGCCGACCATGGGTCCATGCAATCCATGCACTTTCGGTTTTTACTTTGGGTAAGCCTTTCAGCAAGGCATTGTCGTCTTTCTGGGTTTTTTTCAGTTCGCGCAAAGCGGGCACATGCCATGCGCCACACACCACCACAATGTTCTGGAAGCCGTCTTTTTCAGCCTGACGCAAGGCTTTGCGCATACAGGCTTCCCGCAGTTTTTCCCGGTAATAGGCATAAGACTGCTGTTGTGCTTCACTGTATTGGCTTTCAATATGTTCACGTACGGCCTGCATGGCATCACCCACCAGTTCAAACACATTACCAGCGTGCGGTTGCTGTTCAACCAGATGCTCCCAGAAGCGTTCGCTATCCTGATAACCGGCAGCTTCAGCCAGCAACCGGATGGGATCAATGCGGTCTATATCAGCAAGAACTTCCGAATGAGCAGCATCAGGCAAAGCGGCATCAGGGTCTGGCTTAGCCTGTTCCTGCTTGGCTTGCTCAGCCATTTTTGCCTGCCATTCACTGTCAATGGCAAAACCATGCTGGCAGGGTAAATCCATAAAGCGAACATGAATTGTATGCTGTGCTGCAAAGCGCATGGCCTGCCATTCCGGCGAAAACTCGGCAAATGGATAAAATACAGCCTGCGGGCGTTCCTGCTTTTGAATGGGGGTGTTGATGAGCAACGCTACAGGCGGCACAAAGGCGGGATCAAGCACATGCTGTAGCAGTGCATCAGCATCGCTAGGGCCTTCGATCAGGATGCAGTCAGGCTGCAATGTGTGTAAGGCCGCCAGCACGCTGCGTGCCGACCCCGGGCCATGATGGCGAATACCCAGTAAGTGAATCATGTTGATGTCCTGTTTTAACCAATATGCCAACCCATCTGTGTAGCAGGGAATTAACCCAGCTCACGACAGGCACGATACAGGTCTTGCCAGCCTTCACGTTCCTTTACTACGGTTTCCAGATATTCCTTCCAGGGCAGTTGATCCTGTACCGGGTCTTTTAAAATAGCACCCTGTAGGCCCGCTGCCAGATCGTCGGCATTAACCGTTCCATTGCCAAAATGCGCCGCCATGGCCCAGCCCTGACTCATTACCGAGATGGCCTCAGCAGTAGACAACGTACCGCTTGGCGCTTTAAGTTTTTGTTTGCCGTCCAGCGTGGCACCATGCCGTAACTCCCGGAATATGGTCACCAGCTTTATAATTTGTTCATCCACCGGGGCAATTTCAGGCAGCTCCAGTGTTTTACCCAGTGAAGCCACCCGCTGCTGCACAATCTGGACTTCCTCTTCCACGCTGGCAGGTGAGGGCAGAATTACCGTATTAAAACGGCGCTTTAAGGCCGACGATAGTTCATTCACCCCTTTGTCACGGTTATTGGCCGTGGCAATCACGCTAAAGCCTTTAACCGCCTGATAATCAATCCCCAGTTCCGGCACCGGCAGGGTTTTTTCTGACAGCAGGGTAATCAGGGTGTCCTGTACGTCAGCAGGGATACGGGTGAGTTCTTCAATCCGGGCAATCTTGCCTGCCTGCATGGCGTTCAGCATTGGGCTTTGAATCAGTGCTTCTGTACTTGGGCCTTTGGCCAGTAACAGCGCATAATTCCAGCTATAACGCAAACTGTCTTCACTGGTGCCTGCTGTGCCCTGAATCAGCAAGCCACTATTGCCAGAAATGGCAGCAGCCAAGTGTTCAGATACCCAGGATTTGGCGGTTCCGGGAACGCCCAGCAACAATAAAGCGCGATCCGTGGCCAAGGTAGCAACCGCAATTTCCATCAGGCGACGGTTACCAATGTATTTGGGCGTAATCACCGTACCATCAGCCAGTGTTTTGCCCATCAGGTAGTCCACCACAGCTTGCGGGGACAACTGCCACTGTGGTGGACGGACATGGTGATCATGTTCACGCAGGGCGGTTAGCTCGTGGGCAAATTGTATTTCAGCCTTGGCGCGCAGAATATCGTTCATGAGGTGTTCCTTGTTTTTCGTTGTCTGGTCAATTGGTGTTTATGAATAAATAGCCAGTCTGATTAAGGACTGATTTGGGTTAACTGTTGTCGGGTATGCCACAGTGGCAACTCATCGGGTTCAAAGTGAGTTAAGTGCCTGTTCATCCATTGGGGAGAGGCGCATAAGACCAGAAAATCTTTTAGCCACGCACAGGTATGGGTGTATTTGTCATGGGTTTGAATAAATGTCAGGCACTCATCTGCAAGCAGTTCAGAGATAAAACCTTGTGCCGAGTCATCCAAATTTTTGACTTGCCTGATTTGCTCAGCAAAAAACTGATCCCATACTTGTCGGGTGCTGTCGTGATAATGACCAGACTTAAAATTCTGGCATTGCAGTAGCATGATTTTTTCACGCTGTTCGGGTGAGAGCAGCGCCAGTAACTGGCTTTGTTCATCGGTGGCGTCGTGATGAATCAGTAAGCCTTGCTGGTGCTGGAATAATGTGGTTGCCCAGTCCTGACGCTGCTGGTGAATGATGGCCAAACGCAATCCAGCCAGAATGCTATCCGCCCAGATACATTTTTTTATGGCACTAAAGCACTGGTGCGCATCAGCAATCAAATTTGACCAGCAATCCAGTGGAAACAGGCTGCATAAAAACGCAATGGTTTGTGCTTTTTCGCCGGTTTTCTGCTGATTGCCAGACAGGATTTTGCTGCCTTTACCATCCAGTGATTGTTCTTTAAGCTGTTTTAGCAATGTTTCGGGCAGTTCAAATTCAAGCGCTTGTTCGCTATTCTGGTAGTTTACCGATTGATTAAAGATACTTACCAACTGCTGGTAAAAGTCACTTTGCGGCAAGCGGCTCAATAAATAGGCGCTACTTTGTTTGACCACGCGGCTACGATCAGTGCCAAATACCTGTTGTAAAAACGCAACATCAGCTTCTGACAATTGTGCTGCCAAGCATTGAACAAGGTTTTCGCGTTGTTCAGCGTCAATACTGTCCCAGACCAATTGTAATTGTTGTAAGCCCAGCATGGGGTCAAGCTGGCGCAACCGTTGTAATAGCAACACACGAACTGATTTATCGGCACTCAGCCAGAGTTGTTGCGTTGCCGCATCCAGTTGCCCTGTAGCATCCAGCGTGATGGATTGTGCTGCTGCTGTCCATTGCCATTCCGGGTTATGCTGGCCAAGCCACAAGGCCCGTGAGCTAAGCAAATGCAGCACATCGGCACGTTGATCACTATACAGCGCAGATAAAAAGTCCACCAATAAGGCATTAGGAATCTTGCCTTGCTGCTGCCGGGTAGCCTGTATCCAGTAAGTCCACAGAATTTTGGGGAAATTTAAGCGCTGGCGTTCGCTTTTTTCAGCAAAATAGCGTTTAAAAATGTGCTGCACTGGCTCGGCAACCACAATTAATGATTCTGGATCAGCACGTGAAATTGTTCGGGGATGATCCAATGAAAGCGTAACGGGCTGAAAGCCAGCATCCTGATACAGCGTCCATGCCGACAGCAGTTGCAGCAAATACTGTTCCTTGTCGCCCTCGGTGATATCATCTTTAAGCAGGGCTTTTACGTCAGATGGAATATTAAGAGGCTTGTTAAACTGGCTTCCCAGAGTCAGTTGTAGCCCTAGCTCATGGGCAAATGTACTCATCTTTTTTGTACTCTTTAATTTGTGGTTATTAATAAAAACAACTCATTTGATTGTTCTGCCATACACTCAGCACATCCAGTTGCTGCCCGTTCCATTCAGCCGCCAGTAAAAATGCCTGATCGCCTACAGCCGCCATTAACTTCCAGTGGTCCTGAATGCTTAACGGCAATAGGGCTTGTTGCTGATCCACCGCATAGACCCTGTTATCAATCAGATGCAAGTATAAATTCTCTACCAGCCAGCATTCTTGCGTCATCAACGGATTGTGGCTTAGACGGCTGGCGTGGTGCTGTAATGCCTGTTCAAAATGGGCAAATGCACCTTGGGGAATGCTGTCATTGGAGAAAGCAATGGTACTGGGCTGCTCAGCCAGTTTGGCACGGCAAGGCACAGAAGACGGGTAAAATTGCAGCGCCAGTGGCTGTAACTGGCCAAGCGGTAACGCCAGTGGAAAATGGGTGAATGAGCCAATCTCAAAATCCAGAAGCAGGGCAGGCTGCTGTTGTTCGGGCTGCCATAGCCACTGGCGACGATAACGGCCCTTACCATCATTTAGCGCACCAATTTTATGTCCCAGCGTCCAGTAATGTTTTTTTTCGAAGGGTAAAGTGGCCAACTGGTCAGATGTCATTGTAAAACCAATCAACTGGCGTAACTCAGCCTGTAACAGCGGATCAAGTTGTGAGCGTCGCTGCCACAGGTGTACCACCAGATTTAAACGTCCCAGCCAGTTCAGGCTGTCTTGTTGCCAGTGCTCTGTAAACAGGGCCGTATGCAGCGCCTCAATCCATGCCAGCAAACCGGTGGCCTGAGCATCAGTTAGGCGTGTACTAATCTGGTTAAATAAACTATAGCTGTCCTGTCTGGCCTTGGCTAACCCCAACCGAACCAGATCATGCAACCAGACTTCAAGGGTGCCGATGCCATCGTCCACTTTTTTCTCGCGTGCAGCCAGGCGCTTGGCGCGTGCTTCCGGATCAACTGCCTTGGCGGGTTCGCTGCTAGTGGCTTTCTGACTGGCCTTGTGTTTTTTCTCAATCCATTTTTTAACCCGCTCAGGCTGTTCATCCACCATGGGAAACAAGATTTGATGATCAACATAGCAGAGCAGCAGGCCAAGCGCATGTTTACAGGGACGTTTAAAGCTGGGGCAACTGCATTCAAACTTCAGTTCAGGTAAAAACACCGCACTTTGGTAAATGGCGCTACCGGTAATTTCACCCCAGATCCATTGTTCGCTGGATGCTCCCTTATTGTGCCAATCTTCACATCTGGACAGTTTTTTTGCTGCTTTTTGTGAGTTGGCATCAGGAATTGCTTGTTGTGCCTGTTCGGCAGTAATTGTCATTAGCATTGATATGCCTGTAAAAATTATTTGTAAAATCGGTAAGATAAATTGGCCTGACTAAAATACTAACCAATCTGGAAAATAATAAAAGCAGTTGGCCACGCAGAATGCATAAATAAATATTAGCTGGCGTCAAGTAATGACGCGCTGCCTCTGTATCATGCCCAAGTGAGCCTGTCCCAATCAATAAAAATTGAGCTGCCGGCATTTTATTTGGGTCTGACAACCCCTGAAATCAATTCAGGCAGTCGTCCTATTGACCAAACTCTCAGGTGCTTCGTTATGCAAGTGTCAATGTGGCCGCCCACAAGGCATGCTTTAATCCTGCTGAAGGATTAGCCAAGCAGGATGTAAAATAATGAAAAATCTCAAGCAGTTTGCCTCAAAAAACCTAATATGCAGCAGTATGTTATGTGCAGCTTTTGCTCCCGTACTATTACCTGCAACAGCATTTGCGGCACCTGCCAGCAAACCTGAGCCGCAACTGAGCCAGTCGGTGATTGGCCGTATTCAAAAGCTGATGGACAATCCGGCAACGTGGCAAAAAATCCCCAAACAAGTCACCTTGTGTGTGTATTCACCGGACGGTCCCAAGGGGGAAAGTTTCAAACAGGCCATGAGTTACCTGACGGAAGTGCCCAAATACACCCGCATGGCCAAGGACATTGGCATTAACCTGAATGTCACCATGATTAATCCGCTCACCTTGCGCATTGATCTGGGTTATCCCAAACTGAAAAAAAGCGCCAGTACCGAAACCAAAATCCGCGTGTATAGCGATGAGCGTGTGCTGGCCGAAGATTTTAAAATGAAAAAATGTGATGGCGCCGGCATGAGCAATATTCGTGCGCGCCAGTTTAATTCCTTTACCGGCAGCATGGACGCCATTGGCGGTATTCTCACCTACAAGCAATTGTCCGAAGCCATCAGCTTGCTGTCACGGCCTGAATTTGCCAGCCGCATGACCAATAAGGACTATGAGGTGGTGGGTATCATTCCGCTGGGTGCCGCCTACATTATGGTCAATGACCGCAAGATTAATACGCTGGCCAAGGCAGCAGGTAAGAAAGTGGCGGTATTTGATTTTGATAAATCACAGGCCAAACTGGTACAGCGGGTAGGTGCCCAGCCGGTAGCTGTGGATTTTACCTCTGTGGGCGGCAAATTTAACAATGGCGAGGTGCAGGTGATGGCTGGGCCAGCGCTTATCTTTAAACCCATGGAGCTGGCCAAAGGCATGACTGGCCCGGATGGGCAGATACAGGGTGCCATTATCCGTTTTCCACTGATGCAGGTGACGGGCGTGCTCATGATGCACCGTGGCAAGTTTCCGGATGGCCTCGGCCAGATTGTACGGGAGGTCAGTTCGCTTAACCTTGCACCAGCCTACGACTTTGTGTATCAAACCGAAAATGACATTCCCGTTAAATACTGGATGGATGTGCCCAGTACCGACAAGCCGGGTTATCTGAAAATGATGCGTGAAGCACGCATTGCCATGACCAAGGAAGGTTACTACGATAAAACCATGATGCAGTTTTTAAAGCGGGTACGCTGCAAGTTTGAGCCAACCAACTATGAATGCAGCATGAATGAGGAATAACGGGTCAAGATTAGCAAGCCACAATTTACATCCACTGGCCGGTTGATCAAACCGGCTTTGTATTTGTACAGCATAAAAATCCTGCTGTCAGCTAATAACCGGATTTGCAACGTACTCGAAAGAACACACACCATTAAATGACAAGGTGTCTTAAAATGAATGATAAATGTCGTTTAATGAATTTCAGCAAGCCTGTTTAACGGCCACAATTGGTTTTATCAAGCCCAAGATAACAAGTTGTGGAGCCGGTGATGAACGCGAAAACCTCTATTAATTCAGCTAAGTCCGCTGTCAAATTCAGCGATAACAAACGGAGGCTATGGCTATTGGGGCTGGTGGTGCCCAATATTGCCAATGCGGCTTTTCTGGGTTACCAGTTTGGCCCAAAAATAACCCGGAAAGTATTTGCTGCTACTGGCCCTTTGGCGTTGCATCTGATTATTCCAGCCATTGATAAAGCCATGGGTGAAGACCCTGATAACCCGCCTGAAGAGGCAATTGCGGCGCTGGAACATGATCCCTATTATGCCCGTGTGGTGAAATTATTTATTCCTTTTCAACTGGCTGCCAATTTTTATGGTAACTACATTGCCAGCAGGGAAACCACACCACTGACAGACCGGATTTTATTTGGTCACCTGTTGGGCGTGGTCAACGGTGTTGCCATCAATACTGCCCATGAATTAAGTCATAAGCCGGGCAAGCTGGAACACTACTTATCGCATTTGTGTCTGGCCCCAACCGGCTACAACCATTTTCGCATTGAGCATCCGTATGGGCATCACCGCCGCGTGGCTACTCCGGAAGACCCGGCATCCTCTCAACTGGGTGAAAGCTTCTGGCAGTTCTGGCCCCGTACCGTAGTGGGCAGCTTTAAGTCTGCCATAGAGATTGAAACCCGCCGCTTGGAGCGCAAGGGCAAACAGTTCTGGTCGCTGGACAATGAACTGATGCACGGCTGGGCCATTAGTGCAGCTTACCATCTGCTTATGCTGAAATGCTTTGGTACCCGGATTATTCCAACCCAGCTTACGCAGGCAATGTGCGGTATCACGTTGTTTGAGGCAGTTAATTATATGGAACATTATGGCCTGAAACGGGAGGAGCTGGGCAATGGGCGTTATGCGCGAACCATGCCAGAGCATAGCTGGAACAATAACAGCATGTTCAGTAATGTGCTGCTATACCAGCTCCAGCGTCATTCCGATCATCATGCGTATCCTGCCCGCAGTTTTCAGTCGCTGCGCCATTATGCCAATGTACCGCAGTTGCCTGCCGGTTATGCCAGCATGGTGTTGCCCGCCCTGATTCCAAACTGGTGGTTTAAACTCATGGATGAACGGGTAATTCAGCACTATGAGGGTCAAATAGACAAACTGAATATTTATCCCAAAGCGCGTAAACTGCTGTTAAACAAGTACGCGTCCTTATTTAAACATACCACCCAACCAGTGACGCTGGCACAATGAGAGCAGCATGAAAAAATATCAGTGCATTGTTTGTGGCTGGATTTATGATGAAGCACTGGGCTGGCCAGAAGAAGGGATTGATGCCGGTACGCGCTGGGAAGATATTTCCGAACACTGGTCATGTCCTGACTGTGGTGTCAGCAAAGCGGATTTTGAAATGATAGTGCTTTGAAATGGACAAACATTGAGATAGCTAAAGTTTAAAATTTGAAGTGCTTACGGCTTGAAATGATCAAAAATTGACATGGGAAAAAATTGAAGTGAACAAAGTCTAACGCAGCCGCTGGACATTTCTACATGCTCAGCGGTTTAAATCATTCCCTTAAACCTGCCTCAACATCATACTAAAATGATCAATAAAACCATTCCGCTCATTCCGGTGCGCTATTATTTAAGATTACTTGAACTCATTGTCTCAAGGGGTATTTCCACGCAGGCCCTGTTCGATGAGCTTAATATTGATATTGAGAAGTTTGTTGCCGAACCTGATCTCAAGGTATCGGTGGAACAGGTAGAAAAATTTGTTCAGTATTGTTTAAGCTATCCGGCTAACCATGATCTGGCGTTTGAACTAGGCCGTTCCTTACACTTAAGCTCGCATAGTCTGGTGGGTTATGCAATTTTAACCTGTGGCACTATTGAACATGCCATTAAGCTTGTCACCCGTTACTTCAGCTTAATCATGCCCAGCTTTAAGGCATCCATTCATTACAATGAGCAAAACCACATGGAATTGCTGATTGAACCGGAACTGGTGATGCAACCACTTAGCCTGAATTTCCATATTGAAGCCATTGCCGTGGCATTACAGAATAATATCAACGAGCTACTTAACCAGAATATCTCAAACTATCACATTTTTTTATCCATACCGCAGCCGCGACACTTGCCTAAATTTAAACATTTAACCTCAGCAATATTTCATTTTAATGCATTGCATAAACCGGGATTAAAACTCATTTTAAGTCAGACATTGCTTGACTATAAATTACCACTGGCTGACGAGATGACTTTAAAGGCAGTGGAGTTGAGATGTCAGGAACAAATGAAGGAAATTACCCATGGACAGGATTTTCCGGCATGGATCGAAAGCGTATTGATGAATGCATATCAAATGCCAACGCTGGCAGAATGTGCCAGCCTGCTGCATGTATCAACCAAAACATTGCAGCGCCAACTGCGCAAGAAAAATACAGATTTTAATTATATTAAAAAACAAGTGATTATTGTAAGGGCCAAGCAACGACTTGAGAATTCTTCGGATAGCATTACCCAGATCGCATATGAACTGGGTTACTCCTCATCATCAAACTTTGCACGGGCCTTTAAGGTACTGGCTGGTATGAGTCCTGAAGCGTACAGAGATCAATTATTATTTTAAAATAAAAGCTCCAAAGTGCCGCTGTGTGTCGTTACCCTTGAACCCTAAAGTTCAAGGCGGAGGCGACGCCAACTTACAGGCTTTCTACTCGGGGTAGACATGCACACAAAGTCAGCAGACCGCATCCATACGTGTTGATATCGGCTCAGGGGATTAGGACACACTGGCGAACACTTCAGATTAAGCACATTATAGCGCAGACTGAAGCTGCTGTAAGCCCCACTGTTGTGCGTTTGCTTTATTTTTTAGCAAAGCTTTTGTGGGACTTTGTATAAAAAACACTTTTAAGGCTTGAACTTCACACTGTGAACGACTCTGCAACCTTATTACTATGCAAGCGTTTTTTCAGCCTCGTTAATCATTTGCTTAATTAGGCGCTGGCAATGGGTTTGTTCCTGCAAGCCTTTATTTAAGGTTAACACTTCCTGGGCCAGACTCAGGGCCACCAGCACCGCCACCCGTTCAGATTCCAGCCTTGGCATGTTACGGCGGATTTCCTGTAGTTTTTGTTCCAGCAGGCCTACCGCTTTTTGCAGTTGTTCCTCTTCGCTGGGTTCGCATGCCAGTTTATAGGAGCGGTCCAGAATTCTTACGTCAACAGTCATGGCTGATTTCCTTCCTCTTCGGCAGCAAGATTTTCAAGTCCCGCAATGTCCTGATTGGCCTGTGCCGGACTGACCCCCTGACCCAAAGAGGCCAGACGCTGAATGATGGCTTCCACTTTTTGCTTGGCGTGTTCATTCTTGGTGATTAAATCATCACGTTCTTTAATCAGTCCCTGATGCTTCTGGGCCAGTTGCTGCTGTTCTGCGGCCAGTTTGTCACGCTCGGTTTTTAATTGGTCACGCACCACCAGTAATGACTCAAAACGGTTTTTTAACTCACCGGCATTTTGTTCAAGGCGGCCATAGCGTTCGGCCAAGGCAGTGGCGTCAGTTTGCAGGCTGATATAACGCTGCTGGAATTGCTCCAGTTCCTGTTCCAGTTCCTGATTGCGGACATTGGTGAGTTCCAGTGCTTCGCGCACTGCCGGGTCTTCCACCGTTTTTGGCTTGGCTTCCAGCGCGGTACGCAATTCCTGGTTTTGCGTTTGCACCAATTGCAACTGAGTGGTTAATTTTTGAATGAGCGTTTGTAAACGCTGAACTTCTTCCAACATGATTGGGTCGCGTCGCTTAACAATGAAGAGTAATATAGAGGCCAAGATAGAGGTTGGTCAATGTAATGCAAGACGATATTTCAGGTTGGAACGAATGGGAAGCCGCTTTTAACGATATTCCCGAGCTGGCAAGCCCTAGTGAGCTGCATGGCTTGGTGATGGGAATTGTATCGGTGGCACAGCCTCCCAATGCAGAAGAATGGCAGTATATGCTGCAACAGCTGGATTTTGCGCCCTTAGACCCCAATGCCCTGCAATTGCTGGTAGATGAAGCAGAAGATGCCGCCGCCGCACTGGCTGATGATAGTCTGGATTACATGCCTATGTTGCCGGATGACCAGCACACCCTAGAAGAACGGGTACAGTGTCTGGCAGACTGGTGTAATGGCGTGGTATTGGGTTTTGGGCTGGCTTCTGGCCAGTTGCGTAACGATGAGTCTGAATTGTTACAAGATTTGCAGGATGTGGCGGCAGTTGAGTTTGAAGCTGGCGATGATGATGAGGAAGGTGAAGCCAGCTATGCGGATCTGGTGGAGTTTGTACGCCTGATTCCGGTAAGCCTTGCCACTGGCCGCCAGAAACAGGATTTGGCTGATACCGCTATTTTCAAGAACAATTCAAAAAATCAGGCATCCTCAGCCAGAGTAGTGCAGGATGATAATATTTCCATTGTCGATATGTTTACACCGGATCGCCCATCCTGAGATGAGCTATTCTGTAGCTGCTGTATTTATAAAAATGCTTGCATTCCCTCAGCAAAAGAGGGAATGATTCTAAAATCCATCCATTAAAGTCAGTTATTAAACAATGACCTTGCCAGAACAGATGCCTTTTGCCAGCCGCCGCGCCCGCCTGATGGAAAAAATGGGGAATGATGCCATTGCCATTATTGCTACCCGTGCGGAAATGTACCGTAACCGCGATGCGGACTATAAGTTCCGTGCGGATAGCAGCTTTTATTACCTGACCGGTTTTGCCGAGCCAGAAGCAGTAGCAGTGCTGGACAGTGGTTGTACGCAGCCGTATACGCTGTTTTGCCGTGAGCGTAACCGCGAAATGGAAATCTGGAATGGTTTGCGTGCCGGAACCGAAGGCGCAGTCAATCAATATGCAGCAGATCAGGCGTTTATCATTCAACAACTGGACGAGCAAATTATTGGCTTGCTGAGTGGTAAAAAGCGCTTGTATGTACGGCTAGGTCAGGATGCTGAATTTGATTTGCGTGTGACAGGCTGGCTAAAAAAAATTGCGGCCAACCAGCGTCAGGGTGGACAGGGGCCTGTGGAAATTATCCAGTTGGATTCCATTCTGGATGAAATGCGCCTGTTTAAGGATCCGCATGAAATTAATTTAATGCGCAAGGCAGCACAAATTAGTGCGCAGGCACACATGCGTGCCATGCAGCAGGCTAAGCCCGGCATGATGGAATATGCACTAGAAGCCGAGCTGTTGTATGTCTTTGCGCAAAATGGCTGCCAGACCGCTTATAACAGTATTGTGGGGGGCGGTGCCAATGGCTGCATTTTGCATTATGTAGAAAACAACCAGCCCTTAAAAGACGGTGACCTGGTGTTGATTGATGCCGGTGCCGAGCTGGATCATTATGCCGCGGACATTACCCGTACCTTTCCGGTCAATGGCCAGTTTTCACCGGAGCAAAAAGCCTTATATGAGCTGGTGTTAAAAGCCCAGCTTGCCGCGATTGAAGCAACTAAACCCGGCAATCACTACCGTTTGCCGCATGAAACCGCAGTCCGAATTTTGACCGAAGGATTGGTAGAACTGGGGTTGTTACAGGGTAATGTGGACGAGCTGATTAGCAGCGAAGCCTACCGCCAGTTTTATATGCATGGCACAGGGCACTGGCTGGGCATGGATGTACACGATGTGGGCAGTTATAAGCTGAACAATGAATGGCGGCCGTATCAACCCGGCATGGTGGTGACGGTTGAACCCGGCCTGTACATTGCTCCGGATGATGAAACAGTGGAAGCACGCTGGCGCGGCATTGGTATCCGTATTGAAGATGATGTGCTGCTGACGACAACGGGCAATGAGGTACTGACTAAAGATGTGCCAAAAACCGTGGAAGAGATTGAAGCATTAATGCAAAAGGCTGGCTGATTTTACAGTGTTTCTAGCTTAGCCAGTAATTGAATTTGATTTAAAAATAAGTCGATTGAAAAAAGACATCTGAAACAGGAACCAAAATATGTCACAGCAACCAGTAATAATCGTTGGCGGCGGTATGGTCGGTTTAAGCCTCGCATTAATGCTGGCAAGGCAAGGCATTGCCATTCGCTTGCTGGAAGCGGTGAAATATCCTGAAAACCCCGCTGGTGAACCTGACACGTATCATTCCAGTTTTGATGCCCGCAATACGGCTTTATCACGTCGCACGGTACAGATTTTTACCGAGCTAGGTCTGTGGGATAAATTATCGCAGCATGCCACGCCGATTTTGCAGGTTAATATTAGTGAGCAGGGTGGTTTTGGCAAGGCACGTTTGCAGGCCAATGAGGAAAAAGTAGAAAGCTTTGGTCAGGTGATTGAAAACGCATGGCTGGGCCGTGTGTTGCTCAGTGAAGTGCGTGCCAATGCCAATATTGAACTGGTGGATGGCATTCAGGTGACATCGCTGCAACAGGATACAGGCAAGGTGTGGGTTACCGCACAGCAGGGCAGCGAGCAATTGGAGTTTCAGTCCAGTTTGCTGATTGCAGCCGATGGCCGTGATTCATTTTGCCGCAAGGCACTGGGCATTGGCGTGGATGAGCATGATTACCAGCAAGTGGCGATAGTGACCACTGTACAAACCAGCAAGCCACATGGACAAGTGGCATTTGAGCGTTTTAGTAAAAATGGCCCTCTGGCCTTATTGCCATTGCCTGCAATCACTGGCCAGCAGGACAGTTATCGTCGTTCGGTAGTATGGACAGTCGAAAAAGGTAGTGAAAACCAGTGGCTGGGCGAAGCCAATGATGTGCAGTTTTTACAGGCCTTGCAGCATACTTATGGCAACCGTGCCGGTGAATTTACCAAAACAGGCAAGCGGTTTGCCTATCCGCTGTCACAGGTACTGGCGCATGGACAAGTGTCTGGCCGTGTAGTGCTTATGGGTAATGCCGCGCACACCCTGCATCCGGTGGCTGGGCAGGGCTTTAACCTGTGCATGCGTGATGCCCATGTGCTGACCCGTTACCTTACTGAGCAATATCAGGCCGGACAGGACATGGGTGACAATACCCGCCTTCAGCATTATGAACAGGCCCGCTTGAGTGACCAGAAACGTGTGATCCGTTTTTGTGATAGCGTGGTGCGTGGCTTTTCCAACCAGAATCCACTGCTGAAGCTGGCACGCAATACAGGTCTTGTAGCCTTTGATGTCATTCCGGGTGCCAAGCAACTGGTCGCAACTTATGCCATGGGCTTAAAGGTTTAAATCATCATTACAACATCAGTATGAAACGAGTAGCTTAGGATAGGGGCAGCACATGTCGGCAAATCAGCAGTTGGAAGCAGCACCTATTGAAAAGGTGGTTATTATCGGCGGTGGTCTGGTTGGTGGTTTATGCGCCCTGTTACTGGTCCGGGCTGGGATTCAGCCCATTGTACTGGATGCTGCACCTGAACTGGATACGGCCATTTTACAGCGCCGTGATGCGCGGGTACTGGCATTAAGTCCCGCTACGATTAGTTTACTTGAACAAACCGGCGTATGGCCGCATATCCAGCGCAAGGCAGATTACTATGGCATGCAGGTCTGGTCACGGGACGGCTATGGTAGTCTGGAATTTGGCAAAACAGACACGACAGCACCGCGTACGGCCCAAGATTTACTCGGCAGCATGGTAGAGCCGGGCGTGCTGGGATTGGCCATTCAGCATGAACTCAAAGCCCAGGTTCAGCAATACCACACACAGGTGCGGGTGCAGGGCATTGAGCCATTTAGTGATTACTGGCAAATTACCTTAAATGACGGGCAGCAGTTTAATACGGCCTTACTGATTGGCGCTGATGGGGCCAATTCACTGGTCAGGACAATGGCAGGCATTGGTGTTGATGTGCTGAATTACAAGCAAACCGCCATTAGCTGTGCCATTAAAACCGAAAAGCCACATCAGCAGATTGCCCGTCAGGTATTTTTACCCACCGGGCCTTTAGCATTCCTGCCCATGACTGATTTAGCGTTGACCGATTTAGACGGGGATGAGCCCGCTGGCTATTGGCAATCAGTAGTATGGACACTGCCTGAACAGGATGCAGAAGAGCTAAGCCAGCTAAGTGATTCCGATTTTCTGGCGGCAATTACCCATGCCAGTGGACATATGCTGGGACAAGTAATAGCCGTAGAGTCCCGTGCTGCATTTCCATTGGCAGCCAGACAGGCGGAGCGCTACGTATTGCCGCATCTGGCGCTGATTGGTGATGCTGCGCATGTGGTGCATCCATTGGCAGGGCAGGGCGTCAATCTGGGCTGTCTGGACGCGGCATTATTAGTGGATTGTCTGATGCGTGATGCAGCGCGTGGACTCTGGGCACACTGGCAAACCCTGAACCGTTATGAAGTCAAGCGTCGCAGCCACAATAGCCTGATGATGCATAGTTTTTCCGCGCTTGGCTGGTTGCAGGGCAGTCAGTTAAAAGCAGTCCAGTGGTTGCGAAGTGAAGGCATGCATTTTGTGGCTAACAATCCGTTATTGCTGAATATATTTACTGAACAAGCCAGTGGTAAATCTGCAATAAAAGATACGAGATATTACCAGTTCTAGCTTTTGGGTTACTATTTACCCATGTTTTGTTGAACCGCTTAAAAAAATAGCAAGTTATTGTCACCACCACTAGCAAGGATATTTCGAGATTGCTACAGTTAGCGAAATTCTTGGGCGAAAATAAGCTCAAGAAAACCTGACTATATTTCAAGATGTGCATTAGGGGTAATGACAATGACTATTGATCACGACGATGACTACGACAATGCCGACAGTGACGTAGAAGCAGTTGATGTTGATGAAACCGAAACTGTTTCTACCGATGTAGGAGGTGGTGATAGTGCTGAGGAAGTGCCAAGTCTGACTGATGCCGATCTGGCTGAAGCTGAAAGCCTGACCGTTACTGCCAAGCAGTCTATTCGCCAGCAACTGGAAGATGAGGTGGCACGTTTTCTGGCGCAGGGCGGCAAAATTACTGAAGTACCAGCCGATGAAAGCTTGCGTGAGTAGTACTGCCAACTCGGTTTTAGTCTTTAATTAAACGTAGCAGTTTTAGAGCTGTAGTAATGTAGAGCTACGCTGATACAGTTATTTTGGCAAGCACATGCTGTACTAATCGCCGCGTCTTTTAGTACAGTGATGACAATTGCTAAAATAACAGCGCTAAAGCTTTAGTAATATAAAATAATTTATGCATGACAGGCGTGTAGCCAGTTTTAATTTTACTGGCTTATTGCAGCAGGCTAATAATAAGCAAAAGATGGTATACAGCAAAAAGCCCATGTCACTGCATGGGCTTTGTGGGATATGTATTAAGTAGTTTATTTCACTGGTAACAGTAATTTCTAACTTTAATCATGTTTTGCTGGCCATAATTCCTTGAAACCATCAAAAACACTCAACTGCTAAAGCCAGCGGGAAGCTGCTTTAGGCAACCTGAACCGGAATGACATTGGTGGTATGGTTAACCGTATTGTCCGGGTTAGCATAGACCAGACGCGGCTTATAGGATTTTAGCTCGACTTCGGTATAAACACCAAAAGCGGCAATAATAATAATATCGCCCACATCAGCATGATGCGCAGCACCACCATTGACAGAAATAATGCCGGAGTTATCTTCACCGCGAATGGCATAGGTGGTAAAACGCTTGCCATTGGTCACGTTCCAGACCTGAATTTGTTCGTATTCGAGTAAACCGGCCAGATCCATCAGCTTGCCATCAATGGCACAGGAACCTTCATAATGTAGCTCAGCATGGGTTACAACCGCACGGTGAATTTTACATTTAAGCATATGAGTTTGCATGGCAAATGTCTCCTGAGGAGTAGGGTAACCAACGCTGGCAAAATATCAGCAGTTTAAGCGACAGATATTCTGCGAAAGCTTGTTCCGCTTTGAAACGGCGACATTTTGCCGTGTTCAGGGCGGTGCTGCAAGTAATTTGTGCGGATAATCACAAAATCATGGGGGTGAATGACCTGACACGCGTTATGAGAGCGTACTCTCGTTTGCAACAGGACCAACTGTATTTCTGGAGCTTGAGGGTGGCATGAGATATATAGGATACAAGATTAATCTTTGTTTATCCTCACAAAAAATCATAGATTTTTTCTTGCGTTCAGTCAGGGATTCTCAATCCCTGCTTGTCCTTGCATTCGAGCCTAGCTCTCATCTTGCGACGCGGCAAATGAGGCATATATGCTGCAAGACGTAGTGGCTTTGCTTCATCGCGTCACTCGAGCTCAGCTCTCGTCTTGCGCTCGGGTCGAGCAATACTCGACTTATCCTCGCTCAGGCTTGAACGCGTTCAGCTGGTTCATGGCTTTGGCAACATCGCCGTTAACCAATAGATGGGTTTGCTGTAGTGCTTGTTCAATGGCCTGATCAAATAAGTTTTGTTCGGCTGGCGGTGCCTTGCCTAAAACATGGCCAGTGACTTTTTCACGCGACCCTGGATGACCAATGCCAATACGCAAGCGGTGAAAATCAGCGCCAATATGCGGCACAATATCCCGCAAGCCATTATGACCACCATGACCACCTCCTGTTTTCAGGCGAATAGTACCGGCAGGCATGTCAAGCTCATCATGGGCAATAAGAATTTGCTGAACAGGAATCTGGAAAAATTTAACAAACGGGGCAACCGATTGCCCGGAACGATTCATGAATGTAGAGGGAAGCAGTAATCTGACTTCCTGTCCTTCAATCGTACCCCGGCCGGAAATACCAAAAAAGCGCGGGTCGTTCTTGAGGCTAATGCGGTACTGGTCGGCCAATTGCTGGACGTACCAGAAACCCGCATTATGACGGGTCTGGGCATATTCCGAACCCGGATTGCCCAGCCCGACAATGAGTGACAATTTATTCAATGGTCTGACTCAAATATCACAGGTACAGGCTTATTCAGCGCTGTCCTGGCTTGCACCACCAGCTGGTGCATGAATGTTGGCAATGGCGTTGTTATGGCTAGCACCTTGTTCCAGTGCAGCAATTTTTACGCCTTCTGGCAGTTTGATGTCAGACAGGTGAACAACAGTACCGACTTCAACTTCAGCCAGATCAACTTCGATGAACTCAGGCAGGTTGCCTGGCAGGGTAATGATTTCTACATCGTTTGCAATAATAGAAACGATACCACCTTGCTGCTTCACACCAACGGCACTTTCCTGATTAATGAAGTGCAATGGAACACGTACGTTAATGGTATGTGTGGCATCAACACGCAGGAAGTCAGCATGCATTGGGAAGTTTTTGGCAGGATGACGCTGTAATGCTTTCAGGACAACAGGTTGTACCTGGCCATCAACATTCAGGTTAACAATGTGAGAGTAAAACGCTTCGCTTTCCAGAACCTTAACCAGTTCTTTAAAGGTAATGGAAATACTTTGTGGCGCTTGCTCACCACCGTAAATAACGGCAGGTACCAGATTGGCGTGACGCAGGCGGCGGCTCGCACCCTTCCCTTGCTGATCACGTGCTACGGCATTTAAGTTAAAATCAGTCATGATATGTCCTAACAGTTAAAAAAAGCTGAACTTGCGACCAGTTCAGCTGGGGTGTTTGATATAAAAAAACAGCTTTTATAACCAAACAGAAAACTTAAATTTTAGATACTTTCATCAAACATGGCACTGATGGATTCTTCGTTATTAATACGACGAACCGTTTCAGCAACCATTGCTGATACTGACACCTGACGAATCTTGCTACATTGCTGTGCAGCCACCGATAACGGAATGGTGTCAGTAACCACCAGCTCATCAATCACTGAGTTTTCAAGGTTGCTAATGGCAGGGCCAGACAGTACCGGGTGGGTACAGTAGGCAACCACACGGCGGGCACCAAATTTTTTCAGTGCTTCAGCAGCCTTGCACAGGGTGCCAGCAGTGTCCACCATGTCATCAACAATGACACAATCACGGCCAGAAACGTCACCAATAATGTGCATCACCTGAGATTCATTGGCTTTTGGGCGGCGCTTGTCAATAATTGCCAGGTCTACATCACCCATTTGTTTGGCAATGGCGCGTGCACGCACCACACCACCAATATCTGGTGAAACTACAATCAGGTTATCATATTTTTGCTGACGCAGGTCGGCAAGCAAAATCGGCGAACCATAGATGTTGTCAACCGGAATATCAAAGAAGCCCTGAATCTGGTCGGCATGCAGGTCAATCATGACCACACGGTCAATACCGACAGTGGTGAGCATGTCGGCAACAACCTTGGCCGTAATGGGAACACGGGCAGAGCGTGGACGACGATCCTGACGTGCATAGCCAAAATAGGGGATAACCGCGGTAATACGTCCAGCACTGGAACGACGCAATGCATCGGCCATGACCAGAATTTCCATCAGGTTGTCGTTTGTCGGGCAACAGGTAGGTTGTACGATAAAAACGTCTTTACCACGCACATTCTCGGTAATTTCTACTGCAATTTCACCGTCAGAAAAACGGTTAACAATAGCTGAACCCAATGGAACATGAAGATGGCTGACGACTTTATGGGCCAGTTCGGTGTGGGCATTTCCACTAAAAACGACAAGATTGGGCATGTAACACCTGAGCGAAGAAATAACGAACTTAAAGCTTTGCTTTAAGGCTCCGTCTAAGCGCAAGGGAAAAATCCATGATTTTTCCATAGAGATTAAAGCAAGCCTAAAACATTTACCTAAGCTTAGACTCACTAAACCATTAGCTTAATTACTGAAGCAAGACTTGTTAATTTTTCTAGCGATAATAAAAAGCACTACTTTTTCGCTGTATATTAGAAAATCTATGATTTTTCTAACAGAATTAAGGAAAAGTAGTTTGAAATATGGCAGGGGCGGCTGGATTCGAACCAACGGATGCCGGGATCAAAACCCGGTGCCTTACCACTTGGCGACGCCCCTAAATCGGCGGAAACTATAGTGTTATTGCTGTAAACTGTCAAGCTGATTTACATAAAAACTGCTTTTAAAAAAGCAACCTTTAATCAGTTAAGCACACACATGTTCCTGATTTTGAAAGATACCAGCTGGTTAAAATGGCAGGGGCGGCTGGATTCGAACCAACGGATGCCGGGATCAAAACCCGGTGCCTTACCACTTGGCGACGCCCCTGTTGACGTGGATGATCACATTGATAGCCACGTTTAAACCAGACCCAACTGTTCATGTACCGGAGAGCGTTGCAATCCATGGCAAAAATAACTTTGACATGGCGCATTCTGCATGATGGCTGTGATGTCCTGTTCCGGCTGAACCGGTAAAAACACACAGGCCCCTGTACCTGTCAAACGTGCCTGACCAAACTGGTTGAGATAGGCGAGCGCTTGTGCAACTTCGGGATATAATTTCTGGGCAATTGCCTCAAAATTATTACCGCATTGCGTTGGGTTTTGCTGATAGGCGGCAAATGTAGTTTCTGGCGTGTTTCTTGTCAATGATTCTTGTGAAAAAAGTTGCTTAGTGCTGATAAAACAGTCAGGCTTGAGCACAATATAATCAATTTGTGGTAAATCGACAGCAACCAACTGCTCACCCACACCTTCCGCCCAAGCATTTTTACCCAGAATAAAAATGGGAACATCAGCACCCAGTTGAATACCCAGCCCCGCCAGTTCAGCCAGCGTCAGGCCAGTTTGCCATAGCGAGTTTAATGCCAGCAGGGTTGTAGCCGCATTGGAGGAACCCCCTCCAACCCCGCCGCCAATGGGAATATTTTTTTGCAATTCAATCCGGCAGCCCCCTCTGTATCCGGTGTGGTGCTGTAATAGCCGGGCTGCCTTGATAATCAGGTTGTCACTACTGGCCACCTCGTCCAGCTGGTTGATGCTTAAATCGGCATAAGCAATATCAAAACTCAAGTAATCATATAAATCAATGAGCTGAAAGACAGATTGAAGGTTGTGGTAGCCATCAGCACGCTTGCCGGTAATATGCAAAAACAGGTTTAGCTTGGCGGGAGAAGGAAGCGTTAGTAGGCTCATTGCTGGGTTGCATCCTCGCGCGTTTGTATGGTAAGCGTTACCCGATTTTCGCCTTGTTGCAGCGGCTGTACCATGACCAGTTTTTGCGGCAAGGCTTCCGTGTTGTTATAGCTAAAATCAACCTGCCAGCCGCCTTCATTTAGCTGTTTAAGTCGCCGCTGTTCATCATACTGGGCTTGTGCGCTGCTGGAAGCTGGCTTGCCCTGCACCCAGGACACCAGATAGGAGATAGGCGCTTGCCAGCCGGTAGCTTGTTGCAGTAATTCTTCCGGTGTGGCGGCTTGCAGGGTGCCAGTTTTGGCACTGGTCAGGCTAACCTTGCCGGGTATACCTTCAATCCGGGTTTGTCCAATGCCTAGCGCGCCCGTGAGGTCAATGGCAAAGTAATTGTTCACCTGTGTCCATGCATAAAAGGCGCTGCCATTTTGCTGTGGGGTTCTCACGCCAATTTTGCCGGCAATACCAAACTGGGTTTTGACCACTTCCTGAGTGGGCAGGGGAGTGCTCAGGGTTGGGGCTTTGAGGGTTTTTTGACAGCCGCTTAGGCCAAGGCTTATACAACTGGCCAATAAGACTGCAGAAAGACGAAAAACTTGGGACTGGGAAATCTGGACAGGCATGGATTTAATTTTAAGTGAGTGAAATTAATCATGTATTGTAAGGAAGTTGCTACCGTGAAGTTAAGCCATTTTGTGGTTTTTTGAAAAGGCAGGATTCTATCCAGCACAGCACTGCGATCAGAATAGTTACAGGCTTTTGACCTGAAGGTTATCAGGATACTGGGCTTGCAGTTTGGCTTTTAAGGTTTGGTAAGCGGTCATTTCACCTTTGGCCTGATAAACCCTGACCAGCCGTAGCGCAATGTTAAGGTTATCACCAAACGACAAGGCTTTTTGCAGGGCACTGGCTGCATTATCGTAGTCCTTTTGCAGGAACGCCACCAACCCCAGCGTATCCAGAATGGCAGGTTGATCCGGCGCCAGTGCATTGGCCCGTTCAGCCAGTTGCCTTGCATCATTTAAGCGCCGGTTCTGGGTGGCCAGTGTATAGGCATAGGCATTTAGATAGGTTGGGCTATTGGGTTCAATACCCAGCAGGCGCTCTAGCTCCTGATCCAGCAAGGCCTGCTCATTGGGTTTGAGCAATAACACACGGGCATAAATTAGTTCGGGGTCATCCGGCAGGTTTTTGATGGCCTCATCCAGCAGGGCACGTGCTGCTTCTGGCTGGTTATTATCCTTGAGCAGCTGGACTTGTAACTGGTACAGAAAGCTGGCTTCATCCGGGTGGTTAACCCGTTCCTGGGTCAGGTGCGAAATCGCCTGTGGTAGTGCTTGCTGCTCGGCCAGCATCAGGGCCAGTTTTTTCTGGGCACTCTGGTAGAGCGTCCCTTCCACCCGCTTGTAATAGGCGCTGGCCAGATCAGTCCTGTTCTGCCGCTGCGCATTAATGGCCAGATAATAATAGGCCTGATCCATATAGGTTTCCTGTTGCAACAGCTTTAACAGGTATTGTTCTGCCTTGGTATATTGCTGCTCATCAATGCTGACCAGTCCAGCCAGCAACAGGATTTCGGTATCGTCAGGCCATTGCCGGATCATGCCATCGAGTTTTTTAAGCGCTTTTTGCTGCTGGTTTTGTTTAAGCAGGTAGCGGACTTCAAACAGTTTGAGGCTTTTATTGGTGGATTGTAGTTTGGTTTGCTTGTCCAGCCACTGCATCAGCTCGGCATTTTTATTTTGTGCAATCAGGATGTTGGCTTTTAAGGTCATAAAAGCCGTGACATCCGGGCGTTTTTTCAGGGCACGATTAATGCGCTTTAAGGCTTCATCCAGTTGGCCATTTTGAGCCTGCAAGCCTGCCATGAGTACCAGTAGCGACGGGTTGTCATGCATATCCAGATGAATCAGGGCATTCAGGAGTTGCTGACGATCCTGTTCATTTTCCGGGTAAATGCCCGCCAGTACCTGATCCAGCGCAACATCGGCATCTGCGCTCAGGATTTTGTCCAGAATCTGGGCAGCCAGTGGATAGTCATGGGTTTTAAGCGCCAAATGCGCCAGGTAAAACTGGGCTGGGGTATCCTGCGGTTCATTTTCAACCCAGTGCTTGGCAATATTCAGTGCGTTTTTGTCGTCCTGTGCATCAATAGACACAGTCAGGGCACGTTCCAGAATGCTGGGTGTCAGGGTTTCAAAGGCCATTTTCTGGTAAATGGCCACTGCTTCGGCCTGCTGCTGCCGCGCCAGTAAAAATTCGGCTTGCAGGCTACTGCTAAAGTGATCATTGACCGGAGTAATAGGGGTATCACTGTTTTTAAAGGCATATACCGGCTGTAATAAAAAAATACTCCCTATCAGCACTGTGCAAAGACATTGCCGGCTAGCGCGAACACAAGCATGGGGAGTAGAAAATAAGGGCAAAGTGAATCCTGTTTTTGCGAATTGTTTGAGTTTGTGGAGTAGATAACGCACAATAGCACATATTTTTTTGCAGCAATCCACGCAATATGGGTTTCTTTGCGTTAGGCGTTAACCACACTACGGCATCAGTTGACTTGCGTGAGAAAGTCGCGTTTTCGCCTGAGCGTCTGGCCACAGCACTACATGAAGCCTGTGCAGTTTGTCATCTCAATGATCTGGTGATTTTATCCACCTGCAACCGTACCGAGATTTATGCGATGACCCAGCAGCCCGATCTGCTGCTGGACTGGCTAGCCCAGTTTAATGGCTTGCAGCGTACTGATCTGTTGCAGCATGTTTATCAATTTGATAATGAATCTGCCATTACCCACCTGATCCGGGTGGCCAGTGGGCTGGATTCGATGGTACTGGGCGAACCACAGATTTTTGGTCAGGTGAAACATGCGCTTCAACTTGCCAGACAGGCCGGCACAGTGGGTAACCCGTTAAGCCGTCTGTTTGAGCATGCATTTTATGCGGCCAAAAAAGTACGTTCGGAAACTGCAGTCGGTGAGCAGGCCATTTCGATGGGCTATGCGGTGGTACAACTGGCGCAGCAGGTTTTTAGCAGTTTAAACCAGACGACCGCACTGATTGTGGCGGCTGGTGAAATGAACACGCTGGTGGCGCGTCATCTGGTGGAGCAGGATGTTGGGCGTATCCTGATTTGCAACCGCAGTGTTGAGCGCGCAGTACAACTGGCTGATGAGCTTATGGCACGCGTGCCGGTAGAGATAATTCCATTTGACCAGTTGGCGGATGCCTTGCCGCGTGCCGATATCGTGTCTAGCTGTACCGGTAGCCTGCACCAGATTATTCAGGCCAGTGATGTCAAGCAAGCCCTAAAAAAACGCCGCTTTAAGCCAATGCTGATGGTTGACCTTGCCGTACCGCGTGATATTGATCAGGCAGTATCGCGGCTAAACGATGTGTATTTGTATGATGTGGATCATCTGCAAACCGTCATTGAAGGCAATCTGGCACAGCGGCGGCAGGCAGCGCTGGAAGCTGAGGTGATGGTGAGCCAGCTGTCAGCCCAGTTTATTCGCCAGCAACGCAGCGAGCAGGCCACGCCGCATATTGTGGCGTATCGTCGTCACATTGAGCAGCTGAAAAGCAGTGAGCTGGATAAGGCAAAACAGCTTTTGTTACAGGGGCAGGATGCCGGGCATGTGCTGGAACGACTGGCCAATGCCTTAACTGCAAAACTGGCCCATGCGCCATCCCAGCTGGTACGGCAAGCCGCCATGCATGAAAATCCTGAGATACTGGAATGGAGCATGACAGCACTGGGAATAGAAACCCCCATCCCTCGTGAAGAAGCCACTGAGGACAACCTGCGGGCAGCCGACGGACAGCCCGGTAATGAACTGCTAAAGCCCTAATTGCACCCGTATCATAAGCATTAAAAAGGCGGCTATGAATTCATAGTCGCCTTTTTGCGATCCGTAGACAATAGAGTTATTTCAAAAGCGGTTCGACATGCTCACCAACCCTAGTTCGACCCTGTTCCTGAGCTTGCCGAAGGGCAACCACCGTAGCCTGCGGTCATTGAGCACTAGACCAAGCTCACGTTGGACTTGTCGAAAGCAAGGTGATAACTTATGAATAAAGTCTAATAACTATTATTTTACAGGTTGGGTTAGCTTGATGTACCACAACTGGCTATGGCGTTCTTCTGGCTTATTGGCAACAAGTTTATAGCTATAGCCCGTATTGCCATCTTCATCCGTTAGCTGACCTTGAGCATTCACGGTCAGCTCAGTAGCATCCACGCTATTGCCTGCCTTGTCACGGGCATCCACGCGCAAACCAAAGTCATTGTCGTTGCTAATGGCCAGGGCCGTGGCGTCAATCAGGGTTAGTCCTTCCGCTTTTTCCATCAGCCAGCCGTAATCCTTCAAGTCCAGCAGGTAGGTTTTGCTGGCAGTCCTGACGCCTGAAGCCAGTAATTTGGCTGGATCTTTGATTTTTTCCAGTTCATCTTCGCCGGATTTCATGTTGCTGATATCCGTAGCGTTCTTGATATCAAACACATACAGCTTGTTATGAATTTTATTGTCTGCAAAAGTGCCTTGTTCAATAGTCATAAACCGGCCATTGCCCAGTGCCAGCAGATCACCCAGTTTGGCTTTACCTGCCTTGCCATCCTGCCAGTCAGCAGGCGTAATCGGGTAAGCATAGGTTTTGCTGGTGCGGGTTTGCGGATCAAATTCCACCAGACGGGTAAACAGGGCACTGTTTTTGCTAATGTCCAGCGTGCTTTGCACTATGGCATATAGCTTGCCGCTGTCATAGGCCAAGCCTTCACAGCCACGATTGGGCTGGCGCTTGGCAATTAAGGCAGGCAAGCCCGTACCGGGGCCAAATTTTTCAACAATTTTACCGCTGGCCAGTTCAATTTTGGCTACAAACGGGCCGTATTCATCGCAAATCCAGCCATGTTTATTGTCGGCATCCAGTGTAATGGCTTCGGTGTCCAGGCCATTGATATCCGTGCCTAGATTGGTTTTCAGGTCTTCGCTGAGCGCTGCTTCATTACTGGACCCAATACTGCCAGCAGGCAAGGGTAGACCGGTAATTTTCTTGCCGTTTAAGCTGAGTTCCAGTTGGCTGGCCAGTTTGACGCCATTTTGGTCAACGCTGAGCTTAACCAGAGTCGGTGCAAATTGCGGGGCTGGGAAAACTTTAGTGGCTGTACTATCTGCCAGTAGGGGCGAGTCGGCATTTGGCCCACGATCGGTAATGGCATAAAACGTGGAAACACCATTTTGTGTGCCTATAAAGCTTAAGCCAGACCCCACCGCCAGCGGAAAACCTTTGGGGAAATATTGCTTGAGACTGGCATCAGCACCGTGATAAGGCACATAAACATCGGGAATAATATGGCGCTCGACACGGCTCACCAATCCACTGCCTATGTTTTTATCATAGTGTAAAGTAACTTTACCCATGGCCTTGGCTTCACTGAGCAGCAGATTATCCTTGGCTAGGGCAGCATCGACCACACTGCTGGCAATATTCAGTTTGACAAACAAACTACCAAGCTGCTGGGCAAACTGATCCGGTGCTATATTAAAATCCAGTGTATCGGTATTTTTAAACTGGGCCAGCATGGTACTGTCCAGTTGAATGCCATTGCTGCTGTCAGCATCCTGATCCAGCGTTTGCAGCAACACTGCGCGGTTAATACTACTATTGCTCACGTTCCCTTGTTCGGTAGTCCCGTTATTCAGAGATTTCAGCAGTAACTTGTCAGAGGTGGGTTGGGCCGTGCCCAGTGTGATGTCGCCCAGCTTAAAAGTGACGGTTTCACCGGCTTGATAATTAAACTTGCCGTCAGTACCAGTGACGCCCTGTTGCGAGCCGCTGTTATAGCGTAGGCCACTAATAGTGCTATCAATAAAATAGGCGGTTTGTACTTGGGCCGCTGGGGCAGTATGGTCAACATTGTGGTGATCGTTATTATCGTTACAGGCAGATAGAGCCAGCGCACTCATGGCAATGATGAGCGGTTTATAGTTGATTTGCATGAACCAGTTCCAGTGTAAAGACCGGCTTAAGCTATAGCGAACTGATGACAGGCGGGTGACAAAATAATGTCAGGATAAAGACATTAAAGGAAAGTAAGCTTTTGGCTTTAATAAAATTTTAAAATAAAACTGTTCAGCTTTAACTGTAGAAATAGTTAAACAATATCTTCGCGGAAAGATAGTTGCTTACTAACTTCTAATAGCTGGTTTTTCAAATCCTGCTGCGCTTGAACTGAGGTCGCAATATTCATTTTTCTACTTAAATACATTTTTTTTAATTGCAAAACTATTTCCTGACATAAGCCATCCAGCCGTTCAGGCTGCTGCACATACACCCCCATGTCCACCGCGTCCAGCAGATGACACAGCTTGTTGCGTTCCTGTTCATTGGGCCATGCACCCAGCAGGAAATACAGGCATTGTTCCGGGTCATCCGGCAGCTCTTCTTCTGCCTGTTGCATCAAGTAGAGTGCGCGGCCAAAGGCATGGTTGGCATCGGCCAGATCAATCAGGTGGGTCATCTGGTTAAACAAAGCCGGGTATTGCAACAGCAACAACAGGGCTTTTTCTTCAAGGCTGGAGCTTTGTTCAAAGGACAATAATTGCTGCTGTGCGGCTGGTTTTTTATTCCAGCCCAGTCCCAGCCGGTCACGCAGTGATTGTTCCAGCAGTCGTTTAAAACTACCTTTAGCCGGCAGTAGTCCGGTTAAGACACGTGCTTCCTGCATCAGCCGGCTTTTGCCTTCGGGCGTTTTAATGTCAATTTGCTGGGCCAGACTTTCAAACAAAAAATCTGACAGCGGGGGTGCCTGTTCAATCCGGCGCCGGATACCGCCTAAGCCTTCCAGCCGGATGAGCGAGTCAGGGTCATGTTGTTCAGGCAGTACCAGAAAACGCAATTCACGCCCATCAGTGAGCGCAGGCAATGCCAGCTCAAGGGTACGCCATGCTGCACGTTGCCCAGCCGTATCACCATCAAAGGCCAGTGTAATCTTGTTGCTTTGCTTAAACAGGGTATTGAGGTGTTCTACATTCGTAGCTGTGCCCAAGGAGGCCACTGCGCCAGCCATGCCTGCCTGTTGCAGTGCAATTACATCCATATAGCCTTCAACCATCAGCCATTGACCCGCGCGCGCCTTGCGGCCTTCATACAGGCCATACAGGATTTCACCTTTATGGAAAATTATTGATTCGGGCGAGTTGATATATTTTGGCTTGATGTCATCACTCATGGCGCGACCACCAAAACCCACCACACGACCCTTGGCATCCCGAATGGGGAAAATCACCCGGTCACGCAGCAGATCATAGGCACGGCCCTTTTCACTATCACGGATCAGGCCTACGGTTTTTAAGCCTTCAACATCGCGTGAAAAGTGCTGTTCCAGGTGTTGCCAGTCGCTTGGCGCATAACCCAGTCGCCAGAATTCGCAGGCTTTATCGTCCAGTCCGCGACTGTTTAAATAGGCTTGCGCTGCGCTATTTTTCGCCAGTTGCTGCTGGTAAAACTGGGCCACCTGTTCCAGCAGGTCGTACAGGTTGCCTTCTTGGGAGGCTGCACCTGCCATTTCATTTTCTGGTTCACCCTGACTGCCGTTGTCATGCCAGATGTCATCCAGCATGAGGTGATCAGAGGCTGTAAAGCCGTCGGTTGAGTCATTATCTGTAGGAATGTCAAAAGGGTCACTGCCTTGGGCAGGCTGAGTATTGAGTTTGATGCGGGTTGGCGAACTGGTATTGTTCGCTGGCTGGTTGGCTTTAGCTGTTGATTTTTTAACAGTGGGCTTGGGCGCGTCACTGCGTTTATAGCTAAATTTGTTAGTGTCATCCTGCGAGTTTTTTGGCAGCTCAATGCCGGCTTGTTGCGCCAGATCCTTGATCACATCAATAAAGTTGCGGTTTTCGTATTCCATCAAAAAACCAATGGCATTGCCGTGCGCATGGCAGCCAAAGCAATGATAAAAGCCTTTATTACGGTCTACATTAAATGACGGGGATTTTTCCTGATGAAACGGGCAACAGGCAGTGTAGGTTTTACCGGCTTTTTTGAGTTTGATCCGGCTGCCAATCAGCTCTACCAGATCAATGCGATCCAGTATCTGGTCGATGGTGTGTTGTGGAATTGCCATATTACCCTCATGCTGCAACACGCGGATCAAGCCATTACAGTCGGGCCACTATAGCATAGTCAGGCTGCTGCTGTTGAGGCAAAAAATAGCCGGAACAGGAGTCCGGCTATTTTTTCATTCAGTTTGCAGTTTGGCTATACAAGTTCAGGCACTGGTTTTAATGTTCAGCAAGCCTGTTACAGCTTAAGGGTTGCGCTCGTCCTGTGGTGAGGTTTCCTCAGGCAGGCCCAGACCAATGCTGGGCACTGGCGGTTGCTGTACGGCATTGTCCAGATCCGGTTGCGGCACATCAGGTTTGATCTGCTCGGAAGTCAGTTCATTGCTGGTGGCCGGGGTTGCCGCAGGAGGCACCACAACGGCTGCATTGGCGCGATCCTGTGGTACAAACGACTGTGCTTGACGGCCGAAAATACCCAAGGTCGCACGATTCACCCACGAAGCCTTGCCACGTGCTGCATTCAGGTCAACACCATTACCTTTGATCAGCGTAGGGTAATTCAGGCGAATGATTTCAAGATACTGGTTGGCTGTTTGCTGGTCGCCCAGTTTCTGGTAACCATGCACCATGGTGGCCAGTGCTTCAGGAATTTGCGGGGTTTGCGGATAATATTCCAGCACCCAGCGCGCACGTTGTACCGCAGCCAGCCATGCCTGACGTTTCAGGTTATAGCGGGCTACATTCATTTCACTTTCGGCCAGTTCCTGATTGACATATTGCATGCGCTGGGCAGCATCTACCGCATAGCGGCTGCTGGGAAAGCGCTGTACAAATTCACGCAGGCTGCTATAAGCCAGACGCAGATAGCTGACATCACGGTGCGCCTGATTCAGGTTGGTGTAGCGCAGCAGGCCGTCATAATGCTGCTCCATGTTGGCAACACCGCGAATATAATAGGCATAATCCAGTTGGGCATTGCTGGGATACAAGCGGATAAAGCGGTCGGCCAGCGTTACAACGCCGGGATAATCGCCTTGCTTGAAACGGGAATACATCAGGTCCAGCTGGGCCTGTTCGGTATATTCACCGGTTGGATAATAAGTATCCAGTGCTTCCAGTGATTTGTTGGCTTCGGTGTACTGGCCGCGTTTCAGGCTCTTTTGTGCTGACTCATAATAGGCTTGCTCACTGCGCTGTGGGCCTGCATCCTTAAGATCATTTTTCTTCTTTGGAAAGCTGCTACAACCCGCCATTCCTCCTGCAATTGCCACTGAAAATGACAACATCAACACACTAAAACGGGGCAGCGACATAAATACTCCTCTGGACTTAACGGGCAATACGCTACAATGGGGCTATTTAACCATTTTTGATGACAGATACCAAATGGCCCATACACAAAATCTACAGCAAACACCAGATTCAAGCATAAATGAGCCGCTTGAGGATGACAATGCGTTATTTGCTGATCTGCAAGAAGACCTGTTTGATGTAGATCTGACGCCAAATCAAGCAGCTACAGCCACCAAAATTTCGCAACAGGCCGTGGTGCCGGACGATATGATTGGCTTGCGCTTTGATCAGGTAGCGGCCAGTCTTTTTGCTGAGTTTTCGCGTGAACGGCTTAAAGGCTGGTTGCAGGATGGCCAGCTCACCATCAATGGTCAAACGGTAAAACCCAAGATCCGCTGTCTGGGCGGCGAGGTGCTGAATCTGGATGTGACCCTGCAAGACCAGAACACCACCGAGCCTGAACCAATGACACTGGACATTGTGTATGAGGACGATGACATTCTGGTGGTCAACAAGCCAGTTGGACTGGTGGTGCATCCGGGCGCGGGCAACTGGTCGGGGACACTGGTCAATGGCCTGCTGTACCATGAGGCCAAGCTTAAAGAGTTGCCACGCGCTGGTCTGGTACACCGTATTGACAAGGACACCAGTGGCTTACTGGTGGTGGCCAAAAATCTGGCTGCCCAGCACCACTTAAGCAAGCAGTTAGCCGATAAGTCGGTATATCGTATTTATGATGCCATGGTGGTGGGCCATGTGATTGCCGGTGGCACGGTTGACCAGCCAATCAAGCGCCATCCGGTAGAACGTACCCGCATGAGTGTGCAGCCGGGCGGGCGTGCTTCGGTAACCCATTATCGTGTGCTGGAGCGCTTTGGCTCGCATACGCTGGTACAGGCGCAACTGGAAACTGGCCGCACGCATCAGATTCGGGTGCATTTGTCTCATATTGGCTTTCCACTGGTGGGTGATCCCCTTTATGGCACCCGTCGGCGCTTGCCACAAGGGGCCAGCCCGAATCTGGTGAAGACCCTGCAAAACTTCAAGCGGCAGGCCTTACATGCGCGCAAGCTGGGCTTGGTGCACCCGCGCACTGGCAAAAATATGCAGTTTGAAGCGCCATGGCCGGATGATTTTAGCCAACTGGTTAAAGCCCTGCGTGATGAGGGTGCTGATGACTAGGTTGCCTTTATCGGCAGGACTGATTGCAGCAACCGGTTTGCCGGCTGGTGTGCTGGCCGGACAAACCAGCAGACAAGCTCTTAATCCCTTATTGCATAGTGCTGCGCCTTATGATGGCTTTAATCTGGCGCTACATGTAGGGGATGATGCCCAAACAGTTCAGCAGCAACGCATTGAGCTGTTAAAGGCATTACAACCTTATGGCGCCAAACGACTGGTCTGGCTGGAACAAACCCATAGCACCCACGTATATGAAGTGACTGAACAAGCCATGCCGTTTTCAGCAGTTAATGCAGATGCCATCATTACCCGGCAAACTGGGGTGGCCTGCATGATCATGACGGCTGACTGCCTGCCGATTGTCCTGAGCAATGCAGACGGTACCGAGGTGGGCTGTATCCATGCGGGCTGGCGTGGTTTGCTGCATGGCATTATTGAAAATACGATTAATGCCATGCAGTCACCGGCTGTGTTTGCCTGGTTTGGTGCTGCCATTGGGCCATGCAGCTTTGAGGTGGGCGCAGAGGTTTTTGAAGCGTTTACCCAGCACCATCCTGAAGCTGCTAGTGCTTTTACCAGCCATGGGACAGGCAAGTATCTGGCTGATATTTATCAACTGGCCAGCCAGCGCCTGCAACAGTTAGGGGTTCAGCACATCAGTGGTGGTGCGGCGTGCAGCTATCAGCAGGCCGACAGGTTTTATTCTTATCGGCATACGGCAAAAACTGGCCGCATGGCAACGTTTGTTATGCTGTAAAGCGTTTACTTTATTTTAAAGCCAGCTTTTTAGGTTAGCGTAATTATGGCCCAACAATAAAAGTGCTTGATCTTTAACGTTAAGCTTAGGCCTATTCCGATAGCACAAAATGTTTTTAAACAGATGCTTTTATAGGGCTTTAATATTGGTTTTTTGCATCGGCTTTTGTGCTAAAACCCTCAAACTGCTATGCTATTGCGCCTGAACTGCATTTCTTTGCAGGCCGCTTTTAGGATGCTGAATTGACCGACGCAATTGTTTCCGATACTACACATCACTTGTCTGCTGCCTGTAAACAGGTCTGTATTGTTTACCATAGTCCGTATGGACACACCGAGCGGGTGGCGCGTGCCATTGCCGAAGGTGCGCGACAGGTTGCCAATACACAGGTACATGTCATGTCGGTAGAGCACGTGGACTGGCATGCGCTGGATCATGCGGATGTCATTGTATTTGGTTCCCCCACCTATATGGGCAGTGTAACCAGTGGCTTTAAGCTGTTTATGGATGCCACTTCCAAGCGCTGGAAAAATCGCTTATGGGTTGGCAAGCTGGCCGCAGGGTTTGCCAATTCCGGCGGCTTAAGCGGTGACAAGCTGGCGGTATTGCAGCAAATTTGCCTGTTTGCCATGCAGCATGGCATGCTGTGGAGCGGTATTCCCCTGATGCCAACCGGGCATACCGAAAATGATTTAAACCGGCTGTCCGGCTTTTTGGGCCTGATGACCCAGTCCGACAATGCCCCAGTAGAACAAACACCCCCAAAAGGCGATATTGAAACCGCCAAGTGGTTTGGCAAGTATCTGGCTGGGCTGGTTTAAGTGTTTAGGGCTGTTATAAAAAGTTTCAGTCGCTGTAAAAAATCAGATCGTGGAATAGGGCAGGTGTAACCCTCAAACAGTCACCACACAATAATACAATGTCGCGAAGATAAAGCACCAAACATAAAGCAGGCTGGAGTAGTCCAGTGTCTTTGATATCCACGAGAATAAATATGTCCAAGATTCATTCCAGAGAGTTTGCCTTGCTTATGGCATTACTGATGTCGGTAGTGTCGTTTTCCATTGATGCGATTTTGCCAGCGCTGGGTCAGATTGGCCGGGTGTTTGCTGTAGATAACCCTAACCTTGTGCAATGGGTCATTACCTGTATTTTTGCAGGCATGACACTGGGCCAGTTGATTGCCGGGCCACTGTCGGATGCCATTGGCCGCAAGCGCATTTTGTTTTCTGGCATTGCCATTTATTTTGTGGGTAGCCTGCTGTGTTATCTGACCCTTAGTTTTGAGCTATTCCTACTGGGCCGTTTTATTCAGGGTGTAGGTGTAGCCGGGCCATATGTGGCTACTATTTCTGTGGTGCGCGACAAATACAGCGGCAACCAGATGGCAAAAGTAATGTCACTGATTATGATGGTATTTATGGTGGCACCTGCCATTGCCCCTGCTATTGGGCAAGTGATTATTCATTTTTCAGGCTGGCGTGAAATTTTCCTGCTTTATATTGCCTATGCGCTGGTGGTGGGAATCTGGATTGCCTTGCGTCTGGAAGAAACCCTGCTGCCAGAGCAACGCCTGCCCATGCAGATTAAGGCTTTTCAAAGTGGCTTTCGCGAAGTGGTCAGCAACCGCACCACCATGAGCTATTTGCTGTGTACCGGCCTGTGTTTTGGCGGTTTTATTGGTTATCTGGGTACTTCGCAGCAAATTTTTATGCAGCAGTTTGGTCAGTCTGGGCAAACCTTTAGTCTGTGTTTTGCGCTGCTGGCTGCCTTAATGGGTGTGGCTTCCTTTGTAAATTCAAGGCTGGTAGCCAAAATTGGCATGCGGCCCATTTGCATGTACGGCATGCTGTGTATTGCTGTGCTGTCCTTTGGCTTCTTACTGGTGCAGTACAGTGGCATTAAAATTACCTTCTGGATGTTTTTGCTGTATGCCAGTCTTTTATTTTCCGTATTTGGCTGCCTGTTTGGCAATTTAAATGCCATTGCCATGGAACCCATGGGTCATGTGGCGGGCATGGCCTCTGCCATTATTGGTGCATCAGCGTCCATGCTGTCTTTAATTCTTGCCAGCGTTATTGGCCAGTTATATGACAATACACTGGTGCCCATGACCTGGGGTTTTGCCATTTTGTGTGGTGCTTCGTTTTTGATTATGCTGAGTGAAAAACGCTGGCTTCTGCGTTTGCAAGCCAGTTAGGCCGGGCTGGGTTAGTCAAATATATCCTTGAAGATCAGCGACTGATGCGCGCCAATGCCTGCACTGGCACCATCTCCCACCGCCCATGAAATACTGGCGGTAGTCCGTGCTGCATCACCGCAGGCAAATACGCCTTTTACCGTGGTTTGCTTGGATTCATCGGTAATGATAAATGGCCCAATGGCACTTTCACCAATTTCACAACCGAGTTGCTGGGCCAACGGACTGGCCAACTGGGTTTTGGGTAATAAAAATCCGCCCTTAAACCGATGGATTTGCTGATCTGTGGTGCGAATTGCCAGCCGGTTGTGTTCTACATAAATTTGCTCAATCAGTTCATCATTAATGCTGACACCACGCGCCTGCAAATGTTTGAGTTCACTTGGGTCAGGATGAACGACCTTGTTGGAAAACAGGGTGACCTTGCCCCAGTCGGGCAGCATTAAGGCTTTGCCAATGGACTCATGGCCGGTGCCAATCACGGCGATGTCTTCTTCATTAAGCTCATAGCCGTCACAGTAAGGGCAATGAAATAAATACTTGCCCCACAGCTCATCAATACCTGCAATATCCGGCAGCTTATCAATAATACCGATAGCCAAGACTAGCCGTTGGGCCTGATAGGATTTGTCTTCATTGGTGGCAATAATAAAGCCGTCATCCTGCTTTTCAGCTTTTAGGGCAATCACATTATCCAGCCAGACAAGGTTAGGGTATTTTAATAGCTGCTGTCTGGCATTATTGATAAAGTCATCGGGTGAGCTGCCATCCTGCCCCAAAAAACCATAGGAACGGCGCACCATGCGATTACGGTTAAGACCTGCATCAATAATCAGCACCTTACGGCGTGCACGTGCCAGTTGCAGGGCAGCCGTCATTCCGGCAAAGCTGCCCCCCACCACAATTACGTCATAACATTGCGCATCAGGAATCATTTGTGTTTCTTACTGACTAAAGACAAGTCTATGTTTTAACCAAAATTCCTGTAAATAGCGGTACGTGTTTTGTCGATGCTTGGTCAAATCAGATGAAAAAATAATTTTATAAATATTAAAAATTATAAATCTAAGATTTTCGAATATTGCTCATCAATTTCATCTAATGTGAGGTAATGGTTGTAAGTATAAGGTGGAGTAATTTCATATTGTACAATTACAATAGGGTTAGGTAC
>NZ_MLCN01000026.1 GCF_001982605.1 Alkanindiges hydrocarboniclasticus | reverse complement strand
CTCTTTTTTCAAGTCAATTCCTTATCCGCGATTCAGGTTAAATATTAAGATTGGATGTTTAGAGGTCTGTCATTAGGCGAACTATCGATAAGAACTTTCTCATAATTTGTTTAATTTTAGGGTTATACCCAATCCTTTGGTAAAGCCGAATTAGAGCTAAATTACAGTTGGCTAGTCTTATAAAAAATATTTATACATTATATGGGACTAAAATTTAAATTAAAATATTGGTAAATTTAATAAATTTTACACTTAGTAACTTAATGCATATTCTGTATTCGGGTTTTTTTATTTAGCTTATTCGATACATCAATTTTGATGTTTAAATTTGGAGAGTATAAATGAATAGTATTAACCTTTCAGAATGTGCGAAAGCCTGTGTGTTGTGCTCCTTAACCTGCACTTCATGTGCACATTTGTGCCTGGATGAGGATTCAGTTGAAATGATGCGTGAATGTATCAAGCGATGCTTGGATTGCGCTGATATCTGCGACTTATGTGCGCACGCCCAACAAAGAAATTCACCTTTTACCAAGGAAATATGTGAATTATGCGCTAAAATGTGCGATTACTGCGCGGAAGAGTGTAGTAAACATCAGATGGAACATTGCCAGCAATGCGCAGAAGCTTGCCGTAAATGTGCTGCCGAATGCCGTAAAATGGCCGCTTAAGACTGGTGCTTTTATATAAAGAGGATGCTTTCAAAGAAAGCATCCTTTGGTTCTCTTATAGATAAATAAAAATTCAAAGATTTTCGACGAGACGTGATTGTAGGTATTATTGGTATTTTTTGCTAAAATAGAGATAAGGTGCGAAAAATAAATAAAAAACATATTTTTTATTTAAATCCTCTCCTTTAAATTACTTAAAATAAAGTCTGATTTTTGAGTCTTAAATTAAAATATATTTAAGTAGTAATCTTTCGTATTTAAAATATTGGATATTTATCTCCAAGAAATTATATTTTTAAAACCTGTAATTGCCCTATCATTAAAATGAAAATTATATTTTAATTAACCGAATTATATTAGACCTAAGTAACGCAGGGGTGACCGTAAAATTACATTTATGTCATTTATAAACTTTTGCTTTACCCCTACCAGCAAACTCATGGCGTAGGGAAAACATCATTTATTAGCCGAAAGCTTGACTTAGGATAAGCACTTTGTGGTTAAGTTTATTTTTACAGGTATTTGATTGTTCATGAAGCCTGTTTAAATAATTTAATCTTAAACGTCGTCTTTTCACGTTCTGAATCAACCTCGATACAACCGCCATGCGCCTCTACAATTGATTTGGTAATTGCCAGTCCCAGGCCTGCTCCCTCATCCGTTCTTCGTCTGGATGCATCAGTCCGGTAGAAGCGATCAAAGATTCGTTGCTGCTGGTCTTTACTGATGGTTGGCCCTTCATTTTGTATGGTAATTATTGTTGATGAGGCTTGCTGAACGATAACTACATGAATATCAGTCCCTGGCTTGGCATAGCGGAGTGCATTCGAGAGTAAGTTGCTTAAGGCACGCCTTAACATAAGTGCATCGCCCTGAATGGTTGCTTTACCAGAAGATGCTAACCTCATTCCTTTTTCCGCGGCCAAAGCATCGTAAAATTCAAAAAGGGCTTGTACTTCCTGATCCAATTTTACTGGCTGCAAATTGGGTAGACATAGACCATGCTCTGCTTTTGCCAAAAACAACATATCAGAAATCATACGTGCCAAGCGCTCATATTCTTCCAGATTAGAAAATAGTACTTCCTGATAAGTACTAATATCTCGCTTGCGGGAATGCCAGCAGGTTGTCACGTGATGTGTGCTGATAAAAACGGAAGCTTTCACTTGGTAAACTAAACGTACTCATCAGGAGTTTACCATGAGCAAAAAACCAAAGTTTTATACAGCGGAATTCAAAGCTGAAGCTATAAAACAGATTGAAGAAAATAAAGGCAATGTTTCGGAAACAGCAAGACAGCTTGGCATATCCATGCAAACGCTTTCCAATTGGTACAGCAAAGCTAAATCTGGAACATTAGTTGGAACACAACAATATTCCCCTGAACTTGCTGCTCTGCTCGAAGAAAATAAGAAGCTGAAACAGCAACTTAAAACTGCGGAATTGGAAAGAGAATTCTTAAAAAAAGCAGTAGCGTACTTTGCCAAAGAAAGTCAGTGAGGTACGCCTGCATGAAACAGTATAAAGATACATACCCAATCACCATGATGGCGAAGCTGTTAAAAGTTTCAGTATCAAGATTTTATGAGTGGTTGAAAAGTGGCTTAAGCCAAAAACAAATTCGAAGAAATCAGCAGACTATCATGGTGAAAATAGCACATCAGGAGACCAATGAAAGCTATGGCTATATTCGCCTGAGTAAGCATTTACACGCTCAAGGTGTTCAAATTAGCCAATATGCAGTACGTACAATAAAGAAGGTCAATAAACTCTTTTGCAAGCGCCATAAGCGCTTTAAAAGAACAACAAACAGTGATCACAACCGTCCCGTCTACAAAAACTTATTAGAGCAAAAATTTAACGTGAGCACTCCAAACCACGCGTGGGTAAGTGACATTACCTACATTTGGACAAACGAAGGATGGCTATATCTGGCTGCTTCAAAGGATCTTTATACAAAGCAGGTTGTTGGCTATAGTCTAAATGAACGTATGACAGCACAGTTGGTCTGTGATGCTCTTAAAATGGCTATTCGGAATCAAAAACCGCCACAAGGCTTAATTGTTCACTCAGACAGAGGCAGTCAATATTGCAGTCATGTATATCGAAATATGATTGAAAAATATGATTTTCAAGGTTCAATGAGTAAGCGTGGAGACTGCTTTGATAATGCACCAATTGAAAGCTTCTGGGGCATATTAAAGAATGAACTTATACACCATCGTACTTATGAAACGAGGGAAAAAGCGAAAGCAGATATTACAAAATACATAGAGCTATTTTATAATCAGCAAAGAATCCAAAAAGGATTGGATTTTAAGACACCAAATCAAATGGCAGAGGACTTTTACAGGTTGGCTGTCTAGAATCCTCCCAAGCGAAAGCCTCCGTTTTTATCAACACACATCAGTGTATAGTCAAAATTAAATAAGGATAAAGACGGTGATATAAAAGATCTCCTTACGAAGAAATGAAAAGCCATCAATATGATGGCTTTATCAAACGATTAATTAATAGGTTTTATAAGGTAAAAACTTGCCAGACAATACGACATTCACCCGATCTCCGTTTGGATTATTCTCACGTTGAATATCCATACTGAAATCAATAGCACTCATGATCCCATCTCCGAATTCTTCATGAATCAGTTCTTTAATGGTCATACCATAGACGCTGACCACCTCATACCAGCGATAAATCAGCGGATCTGTCGGCACGCTAGTTGGCAGAGAACCTTTATAGGGTACGATTTGCAGCCAGGCGATGGCTTCATCAGTCAATCCAAATATTTCACCGATTTTTTCTGCCTGCTCTTTATTAAAAGCCATCTGACCTAAACATGCGGCGGTTACCCATTCTTTAGAAAGTTCTATTTCTTTGGCGACATCTGACCATTTAATTGATTTTAAAACTTTCGCTGAAATGATCATGTCAGTTACTTGTTGACGATGGGTAATCATAATCCTCTCCAAATGATTCTTAAACAAATTGTTATGCGGAGTAGATGATGCAGATATCATGCCAATTATCATTTTAAAATTTATGCTCAATAAGACAGTGAATAATTAAAAGATTAATAATTTTTTATGGCATAGATTTTGCTTGTACTTTGAGATATATGGCAATGACGCCATTCACCATTAACTGTTCAAGCATTTAAGGCAACGGCGCCTAAGGTCTTCATTGATCTTAGGCGTCTTTTTTTTGAAAAACAGGTCTGTATATTGAAAAAGAGGACGACAACATGGCATATCTTGCTCCTGCAGAGTTTGCAAAAAAAGTGGTAGATGCGGGTGAATCCAAATTGCATATGGCAACCCGTGATGTATTGATTCGTGCCTTTATGGCAGGGGCCATTCTGGCCTTGGCAGCGGTATTTGCCATTACCATAGCCGTGCAAACAGGATCACCATTGATTGGTGCGCTCCTGTTTCCAGTTGGTTTTTGTATGTTGTATTTATTGGGCTATGACCTATTAACTGGGGTGTTTGTACTTACGCCGCTGGCATGGCTAGATAAACGCCCAGGGGTGACATGGGGACGTATTCTAAAAAACTGGGGCTTGGTGTTTGTAGGGAACTTTACAGGCTGTTTAGTCGTTGCGGTGCTCATGGCAGCGGTTTATACCATGGGTTTTGCAGCGGATCCAAACCCTGTCGGCGTAAAAATTGCGCATATTGGCGAGGAGCGGACATTAGGTTATGCCGAATACGGATTCGCCGGCTGGATGACTATTTTTATCCGTGGCATGCTGTGTAACTGGATGGTGTCATTAGGTGTCATTGGCGCGATGATGTCTACTACGGTGAGTGGCAAATTTATTGCCATGTGGATGCCAATTATGCTGTTCTTTGCCATGGGCTTTGAGCACTCTGTCGTGAACATGTTCCTGTTCCCATTTGCCATGATGATGGGCGGTGACTTCTCGATTGCTGACTACTTCCTATGGAATGAACTGCCGGTTGCTTTAGGTAATCTGGTGGGTGGTTTGGCATTAACAGGTCTGGCACTTTATACCACCCATGTCCGTACTGGTGTTAAAAAAGAATTTTAACATTCATCATTTTATAAAGGGATCATATAGATCCCTTTTTGAGCTTTCAGCATGAAAAAAACATTAAAAGTCAGTATTGGGCAATATTCTACTGCCGGAGTTAAACAACAGAACCAGGATTTCCATGGAGTATATCTGCCCGAAGGACATGTGCTGAAACTGAAAGGTATTGCCTGTGTTATAGCGGATGGAATCGGTAGCAGTAATGTCAGTCATCTTGCAGCAGAAACAGCCGTTGGTAGTTTTTTATCTGACTATTATTCTACTTCAGATGCCTGGAGTACACAGACTTCAGCAGAACGAGTGATCCGCGCGACCAATTCATGGCTTTATGCACAGACTCAACAAAGTCAAGGACGTTTTGATAAAGACCGAGGGTATGTCTGTACCTTATCTGCACTGATTTTAAAACAGCAACAAGCCCATGTTTTTCATGTTGGTGATAGTCGTATTTACCGCATTCGCGATCATGAAATTGAATTACTAACCCATGATCATCGTGTCTGGTTGTCTTCCAAAGAGCATTATCTTAGTCGAGCCTTAGGTGCGGATTATCGTATTGAAATTGATTATCGAAATATTGAACTCAAAGAAAAAGATATTTTTTTACTAATGACCGATGGGGTCTATGAATTTGTCACAGATCAACAATTATTAGATTTAACTTTAATAGATGCAGATTTAAATCAACTTGCCAAAGGATTAGTTGAAAAAGCTTTAGAACAGGGCAGTGATGATAACTTAAGTTTCCAGGTGATCCTTGTAGAACAGTTGCCTGAACTGAATCAGTTTCATATTCAGCAGGATTATGTATTTCCACAACAGCTCAGTAAAGGTGAAATTTTTGAAGGCTATGTGATTGATAAGATTTTGCACCAAAATCATCGCAGTTGCCTCTATTTGGCACACGATACTCAGCAGCAGCCTTTGGTTATAAAAACTTTGGGGGTAGATTTACAGCAAGATAAGTATGCCGTAGAGCAATTTCAACTCGAAGATTGGGTATCAAAACGTCTGAAGCATGATAACCTGATGCAGTGTTATCCACATAACACTGAGAAAAAGTATTTATTCCAATGTTATGAATATTTACAGGGTGAAACTTTGGCTCAATGGCTGCATCGCCAGGAAAAGCCTTTAAATCTCGATGAGATTTTACCAATTTTGCAACAAACAGCTTTGGCTTTAAATGCAATGCACCGGCTGGAGATGCTGCATCAGGATATACGGCCAAATAACATCATGGTTTTAAATACAGAAAGTGCCATGAAAATTAAACTGATTGATTATGGTTCAACAGCAGTAAGAGGCCTGGTCGAAATTAATCCTAAAAATGCGAATCGACCACTCGGAACCTTAGCATTTATGGCACCGGAGTATTTTATTGATCATTCGCCATCTGTACATTCAGACCAATTTTCTTTGGCGGTAATGGCCTATTATTTACTGACCAAACAATTACCTTATGGGACAGATTTAGCTCGCTGTAACAGTTTAAAGCAGCTTAAAAAAGTTCAATACTATTCCATCAGGAAATATCGGCCTGATTTACCTATATGGTTAGATAAAATTTTAGGCCAAGCGCTGAGTATTGAACCGACACATCGTTTTGAGGCCTTATCTGAACTCATTCATAATCTAATGCATCCTTCCAAAGAATTATTAAACTCTAAACCACCAGCAATCATTGAACGAGATCCTTTGCGTTTTTGGCAAATGAGTTGCGCCGTATTAGGGCTATTATTTTTACTGAGTATTGCATGGCCATTTATTTGAAAAGATAGGATCAAACCATGCTTAAAATTGAAGGTACATAGATAAGTTTTTATTCAAACAGCTTTTTTGCACAAAGATTTGAAATGCAAAGCGCCCCTAATTGAGCCAAA